>JAWKUH010000017.1:0-120075 GCA_041398665.1 Planctomycetota bacterium | reverse complement strand
CCGTGCTCGGCCTCGTCGCCGTCGAGCCGTGCCCGTGGATCGACCGCCAGTGGCTCGGCAGCGGCCGGTGGTCGCAGGACGGAGCCGCGCCGGTCGAGTTCGAGGTCTGGGAGCACGCGGTCGAGCTCCCCGTGCTCCCGCACTCGCTCGACGAGTTCTCGCAGATCTCCGTCGCCGGTCTCGTCGCGAGGCCCGTCGAACTCACGTTCCCGGAGGACGCCGAACCCGTGTCGGTGGAGGGTGCGCCGGCGCGCGCGCCGCGCTTCCTGTTGCGCGTCGCGATCGAGGACGGTGCGAGCCTCGTGTGGGCCGATTCCGTGCCGTTCGAGGCGCGCGGACCCGTCGACGTCGCGTTCGGCGGATCGGTCGTCCCGCCGTCACGCGAGCGCTACTCGTGGGGGAGCGACTTCGGACTCGCCGGCGTGCGCGAGGGGCTGGAGCTGCCGCTCGTGCTGCCGCGAGCGAACGTGGAGAAGTCGGTCTGGGTCGGAGCGGACGGCAAGGAGTGGCGTTCGCTCCTCGTCGCACCGGACGCGCACCGCGTCGAGGTCGTCCTCACGAGCGCGGCGTCGATCCGCGTGCTGCACGACGGACCGACCGAGCCGACGTCGTTCGTCGTGACGCAGACCTTCCCCAAGGGCGACGTGAAGAAGGTCGCGATCACGAGTGCCGATCCGGTCGTCGTCGACGAGCTCGCCGCCGCGTCGACGCGCGTGTGGATCGAACGTACGGACGACCGTCCGACCTCGCGCATCGCGCGGGTCGAGCTGCCGGCCGGCGAGCTGACGGAGATCGACCTGCGCGCGGCGTCGGACCTGGTCGGGCTCGGCGGGCTGCGCATCGTCGTGCGCGCGACGCCGGAGGTGCTCGCCCTCGCGAACACGGGGCTCGAGGTCGGTTTGCAGCGCTCGGCGGGGGAGGGCGCGGACTACCCCTGGGACTACCTCGCGGACCTCGAGCGCGACGCACGCGAGGACGACGCCGTCGTCTACACCGTGCTCGGTCTCGAGCCCGTGCGGCACCGCGTCCAGGTCGAGCCGTTCGGCGCCTTCGAGGAGGTCGACGTGGTCGCCGGCGAGGTGCTCGACGTCGACGTCCCGCTCGACCGCATCGGGTTCGTGCGTCTCGAGATCCCGCCCGACTACGAAGGGCCGTTCTCCTTCGCGACCCTCACCACCACCGAGGAGGATCGCGCGGCGCGTCGCTTCGTCAGCATCCGCATGACGAAGGACTCGACCGACTCCGGGTACCCCGTCGTCTGCGACACCTACGTCGCCTCGACGCCGACGTTCGGCGGGGTCGAGTTCCCGGGCCTCGTGAGCGACCCGTTCGTCGTCGAGCCGGGCGTCACCACGGTCGTCCACCTGCGCGTCAAGCACCAGCTCGAGGTGCGCGTCGTCGCCGTCGACGCGACGACCGGCGAACCCGTCGGCTTCGGCCTCGACTTCTGGGTCGGCGTCGCCGCCATCGACGTCGAGACCGGCGAACGCGTGCTCGCGACGACGTCCTTCCGCGGCTCCGGCGACTCCTACCACGGCATCACCTGGACGTTCGACGAGGTGAACGGTCCCGTGCGGGTCGAGGTGCCCGAGAACCCCTTCTGGACGGTGGAAGAGGTCGAGCCGCAGGTGTTGCTCGACGGCTCGACGGTCGAGCTGCGCGCCCACCCGAAGTAGGAGCGCGATCGCAGGTGCACGATCCCCGTCGCAGCCGTTGGCCCCTCGGGCTCGCGTTCGCGGGCGCCGCGCTCGTCGTCGTGTTCGCGGTGTTCGGCGACGGCGACCGGGACGTCGGGAGCGGTGGACCCGAGGTCGACGTCGGCGAGCGCCGCGCGGACCTCGCGACCGAGTCGTCGGACGGCGTCGACCTCGCGCGCGAGGCCGGCGCGGAGGTCGTGGAGCGTCGCGAGGTCGTCGCCGCACCTCCGGCACCGTCGCCTGCGCCGTCGGAACGTCGCTTCGTCCGCGTCGATCTCGAACCGACACCCTGGTTCGACGAGGTCCCGGGCGGTCGCCTCCGCGTCCTGCACGCGGATGCGAGGACGACGAGCCTGTTCCCGTTCGAGGGTTCGCGTTGCCGGATGGACCGCTTCGCGCCCGAGCTGGTGACCGGCGCCGACGTCGGTCCCTTCGCGGCCGAGATCGTCGCCGTCGAGCCGCTCGACCCGCCGCAGGACGGCTGCACGTACCGCATCCTCGTCCGCTTGATCTCCGGAGCACGCCTCGTGTGGCGCGAGGACGTCGACGAGGCGGACCGCGTCCCGGTCGACGTCGCGCTCGGGCGCGACCTCGGCGCGGAGTCCGCCGATCCGTTCCAGGGCGGGACGAACCCGGAGGTCGCGCGGGCGTGTTCGGTCGAGCTCCCGGTCGTGCTCCCGGAGTGCCGCGCGCCGGTCTCCCTGCGCGTCCGGGCGCCGTTCCGGCGCGAGTTCGCGGCGAAACTCTCGCCGCGGACGAGCTTCGTCCAGGTGTACGCAGCTACCGCGTCGCGACTGCGCGTCATGCACGACCGTGACCCGCGCGCGAACGACCGACTGGTCGTGGAGTCGCAGGGCGAGCGCACACCCCTCGCGAGTTTCGCGATCGACGCGCGGAACGAGATCCTGATCGACCACCTCGTCCCGCGGCCGTGCCGGGTCTGGATCGCGGACGGAGCCGGGCGCGTGCTCTCGCGCCTCGCCGACGTCGAGCTCGTCGCCGGAGTCGAGTCCACGGTCGACCTCTCGTCGACCGGCGACCGCGCGGCCGGTTCCGAGCTCGTCGTCACGATCCCGTTCGACCCGCGCGGGCTCGACCCGTTCGGCGCTCGTGTGAAGTTCGGTGTGCGCTTCGAGCTGCGCGAGGAGGGCGCACGGAACCCGTGGAGACTCGTTCGACGTCTCCAGCGCACCGATCTCGTGCTCGACCCGAGCGGTACCTGCGCGACGCTGACCCTGCACGGAGCGGAACCCGGGACCTACCGCGTCTCGCTCGACCCCTTCGGCGCGACGGCGGAGGTCGTCGTGCATCCCGGGAGAGACGCCGCCGTCGAGGTTCCGCTCGTCCCGTTCGGTCGCGTGCGCGTCGAACTCACCGAGCCCGCACCGCCCGATGCCCTTCCGCTCGTCTTGTACGCGTCGCGCTCGACGGCGAGGCCCGCCGAGTCCGTGACGTTCGAGGTCGCCGACGTGTGCTTCCCGCCGTGCGAGATCCTCCTCGCAGCGGGGACGTACGAGATCTCCGCGTCCGTGAATCCCGACGGCTTGGTCCGGAGCGAGAAGTTCGTCGTGGACGGCGGCGACACGACGGTCCGCATCGAGAACGTCGCGCTGGAGCACGTCGACGTCGTGGCGCGCGACGTCGCGACCGGCGACGACGTCATGCTCCCGCCGAACTTCTGGAACGACATCCGCGTCCGCGGGACCGCGACCGGGCACTCGCCGATCAGGAAGAGGTCCACCTCCACGAACGAGGCCGGCGACTCGACCGCGCGCTGGTCCTACGAACCGACGGAGGAGGCCGTCGACCTCACGTTCCCCGTCGTCGAGGGCTTCGCCTTCGAGCCGGTCGAGGGCGTGCTGTTGTGCGAGGGCGGGACGATCGTGATCGGTGTGCGCACCGTTCCGTGACGTGTCGCGGCCGTATCCCCCGGGATACGGTGCAAACGCGGGGACCACGGCCGCGGAGGTGCGGAGGCGGACGGCAGGGGGCACACCCCTTGCCCCGCTAGACTGCGATGATGCCTCCCACGCGCGTCCCGCTGCGTTCGCGGCTCGTCGTCAGGGTCGCGCTCGCCTTCGTCGTCGCGAGCGTCGCGCCGATCGTCGGGCTCGGGCTCGCCACCGACGCGCGGCTCGCGCGGCAGCTCGAGGACGAGGCGCGCCGGCGCCACCTCGAGGTCGCGCGCAACGCCGAGGCGCTCGTCGACGTGTGGCTCGAGGGCGTGCAGTCCGGGCTGTCGGACCTCGCGATCGCGCTCGACCAGGGGCTCGAGGAGGAGCGCCACACCAACGCGGCGCAGACGAACACGATCGACTGGCACCTGCGCAACGCGATGACCCAGTCGCAGAACTCGCAGGCCGCGCCGTTCCAGGAGCTGCAGGTCTACTGCGACCTCGAGGACGACGGTTCGGTCGCACCGATGCTGGTCGGTCGGCTCGATCTCCCGGGACAGGCGCCGCCCGTCGACGACGAACGACTCCAGGCGCGCGGTCGGAGCGAGGTCGTGCAGCAACCACTCAACGACGCGCGACCCTGGATCGGGTCGAACTTCGAGCAGAACGCGGGGCGCCGCACGCTGTCGATGTCGGTGCCGATGAAGCTCGCGGACGACGTCGCCGGTGCGCTCGTCGGCGACGTCGAGACGGACGGGCTCGCGGACCTGCTCGAGGCGCTCGCGGGCGACCGCTACGGGCTCGAGGTGCGCGACGCGCTCGGCGACGTGCTCGTCGACACGTTCGCACGCCGCGGCGGCGCGTCACGTGCGGGTTGGATCGTGCGGCAGGAGCCGTTGCGCGGCGGCGAGTGGTCGGTCGCCGTCGGCGAACCGGCGAGCGTCGTGCACGCGCCGCTCGCCCGTCTGCGCGCGCGCACGCTGTGGGCGACGGGCATCGCGGCCGTGCTCGCCGTCGTGCTCTCCGTCGCGCTCTCCCTCCGTATCACGCGCCCCGTCGAGGCGCTCGAAGCGCGCGCGATGGAGCTCGCCGAGGGCGACCTGTCGGTCCGCACGGGCCGGCGCGGGAACGACGAGATCGGGCGCCTCGGCCGCGCGTTCGACGAGATGGCCGGCGCGCTCGAACAACTCGACCGCGCGAAGAGCGACTTCGTGTTCACCGTCAGTCACGAGCTGCGGACGCCGCTCACCTCGCTCCGCCTCACGATCGCGAACCTGCTCGACGGCGTGAACGGTGAGCTGAGCCCGGCGCAGGAGCGTTCGCTGCGCCGCGTCGCGGGCGACCTCGAGGGGCTGTCCGACATCGTGCAGGACCTGCTGCGACTCGCGCGGCTCGAGGCCGGCGCCGCGTCGCCCGAACGCGAACCGGTCGAACTCGCGAGCGTCGCGCGCCGCGTCGCGCGCGGCTTCGAGGCGGCGTTCGAGCGCAAGGGCGTGCGACTCGAGGTCCTCGGCGACGGCGTGCGCGTCCGCACCGACGCCGCGCTCGTGCAGCGCGTGCTCGCGAACCTCGTGCAGAACGCCCTGCAGTTCTCGCCGAACGGCGGGACGGTGACGATCGAGGTCGAGCCCGGCGCGCTGCGCGTCGTCGACGGCGGTCCCGGCTTCCCCGACGCGGCGGCCGGCGCCGTCGGCGAGCCCTTCGAGAAGGCGGGACGTTCGACCGAGGGCTACGGTCTCGGACTCTCCATCGCGAAGCGCATCGCGAAGCTGCTCGGCGCGCGGCTCGAGCTCGGCGCGCGCGCCGACGGAGCGCGCGGCGCGAGCGCGGCGGTCACCTTCCGGCCGGAGGACGCGGCGTGACGACGCGACTGCTCGTGGCGGACGACGACGCGTCGATCCGCGAGTCGCTGGCCGAGCGCTTCGAGGCGCGCGGGTACGCCGTCACGTGCGCGGCGGACGGCGGCGAGGCGCTGCTCGCGCTGCGCCGCGGCGTCGACGTCGCGCTGCTCGACCTGCGCATGCCGGTGCGATCCGGTCAGGAGGTGCTCGAGGCGGCGCGCGCCGAGGGCTGCACGGCGTCGATCGTCGTGCTGACGGCGCACGGCGACGTCGACGCGGCGATCCGCGCGATGAAGGCCGGCGCGTACGACTTCGTGCAGAAGCCGTTCGAGGCGCAGCAGCTCGAGGTCACGGTCGCGCGCGCGGCGGAACGCGCGGCGTTGCTGCGGCGGAGCGCGGCCGGCGCTCCCGCTCCCGAGCCGGTCTACGCCGATCCCGCGACCGTGCGCGTCATGGAGACCGCGGAGCGCGCGGCGGCCGCGAACTCGACCGTCCTGCTGCTCGGCGAGAGCGGCGTCGGCAAGGAGATCGTCGCGCGCCGGATCCACGAGCGCAGCGCGCGCGCCGCCGAGCCGTTCGTCGCCGTGAACTGCGCGGCGCTGACGGAGTCGCTGCTCGAGTCCGAACTCTTCGGGCACGAGAAGGGCGCGTTCACCGGAGCGAACGAGCGCCGCATCGGCAGGCTCGAGGCGGCGCACGGCGGCACGCTGTTCCTCGACGAGATCGGCGACACGTCGAGCGCGTTGCAGGTGAAGCTGCTGCGCGTCCTCCAGGAGCGGCGCTTCGAACGCGTCGGCGGCTCGAACGCCGTCGACGTCGACCTGCGGCTCGTCGCGGCGACGAACCGCGACCTGCGCGCCGCGGTCGCGGAGGGCGGTTTCCGCGAGGACCTCTACTACCGGCTCGCGGTCGTCGTGATCGAGATCCCGCCGCTGCGCGAGCGAGCGCTCGACGTGCTGCCGTTGGCGGAGGCGTTCCTCGCGCGGCTCGCGGCGGAGATGAAGCGGCCGGCGCCCGAGCTGTCCGTGCCCGCGCGCGACGCGCTCCGCGCGCACACCTGGCCGGGCAACGTGCGCGAGCTGCGCAACGCGATCGAGCGAGCGCTCGTGCTCAGCGACGGCGGTGCGATCCTGCTCGAGGACCTGCCGCCCGAGGTGCAGCGCGGCGGCGGCGGCGCGGCGAGCGGCGACGGCTTCCACGACCGGGTCGAGCGTTTCCGGCGGCAGGTGCTCGAGGAGACGCTCGCCGCGCACGGCGGGCACCAGACGCGCGCGGCGGAGGCGCTCGGACTCCAGCGCTCGTACTTCGCGCGCCTCATCAAGAAGTACGGCGTGGTGTGACTCGAGCGAGGCCGTGCGCGGCGGGATACGGCGCGTGCACGGCGACGTACGGCATGCGGGCACGCGAGTGCTCGCGCGGCTTCGCGCGCGGGTCCGTCCCGGCGGCACGGCGCTTGCCTTTCGGCCTCCTGTTCCTTTCTGAGCAGGGTCTCGATGTCCGTGTCTCTCTCGTTCTCGTGCTCGCTCTCGGCCTGCAGTCCGCACCGCCGGGCGGCGCGTCGCGAAAGGCGCGGCGCTGCCGTCGCGGCGCACGCAGGTCGTCGTCGAGCTCGGCAACGACGTCCGCGCCGCGACCGACGGCGTCGTCGTCACCGGCATGCACGCGGACGTCTCCGTCCACGACTGGGTCGCGCACACCGAACTCACGTTCGATCTCGCGAACCGAACGGGGCGCCCGCAGCCCGTCGAGTTCGTGCTCCCGCTGCCCACGGGTGCCGCCGTCACGTCGCTCGCCTTCACGGGCGAGGCCGCCGAGCCCGAGGGAGGGCTGAAACCGATCGAGCAGGCGAAGCTCGAGTACGAGGCGCTCGTGCGCAAGGCGCTCGATCCCGCGTTGCTCGAGTTCGTCGGCTGGGACAGCGTGCGCACGAGCGTGTTCCCGGTGCCGGTCGGCGACGGGTTCCAGGTGCGCGTGGTGTACGAGCACGCGCTGGAGACGAGTTCGAGCGGCGCGATGCGCTACGTGCTGCCGCGCTCGACGCTGCTCGATCGCAACGTGCCGTTCGACGTGCGCGTCGACGTCGCGTCGTGGGAGTGGCAGAAGGGCATGGACGTGTTCAGCCCGACGCACGGCGTCGAGGTGGCGCCGGGGATGCGCTCTTCGATCCCGAACCGCATCATCACGCTCGACCCGAGTGCAGGCGTGCAGCCCGGAAGCTTCGAGCTCTACCTCCGACCGGCCGAACAGAGGGGAGCGGCGAGCCTGTTCACGGCGTCCGCCGGCGACGAGGGTCGCTTCGCGTTGCTGCGCTTCGCGCCTCCTCCCGCGGAGAGCGCCGTGGTGATGCAGCGCGACGTCGTCGTCGTGTTCGACCGTTCGGGTTCGATGCGCGGCGAGAAGATCGAGCAGGCCCGCGCCGGGGCGCTGGCCGTCGTCGCCGGGCTGCGCGACGGCGAGCGCTTCAATGTCGTCGACTACTCGGATACCGTCAGCCAGCTCTGGTTCGGCTTGCGCGAGGTCGACGCACAGTCGCGCGAGGAGGCGCGTGCGTACATCGCCGGCCTGCAGGCGGGCGGCGGCACGAACTTCCACGACGCGCTGCACACCGCGCTGAACCAGTGCACGCTCGCGGCTCTCTCGATCCAGGTCGAGGTCAAGGACTATATGCCGGATCCGCCCGCGCGCCTGCCGCTCGTGCTCGCGCTGACCGACGGACTGCCGACGGTGGGGGAGACGAGCGAGGCGGCGATCCGCGGGCTCGCCACGCTCGACTCGCTCCTTCCGACGCGCATCTTCGCGCTCGGCATCGGCTACGACGTGAACGCGCCGCTGCTCGACGGACTCGCGTCGAGGAGCAACGGTGCGAGCCACTACGTGCGCCCCGGCCAGAGCACGGAGGTCGCGATGACCGAGGTCTTCGCGGATCTCGAGGGTCCGCGGCTCTCGGACGTCGAGGTCGTCGTGCTGGACGAGGCCGGATGTCCCGACACGTCGCGGCTCGTCGACGCGTACCCCGCGCGACTGCCCGACCTGTTCGCGGGCGACGCGCTCACGATCGCGTCGAGGTTGCGCGGCGACGGTCCGTTGCAGGTCGAGGTGCGCGGTACGGCGGCGAGCGGCCCCGTCGCGTACCGCTTCACCTTCGGCGAGCGCGCGTTCCGGCGGAACCACGAGTTCGTACCGCGACTGTGGGCGACGCGGCGCATCGCGCACCTCACCGAGCAGGTGCGCGACGCCGATCCGGAGCTCGTCGCGAGCGGCAAGCTGACCGAGCTCTCCGACGAGATCCTGCGGCTGTCGACGCGCTTCGGCGTGCTGTCGGAGTACAGCGCGTTCCTGGTGCTCGAGGGCACCGACCTCGGCGACTGGGGTGCGCTCGTCGCGCAGAACGAGGAGAACTGCCGCACGAACGCGGTCGACACGCGCAGCGGTGTGTCGCAGGTCGCGCAGGGCATGAACTGGGGCTCGCGCGCCAGCGCGTCCTGCCAGAACCTCGCGAACGACATGGTCGCGCTCGACGGCTCGCGCGTGCAGGTGAGCGCGGTGCAGGCGCTCGGCGACCGCGCCTACGTGCGTCGTCCGGCCGGTGAGGAAGGCGCGCCGCGCTGGATCGACGGCCGCCTGATCGAGGCGGGCCTCCCCGAACCCGCGCGCGTCGTCGCCCGAGACACCGACGCCTTCGCGGACCTCGTGGGAACGCTCGCCGCCGAAGGCCGAGCCGCCTGTGTCGCGCTGTCCGGGGAGCTCCTGATCGAAGTCGGAGGCGAGGTCGTGCTGGTGCGCTGACCGAACCTGGTTCGTCTGCCCAGGACCGAAACTGATCAGCCTCGAAGTCGGCCGACGTCGCGAGTGATCACCGGCGCGCCCAACTGAACCTGGTTCGTTTGCCCAGGACCGAAACTGATCAGCCTCGGTGCGGGCCGACGCAGCAGGTGATCACCGCCGACGCGAGACCTGGACCAACCGAACCTGGTTCGTTTGCCCAGGACCAGAAGTGATCGAAGCGCCCTCGATGCCACGGCCGGAGTGATCAGCGCCGCCTCGCTCCGCCCGGCACGGGGGACTTCGGACCGGAGTGCGGAATCGGAACGGCCCTGGCGACCCCGCCAGGGCTGTTCCGGACCGATCGAACCAGGTTCGGTGGGGGGAACGTCGCGTCTCGGAGCGCCGCGCGCTCCAATCCTCGGCATGACGCGCGCCACCACCACGGTCGTCGGCACGGCGGCCCTCGCCGCGGCGCTCCTCGCGGGCTGCCGCTCGACCCCCGACATGACGAGTTCCATCACCGAGGCCCCGTTCGGCGAGGTCGACGGGCGCGAGGTCTCCCTCTTCACGCTCACGAACGACCGCGGCTCCACCGCGACGATCACGAACTACGGCGGGATCGTCACGTCGCTGCGCGTGCCCGACCGCGACGGGAGGCTCGGCGACGTCGTCCTCGGGTACGACACGCTCGACGGCTACCTCACCTCGTCGCCGTACTTCGGCTGCATCACGGGCCGCTACTGCAACCGCATCGCGAAGGGTCGCTTCGAGCTCGACGGGAAGGCGTACCAGCTCGCGACGAACAACGGCCCCAACCACCTGCACGGCGGCGTGAAGGGCTTCGACAAGCGGGTGTGGGAGCCGCGCGCGTTCGTCACGCCGGAAGGGCCGTCGCTCGAACTCACGTACTCGAGCCCCGACGGCGAGGAGGGCTACCCCGGCACGCTCGACGTCGTCGCCGTCTACACGCTGACGAACGACGGAGCGCTGCGCGTCGACTTCTCGGCCGCGACCGACGCGCCGACGGTCTGCAACCTCACGCACCACTCCTACTTCAACCTGCGCGGCCGCGGCGACGTGCTCGACCACGTCCTCAGCATCCCGGCGAACCGCTTCGTCCCGGTCGACGACACCGGGATCCCGACGGGCGAGCTCGCGCCCGTCGACGACACGCCCTTCGACTTCCGCCGGCCCACCCGGATCGGCGAGCGCATCGACGCCGAGAGCGAGCAGATCCGCAACGGCGCGGGCTACGACCACAACTGGGTCGTCGCGGGGGCCACCGGCAACTTCCGACTGCACGCCACGGTTCGAGACCCCGAGTCCGGGCGCGTGATGATGGTGTTCTCGTCGGAGCCCGGCCTCCAGTTCTACACGGGCAACTTCCTCGACGGCTCGATCACCGGAAAGGGCGGCCGCACCTACGAGCGGCGCGACGCCTTCTGTCTCGAGCCGCAGCGCTTCCCCGACTCGCCGAACCATCCGGACTTCCCGAGCGCGACGCTGCGCCCGGGCGAGACCTACCGGCACACCATCGAGTACCGCTTCGGCACGACGGAGGAGTGAGGCGCCGGAGGCGCGGCGCGTCAGCCCTCGCGCGCCCGCCGCGCCGCCACGCGCTTCACGAGCTCGTCGACGACCACGCCGCCGAGGATCACGGCGCCGATCACGGCGAACTCGATCTGCTGGGGGATCCACTCCACCAGTCGGATCGAGTTGCGCAGCACCTGCATCACCGCGGTGCCGATCAGCACGCCGACGATCGAGACCTCGCCGCCGCGCAGCGCGCAGCCGCCCAGCACCGCGCCCGCGATCGCATAGAGTTCGTAGAAGTTGCCGAAGTCCGAGGGCTGCGCCGAGTTCACGTCGAGCACGAACAAGCAGCCTCCGACGCCCGCGAGGAACGCGCACACGACGTACGCCAGGACCGTCATGCGCTGCGTCGGCACGCCGCTGAAGCGCGTGGCCTCCTCGTTGCGGCCGAGCGCGATCAGCCAGCGCCCGTACACCGTCCGCGCGAAGAACACCCACGAGAGCACCGCGACCAGCGCGGTCACGAAGACCGGCGCGGGGATGCCGACGCCTCCCGCGAGCTCGACCCGTCCCGCTCCGAGCTCGCGCAGCGTCCCGTGCCCGATGCCGAATCCGACGGTCTGGTCGCCGGTGATGCCGCGCGCGACGCCGCGGTAGAGGAGGAGTCCGCACAGCGTCACGACGAAGGGCTGGAGCCGCAGCCGCGTGACGAGCAGTCCGTGCGCGAGTCCGATCGCCGCCGCCAGCGCGAGCACGAACGGCAGCGCGACACCGACCGGCCAACCGTGCACCTCGAGCAGCCACGGCAACAGACAGCCGACGAGGCAGATCACGCTCCCGATCGACAGGTCGATGCCGCCCGTCACGATCACGAACGCCGCACCGACGCTGATGATCCCGAACAGCGCGGTGCGCCGGACGAGGTTCTCGACGTTGACGGGCGTGAGGAAGCGGTCGCTCGCGATCGCCGTCAGCAGCACGACGGCGAGGAGCAGTCCGAGGATCCCGAGCAGCTTCTTCACGCGCCCATCCTCCGCGCGCCGGTCGCGAGCTCCATCACGGCCTCCTCGGTCGCCTCGTCGTGCGCCAACTCGCCGGCGAGACGGCCCTCGTGCATCACGAGCACGCGGTCCGACACGCGCAGCACCTCCTCCATCTCGCTGCTCGCCATCAACACGGCCAGCCCGCGGTCGGCGAGCTCGTGCAGCAGCGCGTGGATCTCGCCTTCGCTCCGACGTCGACGCCGCGCGTGGGTTCGTCGAGCAGCAGCACAACGGGCTCGAGCGCGAGTCGGTTGCCGAGCACCACCTTCTGCTGGTTGCCGCCGGAGAGCCAGCGCACGGCTTGTTCGAGGGTGCGGCGTCCTGACGCGCAGCCGCTCGCACTGGTCGCGCGCGACCGCCAGTTCCTTCGCGCGGTCGACGAAGCCGAGCGCGCGCCGATCGCTCGAGACTCGCGAGGACGAGGTTCTCGCGCACGCCGAGGTCGAGCACGCGCCTGAGCGCTTGCGGTCCTCGGGCACGAGCGCGATCCGCTTCGCGAGCGCCGCGCGCACGTCGCCGCCGCGCACCGCGCTCCGTCACCGCGACGTCGCCGGCGACGCGCATGTCGACGCCGTAGATCGCGCGCAGCAGCTCGCTGCGCCCCGCACCGACGAGCCCCGCGAGACCGACGACCTCGCCCGCGCGCACCGCGAGGTCGACGGCGTGCTGCGGGAAGGCGCGCGTGCGCAGCCCGCGCACGTCGAGCGCGACGGGTCCGTCGCCCGACGCGCCGCGCGACGCACCGACCTCGACGTCCCGCCCGACCATCGCGCGCACCATGGCGTCGTGCGCGATCTCGTGCTTCGCGAGTTCACCCGCGTTCGCGCCGTCGCGCAGCACGACGACGCGGTCCGCGAGCTCGGTGACCTCGCCCAGCCGGTGGCTGATGTAGACGATCGACGCCCCGCGCGACCGCAGGTCCCGCACGACTTCGAACAGGCGCTCGGTCTCGGCGGTCGACAGGCTCGACGTCGGCTCGTCCATCACGATCACGCGCGCGTCGACGTCGAGCGCCTTCGCGATCTCGACGAGCTGGCGCCGACCGATCGACAGCCCCGCGAGCGGCGCACGCGGCGAGACGTCGAGACCCACACGCCGCAGCGCCGCGCTCGCGCGCCGCTCGACCTCGCGCTCGTCGACGAACCAACCGCGCCGCGGCTCGCGACCGAGCACGACGTTCGCGCCGACCGTGAGGTTGTCGCAGAGCAGCAGTTCCTGGTGGATCAGCGCGACGCCCGCCGCCTGGGCGTCCGCGGTGTTCGCGAATGCGACGCGTTCGCCGTCGACGCGCAGCTCGCCGGCGTCCTGCCGCTGCACGCCGGCGAGCACCTTCATCAACGTGCTCTTGCCCGCGCCGTTCTCGCCGACGACCGCGACGACCTCGCCGGCGTACGCCGCGAAGTCGACGCCGCGGAGCGCCCGCACGCCCGGGAACGACTTCTCGATCCCGCGCGCCTCGAGGACGGCTCGGCGGTCGTCCGAACTCACTTCTCGCCGAGCTTCGCCTTCTTGTCCGTCCAGAACGCCTCGACCTCGGCCGGCCCGATGGTGCGCGCCGGGATGTCGACGAGTCCGCTCGCGGGTACTGCGTCCTGGTCGCCGCGCGCGATGCGCGTCAGCATGAGCACCGACTGGTAGCCGTACTGGTAGGGGTCCTGCACGACCGTCGCCGCGACGTCGCCGTCGACGATGCCCTGCAACGTCGCGTCCTGCTCGTCGAAGCCGACGACCGTCACCGTCCCGAGCTTGCCCGCCTGGCGGAGCGCTTCGAGGATCGCGGGCGGGTTGTACGCGAACAGCCCGACCATCGCGTCGATCTCGGGGTGCGCGGTCAGCGCGTCCGCGGCGTTGGCCTTCGCGACGCTCTTGTCGAACTGGTCGGTCATCACGCCGAGCACGGTGTAGCGCTCGCCGCGCAGCACCGCGTCCGGAGCGTCGCGACGCGAGTCGTCGCGCGCGCGGTCGAGCAGCTCGTCGACGACGCCCTGCACGCGCAGCCGCGCGTTGTCCTGTTCGAGGCGCCCGATGAACAGCATGACCTCGCCGCCCTGCGGCAGGGCCTTCTCGAGCGCGGCGCCCGCCATGCGGCCCGCGTCGTAGTTGTCCATGCCGACGAACGCGAGCCGCTTGCTGCCCGGTGCGTCCGAGTCGTGCGTGACGAGCGGCACGCGCGTCGCGACGTCGTCGAGGAACGACGTCTGGTTGACGTGGTCGATCGGACTGACCGCGATGCCGTCGACGCCCTGCGTGAGCAGGTCCTCGAGGATCTGCTTCTGGTCGACGAGTCCGCCGGAGGGCATGCGCACGAGGACGTCGACCGCGAGGTCCTCGCCCGCCTGCTTCGCGCCGGCCTCGGCGACGGTCCAGAACGGGTCGACGCCGTTCGTCACGTAGGCGATGCGCGGGCGCGAGTTCGCGTTCGTCGCGTCGCTGCAGCCGACGAGCGGGAGGAGCGCCGCGATCGCGGCGAGGGTGAGTGTGTTCCGTCGCATGTGTCAGCCCACCGTCATGCCGCCGTTGACCGCGAACGCCTGCCCCGTGACGAACGAGGCCGCGTCGGACGCGAGGAACACGATCGCACCGCCGACGTCGTCCGGGACGCCCCAGCGGTTCATCGGGATGAGCGCGCGGTAGCCGTCCTTCTCCTCCTGCGGGTCGTTGTCGTGTCGCGCCACCGGGATCCAGCCGGGATCGACGACGTTGACCGTGATGCCGAACGGTGCGAGCTCGTTCGCCATCGACCGCGACCAGCCGTGCTGCGCGCCCTTCGCCGCGACGTACGCGCTGAAGTTGGGCACGCCGCGCGAAAACACCTCGGAGCCGATGTTGACGATGCGGCCCTTCCGGCGCTGCTTCATCGACGGCAGCACGGCGCGCGTCAGCAGGAACGGACTCTTGAGGAAGAAGTCGACCATGTTCTGGTGGAACGCCCAGTCGTACTCCTCGATCGGCTTGTGCGGCTGGTCGCAGGTCGCGTTCGGCACGAGCACGTCGATCGGTCCGAGCTTCGACGCGGCCTCCGCGCAGAGCTTGTTCACGTCCGCCTCGTCCGTGACGTCGGCGCGCACGAGGCAGCCCTCGTACCCCGCGCTCGTGAACTCGTCGAAGGCGGCCTCGGCCTTCTCGCGCGAGTTCGCGTAGTTGAGACAGACCTTGGCGCCGGCCGCTCCGAGCGCCATCGCGATGGCGCGGCCGAGGCCCTTCGTGCTTCCCGTGACGAGTGCGACCTTGCCCTCGAGCGAGAAGGGATGGGGGGGAGTCATGGGCGCGAGGATAGCGGAGATCGCGCGCGCGCGTCGGCTCCCGCCGCTACTCGAGGTCCGGGTTCCTCGCGTTCCCCCGGCGGATCTCGATCGGGGTCGGCGGTTCGCCGACGAGCGCGGCTTCGACCGCCTCGCGTCCGCCCGCGAGCTGGAGTCGGCGCAGGTAGTTCCTGCCCACGTACTCGCGAGAGCTGCGGTTTCGCCCGTGCCAGGACTCGAAGACGTCGGGAAAGCCGTGCGCGACGCACCACGCGTCCTGCGCGAGCACGCCGTGCCCGGTCGTGAGTGTCATCAGCGACGACTTGGTCCGCTTGTCCGGCGCCGACTCCATCCGCGACATCAGCCCGAGCGTGCGCTCGTCGAGCGCGTTCGTGATCGAGGGGACGAACGCACCGACGGCGAAGTGGCGTCCGTCCGCGAGGTAGGCCTCGTCGGCGTGCGTGAACGGCCCGTCGCCGTCGAAATTGAACACGTAGTTCGGCGACACGACCACCCTTGCCTCGGCGGGGTCGTACCAGCTCCACACGAGGTCGTACATGAGGCTGACGTCGCGCGCTCCCTCGTAGTCCTCGTCGAGGATCGCGGTCCACTCGTCCCAGGTCGGGAAGAAGATCGCGAGGTCCTCGGTGAACGCGCGGCCGCAGAACTCCTCGACGAAGGGGACGAGCGTCGACGCTTCCTCGACGAGGCGCGCTTCGTACGTCTCGAGCTCGCGGCCGTCCGACGTGACGCCGACGACCATGTGCCCCGACGGGACCGACGCGGTCGACTCTTCGGATGCGACCGCACCCGGATCGGTCCCGGCGCACGTGCAGGTGCAGCCGACGAACAGGACCGAGGTTCCCACGGTGCAGGCGAGCAGGAGCGGGCGGAGCATGCAGCGATCCTACGGTGTCGCGCTCGTCACGCCTCGACGGCGCCCATCGAGACGAGCATCTCGCGCACCGCCTCCCGCGCTCCGACCATCAGCGCGCGCCCGACGAGCGAGTGGCCGATGTTGAGCTCCTCGAGCCCCTCGATCGCGGCCACCGCGCCGACGTTCGCGAGGTCGAGCCCGTGGCCCGCGTTGACGCGCAGGCCGATCTTCCGCCCCAGCGCCGCGGCGTCGACCAACCGCTGGAGCTCCGCCGCCTTCGCGTCGCCCTTCGCGTTCGCGTAGCTGCCGGTGTGCAGTTCGACGAACGGCGCGCCGAGGTCGAGCGCGGCGCGCAACTGCGCCTCGTCGGGATCGACGAACAGGCTGACGATCCCGCCCGCCTTCGTGAGGCGCGGCACCGCCTTCGCGAGCCGCTCCCGCTCGGCCACGACGTCGAGCCCGCCCTCGGTCGTCACCTCCTGGCGGTTCTCCGGCACGACGCAGAACGCGTCGGCGCCGGAGTCCGCCGCCAGACCGAGCATCTCCTCGTCGAGGCTGCACTCGAGGTTCAGGAACGTCGTGACGCGCGCGCGCAGCTCGACCACGTCCTGGTCCTGCACGTGCCGCCGGTCCTTGCGCAGGTGCACCGTGATGCCGTGCGCGCCCGCTTCCTCGCAGAGCAGCGCGAACTCCGTCGGACTCGGGACGGCGGCGCGGCGCGCCTGGCGGACGGTGGCGACGTGGTCGACGTTGACGTGGAGGCGCAGGTCGCGGGCCATGGTCCCGGTGAGCGTATCGGCGCGGAGCGTCGCCGCGGATACCCTTCCCCGGTGCGCGTCATCGCCGGATCCCTGCGCGGCCGTCGCATCGCCGCTCCGCCCGGGCTCGGGACCCGCCCGATGCTCGACCGCGTGCGCGAGGCGATCTTCTCGACGCTCGCGCCGTGGCTCGACGGAGCGGCCGTGCTCGACCTCTTCGCCGGCAGCGGCGCCATGTCGATCGAGGCCTTGAGTCGCGGCGCGGCACACGCCGTGCTCGTCGAGCGCGACCCCAAGGTGCGCGCGGTGTGCGCGGCGAACCTCGCCGAGCTCGGGATCGAAGAGCGAGCCGAACTGCGCGGCGGCGACGCGCTGTCCGCGAGCGAGCGCGCGGGCGGTCCCTTCGACGTCGTCTTCGTCGACGCGCCGTTCCCGATGGTGACCGACGCGAAGCTGCGCCCGCTCGTGCTCGACGCGGTGCGAGCCGTGACGGCGGAGTCGCTCGCCGACGAGGGCGTGCTCGTGCTGCACGTGCCGGTGGGCGTGCTGCGCGAGCGCGACCTCGAGGGTCTCGAGTCGCGCGAGCGCGTCTACGGCGGGCAGGCGATCTGGTACGTGCAGCGGGGGGAGTGAGGGCCGCGACGCAGGTGCCGGCCCGGGACCGACGCTCGAGGCGGAACATCCCGCCGGCGCCACCGCGCCACCGGCCCACGGCGCCCGCCGCTACCCTCTCCGCCCATGGCCGAGCGCCTCACCGTCGCCGAGACCGCACGCTTGCTCGAGTTCTTGCGGAGGGCGCTGCCCGGTTGGAAGCGCGCGACGCTCGAGCAACGCATCCGCGCGGGCTGCGTGCGCGTCAACGGGACGACGACGCGGCGCAACGATGTGCTCGCGCCGGGCGACGAAGTTCAGATCGTCGACCGCGGGGCAGGTGAGCGCGACGCGCCGCCCGCGGGCATCCGCGTCCTGCACGAGGACGCGGACCTGATCGCGATCGACAAGCCCGCCGGACTGTTGTCGGTGTCCACCGACGGCGAGAACCAGCGCACCGCGCTCGCACTCGTGCGCGAGTTGCTGTCGCGGCCCGGACGCCCCGCGTCCCTGTGGCCCGTCCATCGCCTCGATCGCGAGACGTCGGGCGTGTTGCTCTTCGCGCGCACGAGAGCGGCGCGCGAAGCCGTGCAGGCGGCTTGGAGCGGAACGCGCAAGCACTACGTCGCGCTCGTCGAAGGTCGTCCCGATCCACCGGCCGGTGTGATCGCGGAACCGCTCTTCGAGGACCGCGCCCTGTTCGTGCGCGTGGGTCGCCATCCCGACGCGAAGGAGGCGCGCACGCGCTACGCGACGCTCGAACGCCGCGAGCGCACGACGCTGCTCGAGCTCGAGCTCGACACGGGCCGGCGCCACCAGATCCGCGCGCACCTCGCCTGGCTCGGCCACCCGATCGTCGGGGACCCGCGCTACGGCACCGCCGGTGCGCGCATGGAGCTGCACGCGCAGCGCCTCGAACTCGCGCACCCCACGGACGGGAGGCCGCTCGTGTTCGAGGCCCGGGCTCCGAGCAGCTTGCGCGTGCGCTGAGGCGCTCCACCCGACACGTGTCGCACGGCAAGGGCGCGAGGCGGAACGTAGCGACCGAGCCCAGGCCCCGCTGACCCCAACTGGGAAACCGGGACCATCCCTCAAAGTCGCACGTCGAGTCGCCGACCCCGAAGGGCCGATGCACCCTCCGTGGGGACCCGCTCGAACACGCTCGCTCGCCTCCTGACCGTGGCGCTCGCGGCCGCGCCGCTGCTCGCCTCTTCGGGCGACGGCGCACAGGACCGGTACGCCGATCGCGCGCACACGCCGACCGAACTCTCGGACGCGCGGCGTCTGCCGAGCCGCACCGTCGAGCGGCCCTTCCGCTTCGCGATCACGGTCCGCGCGGTGGACCGGCCGTACGACGCGCTGCTCACGAAGTTCGATCGCGGTCATTGGCTGCGCGTCGAGGCGTGGAGCGACGACGCGTTCCTGTGGGACGAGGACGCGTTCGAGGATCCCGCGCCGTACCTGTTCGCGCGGCGGGGGACGGCGGTCGCGGAGCGGCTCGCAGGGGCGAAGCCCTACGAGCGCCTCATGGTCGAGGGCGCGGTGCGGCAGGTGTTCGCCGGCGAGCCGTGGATCGAGATCTGGTCGGTGCGCTCCGCGGAGCCGTCGATCACCGAGGCCACCGTGTTCCACGCGGCGCGCGCGATCTCGCTGCGGCGCAAGGGGCAGGACGAACTCGCGCGTTCCGAGATGGACAGCGCGCTCGCGGCGCCGATGCCGGAGCGACAGCGCGAAGCGCTCGAGGCGCTGCGCGCGGAGTGGGGCGAGACCGTCGTGCGCTGAGTCGGGGCGACGCGACCGCGCGCTACTTCCTGCGACTCTTCAGCGCCGACAGCCTGAGGTCGAGCGCCTCGCGCAGTTCGCGTCCCTGGCGCAGGTTCTCCGTCAGCGGGAAGTAGCCCGCGCCGTCGTAGGAGAGGTCGACGAACCAACGCTCGCCGACGCGCAGGTACTGCGCGAAGCCGCGCCGGTCGAACTCGCGCACCGGCGGGACCGGGTCGCCCCACTGGAAGACGACGACGGCGTCGCTCTCGCAGAACTTCGCGTAGTCGCCGCTCGCGAGGTTCTCGACGGCGTAGGAACACTCCGCGACCTCGTCGCGGAAGCGGGCGAGCAGTCGCCTCGCCTCGTCGCGCACCGACGCGTCGTACTTCTCGGGCGGGAACTCCGTGTCGACGTCGGGGCACGCGAGGAACGTGTCGCGCACGAAGCCGCCGACGCGACCCGGTGACGCACCGATGCCGCGGCCGAGCAGCGCGCGCAGCTCGGCCTCGGTCGCCGGCACGCCGCCGATCGCTTCGAGCTGCTGCGGGTCGAGCGGACGGAACTGGTCGGGGTCGTAGTGCTCGCCGAGCTGCCACACGTCGAACGGACGGTCGTAGCTGCGCGGTTCGAACGCCCACAGCGGGACGACGTTCGGCGCCTCGGGGCTCGCGACCTCCGCGCCGCGCCGCGACGACGTCGCGGGACTCGCGTCCACGGGCGACACGCTCTCGAGCGACGCCTCCGGTGCGCCGGCGAGCGACGGGAACTCCGCCGCGGACGCGTGGACGACGCGGACCCCCCGTTCGGGCGGGCGGGCCACGAACAGGACGACGAGCACGCCGAGGACGACGGCCGCGGCGAGTGCGAGCGGGGCAGAGCTGCGCACGGGAGCATGGTCGCCCGGATGCGCCCGTCGCGGTCGTCAGGATTCCGTTGGTTCGCGGCGGAAGCGCCGCAGGGCCAGGCCGACCCGCGTTCGGGACGCGGTCGCCTTTTGTTCTGGTTTCGTTCGCGTTCGCGCCGATCCCTCGGCACGATCGTCCGTCCGGGTCCGGGAGGGCTCGGTCCACCGGCGGCGCGCATCTCGTTCCGCGTGCCGCCGGCGGCGCCGCTCCTCCCGCCCGGGACCACCTCCCGCCCCGGACCATCTCGCGGAGAGACGTCCATGCTGCTCGAACTCCACGTCCAGGACTTCGCCCTCATCGACCGGCTCGCCGTGGCCTTCGGGCCCGGGCTCAACGCCATCACCGGCGACACCGGGTCGGGCAAGTCGCTCCTCGTGACGGCGCTCGAACTCGTCGCCGGCGCGCGTCCGCGCGGCGGGGCGGGAGCGTGGGTGCGGTCGGGAGCGGAGCGCGCGACGATCGAGGCGCGCTTCGCCCTGCCCGGCGAGGGCACGGGACTCGGCGCGGACGTCGCGGAGTGGTTCGAGGCGAACCTTCCGGAGCTCGGTCACGAGCACGGCGACGCGTGGCGCGACGAGGGCGAGCTGCTGCTCGTGCGCGTGCTCGAGTCGAACGGTCGTTCGCGCGCGCGGGTGCAGGGACGGACGGTGACGGTCGCCGCGCTGGGCGAGCTCGTGCGCCGCCTGCTCGACGTGCACGGTCAGTTCGAGCAGCGCGGCATCGACGACCCGGCGCAACAGCTCGCGTGGTTCGACGAGGTCGCCGAGCACACGACGGACCTGCCGATCGCGGAGCGGCGCGCGGCGTACGTCGCGTCGCGGCGCGCCTGGCTCGACGCGCGCGCGGACCACGTGCGTCTGCTCGACGCGAGCGCGGCGCGCGACGGGCGCGAGACGTTCCTGCGGCTCGCGGTGGAGGAGCTCGAGCGGCTCGATGCGAAGCCCGGCGAGGCGCGCGAACTCGAGAGCGAGCGCCACCTCCTGCGCCAGTCGACGCGCGTGGTGAGCGAACTCGGCGGTGCCGCCGGCGCGCTGTCCGAGGGGGACGATCCGCTGGTCTCCTCGGTCGCGAGCCTCGCGGACCGCGTCGCGTCGTGGTCGTCGGCGTCGCCGAAGCTGGCGCACGTCGCCGAGGAGCTCGGCGCGGCGCTCGTGCACCTCGAGGAGGCCGCGCAGTCGCTCGTGTCGTTCCTCGGCGGGGTCGAGGCGGATCCCGCGCGGCTCGAGTGGATCGAGACGCGGCTCCACGACCTCGAGCGTCTCGCGCGCCGCCACGACGCGACGCCCGACGGTCTCGCGGCGCGCGCGGCGGAGGTGCGCGCGGAGCTCGACGGACTCGAGGATCTCGAGGCGCGCCGCGACGACGCGGAGCGGCGCGAGTCGGAGGCGCTCGCGCGACTCGTCCGCGACGCGCGCGCGCTCGACGAGGCGCGCCGCGCGGCGGCCCCGGCCTTCGCCGCGGCGCTGCGTCCGCACCTCGACGCGCTCGGACTCGAGAGCGCCGAGCTGTGGGCGGAGTTCGAGGTCGATTCCGAGGACGGCGACGATCCCCAGCGGCACTTCGGGCCGTCGGGAGCGTCGCCGATCGTGGTCGCGTGGCGACCGAACCCCGGCGAGCCTGCGCAGCCCCTGGCGCGCATCGCTTCCGGCGGCGAGGCCGCGCGCGTCTTCCTGGCCCTGAGGTGTGTGGCCGCCGGTCCCGTGGACCCGCCCCGATGGGGAGGTGGCGGGGGGACCGGCGGCGACCGCCCGTCTCGTGCAGGGACGCCGCGCGGCGACGGAGCGGTGCGCACGCTCCTGTTCGACGAGGTCGACGCGGCGGTCGGCGGACGCCTCGCGCCGCGCGTCGGCGACGCGCTCGCGGCCCTCGGCACGGTGTCGCAGGTCGTGACGGTCACGCACCAGCCCGCCATCGCGGCGCGCGCGCACCGCCACGTCGCGGTCCGCAAGCGCACGAGCGGCGGACGCACGGCGAGCGAGGCGCGCGCGCTCGAGGGCACGGAGCGCATCGCCGAGGTCGCCGCGATGATCGGCGGGCCGAGCGCGAGCGCGGCGGCGCGGGCCGAGGCCGGACGGATGCTCGGGCTCGACCGGGAGCCGCTCGGGACGGAGCCCGCGGTGCGCGCGACGAAACGGCCCCGCGCGGTGCCGCGCCGGAGCGCGTAGTTCGAAGGTCGCGTCCGGAGCGAGCCCGAGTTCCTCGGCCGGCGCACGAAACCGATCCGAGGCGCGGTCGGGCGCGCTACCTTTCGCGCAGCCCCGCCCGTGATCACGCCCAAGGAACTGCGCGACGAGCTGCGCGCCGCGCCGCTGCGCTTCGAACGCGTCTGCCTGGAGAAGGTCTGGGGCGGGCGCGCGCTGGAGTCGGCGCTCGGCATCCACCTGCCCGGGCACGGCCCGATCGGCGAGACCTGGGAGCTCGTCGACCGCGAGAAGGAGCAGTCGATCGTCGCCGACGGACCGCTCGCGGGCGCGACGCTCGGTGAGCTCGTGCGCGACGCCGGTGAAGCGCTGCTCGGCGACGCCCGGCCGACGCCGGAGGGTCGCTTCCCGTTGCTCGTCAAGTTCCTCGACGCGTCGGCACCGCTCTCCGTGCAGGTGCACCCCGACGAGGAGGGCGCGCGGCGCCAGGGCGGTGGCAGCGAACCGAAGACCGAGGCCTGGTACTTCCTGCGCGACGGCGGCGAGGTGTGGTGCGGACTCCGCGACGGCGTCGACCGCGCGCGGTTCGAGGCGGCGCTCGACGCAGGGAAGCCGTCGGAGCTGCTCGCGAGCCACGCCGTGCGCGGCGGCGACGCGCTCGTCGTCCGCGGCGGCACGGTGCACGCCATCGGAGCCGGTGTGACGCTGCTCGAGGTTCAACAGAACTCGGACACGACCTATCGACTCGACGACTGGGGGCGCGTCGGGCTCGACGGCCTGCCGCGCGACCTCCACCGCGCGCAGGGTCTCGAGGTGACGCGCTTCGGCGAGCCCGCGCCGGCGCCCGCCGCGCCGGTCTGGCGCGACGCCGGGCCGGGCGTTCGGAGCGCGGCGCTCGGCGCGACCCCGTGGTTCGAGCTGGAGGCGCTCGAACTCGACGGCCAGGCCGCGCGCACGACGAAGGGGCGCTTCCAGGCCTATGTCTGCGTCCGCGGAACGGCTATCCTCTTCGCCCCGTTCGGCGGCCGGACCACGCACCTCGCGACCGGCGACGTCGTCCTGGTCCCCGCCGTCCTCGGCGACCATCGCCTCGCTCCGGGGTCGGACACCGCGCGCCTCGTGCGCCTCGGCGTCCCGGCCTGACCGAGCAGCACCCCAAGCGGCCCACGAGGGCCCTCGAGTCATGAACCAGCGTCGCCCTGCTCGTGAGAGCCGCGACACCACGAGTTCCGGCGGCCGTCGCGCCGCGCGCGGAACCCGAACGTCGTCCACGTCCCGCACCCAGCGCTCCGTCGGCCCGAAGGGCGGGAGCCGTGCGAAGAAGAGCGCCGGCGGCAACACCGCCCCGAAGCGCGCGAGTGCGAAGCCGACCCAGCCCGCTGCCGGCTCCTCTGCCGACTCCGGCGCCGACGGCGCGGTGCGCCTCAACAAGCTCCTCGCGACGCACGGCGTCGCGTCGCGCCGCCGCGCCGACGAGATGATCGCGGAGGGCGCGGTCATGATCGACGGCGAGATCGTCACCGACCTCGGCATCAAGGTCGACCCGTCGGTGCAGCGCGTCGAGGTCGACGGCGTGGTGATCGACGCGAACCGCGTGCGACACCGCTACTACCTGCTGAACAAGCCGTCGGGCGTGGTCTGCACGAGCAGCAACCGCGAGCTGCGTCCGCGCGCGATCGACCTCGTCACCGACCGCGACAAGGGCCGCATCTTCACGGTCGGACGGCTCGACGAGGACACGACGGGCCTCCTGATCCTGACGAACGACGGCGACTTCGCGAACCGCGTCATGCACCCGCGCTACGGCGTCGACAAGACGTACCGCGCGAAGGTGGCGGGGCGCATCGACGACGCCGCGCTGCAGAAGATCCGCGAGGGCGTGCACCTCGCCGACGGTCGCACCGGCGGCGCGCGCGTGGTCGTGATGAAGCGGAGCACGACGTACTCGACGCTGCTCGTGACGATCCAGGAGGGCAAGAACCGCGAGGTGCGCCGCGTCTTCGCGCGCACCGGCCACAAGGTCGTCGACCTCAAGCGCGTCCGCATCGGCCACATCAGCGACCGCGGCCTCAAGGTCGGTTCGTGGCGGCCGCTCCGGCGCTTCGAGATCGAGGAGCTGCTCGCCGGACCGACGGCCGAGCAGGAGCGGGAGGAGCGCGCGGATCGCGGCGAACGCGGTGCGCGGCGCGGGACGGGCGGACGCGGCGCGAACCGCAGCGGCGGGAAGGGCGCGGGCTCGCGCACCACGCGCGCCGGCGGGAAGACCGCCACGAAACAGCGACCGGTGCCCGCGCGGCGCCGGCGCGACGACGACGACGGACCGAGGCCCACGAGGAGGGTGCTGGGTTGACCTCGACACAGGACTGGACCGAGCCGCTCGTGCGCGGCGGCTGCCGCTTCAGCGAGACGCGACTGCCGAACGGCATGCGCGTGCTCGTCGGCGAACGACACACCGATCCCGTCGTCGCGGCGATGGTGTTCTACGGCGTCGGTTCGGTGCACGAGGCGCCCGAGGTCGCCGGCGTGTCGCACTTCCTCGAACACATGATGTTCAAGGGGACGGAGCGGCGCGGCAAGGGCGAGGTCGACCGCGCGACGGCGCTGCTCGGCGGTCGCAACAACGCCTTCACCGGCAAGGACCACACGGGCTACTGGTTCGAGTTCGCGTCCGACCGTTGGGAGGAGGCGCTCGCGATCGAGGCGGACCGCATGACGAGCCTCGCGATCGACGCGGAGGAGCTCGAGGCCGAGCGCGAGGTCGTGCTCGAGGAACTCGCGATGGGGCTCGACGACCCGTGGACCGTGCTGTCGCAGGAGGTCGAGAGCGCGGCCTGCGGTGGTCACGCCTACGGTCGACCGATCATCGGGACGCAGGAGAGCGTCGCCGGCATCACGCGCGAGGCGATGGAGGCGCACTACCGCCGTGCCTACGCGCCGGAGAACGCGACCGTCGTCGTGTGCGGCGACGTCGAACGCGACGAGGTGCTGTCCAGGGTGCGCGCGGCGTTCCCCGCGGCGCCGCGCGGCGTCGCGCCGCTGCCCGAGCCAGCGCCGCTCGTGAACCCCGAACACGGTGCGCGCGTGCGCACGACCTGGCCCGACGAAGGGCGTCGTCTGTGCATCGCGTGGCCCGGCTCCAGGTGCGGCGAGAAGGACGACACGGCGCTCGACTTCGTGCAGACCGTCCTGACGAGCGGGCGCAATTCCGTGCTCCAGCGCGCGCTCGTGCTCGACGGCGAACTCGCGACGAGCGTGTCGACCGCGAACGACGCGCGCGCGCACGGCGGCCTCTTCTGGCTGTTCGCCGAGGCGGCGGACGGCGTCGGCGAGGAGCAGCTCGAGAGCGCGATCGCGCGCGAAATCGCGCGGCTCGCGACCGACGGACCGACCGAGAAGGAGATGCAGCGCGCGCTCGGGATCCTCGTCGCCGGGGACGCGTTCGAGGCGGAGGGCGTGTCCGAGGTCGCCGAGCAGATCGGCAGCTTCGCGCTCGACGCCGACTGGCGACTCGCGCTCGACGACGGCGCGACGCACCGCTCGGTGACGGCCGACGACGTGCGCGACGCCGTGCGGCGACTCCTCACGACGGAGCGCGCCACCGTCGGCTGGTGCGTGCCCGAGGCGGGGACGAAGTGAGCGGAGCCACCGGCCTGCACGAGACGGGTCCGCGACTCGTCGTCCCGTCGCACCGCTTCGAGCTCGCGTGCGGTGCGCGCCTGCTCGTGACGCCGCGCGCCGGCTCGACCGTGACCGCGCTCGTCGTCGCGTTCGACGGCGGCGCGCGCCTCGACCCTGTCGGCATGGAGGGTTTGGCGACGATGGTCGGTGCGTTCGCGACGGAGGGCACGACGCGGCACAGCGACACCGAGATCGCCGACCTGCTCGAACCGCTCGGGCGGTTCGCTCGCGGGCGACGCGAACGGACTGTCGGGATCGGTGATGGCGACGGGGTGGCGCACGCTGCTCGACCTCGCCGCCGAGGTGGTGACGAGCGCGACCTACCCCGAGGAACGCGTGCGTCGACAGAAGGCGCGCTACCTCGAGCGACTGCGCGTCGACGAGGCGGAGCCGCGCGTGCAGGTCGGTCGGCTCTTCCGTCGACTGACCTACGGCGACCAGGGCGTCGGACGGCCGCGGCGCGGGACGTTCGAGACCGCGTCGCGGATCACGCGCGACGACGTGGCGCGCCGGTACGCCGAGACGTGGGTCGGGTCGCGCGCGATCATCGGCGTGTGCGGCGACCTCGATCCGGTCGAGGTGCGCGCACCTCGACCGCGCGCTCGAGGTTGAGCGGGCGCGCTCCGTTCGTCGCCTGAGCAGCAGCTCCTACCCGCCGCTCGAGTCGCGCGTCGCCACCTTCGCCGCCGACAGGCAGCAGATGCAGGTCGTGGCGGGGCACCTCGGCATCCGCCGGCTCGACCCGCTCTACGCGTCCGCCGTCGTCATGGACCACGTGCTCGGCACGGGTCCGGGCTTTACCGATCGCATCAGCAAACGGCTTCGCGACGACGAAGGGCTGGCGTACTCCGTCAGCGCGAACGTGTCGTCGAGCGCGGGCCGCATCCCCGGCACGTTCCAGGCGCAGATCGGCACGTCGCCCGACAAGGTGTGCGGCGCTGCGCGGCTTCGTCGAGGAGATGCGCCGCATCCGCTCGGAACGCGTGAGCGACGAGGAGCTGCACCTCGTGCGCCAGTACCTGACGGGCAGCTTCGTGCTCGGCTTCGAGCGCGCGCCGATGCGCATCGTCGCCGTCAACGCGGAGGCTCGACTGCCGGACGGGCACCTCGACCAACTGCTCGCCGACCTGCGCGCCGTCGAGGCCGAGGACGTCCTCGTGTGCGCGCGCGCCGTGCTGCACCCCGAAGCGCTGTGCGTCGCCGCGGCCGGCCCGCTCGACGAGAGCGAGGTGCGCGACGCTCGGCCGTGGCAAGCCGCGTGACCGAACCTGTCGAGCCCGTCGGACGAACCGGGTTCGCTCGAGCGAACCTGGTTCGTTCGTCGAGATCGGCGGCGTGCAGCCGTCCGATCCCGGAAAGGTCTCCGCACCTGCGCCGACGGCGGCGCTCGCGGCGGCGGCGCGCCAATCGACTGGTCCGATCGGCGCGCACGCTGCCGCCAAGGTCGCCTGGCGCCGCTCCGAGCGGATCGCGCCGACGGCCGGGGACGCGCACCGGTGACGGCGGTTGCGAACTTGTTCCGTCCTGGCCGTCGAAACCAGGTTCGGCCTGGCCGATCGGCCATGGTCCAGCGCGCCCCGGCGCGCCGCTGCAGCCCCGTCCCGGACACCATGATCGCGCTCTCCTCGTCGCCGGCTCCTCCTCGCGACGTCCCTCGCCCGCCCTGGTGAGGTCCCCGACACCTATTCCGGCGAGGCGGGTCGATCCGGGTTCGACGGGGTCGAACTCGCCGTCGAGGTCCCGAGCGATGGATCGTCCGGCGGTCGCTTCGCTGTCACGGGCGCGGGTGGCGGGCGCACCACGTTCGAGTCGTCCGAGACGAGCGTCTTCGGGCAGCCAACGGCCGGCGGTGACCTGGGTCGACGACCGCGTGCTCTTCCTACGGTCGCCGCGCGACGGCGTCCAGGTCTGGACGTCGCCGATCCGCGCGCGCCGCGCATCGTCGGCACGCTCGCTCCTCGTCGACCGGCGACGCACCGGATGTGGACCGGCCCTGAGACTTCGCGGTCCAGTACCCTGGCTCGTCGCGATCGGCGGCGGCGACGACATGCTGCAGCGCTGCCCCTGATCGACCCGAGTCGCTGAGGTCGAGCGAGACGCACGTCTCGAACTACACGGAGGAGAGTTCGCTCGAGGCGATCGCCGACGTCGTCGTCGTCCAGCCCTTCGATCCCTCGAGGGACGGTGTGGTCGATCTCACGGACCCGGCGCGTCCGCTGCCGAAGTGGATGCCCTCGCCGGCGACGCACGGGAGCACCGACCGCTCGACCTGGTTCCGTGCCGGCTTCCGCGCCGCGTCGAGCCTCGTCGTCGACCGCGAGTTCGCCGCGCGCGTGTCCGTCGAGACGCTCGCGGGCGAGACCGTCCCCGCCGCCGTCACGTTCTCCGGAGCGGACTTCCAGGTCGCCTCGACGCGCGAACTCGAGCGCGGCACCTCGCTCCGCCTCTCGATCCCCGCGACCCTCTCCGTCGACTTCGAGTTCGTCCGCTCCGACGAACCGATGGTCCTCGAATACTCGACGGGGCGCGCCGTGAGTTCGGTCCCGATCCGACTGTCGAGTTCCGGCACGAGCCTCGTCGGCGACGAGGTCGTGCTCGCCGCGCGCGCCGAGGGAGTCGCCGGCCGGTGGTCCTTCGACTTCGGCGACGGAAGCGCTCCGACACGCTTCACCGGCGACCCCGTCGCGTTCCACGTCTTCGACGAGCCCGGCATCCACCGCGTCACCGTCCGCTTCGAGCACGACGGTCGCGTCGACGAGGCCGTCCTCGACCAGGCAGTCGTCCGGCCCGAGACGCCCGACGCACCGACCAAGGCGTCGACGGTGATCTACGACCCGGAGCGCCGCCGCGTCTGGTGCGTGAACCCCGACAACAACACGGTGAGCTGCGTCGACCACGTCGCCGGCCGCCTGCTCGTCGAGGTCCCGGTCGGCGTCGAGCCGCGCAGCGTCGCGCTCGCGGCCGACCGTTCGCTGTGGGTGACGAACGAGGAGTCGTGGTCGATCACGATCCTCGACGCGGACTCCGGCGAGGTCACGGAGACGCTCGAGCTGCCGTTCGCGTGCCGTCCGTTCGGCGTCGCGCACTCCTCCGACGGGACGACGTACGTCACGACGCTCGGGACGCGCGAGATCCTCCGCTACGACACGGCGACGCACGAGCTGATCGGTCGCATCGAGGCCGGCGGACCGTTGCGCGGACTCGCCGTCAGCGGCGACGGCTCGCGCATCCTCGCGACGCGCTTCATCAGCCCCGCGGAGAACGGCGAGGTGATCGTCGCCTCGCCCGGGTCGTTCGACGGCAGCGAGCCCGCGCTCGCGCACTCGCTGGTCGAGGATCCGGGGCCGGACACGCTCTTCTCCGGGCGCGGCGTCCCGAACCACGTCACCGACGTCGCCATCACGCCCGACGGTCGGCGCGCGTGGATCCCGTCCAAGAAGGACAACACGAGCCGCGGACTGTGGCGCGACGGGCAGCCGCTCAACTTCTTCAACACCGTCCGCCCGATGTCGGCGGTGGTCGACGTCGCCACGGGGCGCGAGGTGCTCGAGGACCGCATCGACTACGGCGCGCGCGACTTCCCGGTCGCCGTGGCGTTCTCGCCGCGCGGCGCCTACGCGTTCGTCGCGATGCGCGGCAGCAAGACCGTCGAGGTCGTCGACACGGAGAGTGCGACGCGACTCTTCTCGATCGAGGAGACCGGCATCGCGCCGATCGGCGTGTGCGTCGACCCCGACCAACAGCTGCTCGTCGTCCACAACTTCCTGACGCGCGACCTCGCGACGTACGACATCGCGCCGCTGCTCGACGGTCGTTCGTGGGACCTGCCGCTCGTCAGTCGCGTGCGCAGCGTCACGGTCGAGATCCTGCGCGGCATCGTCCTGCCCGGGAAGCAGATCTTCCACACCGCGGCGGACCCGCGCATGAGCCGGCTCGGCCACATGTCGTGCGCGTCGTGCCACTTCGACTCCGGCAGCGACGGGCGCATCTGGGACTTCACGGACCGCGGCGAGGGCCTGCGCAACACGATCTCGCTCATGGGCCGCCAGGGAACGGGTCAGGGACTCGTGCACTGGTCGGCGAACTTCAACGAGATCCAGGACTTCGAACAGGACATCCGCTTCGGGCAGGGCGGCACCGGCTTCCTGTCGGACAGCCTGTTCGCGGCGAGCGCCGACGCGCTGGGCTACGACAAGAACCAGCTCGGATTCGAGACGGACGCGATCAACGGCTACGTCTCGACCTTCGACAAGTTCCCGCCCAGCCCCTATCGCAACCAGGACGGCTCGATGACGGCCGCCGGTCAGCGCGGCCGTCAGGTCTTCGAGCGTCTGGAGTGCTGGCAGTGCCACGGCGGCCGCACGTTCACGGACTTCCAGTTCGGGACCGTCCACGACATCGGCACGATCCAACCGCACAGCGGCTCGCGCATCGGCGACCACCTCCGCGGCATCGACACGCCGACGCTGCGCGGCATCTGGGAGACGGCGCCGTACTTCCACGACGGCTCGGCGGCGACGCTCATGGACGTGCTGGAGCGCGAGGGGCTGAAGGGTTCGCACGGCGAGACCGCCGGGCTCTCGCAGCAGGAGAAGCAGGACCTCGTGGCCTACCTGCTCCAGATCGACGGGCTCGAGCGTCCCGCGCGGAACGCCGTCCACCAGCCGGACGCGATCGTCGCGTTCGAGTCGCTGGTGCAGCGCGCCGGGATCGAGGACTCCTTCGTCCTGACCGCGCACGACTGGCCGGTGGAGCGACCGCAGGTGGCGCCGGGCGTCCGCGTGCGCGCGGACTCCGCCGAGGTCTTCACCGAGGTACCGGAGGGCCTGCGCTACGCCTACCGCATGAAGTCCGCCGCCGCGGACGCCGACGAATCGGCGGGCACCGAGTCGCCGCTCGTCGAGCTCACCCTGCGGCACGACGCCACGATCACGATCGGGCTCGACGCACGGGCCTCCTCCGTGCCGTCGTGGCTGGGCGAATGGAGCGAGCTCGAAGCGCGTATCGCGACCGACCTCACGACGTACCGCCTGTTCGAGAAGCGCTTCGAGGCGGGCGCCGAACTCTCGCTCGGCGCGAACCCGCAGAAGGGACTCGCGACGTACCTCGTGCTGATCCAGCGCTGATCCGCAAGCCCCCGGGAACCACGACATGACCGACCGCGGACGCCGCTCGCCCCGTCCCTCGCCGCTCCTCGTCGCTTCGCGCCTGCTCGCGATCACCGTGTGCGGAGCGCTGTTCTGGGTCGCGACCGCGCGCCCCTTCGACCCGCCGCGCCGCACGGAGAGCGCGGGTCGGTCGCAGCCCTCGATCTTCGCACCGGTCGAGCGCCCCTGCGGTCCCGCGGCGCCGCGCCTCACCGCCGACGCGTCGCACTGGCGCGCGTCGTCGCGAGCTCGCGCATCGACGAGGGTCGGACGGCTTCGAGCGCGACCGTCGACGTCGCGGACGGCGGGCCTGTCGGCTTCCGAGGTCTCGAGGCTCTTCCCCGGTCGGCACCTGGCGCGCGTCGTCGAGCGCACGCTCGGTCGCACCGTGTCCATCGCCGCAGCGCCGAGCGGCGTCACCCCGTCGGAGGTCTCCGTGCTCGCGACGACGGTCGCGCCGCGGACGCTGCGGGTCCGGGTCGAGATGTTCGACGGCGCGGGTCGAGCGCTCGATCCGGCGCTGCTGCGGGACCCGCGCGCGCCGAGCACCTCGACGCTGTCGTTCCACGGCGCCGAGTTCGGCCCGTTCCTCGAGGAGGTGCGGCACGACGCGGTCTCCTTCGAGCACACGTACGTCGGGTTCCCGGCGTCGAGCGGCGCGGTCCACCTCGACACGCCGCCGCTCGTCGAGGGCTGGCGTTGGTCGCGCCCCGACCGTCGCAAGGTCGAGTTCACGTTCGACGACGACACGCTCGAGCAGGAAGCGGTGTTCCGGCTCGTCGCGACGCGCGGCATCGGCGAAGCGCCGATCGCGATCCTCGAACTCCCGGAGGGCGTGCACGCGAACGACGTGCGGCGTGCGTCGGCGACGGTCCTCTCGGAGCGCGGCGGCGGCACCTGGAACGTCTTCACCGATCTCGTGGACGAGATCGGCGGGCCGCACCTCTATCTCGAGGAGGGACGTTCGACGCTGGTCTGCTTCGTGGAGCTGCGCCGCGAGGTCGTGCCGTTCGGCTCGGTCTCGTTCTACGCGGCCGACGTCGAACTCGAGCACGACGACCTGCCGCTGCGACTCGCTGCGTGCGCGACCGTTCCGGTGCGACTGGGTGCACCCCAGGGTCTCGGCGGCGGCGACGAGCACCGCGCCCGGCTCGAACTGAGAGCGGGAACCGACGCGGTCTGGTCCTACGACGGTCCGCAGGTGCGCTTCGCGAGCCTCGACGCCGACGATCCGGCGTGCTGGAGCGACGAGCTGCGGCTGCCGCCCGGTTGGAGCGTGCGCATCCAGAGCCCAGCAGCACTCGAGTGGACCGTCCCGGCGGAGGGCGGCTTCGTGGTGGGCGTGCCGGCGGGCTGACGGCGGGTCGCCGACGGATACGTTGCCCGACCGCGTGTCAGGCTGTTTGCCCGTCGATCCGAACCATGGCACGCGCCGCGTCGTGTTCCCGAGGAACTGAACGCGGCGCGCCGGCGCTCCGATCAGCCCTCCGGGTACAGCGCGTCGACCTTGCTCGTGATGTACGCGCGGAAGGGCTCGACCGAGAGCTTCTTGCCCGTCACGCGCTTCACGATCTGGTCGGCCGTGTAGACGCGGTCGTGGCGATGGATGCGGTCGCGCAGCCACTCGCGCAGCGTCACCAGGTCGCCCTTCGCCACGCGCGCGTCGAGGTCGGGGATGGCGGCGCGCGCCGCCTCCATGACCTGCGCGGCGTACAGGTTCCCGACGGAGTACGTCGGGAAGTAGCCGAAGTAGCCCGCGGGCCAGTGGATGTCCTGCATGCAGCCCTCCGCGTCGTTCTTCGGGCGGATGCCGAGCATCGCGTGCATGGTGTCGTTCCAGCGCGCCGGCAGGTCCTTGGGCCGGAGCGCGCCCGAGATCAGGTCGCGCTCGATCTCGTACCGCAGGACGATGTGCAGGTTGTAGGTGAGCTCGTCCGCCTCGACGCGGATCATCGAGGGCTGCATCGCGTTCGCGGCGCGCCACATGGCGTCGAGCGAGACGCCCGCGAGCTGCTTCGGGAAGAGCTTCTTGAGGCGCGGCAACCAGTGCTTCCAGAACGGCCGGGAGCGTGCGATCTGGTTCTCCCACAGCCGCGACTGCGACTCGTGGATCGCCATCGAGATCGCGCCGCCGAGCGGGTGGCGCGTCCGCTTCGGATCGAGGCCCTGTTCGTACAGGCCGTGCCCCGCCTCGTGGATCGCGCCGAACAGTCCGCCGCGCAGGTCCTTCGGGTCGAAGCGCCCCGTCATGCGCACGTCGACCGGACCGACGCCGCCGCAGAACGGGTGCGTCGACACGTCGAGGCGGCTGCGCGAGCCGTCGATGCCCATGGCGGAGGTGACGTCGGCGACCAACCGGCGCTGCGCGTCGGGCTCGAAGCGACCGACGAGCGGGCGCATGTCGAACTTGGCCTTCGACCGGCGGACGCGCGCGACGAGCGGGACGGTCAGTTCGCGCAGCTCGCCGAGCAGCGGGTCGAGCTGTGCCGTCGTCGCGTTCGGCTCGTAGTCGTCGAGCAGCGCGTCGTACGCGTCGCCGCCCTTGCCGGCCTTCGCGCGCGCGACGCGGCGCTGGAGCTCGACCATCTTCTCGAGCTGCGGGAGGAAGGCGCCGAAGTCGTCGGCCGCGCGTGCGCCGCGCCACGCCTGGACGGCGCGGCTTCGGTGCGCCGAGAGCTCCGCGGCGAGGTCGGCCGGGATCGCCGTGGCCTCCTTCACGCGGCGCGCGAGCAGCTCGACCGTGCGCCGCTCCTGCGGCTTCAGCCCGTCGCGCGACCTGTCGAGCGAGCGCACCTCGCGCACGAACGTCTTGTCCGTCGCGCACTCGTGCACGACCCGCGTCAGCGCCGACATCGTCAGCGCGCGCGTCTCCGCACCGCCCGGCGGCATCATCACCTCCTGGTCCCAGGAGAGGATCGACTGCGCGTTCGAGAGGTCGACCAGGCGTTCGTAGTGCTTCTCGGCGGCCTTCAGCGTCTCGTTCGTCATGGCGAGGAGGGTGCCACAGATCGCGGTTCGCCAGAAGGGTGGAGCGCGACCGAAGTGCCGGGGCGCGGCGCCACGGGACGCGGCCGTCACGCATGGGCTTCACCGAGTCGCGCGGGGACGTCGCCCGCAACGGAGCGGGGCGCTCCACCTCGAGGTGGAGCGCCCCGCTCGTTCGCCGACGGGACGGAGCCCGCGGCCGATACCGGCGCTATCAGTGCGCGTGGCCCGCGTGCGCGTCGTCCTTCTTCTTCTCCGGGAGGTCGCTGACCAGCGCGTCCGTCGTGAGCAGGAGGCTCGCGACCGAGGCGGCGTTGGTGAGCGCGGTGAAGGCGACCTTCGTCGGGTCGATGACGCCCGACTTCACGAGGTCCTCGTAGGTGTCGGTCGCGGCGTTGTAGCCGTAGCCGAAGCCCTTGCCGGCGCGGACGTTCTGGACCACGACGGCGCCGTCCTGACCCGCGTTCGACGCGATCTGGCGCAGCGGAGCCTCGAGGGCGCGGCGCACGATCTGCGCGCCGACGCGCTCGTCACCGTCGAGCTTCAGCTTGTCGAGCACGGCCTGCGCCGAGAGGAGGGCGATGCCGCCGCCGGGCACGATGCCCGACTCGACGGCGGCGCGGGTCGCGTGGAGAGCGTCCTCGACGCGCGCCTTCTTCTCCTTCATCTCGGACTCGGTCGCGGCGCCCACGTTGATCTGGGCGACGCCGCCGGCGAGCTTCGCGAGGCGCTCCTGGAGCTTCTCGCGGTCGTAGTCGGACTTGGTGCCCTCGATCTCGGCCTTGATCTGCTCGATGCGGCCCTGGATCGCCTTCTTCTCGCCGGCGCCCTCGATGATCGTGGTCGCGTCCTTCGCGACGACGATCTTCTTGGCGGTGCCGAGGTCGCGGACGGTCATCGACTCGAGGTTCTGGCCCGTCGCGTCCATCACCGGCGTGGCGCCGGTCAGGATCGCGATGTCCTCGAGCATCGCCTTGCGGCGGTCGCCGAAGCCCGGCGCCTTGACCGCGCACACCGGGAACGCGCCGCGGAGGCGGTTCACGACGAGCGTGGCGAGCGCTTCACCTTCGACGTCCTCGGCGATGATCACGAGCGGCTTGCCGCTGCGCGCGACCTCTTCGAGGATCGGGATCATGTCCTTGACGGACGAGACCTTCTTCTCGTGGACGAGCACGTAGGCGTTCTCGAAGACCGCCTCCATCGTCTTGGCGTTGGTGATGAAGTGCGGCGACAGGTAGCCCTTGTCGAACTGCATCCCCTCGACCCACTCGACCTCGGTCGCGAGGCTCTTGCCCTCCTCGACCGTGATCACGCCGTCCTTGCCGACCTTGTCCATCGCCTCGGCGATCATCTTCCCGATCTCCGGGTCGTTGTTGGACGCGATCGTGCCGACCTGCGTGATGTCCTCCTTGCCCTTGACGGGCTTGGAGATGCGCTTGAGCTCGTCGACGACGGCGACGACCGCCTTGTCGATGCCGCGCTTGAGCGCCACCGGGCTCGCGCCCGCCGTGACGTTCTTGAGGCCTTCCTCGAAGATGGCCTCGGCGAGGACGGTGGCGGTCGTGGTGCCGTCACCGGCGCCGTCGTTGGTGCGGGAAGCGACTTCCTTCACCAGCTGGGCGCCCATGTTCTCGTAGGGATCGTCGAGTTCGATCTCCTTCGTGACGGAGACGCCGTCCTTCGTGACCGTCGGGCTGCCGAAGGACTTCTCGATGATGACGTTCCGGCCGCGGGGACCGAGGGTCACCTTGACGGCGCGCGCGAGCTTCTTGACACCCTGACGGATGTGCTCGCGGGCTTCCGCGTCGTAGCTGATCTGTTTGGCCATGGTTGCCGCTTCTCTCTACTCGATGTTCGTGGAGGGGATGTGCCTGGTGGCGATCGTCGCGTCGTCGATCAGCCGATGATGCCGAGGATGTCGTCCTCGCGCATGATGAGGTACTCGTTGCCCTCGTACTTGACCTCGGTGCCCGCGTAGGAGCTGAACAGCACGCGGTCGCCGACCTTGACGGCGAACGTCGAGCGGTTGCCGTTGTCGAGGAGCTTGCCGTCGCCGATCGCGATCACGCGACCTTCCTTGGGCTTCTCCTTGGCGCTCTCGGGCAGGAGGATACCGCCGGCGGTCTTCTCCTCGGCTTCGACGCGTTGGACGAGGACGCGGTCGGAGAGCGGGCGGATGGAGACCTTGGACTTCGTTTTCGTGGTCATCTCGAATCTCTGGCTGAGTTGGGATCGTGAAGGGTTCGGACTTGGACTGAACTCCCGCACGCGCGGGAGTTGGAGGTGTGGGGGAGCGGCCTCGGTCAGCCGCGCACGGGGATCGGAGCCGAGGTGCGCGCAGCACCTCGCTGCGCAGCACCGCGGGATCGACGGGCTTGTGCAGGACCGCGAGCGCGCCGGCGCCAAGGATCCGTTCCTCGAGCGCGGGCGTGAGGTCCGCCGAGTACAGGACGCAGGGGACGGAGAGGCCGATCCGACGCAGCGCGCCGAGCACCTCGAGGCCGCCGAGCCCGGGGAGCTCGACGCCCGGCATGTGCAGGTCGAGCAGGGCCGCGTTGACCCGGACCGCGCGCGCGATCGCGAGGGCCTCCGGACCGGAGTCGGCCTCGAGGATCTCGATCTCGAAGGACGCCAGGAGGCTCGCGACGCCGCCGCGCAGGGTGGCGTCGTCGTCGGCGACGAGGAGGCGCCGGCGCGTCGGACCCAGGGGGGGCCGAACGGGCTCCGGCACCGGTTCTCCGGCGTTCCGCAGGCTGCTGCGGTCCTGTCGATCGACGGGCGACATGGCGCGACGCCGCCCGGGAGCAAAGCGCGTGCCGCTTCCGGGTCGAGGTCCGCGGCGCGCCGGAGCGCCCGCCGACCCCGGCGGTCTGTCAGCCTGGCAGGGTCCGCGCCCGGGCGGCTCCGCGCTGTCACTTTGGCAGCGCAGGTCGAGTCGGCGCCGCCTGGACGGCGTTCGCTCGCTTCCTCGCGGCGAGGCCTCGGTAGCTTGCCGGGATGGCCCGCGAACCCCGATCCGCCCGACCGATCTTCGACGCCCACCACGACGCGCTCCAACGGGCGCTCGACCTCGGCCACGACCTCGCCGAGCGGACCCCGGGCCAGTTCGACCTCCACCGGGCGCTCGAGGGCGGGGTGGGGACCTCGGTCTTCGCGTGCTGGGTCGACGCGTCCTTCGGTCCGGGGGCGGCGGGGCCGCGCGCCCACGCGCTCATGGACGCCTTCGACGACCTCGCGGAGCGGCGCCCCGACCGGCTGCGCCGGGTCCGCCGGCGGGCGGACCTCGACCAGGGCCCGGACGACGGAGCGCACCGCGGCATCCTCGGCATCGAAGGCGGGCACGCCATCGAGGACGACCTCGGCGAGCTCGAGCGCTTCGCCGAGCGCGGCCTTCGCTGCATGACCCTGGTCTGGAACAACCATCTCGCGTGGATCCGCTCGTGCGCGGACGGCGGAGCGGGTTCGCCCGACGGCATCTCGTCCTTCGGTCGCGACGTCGTGCGTCGCATGGAGAGCCTCGGCGTCGCGGTCGACCTCTCGCACGCCGGCGAGCGCGCTTTCTTCGACGTGATGGAGTGCGCGACGAAGCCGGTGATCGCGAGCCACAGCAATTGCAAGGCGCTGCGCGACCACCGTCGCAACCTCACGGACGAACAGCTCCGCGCTCTCGCAGCGAACGGCGGCGTCGTCGGCATCGTCTTCCACCCGGGCTTCCTCGACGCGGCGGCGGGCGAGGAGGAGGCGCGCGTCCGCACGACCGACGCGTACCGGCGCGCGGAGGGGACGGGCGAGACCGGACGCTTCCTCGCGCAGAGCGACGTGATGCAGCGCGACGCCGCGCCGCTCTCGATCGAACGCGTCGTCGACCACGTCGAGCACGCCGTCGCGGTCGCCGGACCCGAACACGTCGGTCTCGGTTCGGACTTCGACGGCATCCAGCGCGGTCCCGCGGGACTGGAGGACGTCTCGATGCTCGGTGCTCTCGTGGAACGCATGCGGGCTCGTGGGTTCGACGAGAAGACCGTCGACGGCGTGCTCGGTGACAACTTCCGTCGCGTCTTCTCGCGGACGCTGCCCCAGTGAGCCGTCGGATCGGGACTTGCGCGTCACGACGCGAACAAGTCGCGCTCGAGATGCAACCGTTCGCGTGCACGTCGGTCCTTCTCCTGTCGAGCGCGAACGCCGGAGGTGCGTGACGCCGCGACCCGGCGGGAGCCGTCGCTCCGCGCCGGACCGAGACGACGACCGTCGACGACGGAGGGTGATGACGTGGAGATCGACTTCAGTGCGGTGGACGACCCCGCGGACTTCGTGAGCATTCCGGAAGGCGTCTACCACTGTCGCGTCGCGGAGGTGCGCGAGGGGTGGACGCGCGACGGCGACGCCCGGTGGGGCATGCGACTCGAAGTCGTCGAGGGGCCCTACGCGGGTCGCACGGCGGCGTGGGACGGCGTGAGCTGGGGAGAGCGCGGGTTGCGGCGGGCGAAGTTCGTGCTCGCCAAGCTCGGCTTCGACACGGGGGGACGCCTCTCCGTCGAGTCCGGCGAGCTCGTCGGCCGGACCGCCTGGGTCGAGGTCCGCGCGGAGGAGCGCTTCGACCCGGGCACGGGGGTGCGCAGCCTCCGGCTGCGCGTTCCGTTCCTCGGCTACGCGGAGGACCCCACGGAACTCGTGTCGGGTTGACCTCGCGACGGCGCGCTTGGGACGATCCGCGCATGTCCGATCCCGAGCACGCCGACCCGACGATGGTGGACCCGACTCGGGTCGCCGCGATCCGCGCTCGGCTCGAGCGACGCGAGCAGCTCGACGTCGCGTCGCTCGAGCCGCTCGCGCGCGCGGCCGGAGCGGTGGCCGAACGCGCGCACGCTCCGTACTCGAAGCTGCGCGTGGGAGCCGCCGTCGTGGACCGCGCGGGGCGCGTCGTCGTCGGCTGCAACGTCGAGAACGCGAGCTACGGGTTGACGGTGTGCGCGGAGCGCACGGCGCTCGCCTCGGCTCGTGCGGTCGGGCTCGGTCCGATCGATCTCGTCGTGCTGACGTCGAGCGCGGGAGCCATCCCGCCGTGCGGAGCGTGTCGACAGGTCCTGCTCGAGCTCGCGCCCGAGGCCTGGGTCGTCGCGTTCGGGGGCGGGAGCGTGCGCGCATGGAGCGTGCGCGACCTCCTTCCTTCGGCGTTCGAGGGTCTCTCGTACTGACGACCGGAGCGCGTCCGCACGCGTCGAGGTGATCGGTCGGCCCGCGATCCGAACTCCGCGACGGAGATCCTGCGTCGGCGCATCCTCGGCGACGCACGACGCGCAGGATCCGCCCGAGAACGCGAGCGGGGCGGCCCCTTCGGACCGCCCCGCTGCATGGCTCGCCCCGCGAGGGGCGAACGATCGGGCCGACGTGCGCCCTCCGGGTCGGAGGCCGCGCCGTCGCCGCGCCGTTCCTCAGAAGACCACGGTGATGTTCTGTACGTTCGTCACGTCGAACGGGACCGACGGCGCGAGCACGGGGTACACCACGGCCTGCATGCGCAGGATGGTGCCCGTCGCGAAGTGCGTGTTGCTCGGGACGGGGGTCGAGAAGACGCCCCAGCCCTTCACCGGATCGATCGCGAAGAAGCCGAGGAGCGCCGCCGCGAGGAGGTTGTTGCCGATGTCGAGCGTGACGATGCCCGGGATGACCGTCGGCACGTTCGAGGGCGACGCGATGAGGTACAGCCAGGTGTTCGGGTCGCAGGCGTAGTAGCACTTGAGACCCGTGGCCTGGACCCAGAAGGCCGGGTCCGACGGCACCATGTCGATGAGCGGGGCCGTGACCGGGGTCACGTCGATCGAGGTGCTCGCGAGGCCCGAAGGGTTCTGGATCCGGATGAAGATCGGGCCGAGCTTGGAGAACGGGAACGACTTGATCGTGATCGTCGAGTCGTTCACCACCGTGTACTGCGGCGGGAAGCCCGAGAGCGCCACGCCGTCGATCTGCACCGCGGTCACGCTCGAGAAGTTCTGGCCGGTGACCGTGATGACCGGCCAGTTGTCGAGGGTCAGCGCCGGGATCGTCGTCGGGCTCACCGACGTGATGATCGGTTGGGACGGCGGCGGGACGTAGATGTCGAGGCAGTTGACGTTCTCGACCTTCGACCGCATCCGGTTGATGTTCGACTGGTGGAAGAACGGCGTGATGTGCTGCACACCCTGGAACGAGCAGGTGTGGCAGTAGCTCATGATCGTGCCGACCGGACAGTTCGTGAAACCGTCGCAGTTGGTGTCGCAGTGGTCGAGCGGCGGGCAGAAGTCGTGCGTGTGGAGCGCGTTGAAGATGTGCCCGGCCTCGTGCGTCGTGACGACGAAGTCCCAGTTCGCACTGCTCTGGCCGTTGACCGGGAAGTTGGCGTTCCCGTTGATCGAGCAGCACGAGCCGACGGCCTTCGTGTTGCTGCACAGCACGTTCAGGAAGGCGACGCCGCCGCCGTTGTGCCCGGAGAGCACGAGGCCGAAGTCGCCGAGGTTGTGCAGACCGCTCGGACCGTCCCAGAAGTTGTCGATCTCGTTGAGGAGCGCGTCAGGGTTCGTGCCGCTGTAGGGGTCGGAGCCGTTCGACGTGTGGATCGAGAGGCTCGCGAGGTCCCAGAGGCAGCCGATCTGCTCCTCGTAGCGCGCGCTGCACGCGGAGACGAGCTGCGTCGCGTAGTTGGTCGCGACCGTCTGGTTGTTGAACTCCTGGTAGTACGCGTAGTCGGTCTCGATGACCGCCTCCGCCGTGTACTCCGTCCACTGCGCCGCGGGCGCGAAGGGGACGGTCGCGCCGCCGCCGGCACCGCCGACCGCGCCGTCACCGGTGTGGTCGTGTTCGTCGCGCTGCGATCCGTTGCCGGTGTCGCGCGGGCGGTACTCCTCGGGGGAGAAGTCCGCGGCCGTCGGCTTGGCCGTCCCGCAGAGGAAGCGGCTCTCGAACCCCGGACGGCGCAGCGCGGCGTCCTCGATCCACCGCGCCTGCGTCCTCTCCCAACCGAACTCGGGGTGGGGACCGCACTGGAGGTGGACCGTGCGGCCGTCCTCGAAGCGGACCCAGCCCCAGGTGCCGGCGGACGAGAACGTGAGGAAGACGTCGCTCGCGAGCTGACCGTCGACGCGGCCCTTCCAGCACTGGAGGTCGGCCGAGCGGAAGTCCGCGATCGGACCGACGACCTCGCCGTCGACGCGCAGCAGACCGCCCTGGTCGTCCACGAGTCGGACGCGATCGAGCAGGAAGGTCGCGTCCGGAGCGCCCGGGACCTGGTTCTCGACCATGACCAGGTGGTCGCGTCCGTCGAGCCAACCCAGGTACTCCTGGGAGATCGTCAGGTGGTCCGGCTCGCCGGGGACGAAGGGGAAGAGGGCGGTCGAACGGTCGTTCGACGTCTGCGCCGAGGCCAACGGCGCGAGAAGCAGGACGCTCGTCAGCGCCCCGGCCAGGGTGGTTCCATTCATCGCGATGTGACGAGGAGTCGGGGTTCGGCGGGGACGTGCCCGCGACCCCTTGGATTGGACGGCCGGCGCCCCGGTTCCCTGGAAAGCCTCCCCGTTGTCCCTCGGGGGGCCTCGGAAGCTGGCCGGCCCCGAATTGTAGACCGCTGCGGGCCGCCGGGACGGATCTCGGTCCGGCCGGCGCCGCCGGAGCGTGCCTCGGCGTTGGGAGCGGAGGTCTCGATCCGGGACGCCGAGTCGACCCCCGACTCAGCGGCGCATGGAGTCGACCAGCGGCGAATCGCCCGCTTGCATCCGCACGAAGGCGGACTTGCCGTCGACGCCGCGCCAGCGCTCGCGGACGACGGCGCTCCCGACGACGCCGCCCAGCGTGTTGCCCGGTCCGGGCAGGACGATCCGGTCGGGCGCGTACTCGCGCAGGAGAACGCGGAGCGACGAGGCGAGGTCGTAGGGCTCGGTCACCTGGGCGCCGAAGGTGTAGTCGCGGAGCACGCGCACGTCGGCGGACCACGGGGTGTGTCGGCGACCCTTGCCGTCGATCAGCGTCGTGCGCGGGCGCGCGAACTCGAGGTCGGCGAGGCGCTCGCGCGCGCGCGCGCTCACCGATTCGACGAAGCGCGTGTGGTAGGGGCCGTGCTGCACGAGCCGCAGCGGGTAGCGCACGCGGCCCTGGTCGACGGGCGGCAGCGCGTCGAGCAGGTGGCGGATGCCGGCGTCGTCGCCCGCGAGCACGGCGTGGCTGCCGAGGTGGATCGAGTGCTGCGCGCGACCGCCGGACGACGCGAGCGCCGACTCGACGCGCGCGACGCGCTCCCCGTCGATCCGCCACTCCTCGTCGACGAGCGGGTAGAGGAGCTGACCTCCTCCCGCGAGCTGCTCCTGCAGGAGCGACATCTCCTGCACGAGTCGCAGACCGTCGCGGAACGACAGCGCGCCGCCGACCGCGAGCGCCGTGTACCAACCCATCGAGTTGCCGGCGACCGCGACCGTCCTCCCGCGCTCCGCGGCCTCCGCCGCGTCGAGCATCGAGATCAGGTAGATCAGCGGCGACACGTTGGCGGGGCGCAGGTGCTCGGCGGCGCGGAAGCGCTCCGCGCGGTCGAGTCCGAGCAGGGACGTCAGCCCGAGCTCGGCGCGCAGCTCCTCGGCCTCGCGCACCCAGGGATGCTCCGCCGGGAGCGTGCCCATCGCGGCCTCGACGTACGAGCCGCGGCCCGGACACACGATCGCGAGGCGCGTCATCGGGCGACCCTCCGCGCCGCGTCGACGATCTGGTCCTCGGTGACGAGGACGTGGTCGGTCGCCGGGCCGAGCGGGACGTACGTGTCCGCCGCCCGCACCGAACCCAACCGACCGCCGTACCCGGACTCGGCGAGCGCGGCGACGACGGCGTCGGCGATGCCCGCTCCGGTCGCGCGGCACTCGTCGACGACGAGCACGGCCCCGCACTCCCTCGCGTGCGCGAGGAGCGCCTCGTGCGGGAGCGGCGCGAGCCAACGCACGTCGACGACGCGCGCCGCGACGCCGTGCTGCTCGCGCAGGCGCTTCGCGGCGCGCAGCGAGAGTCGCAGCCCGTTCGCGTAGGAGACGATCAACAGGTCGCGCGCCTCGCCGTGGTGGACGCCGACCTCGCCGGGCAGGAGCACCTCGCCGACGGGCGGGTGGTCCGCGAGCCACAGTCCGTCGCCGTCCTCGAAGAGGTCGCGTTCGTGGTAGAGCGCGATCGGCTCGAGGAAGACGACCACGCGGCCGTCGGCCTCGGCCATCGCCACCGCGCCGCGCAGCAGCTTGACGGCGTCGTCGCCGCGCGACGGGACGGCGATCGCGAGCCCGGGGATCTCGCGCAGCGCTCCGATCGAGTTGTCGTTGTGGAAGTGTCCGCCGAAGCCCTTCTGGTAGGCGAGCCCGGCGATCCGCACGACCATCGGGTTCGTGTACGAGCCCTTCGAGAAGAAGGCCAACGAACACGCTTCGCCGCGGATCTGGTCGATCGCGTTGTGCAGGTACGCGAGGTACTGGATCTCGGGGATCGGCAGCAGCCCGAGGTGCGCCGCGCCCTGCGCGACACCGAGGATCGACGTCTCGTCGAGCAGTGTGTCGAAGACGCGCGACGGCCCGAACGTCGCCTGCAGACCCTTCGTCACGCCGTAGACGCCGCCCTTCTTGCCGACGTCCTCGCCGAACGCGATCGCGTGGGGGTGTGCGGCGAGCACGTCGTGCAGCGCCGCGTTGACGTGCGCCGCGAGCGTGCGCTGCGTCGGCGACGTTCGCTCCTCGGGCAGCTTGTCCCCGAAGATCTCGGCGCGTTTCTCCGCGCTCGCGCGCGACGTGCGCGCGACGGCGCGGCAGGCGTCCTCGCGGTAGGGGGCGAGCGGCGCGACGATCTCCTCGCGCGAGGCGAGCTTGGGCCGCTCGGCGGCCTCGAGCGCCGCGGCGGCGACGCGCTCGCGCGTGTCGGCGACGAGCGCGGCGAGCTCGTCCGGCGTCGCCGCTCCGCTCTCCACGAGCAACTTCGCGTTCGCGAGGATCGGGTCCTGCGCCTCGATCGCCTCGATCTCCGCGAGCGTGTGGTACGTCGTCTCGACGTCGGAGCCCGCGTGCCCCCACAGGCGCACGGTGTGCAGGTGCAGGAACACCGGCGTGCGCGCGTCGCGGCACGCGCGGACCGCGCGCGCCGTCGCCTCCCACACGTCGACGAGGTCGCCCTCGGCCTCGACGTAGCGCAGGTGCTCGAGGTGCGCGAAGTGGTCGCGGATCCACGTGCGCGGCGTCTCGACCGAGATGCCGATGCGATTGTCCTCGCAGACGAACAGCACGGGCGTCGGGTTGCCCTTGCGGAACGAGTAGCGCGCGGAGTTGATGCCCGCGAGCGCAGTCGCGTGGTTGGCCGACGCGTCGCCGAAGCTGCAGCACACGATCGCGTCGCGCGGCAGTCCGGTGTCGAAGCCGATGCGTTTGGCGCGCGGGAAGGCGAACGCCGTACCGAGCGCCTTGGGCAGGTGGCTCGCGATCGTCGAGGTCTGCGGCGGGACCCACAGCTCGTCCGAGCCCCAGACCTTGTGCCGGCCGCCGCTGACCGGGTCCTCCTTCGAGGCGCACAGGCTGAGCAGCGTGTCGAACGCCGGCGTCGAGCCGCCCTGCTTGCGCAGGCGCGACATCATGAACGCGCCGGAGCGGTAGTGCAGGAAGCAGGGATCGGTCGTGCGCAGCAGCGTGCCGACGACGCCGTTCTGCTCGTGCCCGGCGCTCGAGATCGTGTAGAAGCTCCGCCCGTCGCGCTTGAGGTCGCGAGCGGCGACGTCGAGCGTGCGCGAGAGCACCTGGTCCTCGAACAGCTCCACGGCCTCGCGCGCCGTCGGCCCGCGTCCGTCCCGCAGGCGCTCCTCCGGCGCGAGTCGTCGGGCCGCGGGTGCGGCGCTCCGGAGATACTCGTCGATGCGCGACTCGACGACGGCGACGCGGTTCGTGCTCAATCCGGTGCTCCCTGCGCGGCGGTGTCCGCGAAACGCGGCAGCACGTTAGCGAACCGCGGCGCGGCCGCCCAGGACCGTCGTTCCCTTCGTCCACCGACGCTCGCACCCCGACCGCTCCGACCACATGCACGCCCACCGGATCGCGACCCTCGCCCCGCTCCTCCTCCTCGTCGCCTGCAAGGAGACCTCGCCGATCGTCGAGCGCGACACGCCGACCGACGTGACGGTCGTGCTCGACGCGCGGACCAAGCTCGGCGGCGTCGCGCTCGGGGACGTCTACCCCGAGCTGCCCGGACTCGAGATCGTCGCCGTGGCGGTCGACGGGCGCGTCTTCGTCGTGAGGAACGAGCGCGGCCGCTGGCGCAACGAGATCGCCTTCCAGGCTCCGGGCGAACTGATCCAGGTGGCCTGCGGGGACCTGCTCCCGGACCATCCCGGCGACGAGATCCTCGCGGTCGGCATGGCGGAGGGGGACGAGGACTCCGGCGGACCGGGCGCCGCCTGGATGGCCGCGCGCGAACGCGGGCGCGGCTTCGTCGCCGTCGAGCTCCTGCGACCGAGCGCCCTGCAGCACGCGGCCGTCGTCGGCGACTTCGTCCCGAGCCACCCCGGACTCGAGGGGATCAGCGCGGGATTCGATCGCACGGTCCACCTCTTCCTCGTCGACGACGACCTCTCGTTCGAGCACCGCGAGGTCGCCGAGCTCGACGGACCCGGCAAGGGCGCGTGCCTCCAGGGCGACGACGCCGTCGTCGCGTGCGCCGACGGGAAGCTCGTCCGCGTCCGCCGCGACGACGGCGGCGACTTCGACACCGAGGTCCTCGCGAGCGGGCCGGCCGGCTTCGCGCGACCCGCGTCGTCCGGGGACGACCTGCTCGTGGCCTGCGACGACGGCGCGCTGCTCTGGCTGCGCGCGGACGGCGTCTCCGAGGTCGCGTACCGCTCCGAGGCCAAGCTGCGCGGCGCGTTCCTCGGCGACCTCGACGCGGCGCACCCCGGCGTCGAGGCGGCGACGGCGGGCTACGACGGCCGGATCGTGCTCGTCCGTCGCTCCGGGACGGGCTTCGCCTCCGTCGACCTCGCGACCGCCGACAGCGCCTTCCACCACCTCGTCGGCGGCGACGTGCTCCCCGATCGACCCGGTCCCGAACTCGTCGTCGTGGGGTACTCCGGCGAGATCCGCGTGCTGTCGCGCTGAGAGGACGAGCGCCCGCCGCGACGCGGGCGACCCCGTTCGCGATTCGCGCGGACCCGCAGCCCCCGATCCGTCGCGGCTCCGCCACGATGGTTCCGACCGAGCCCGACCCACGCATGAGAAGGACCGCCGCCCTCGCCCTCGCCGTCGCGCTCCTCGCCGCCTGCGGCGAGGACTACCACCACCTCGACGTCGAGTCGTCGCGCACGGCGAAGGACGGCGCCGCGGGACCCGCGGGGCCGGTGGACCTCGTGGACACCGGAGCGCGCGACGCCGGAGGTGCGGAGGACCTGCGCTCGGTCGCGGCCTTCGAGGCGTTCGAGGACGAGTTCGGGGGAGGCGGCGACCAATCGGACGGCGAGGCGGAGCGCGTGACGATCCGCGTCACCAGCGCCGACGGATCGCCCGCGGCGGGTGCCGAGGTGTTCCTGTTCGAACCCGAGGAGGGCGAGTTCGACTCGGTCCTCCGCGACATGCGCGAAGGCGTCGACTCGCAGCGCTTCCTCGAGGCGCGCGGTGAGATGCGTGCCGCGGACGACGAGGGGGTCGTGCACTTCGCCGCCGTGCAGCGCGACGGTCTCGTCGGAGCGCGGCTCGGCGACGAGTGGGGCTCGGCGCAGCTCCGCGCGAACGCGACGGAGACGACGATCGTCCTCGCCGCCGCCCTGCACCTCGACGTGCGCGTCGTCGGCGTCGACGGGCTCCCCGTCACCTCCGTCCCGGTCGCGCTCCATCGGTCGCGCCGCGGCGAGGTGCGCGAGTCGCGCGTCGAGCCGACCGGCGACGACGGCGTCGCGACCTTCCGTCACCCGGACGAGCTGTTCCGGCAGGGTGGGGGCGACGGGGAGTGGTTCGTCGCGCCCGCCGTCGCGATGGCGGATCCGCCGACCGTCCGCATCGACCCCGACGCGCTGCCCGAGGATGCCGTCGAACTCGTGTTGCCGCCGATGGCGAGTCTGCGCGTCGAACTCGTCGAGATCGACGGCGACCCGTTCACCGGACGCGGCGTGCTCGAGGTCGGCGTCGACGGAGTTCGCGGTCGGGTGTCGTTCGAGGCCGCGGTCGAGGGAACGAACGTCGTCGACGTGCCCTTCGTCGAACCCGGCGCCGCGCTCGACCTCGGGTTCCGGCGCGAGGGGTCGCTCTCGCGCGTGCGAACGACCGCCGGAGCGCCGGTCCTCGCGGGCGTGCTCGGCGAAGTGCGCTTCGTCCTCTCGCCCGACCACCCCGTGCTCGTGGCGCACCTCGTCGACGAGTCGGGCGACGCCCGACCGGACGTGCGCGTGGCCTTCCGGCTGCGCGACGACGTCGCCGTCGACGACGGTCGCGGGCGCGGTCGTCGCGACGGACGCGACACGGGTGACCGCTACGCGACGGCGGACGCCGAGGGGACGCTCTTCGTCGACCTCCCGGGGGAGTGGGGCGGCGACGCGCGACCGCTCGTCGGCAGCGTGCGCACGCTGGCTCGCGGCGACGACGTCGAGTACGCCGGCGTCTTCTCGGTCGTGCTCGCGGTCGAGCAGGGCGTCGTCGACGTCGGACGCGTCGTGCTGTCGCCGCCGCCGTTGCTCGTCGCGGGGCGCGTCGTCGACGACATCGGCGCGCCGGTCGCGGACGCGTGGATCTCCTTCCACCAGCGCTTCGTCGACGACTCCGGTCGGCCGCGCTGGCGCCGACTGCCCGACCTGTTCACGCGCTCCGACCAGGACGGAGCGTTCCGCGTCGTCGCCTGGCCGCCCGCGAACGACCTCGCCGTCTCGGCCGGATCGCGCGACCACGTCCGCGGCGAGATCGTGCCGTTCGACCGCGGGTCGAGCGGCGTCACGCTGGTGCTCCAGGGTGCCGGCCGGATCGCGGGGAGCGTGCTGCTCCCGGACGGGATCGATCGCCGTCGCGTCACCATCGGCGCCGTCCTCGGCGCCGTGGCGCCCGAGCGCGACGTGCTCGCGCAGGCCTCCGTGTCGCGGACGTCGCCGAGCCGGCGGAACGACGAGTTCGAGATGAGCCGCGTCCCGCCCGGCCTCTACACGGTCTGGCTCGCCTACGCCGACGTGCCCGACGTGCTCTTCGTCGTCGGCGAGGTCGACGTGCGCGCGGGCGCGACGACGCGCGACCCGAGGCTCGACCCGATCGACCTCTCGGACGTGCTCCACCCGCTCACGCTGCAGTTCGAGCAGCAGGACGGCACGACGCCGCGGAGCCTGCAGGCGCGTTGGCGCCCGACCGGTTCCGACGAGTGGCGCGGGCTCGGCCTCGACCGCCGCGGTCGCGCGTTCCTCGTGTCCGAGACGAAGTACGTCGACGTCGAGGCCTCGGCGCGCGGCTGTTCGCCCACGCGCTTCGACGGCGTCGACGCGAGCAGCACGCTCGTCCTCGACCCGGCGCTCGTCGTCTCGGTCGAGATCCCGAAGGGGTCGCTGCCCGACGCCGCGTTCCGCTTCGACGTCACGTTGCGTCGCACCGACTGGGACCGCACGACGTCGACCGCGACGGTCGATCGCGAGGGGCACGGCGAGTTCGCGTCGCTCGGCCCCGGCGAGTACGTCGTGACCTACCGCCTGTCGAAGCGCGGCGGCGGCCGCCGCGACACGCGCACGTTCTCGGCCTCACCGCCGGAGTCGGTCGTCGTCGAGCGTTCGGCGGGCGAGTTCGTCGTCCGGCCGAAGGTGCCGCACGCGAAGCTCGAGGACGCGGTCCGAGCGCTGCAGTAGCGGCGCGGTCGCGCTCAGTTGACGACGACGTCGACGGGGTCGGTGATGCGCACCGTGCCGACCGTCGGGCTCACCGTGATGCCCACGGCCGTGAACGTGAGGCCGGGCGGCAGTCCGTTCGCGAGCGCGGGGGTGAGCGCCGTCCCGTCGACCTGGATCACGCCGACCAGGTTCGGGAGGATCGCGAGCCCAGCGACCGTGAACGCGTCGTAGGCCGTGCCGAGGTCGCGGTCGTCGGGCAGCTCGAGGAGGCCCTCGCCCTTCGTGAGCGCGAGCACGACCGCGAACATCGTCGCGTCGCCCTCGAGGAGGTTCGTGCCGCGGAAGCGGACGGTCGGCGCGCTCGTCGAGAACCCGAGCGCCTCGAGCGTCGGCCGGCGGACGCCGCCGATCCACGGACGGTTCTCGCCGAACGGACCCGAGTTCAGCGCATAGGAGACGACGGCGTTGTCGTAGCCCGGTGCGAACGCGACGGAGATGCCGTCGGCGTCGTACGTCCCGACGTCGTGCAGCGTGCTGATCCCCGTCCAGGTCGCGCCCGTGTCGTCCGTCAGGCTGCAGCAGACGCTCTGCGTGACGAGGTCGTCGGTCAACCACGCCAGGGCCGCCTGCGGTCCGGAGCCCGAGAAGTGCAGGAACGACGCGCCGCGCGCGTCGCTCACGACCGTCTCCGTCGGCGTCCCGCCCGAGATCGCGCGGCGCCACACGCGCACCTGGTTCGGCGCGGTGCCGCCGTTGCGGTCGTCGGTGTACGCGACGAGCAGCATGCCCTGGTCGAGCCACAGGTCGAGGTAGTCCGCGTCGACGGTGTTCGGGTTCCCCGTGCTGATGCGTTGGTCCGGCAGGAACACGCCGCCGCCGTCGGACGAGACCGCGAGGCGGACCTCCTCGTTCGACGGATCGGTCCGTTCCTCGAGCCATACGACGGCGACCTGGTTCTGGTAGGAGCGGATCTGGAGGCCGAACTCGCCCGGTGCCTCGGAGTCTCCGGTGTCGGCCGCGTCCGTGACGTCGAGCGCGAGCACCGGTCCGAAGGTCGCGCCGACGTCGAGGCTGCGCACGTGGCGCACGCTGTCGCGGCCGGCTCCGTTCCTGCTGTCGTCCTCCCAGACGAGGTTCACACGGTCGCCCGAGATCGCGATCGCGAACTGGTCGACGTCGATGCCGTTCGCCGCGTTGCCGGCGAGCCGGACCGGCGAACTCCACGTCGTTCCACCGTCGAGCGAGCGCGTGTACCACAGCTCCTCGTTCGCACCGGCGCCCGGCGCGACGCGCATGGCGACGTGGAGGCGGTCGCCGTTCGCTCCCGCCGAGCCCGCGACGCGGAACCCGCGCACCTCGCCGGCTCCGCCGAACCCGTCGGGGATCCGGACGTCGCCCGACGAGAAGGTCGCACCGAAGTCGTAGGAGACGTTGAAGCGGACGTCGTCGGTCGTGCTCCCCGTGCGTCCGTCGATCCAGAAGACGTAGGTCCGCGAACCGATGCGCAGGCACGAGTCGGACTGGGTGAGCTTCACCGCTCCGCTCGAGTCGCGATCCACGCGGACGGGCGCGGAGAACTGCGTCGCGAGGCCGCTCGCGGACGCGCACCACACCGTGCCTCCCGTGTCGAAGTTCGACCACGCGACGTTGGTCGAGCGCGTGCCGATCGCGACGGACGGCGCCCCGCAGGTCCCGCCCACGGGTCCCGCGACGCCGACGGGGACGCGCGGCGCGAGGTCCTGCGCCGGGAGGACGGCGGGGAGCGTCGCGGCGAGCAGGGCGGCGGTGATCGCGGAGCGGGCAGTCATCGGACCGGGGGGATCCAAGCGCCCCATGCAACCATCCCGGACACGGAACGGGTAGGGCGTGCAGCCCCGTTCGAGGCGCTCCCCGCCCGGCGACCCGCAGGAGCCGCGGTGCGCCGGCCCCGACGCGCTTCCGGCCGTCCCCGCTCGGTCCCGCGCGCCCGAGCCACTACCCTGTTCGCGCGATGACGCACCTCCGAAGTGGGGCGGTCGACACGGCCGCCGTCCGGGAGCAACTGCTCGACCTCCAGGCCAGGATCTGCGCGGCGATCGAGGGCTGCGACGGCGAGGCCCGTTTCCGCGGCACCGACCTCGAGGGCGAGAAGGGCGGGTTCGCGCGCCCGCGCGTGCTCGAGGGCGGGAGGCACGTCGAGAAGGCCGCGGTCAACTTCTCGCACACCGTCGGCGTGAACCTGCCGCCGGCCGCGACGGCGCGACGACCCGAGCTCGCGGGGCGCTCGTTCGAGGCCGTCTCCGTCTCGCTCATCGTGCACCCGCGGAACCCGTACGCGCCGACGTCGCACGCCAACACGCGCCTCTTCGTCGCGCGCGGCGAGGACGGCGACGACGCCTGGTGGTTCGGCGGCGGCTTCGACCTGACGCCGATCTACGGCTTCGACGAGGACTGCGTCGCCTGGCACCGGACGGCCAAGGCGGCCTGCGACCCCTTCGGCACCGAGCTCTACCCGCGCTTCAAGGCGGAGTGCGACGCCTACTTCTTCCTGCCGCACCGCGGCGAGCCGCGCGGCATCGGCGGAATCTTCTACGACGACCTCGCGGAGCTCGGGTTCGACCGTACGTTCGCTCTCCACTCCGCCGTGGGGAACGCGTACCTCGACGCCTACGTCCCGATCCTCGAGAAGCGCAAGGCGACGCCCTACGGCGACCGCGAGCGCAGCTTCCAGCTCTACCGCCGCGGCCGCTACGTCGAGTTCAACCTGGTCTACGACCGCGGCACGAGGTTCGGCCTCCAGGCCGGCAGCCGCACCGAGTCCGTCCTCGCCTCGCTCCCGCCGCTCGCTCGTTGGGAGTACGACTCCAGGCCCGACCCCGGCACTCCCGAAGCACGACTGACCGACCACTTCCTCGTACCGCGAGACTGGGCCGCCCTCGGCGGCCCCTCGTGACGACGACGAACGCCCCGCGGGTCGCGACCCGGGCCGCGGGATCCACCCCGAGACCCGATCGATGTCGAGAACACCGACCCTCCTCACCCTCCTCTCCTGCGTCCCCCTCGCCGCCTGCGGCGGCGGTTCGAAGTCCGGACCCGGCCTGATCGTGGCCGGCCTCCACTCGCCGAGCGACCCCGGACTGATCTCGATCCTGCGCCCGACCGCCGACGGTTCGTGGTCGCGCGAGGATCTGACCCTCGAGGACGACGCCGTCGCGATGCGCCGCGGCGTCGCGAAGGCCGACGGACGGATCGTGTGGCGGCGCGTCGAGGACGGCCAGCCCGTGGGCGACCCCGTCTCGTTCGTCGCCGACCCCGACGGCTGGAAGCTCGAACCCGTCGCCGGTCTCGCCGTCGAGGACGTCGAGTGGACGACGAAGGGCGCGAACGCCGCGAAGGCGTTCCAGCTGAAGAACGGCAACGTCGTGCACAAGGCGATGTGGTTCGAACCGGAGCACAGCGACCCCGGCATCCTCTCGATCAGCGCGAACGCCGCGATGGTCAAGTTGTGGCGGAAGAGCGGCGACGGCTGGAAGGGCGAGACGCTCTGGACCGGCGTGATCGGTGACGCGGAGCAACGCATCCGCGACGTGGAGGTCGGCGACGTCGACGGCGACGGACACGACGAGATCGTCTTCGTCTCGCACGACCGCGGCCGCGTCTACGTGCTCGACGAGCGCGACGACGGCAAATTCGACGCGCAGATGATCTCGGAGACCGACGAGCCCTACTGGATCCACGAGGTCGAGCTCGGCAACGTCGACGGCGACGCGGCGCTCGAGATCTTCACGACGCCGTCGGAGCCGAACCAGTTCGACGGCGAGCACCAGATCGGCCGCATCGAGCGCTTCGACTTCCAGGGCGGCTCGTACGTCCGGAGCATCGTCGAGGACGATCCGGAGACGCACGCGAAGGAGATCCTCGTGACCGACTTCGACGGCGACGGCAAGTGCGAGCTGTTCGCGGCCATGGAGGCCAAGGAGATCCGCGCCAACTTCACGTCGGACTACCCGGGCCACCTCGTGCTCTACACCTTCGAGGGCGAGGGTCGGCCGAAGCGCGAGACGGTGGGCGACCTCGTCGCGCCGATGTGCCGCTTCCTCGTCTGCGGCGACACGACCGGCGACGGCGAGCCCGAGATCATCGCGGCGACGAAGAACGAGGGGATCCTGTGCTTCGAGAAGGACGGCGACACGTGGAGCCGCCGCCTCGTCGCGGGGAGCTACCGCTCGTCCGGGTTCGAGCACGCGGCCCTGCTGCGCGACGTCGACGGCGACGGTGTCCTCGACATCGTCGCGGCCGGTGACGACCAGAAGAAGATCCAGGCCTTCGTCTACGACCCGGCGACGCCGCCGCGGTGGATGCCGAACCTGATCCTCGACTGCCGCGACCAGGACTACATGGCGTGGAACCTGATGCCGATGCCCGCGGGGAAGTGAGCCCGCGACGAGTGTGATCCCGGGAGCCCGCGGAGGTGTCGTCCTCCGCGGGCTCCGTCGTCGGTGGGGCCGATCTCGACGTGCGGCGCGCGGCGCCTGCGGCGCCGAAGTCCACGCAGGAAACACGAAGGGAACGGCAGAAGGACACGAAGAGCACGAAGGCGCCGCTCCGCGGCGCGGACGCAGGGACCCGCGGGCCGCGATGCGCTCCGCGGGTCCTGCGTCCTTCCGTGGTCCGCCGCCGGAGGCGGCGCCTTCCGGTTCTTCGGGTTCTTCGTGTTTCGATTCGCGTGGACGCGCGGCCGGCAGGCCGCGCCGCGCCTCGAGAGGAGCACGTGGTGCTGCGCTCGGCGCCTTCGGCGCCGAGGCCCACGCAGGAAACACGAAGGGAACGGCAGAAGGACACGAAGAGCACGAAGGCGCCGCTCCGCGGCGCGGACGCAGGGACCCGCGGGCCGCGATGCGCTCCGCGGGTCCTGCGTCCTTCCGAGTGGTCCGCCGCCGAAGCGGCGCCTTCCAGTTCTTCGCGTTCTTCGTGTTTCGATTCGCGTGGACGCGCGGCCGGCAGGCCGCGCCGCTCCTCGAAGGAAGCACGAGGGCTGCGCTCGGCGCCTGCGGCGCCGAGGAACACAAGGTTCACAGGGAGTCACAGAGGACACAGAGACCACGCGGCGCCGCCCAGGGCGGCGCGGAGAGTTGTTACAGGTCGCGTTCTCCCTGATCCCGGACCGAGCGCGGTCCATCGTGGTCTCTGTGTCCTCTGTGGCTCCCTGTGAATCTTCCGCGCGGCGCGAAGCGGCGCGCTGTGTCGTCCCTCGCGGCCGTTGGGCCGCGCAGCCCTCGCGGAGAGCACAGGGCGACGGACGACGCCGCCCCGACTCACCAACCCAGCACGTGCGCGAACATCAGGGGCGCGACGATCGTCGCATCGCTCTCCACCACGAACTTCGGCGTGTCCGGCGCGAGCTTGCCCCAGCTGATCTTCTCGTTCGGGATCGCACCCGAGTACGAACCGTAGCTCGTCGTGGAATCGCTGATCTGGCAGAAGTACCCCCAGTACGGACAGTGCTCGCCCATGTCCTGGTGGATCAGCGGCACCACGCAGATCGGGAAGTCGCCGGCGATGCCGCCGCCGATCTGGAAGAAGCCGATGCCCGGGTAGTTCTTCGCCGCGGCCGCGCCCTTCTTCGTCGTGTCCAGGTACCAGCGGATCAGCTCGCCCATGTACTCGACGCCCGAGCGCATGACCTGGTAGTTCGAGACGTTCCCGCGGTAGACGTGCGACACGAAGATGTTGCCGAGCGTCGAGTCCTCCCAACCCGGCACGAACATCGGCAGGTTCTTCTCCGCCGCCGCGACGATCCAGGAGTCCTTCGGGTCGATCTGGAAGTCCTTGGCGTCGAGTTTCTCCAGCACGAGCTTGTACATGAACTCGTGCGGGAACATCCGCGAGCCCGACTCGTCGGCCTCGCGCCACAGCTCGAGCACCTGTCGCTCGATCGCGCGGAACGCCTCCTCCTCGGGGATGCACGTGTCCGTCACGCGGTTCTTGCCCTCGTCCTCGAGGCGCTTCTCGTCCTGCGGCGTGAGGTCGCGGTAGTGGGGGATGCGCTCGTAGTGCTCGTGCGCGACGAGGTTGAACACGTCCTCCTCGAGGTTCGCACCGGTGCACGAGATCGCCGTGACCTTGCCCCGACGGATCATCTCGGCGAGCGAGAGGCCGAGTTCGCCCGTGCTCATGGCGCCGGCGAGCGTCACGAGCATGTGCCCGCCGCCGTCCATGTGGTGCGCGTAGGCGTGCGCGGCGTCCTTCAGGGCGGCTGCGTTGAAGTGGCGGAAGTGGTGATCGATGAACGAGCGGACGGACATGGCGGGGGCGCGCGGTGCGGCGCGTTCGAGTCGTGGGGTCGTGCCGGCGGGCCGGTCAGCCCGCATCGTACTGTCGCTCGTACAGCTCCCGGTAGCGCCCGCCCCGCGCCATCAGCTCGTCGTGCGAGCCCTCCTCGACGACCAGGCCCTTGTGCACGACGAGGATCCGGTCGGAGTGGCGGATGGTCGAGAGGCGGTGCGCGATCGTGAGCGACGTGCGGCTCGAGAGGAGCTCGTCGATGCCCTCCGAGAGCAGCTCCTCGGTGTGCGTGTCGATGTTCGAGGTGGCCTCGTCCATGAGGACGATCTCGGGCGCGGCGGCCATGGTGCGCGAGAACGCGATGAGCTGCCGTTCGCCGGCCGAGAGGTTCTTGCCGCGCTCGGCGACGAGTGCGTCCCAGCCGCCGTCGAAGCGTGCGACGACGCGGTCGAGGTGCAGCCTCGTCGCCGACGCGATCGCGGCCTCGGGCGCGATCTCGTGGCGCGAGAGGCGCAGGTTGTCGAGCACCGAACCCTCGAACAGGAAGACGTCCTGGTGGACGACGGCGGCGCGCGCGCGGAGCTCCTGCAGCGGCCAGTCGCGCACGTCGACGCCGTCGACGAGGATCGCGCCCTCCGTCACGTCGTAGAGTCGCGTCACGAGGCGCAGGATCGTCGACTTGCCCGAGCCCGTCGCGCCGACGACGGCGACGCGCTCGCCCGGCTCGATCGTGAAGTCGATGCCGCGCAGCACCTCCTCGTCGGGGCGGGTGGGGTAGCGGAAGCGCACGCCCCGGAACTCGATGCGTCCGCCGGCCGGCGCCGGGGCGCGCGCCCCCTCGCGCTCGGCGATCGACTCCTCGTGATCGAGCAGTCGGAAGACCTTCGACGCGGCGCTCGCCGCGTTCTGCAGGACCGTGACCTTGAGGCTGAGGTCGGTGAGCGGCTGGAAGAACCGACCCATGAGGTCGACGAAGAAGAACAGCGTGCCGACCGTGAGGCCCGCGCCCGCCGCGTCCTGCGCGCCCAGGCTCTCCGCGACCATGCCGCCACCGTACCACAGGATCAGCGCGGTCGTGAACGAGCCGAGCATCTCGATCAGCGCGGACAGCGTCGATTCCCAGCGCACCACGGAGAGCTGCGAGTCGAGCATCTCTCCCGTCACGTCGCCGAAGCGGTCGCGCGTGTCCCGCTCGCGCGTCGACGACTGCACGATCGACATGCCGACGATGTGCTCGTGCAGGAAGGCGGCCATGCGCGAGCGCCACGACACGAAGCGGTCCTGGGCGCGGCGCACGTGGCGCCGCACGAACGTCGTCACGAACAGGAAGATCGGGACGACGCACAGGCTGACGATCGCGAGTTCGCCGTTCACGAGGAACAGGACCGCGGTCATCACGCCGACGTTCACGAGGTCACCGAGGATCGTGACGACGCCGGTCGAGAAGAGTTCCTGCAGCGCCTCGATGTCGGTCGTGACGCGGCCGATCAGGCGTCCGACCGGCGTGCGGTCGTAGAACGACGACGCCAGGCGCTGGAGGTGGCGGAACACGCGCATGCGCAGGGTGCGCAGCGCGTTCTGACCCGCGAGTTCGAGCAGCCACAGCTGTCCGCGTCGGGCGAAGTACTCCGCGACGACCAGCACGCCGATCGCCGCGGCGAACAGCACGAGCGGGTGCACCGAGGTGCCGACGACGCCGGCGACCGCGCGTTCCAACGACTTCCACGCCTCGGCGACGTGCGCCCAGCGTCCCTCGAGGTCGTGCGGCGGCGCCAGGTGCAGGTCGATCGCGAGCGCGACGAGCAGCGGCTGCGCGATGCGCAGCGACTGGTTGAGGAGCAGGAGGACGAGGCTCGTCGCGATCAACCCGCGCTGCGGGCGCATGACCTGCCAGAGGCGGCGGAACAGGCTCGTGTCGAGCTTGCCCTTCTCGTCGAAGTCGATCGCCTCGGTCGCGCGGACGGTGCTGCCGTTGGAGGTGGTCATCGGCGCGCCTCCTCCTCGTGCTCGGCCGGGTCCTGGAACGGGTTGCCGTCCTCCTCCTGCGACTGCCAGAGCGTCGCGTAGAGACCTCCCGCGCGCACGAGGTCGTCGTGCTTGCCGCGTTCGACGACGCGACCGTCCTCGACCACGACGACGAGGTCGGCGCGGCGCAGCGTCGACAGCCGGTGCGCGACGATCACGGTCGTGCAGGTGCCGAGCACGCGCTGGAGTCCGCTCAGGATCGCCGCGGCCGTGTCGGTGTCGACCGCGGAGAGCGTGTCGTCGAGGATCAGGATCGACGGGCGCTTCACGATGGCGCGCGCGAGCGCGACGCGCTGGCGCTGACCGCCGCTGAGGTTGACGCCGCGCTCGCCGACGACCGTCTCGAGACCCTCGGGGAGCTGGTCGAGGTCCTTGTGGAGCTGCGCGATCTCGATCGCCTCCAGGACGCGCTCCTCCGGCGCGTCGGGTGCGCCGTAGGTCAGGTTGTTCCGGAGCGTGTCGCTGAACAGGAAGGCGTCCTGCGGCACGTAGCCGATGCGCCGGCGGAGTCCCCCGAGGTCGAGTCGTTCGACCGGCGTGCCGTCGACGAGGTAGGTGTCGTCGGCGATCTCCTCGAGCCGCGCCAGGACGCGCGCGAGCGTCGTCTTGCCCGCACCCGTGCGTCCGACGACGCCGAGCGTGCGCCCGGGTTCGAGCTCGAACGAGACGTCGGAGAGCAGCTCGCGGCGCGCACCCTCGCCGCCGACGCCGGGCGTGCCGCGCACCGAGAGGTGCCGGAGCTCGATGCGCCCCTCGACGTCCTCGACCGGAGCGCCCGCCATCTCCGTCCGGAAGCCCGGCGGCTCCTCCAGGACCTCGTCGATGCGGTCGAGCGCGGCGGCGCCGCGCTGCAGGCTGCTGATGACGAAGCCGAGCGCGCCCGTCGGCGCCGCGAGGAGCTGGAGGTAGATGATGAAGGCCGCGATCTGTCCGACCTCGACGTCGCCGCGCACGACGGCGGGGATCGACAGCAGGAGCGCGAGCGCGAGCGTCACGCCGCCGAGCGCGCCCATCATCGGCATGAGCGTGGAACGCGCGCGCGCCACGTCGAGCTGGAGGTCGCGGTAGGCGTCGACGCGCTCGCCGAAGCGCCGGGACTCGAACTCCTCGAGGCCCATGGTCTTCACGACCTGGACGCCGCCGAGACTCTCGCCGAGCTTCTCGCTCATGGAGCCGAGCGAGTCCTGCGCCTGCCGCGAACCCTCCTGGATGCGGCGCGCGAGCTGGCGACTGCGCCAGACGAAGATCGGGAACGGGATCAGCACGATCCCCGTCATGAGCGGGTCGATCCCGACCATGAAGGTGATCGCGACGCCGAACAGGAGCGCCGTCTCCGAGATGTACATCAGCACGGGGCCCGTCAGGCCCTGCACGTTCTGCACGTCGTTGAGCGCGCGCGAGAGGAGCTGCCCGGAGGAGAGGCGCAGGTAGAAGCTCGGCGGGAGCTCCGTCAGGCGCGCGTAGATCGCCTGGCGCATGTCGTGCGTCACGAGGCGGCACGCGCCGAGGATCGTGAGGCGGCTCGTCGTGCGCGTGATCGCGCCGAGCAACGCCGCTCCGACGATCGCCACCGCCGCCCGCGCCGCGAGCGCTCCGGCTCCGTCCGCCGTGTCCGGCGAGGAGAGCGCGTCGCGCACCTGGTCGATGGCCTGGCCGAGCCGGGTCGGGATCCAGAGGCGCAGCACCACCGCGGCCACCAGGGCGACGGCCCCGAGCGCGTAGGTCCAGCGGTACTTCCGGAACCACGGCCACAGTTCGACGAGAGTGCGCATGCGATCGAGCCTCCCCCGGCTCGAGCCGCGTATCTCACCAATCGAACCCAGCCGTTGCGAGGGTCGATGCGCGTCGAATGCACGGCTACCCTTGGACGCGTGGGATCGCTCTCGCTGTACGCCCTGGAGAAGACCCCGCCCGCCCGTGCGCGTCGGCGACGCAAGTACTGGTGGAGCGCGCTGTCCGACGAGGAGCTCCTCGACGTCCCCCTCTCGCGGCTCGGCCTCGAGATCGAGGGCTCGCCGCTCGAGGGTCGCCTCCGTCGGTTGTGCGACGACCTCGGTCGCGCGGGCATCGACTTCCGCCCCAACGTCTGGCTCTCGATCGACTGGTTCTGTCCGGACGGCTCGACGGGTTTCGCGATCCCGTTCCACCTCGCCGACGCGCGCCTCATGGCGCTCGAGCGGAAGATGGTGTTCGAGGTCGAGGGGGGGACGTCGAAGGAGTGCCTGCGGCTCCTCCGTCACGAGACGGGGCACGCGATCGAGCACGCCTACCACCTGCGCCGCCGACGCGACTGGCGCGCGCGTTTCGGACGCGCGTCGCGCAGCTACGGCGACACCTACCGCGCGAACCCGTTGAGCCGGCAGTGCGTCGTCCACCTCGAGGGTTGGTACGCGCAGAGCCACCCGCTCGAGGACTGGTGCGAGACGTTCGCCGTCCTCGTGGGCGAGCCGCGCACCTGGCGCAAGCGCTACGCCGACTGGCCGGCGCTCCGGAAGCTCTTGTTCATCGAGGAGCTCGTCGACGAGATCGGGAAGCGACCGCCGCCGCACCGCTCGACGGAACGACTCGATCCGCTCAGCAAGCTCAAGGGAACGCTCGGCGACCACTACCGCGAGAAGAAGCGCCGCGAGTTCGCCGAGGACCTGCGCACCGACGAGCGCCTCGCGTCGGTGTTCGAGCAGCGGCCGCGCAGGTCGCGGCGCGACTCCGCCGCCGGTTTCCTGCGGGCCTACTCGCGCGACCTCGTCGGGACGGTCGTGTCCGGGACTCGCATCGATTCCTACGTCGTCGAGCAGGCCCTCAAGGAGATGATCCGGGGATGTCGACGACTCGGGCTCGCCGCGGACCGCGGCGACCGGGCCACGACGATGCGCGCGGTCGCGCTGCTCAGCGCGATCAGCAACGAGATGCTCACGAGCCGCAACCCGGTCTTCGCGCGATGAGACGTCGACGCGTCCTCCTGTTGGTCCACGAGGGGCTCGAGCCCCCCGACTCCATCGAGGGCATGTCGTCGCAGGAGGTCTCGCCGTTCAAGGCGGAGTACGACGTCCGCCACACCGTCGAGGAGCTCGGACACGAGGTGCGCGTGCTCGGACTCGGCGACGAACTCGCGCCGCTGCGCGAGACGATCCGCGAGTTCCGGCCGCACGTGGCGTTCAACCTGCTCGTGCACTTCCGCGGGCTCGCGAACCTGGACGCGCACGTCGTCAGCTACCTCGAGCTCCAGCGCCTCGCCTACACCGGCGTGAACCCGCGCGGGCTCGTGCTCGCGAACGACAAGGCGCTGTCGAAGAAGATCCTCGCCTTCCACCGCATCCGCGTGCCGCGCTTCGCGGTGTTCCGCAAGGGGCGGCGCGTCGCGCGGCCGTCGAAGCTCGAGTTCCCGCTGATCGTGAAGGGGGCGACGGAGCACGCGTCGCTCGGCATCGCGCAGGCGTCGGTCGTCCGCAACGACGAGGACCTCGTCGACCGCGTCGACTACATCCACCGCAAGGTCTGCCTCGAGGCGATCGCGGAGGAGTACATCGAGGGCCGCGAGCTGACGGTCGGCGTGCTCGGCAACCAGCGCCTCCTCACGTCGCCGGTGTGGGAGCTCTCCTTCGACAACCTGCCGGCCGGCTCGCAGCCGATCGCGACGTCGAAGGTGAAGTGGGACCACGCCTACCAGAAGCGGATCGGCCTCCGCAGCGAAGCGGCGCGCGACCTGCCGGAGAGCGTGGGGGAGAAGCTCGAGTCCTTGGCGAAGCGCATCTACCGCGTGCTCGGTCTCTCCGGGTACGCGCGCATCGACCTGCGGATGAAGGCCGACGGGAAGGTCTACGTCCTCGAGGCCAACCCGAATCCCGATCTGTCCTTCGGTGAGGACTTCGCGGAGGGCATGGAGGCGCGCGGTCTCGGGTATCCCGGTCTCGTCGACAAGCTGATCGGGCTCGGGATCCGCTACGCGAGGAGCAGCGGGTTCTCGGAGTAGTCGCTCGGCGCGCAAGGCGCCGAGGGTTTCAACACGAAGAGCGGAGGACAAGAAGGACGGACCGCGACCGATCTCCTTCTGTTCTTCGGTTCTTCGTGTTGAATTCGTGTGGTCGCGCGGCCGTCGGGCCGCGCCGCTCCTCGAGAAGTGCACGAGGTGCTGCGCTCGGCGCCTTCGGCGCCGAAGTCCACGCAGTTTCGACACGAAGGGAACGACAGGAAAGACACGAAGAACACGAAGGCGCCGCTTCGCGGCGCGGACGCAGGGACCCGCGGGGCGCGACGCGCCCCGCGGGTCCCTGTGTTCCTTCCGTGTGGTCCGCCGCCGAAGGCGGCGCCTTCCGGTTCTTCGCCTTCTTCGTGTTTCGATTCGCGTGGCCCGAAGGGCCACGCTGTGTTCTCCCCACGCGACCGAAGGTCGCGTGTTCGTTCCCCCGCGCGGCCGGGAGGCCGCGCTACGTCTCGAGACGAACGGGAGGTGCTGCGCTCGGCGCCCAAGGCGCCGAGGGTCTCAACACGAAGAGCGGAAGATAGGAAGGACGGACCGCGACCGACCTCCTTCTGTTCTTCGGTTCTTCGTGTTGAATTCGTGTGGTCGCGCGGCCGTTGGGCCGCGCAGCCCTCGACCGACGCTGCGCTCGGCGCCGGACGACGCCCCGACCTCAGCCCCTCACTGCTCGCGCTGACCCTCCCCGACCGCACGACGGTAGGCGGCGAGCGCTCGGGAGAAGTTGGCCACGGCCTGCAGCTCGTCGAGCTGCGCCCGCGCGAGGCGCTCCTGGCGGTCGAAGCGCAGGCGCAGGAACTCGGGGGTCAGGCTCGCCCGCCGCTCGGCCTCGGCCTCGAGGGCGCGGAGGTTCTCGGACTGCGCGATGCGGAAGGAGCGCGTGGCGCCGACCAGCTCGTAGTTCGTGCGGAGCTGACGCAGCGCGTCCTTCACCTCCTTCACCACGTCGCGCGCGAGCTCCTCGTAGCGCAGCGCCGCCGCACGGGCCTCGATGCGTGCCCGTCGTTCGCCGGCCTCGCCCGCACGGTTCCCGATCGGCATCTCGAACGAGATCCCGATCAGGCCGCCGAAGAACTCGTCGCCCGTCAGGCTCGAGAACGCGGGACCGACCCCGTCGTCCTCGCCGAGCGCGTCGAGCCTCGCCACGAGGTCGAGCCGCGGGTCGCGCGTGTTCGCCGCGAGACGTTCGCGCAACGACGCGTCCTCGATGTCGAGCAGGGCGGCGTCGAGCTCCGGCCTCCGCTCGAGCGCCGTCTCGATCGACGTGCGCAGGTCGAGCGTCAGCGGGGCGAGCTGGAACGTGTCGGTCGCCACCACGAGCACGTCCGATGCGAGCGCGGCCTCGTCCGCGTCGAGCAGCGTCGCGAGCTCGTCCGACGACCGCTCGACGAGCAGCCGCGCACGGACGAGGTCCGCGCGCCGCTGCTCGACGGTCGCGAGCGCGTCCGCGTACTGGGCGGCGTCCGTGTCGAACGAGCGCCGGCGCTCGAGCACCTGCACGATCGCCTCGCCGCGTTCGACGAGGAGCTGCTGGATCTCGAGCCGCGCCTGCGCCTCCGCCAGGTTCCAGTAGGCCTGCGTGACGACGGCCGCGAGCGAGAGCGCGTCCGACTCGAGTTCCGAGTCCGAACGGTGCACCGCCCGCTCCGCGAGTTCGCGCTCCGCCGACGTGACCTCGTCGCCGTAGCCGCGGAGCAGCGGCTGCGTGGCCTCGAGCGTCACGCCGGCGCGGTACGCCGGGTCGGGCAGGTAGCTGATGCCGGGGGAGCGGCTGTCGTAGCGCTCGACGAAGCCCGTCGCGCTGACCGTCGCGCCGCTCGAGAGCAGCTTGCGGACGCCCGACTGGAGACGAACGCGGTCCGATCCGTTGACGGGCGAGCCGAGCGTCACGCCGCCGATGATCGGGACGGGGCGCGGTGCGTCGATGCGTTCGTACTCGAGGTCGGCGAACAGCACCGTGTCGTAGATCGCGTCCCTCTCGGTCAGGGTCTCGCGCGCCGCGTCGGGCTCGAGCCGCTTGCGGCGCAGGCCGAGGTTGTTCGCGAGCGCGAGTTCGACAGCGCGGTCGAGCGTGAGTTCGCGGTGCTCCGGCTCGGAGCCGGAGACGCCCTCGCCGAGCACCACCTCGAGGTCCTCGTAGGACCGCGGACCGCCGATCGCGTCGAGCTCGGCCCGGCGCGCGTCGAGCAGTTCGTCGACCTGCGACGGCGCGAAACGCATCGTCACGGGGCTCGTCTCGCCGACGCCGTCGAGGACCTCGCGCGCGACGCGTTCCGAGGTCGTGTCCCAGCGCGGCTCGACCTTCGTGCTGCTGCAGCCGCCGAGCATCGGCAGCGCGACCGCGACGAGGATCCCCGCGACCGTGCCGAGCATGCCGGTGTTGGCGAGTTCGGCCGCCGACCGACCCGTGACCTTCCCGCGGACCTGGAGCACGAGGCTGAGGAGCAGCGGGACGAGGACGAGCGTGAAGATCGTCGACACCATGAGGCCGCCGACGACCACGCTGCCGAGTCCGCGGTAGAGCTCCGAACCCGAACCGGGCATGAGCACGAGCGGCGCCATGCCGAGCACCGAGGTCAGCGTGCTCATGAAGATCGGCCGCACGCGCGAGCGCACGGACTCCGTGATGGCCTCGCGGACCGGGAGGGAGTGGAGCTCCTGCTCGTCCTCCTCGCCGGGACCCGCCGGACGCATGAAGTTGAGCGTCTGGTGCACGATCAGGATCGCGTTGTTGACGACGACGCCGATCAGGATGACGAAGCCGAGCATCGTGAGGACGTCGAGCTTCTGGATCGGCAGGTAGGGGTCGGAGAGCGACCACTCGTGCACGAGCGCGAGGGCGCCGAAACCGCCGAGCGTCGCCAGCGGCACGCTGAACATGATGACGAGCGGCAGGGCGAAGCTCTGGAAGAGCACGCACATCATCAGGTACACGACGAGCAGCGCGAGCACGAGCGAGCTGCCGAGGATGCCGCGCAGCGTGCCGTCGCCGAGCAGTGCGTTCTGCACCGCGGCGAGCTTGCTCGCGGAACCGGAGAAGCTCGAGTCGATGTCCGGGCCGAGCGCTCCCGAGGCACGCGCCGACTCGAGCACCGCTGCGACCTCGTCGATCGCCTGGCCGAGGGGCACGCCCTGGGGCGGCGTGAACTGGAGCGTGATCGAGCGCTGGCGGCCGACGCGGTTGATCTGCTGCGGCGCGTTGACGAGCAGCGGCGTCGCCACCGAACCGACGGGCAGCGTGCGTCCGTCGTCCGTGGCGATCGGCGCCTCGGCGACGCGGTCCAGCGCGCCGTCCTCGAGCGCGTTCTTCGCGATCAGCTTGAGGTCGATCGCGTCGCCCTCGTCGCGGAACTCGCCGACGATGGCGCCGTCGCCGAGCGACTGCACGGCGGCGGCGACGTCCTCGAACGTGAGGCCGGCCTCCGCGAGACGCGTGCGGTCCGGGAGGAAGCGCAGCTCGGGCGTCGGCACGTTGAAGTTGCTCGGGTCGGGTTGGACCGTGCCCGGGCCGTACTTGCCCATGAGCTGTTGCAGCACCGCGACCGCGCCGCGGGCGACCGCGTCGAGGTCGTCGCCCGAGAGGTTGATCTTGATCGCGGAACCGGTCGTGCCGCCGAGACGGAACAGCGGGAGCTGGAACGCGAACGCGTACACGCCGGGGACGACCGCCGGGTTCGTCGCCGCGTAGAACAGCGGCACGACGTCGGCGATGCGTTGCGGCTCGTTGCTGATCGCGCCGTGGAACATCACGCCGTCGAAGCTCACGACGAAGTAGTTGTCGAGGCCCGGGGCGTGGAGCGGTCCCTCTTCACCTTCGTGGGGCGGGAGCGCGATGCGCTCCTCCATCGCCTTCTCGTAGCCGTCCGAACCCGGTTCGTTCGTCACGATCTCCCACTGCGGGCGGATCGACGCCTCGATGCGGTGCGCGAGCTCGAGCTGCTGGTCCGTGCTGTAGTTGGGCGGCGGGATGAGCAGTCCGAAGACCAGGTTGCGGTTGCCCGTCGGCAGGTAGTCGGTCGGCGGCATGAGCACCGCCGTCCCGACGACCGAGGCCACGGTCAGCGCGGCGACGAGCGCGATGCGCACGATCACGCTGCCGTTGAGGCGGTGCACCAGCCCGGCGACGCCGTCCGCGAAGAACGCGCGTTTGCGTGCCGGCGCCGAGCCGTCCTCGGCCCGCTTCTTCGCGCGCAGGATCCGCGCGGCGGTCGTCGGGATGACCGTGACCGAGACGAGCAGACTCAGCGCGACCGCGGCGACGATCGCGAGCGAGATGTCGCGGAAGAGCTGCCCGGCCTCCTCCTCGATCAGGAGGATCGGGATGAACACCACGACCGTCGTGAGCGTCGCCGCGACGACCGCGCCGAACACCTCCTTGCCCCCGTCGATCGACGCGCGCAGCGGCGGCTTGCCCATCTCGATGTGCCGGAAGATGTTCTCCAGCACGACGATGGCGTTGTCGACCACCATGCCGACCGCGAAGGCCATGCCCGCGAGGCTGATGACGTTGATCGAACGACCGAGCGCCACCATGGCGACGACGGCGCCGACGATCGAGATCGGGATCGCGAGCGCGATGATGCCGACCGTGCGGACGTTGCGCAGGAACAACAGAAGGACGAGCACCGCGAGCGCACCGCCGATCCAGATGTTGTCGCGCACGAGCGCGAGCGCGTCGTCGATGTAGATCGTCTGGTCGTAGGCCTGCTCGAGCCACAGCTTGCCGGGCAAGCCGATCTTGCGCGCCTGGACGTCGAGCAGCCCGCCGGGCGCGTTCATGCGCTCGATCTGGGCCTTCAGCCCGTCCATGACCTCGATCACGTTCGCGCCGACCTCCTTCTGGAAGTTGATCGCGAGGACCTGCTGGCCGCGCGAACGCACGAACGTCCGCGCCTCCTTGTAGGTCGGCACGACCTCGGCGACGTCGCGCACGTACACCGGCGCGCCCGAGAGGTACCCGACGACGGTGTTCTCGACCTCGCCGACCTCCTCGTACTGTCCGGCGACGCGCACGCGCACGTCCGACTTGTTCTGCTCGAGCGCGCCCGCCGAGACGTCGCGGTTGTCGCGGCGGAGGGCGGCGGCGAACTGGGCGGCGGTGATGCCCTTGGCCGCGAGGAGTTCCGGGTCGTAGCGGACCTGGACCTCGCGTTCACGTCCGCCGAGGACGTTGACCTCCGACATGCCCGGGATGCGCTCGAGGGCCGGCTTCATCCGGTCCTCGGCGAAGTCCTGGAGCTCGCGGATGTCGTAGTCCTCGGCGTCCGTGCGGAGGATGACCCACGCGATGTAGTCGCGGTTCTCCGGGTCGGACGCGGCGATCACGGGCTCGTCCACGCCTTCCGGGTACTGCGGCACCTCGCGGAGCTTGTCGCTCACCTCCCGCAGCGCCTCCTCCTTCGGCGTCCCCACGCCGAACTCGAGGCGCACGAGCCCCTGCCCCTGGGAGCTCTTGCTCGTGATGGCCTTCAGGTTCGCGATGCCCTGGAGCTTCTCCTCCTGGCGGTCGACGATCTCCTGCTCGACCTCGATCGGACTCGCTCCCTCCCATCTCGTCGTGACGGCGACGATCGTGTCCTCGACGTTGGGGGTGAGCTGGATCGGAATGCGACCGAAGGCGACGATCCCCGAGAGCACCACGAGGACGACGCCGACGGCGACGGTGACCGGTTGACGGACGGCGCCGGCGATGAAGTTCACTGGCCCGAACCTCCCATCGGAGCGACGGGTTGGCCGGGGTAGAGGCGCTCGTTGCCCTCGACCACGACGAGGTCGCCCGCGGTGAGCGCGGGCGACTGCACGACGACGCGGTCGCCCGAGTAGAACAGGACCTGCACCGGCGCAATCGCCGCGGTGTGCGGCGCACCGTCGGCGCCGGGGCGCGCGACGTAGACGTAGAAGCCCGTCGGTCCCTGGAGAACGCCGTCGCGCGACACCGTGAGGCGGTCCGCGCGCTCGCCGGTCGGCACCGTCGCCGTCACGGACATGCCCGGCGCGAGTCCCTCCGCGTCGTCGAGTTCGGCGATCAGCGGGAAGGTGCGACCGGCCGTCTGGATCGCGGGCACCATGCGCCAGTTCGTGCTCGTGCGCGAGCCCACGGCGTCGACGCCGAGCTGGATCGGGTCCTGCGACGCGGCGAGCGGCGACCAGTAGGCCTGCGGCACGTCGAGGCGCACCTCGAGGCTCCGGTCCGACACGAGCTGGACGATCGGGGCACCGGCCGCGAGCCACGCGCCGACCTCGGTGTGGCGCGCGACGACGACGCCCGAGAAGGGCGCGCGCGGCTCCATGTCGGCGACGCGCTGCTGGAGCTGCTGGCGCCGCGCCTCGAAGACGGTGACGCCGCGTTCGCTGCGCGCGAGCCGCGCGCGTTCGACGGCGAGGCTGGAGCGCGCGTCGACGAGCTCCTTCTGGTTGGCGGCGTCGCGCTTCGCGAGCTCCTCGAGCGTCGTGAGGTCGAACTCCGCCTGCGAGACGACGGCGCGCTGTTCCTCGACGGCGGCGCGCGACTCCTCGAGCTGCGCGAGCAGGACCGCGAGCTCGTCCCCGAGGCGAACGCCGTCGAGACGCGCGAGCGGCTGTCCCTCCTCGACGCGATCGCCCTCGCGGACGAGCAGCTCGGAGACGATGCCGCCCTCGCGGACCGCGACGAGCGAGCTCTGCTTCGCGCGGATCTCGCCGGTGACGCGGCGCATCTCCTGGACGTTCTCGACGGAGGCGCCGTCGACGCGGACGGGTGCGGGACCGCCGGGTCCCTGTGCGGAGGCCTGGGTGACGAAGGACCCGAGCGCGAGGGCCAGGGCCGCGAGCGTCCTCGGGGCGGAGGGGAGGATCTGGGGAGTCATGTCTTCGTGGGGGAGGAGGACTTCCTCGGGGTCCGACCGGCGCGCAGCGCGCGGTCGATGACGGCGTCCGTGCAGCCGATCCCGCGGAGCGAGAAGCGCACGACGTGGTCGGCGATGGCGCGAACGTCCGCGGGGCGGTGCTTGCGGCCCTGCAGTCGTTCGACGAAGTGGCGGAAGAGGTGCTGGTGCAGGACCTGGCCGAGGATGCTGCGCGCGGCGTGGCGCGCCTCGGTCGTGCTCGCAGCGGGTGCGATGGCGCGCACGATGCCGACGAGCAGCTCCTCGCGCGGGGCGACGATCTCGGCGACGACCTCGTCGATCGCCTCGCTCGGTTGGAGCGCCTCGCGCAGCATCAGGCAGGTGCACGCGCCGAACTCCTCGTCGATGAGCATGCCCTCGACCATCCCGCGCACGAAGCCCTCGAACGTGCGGATCGCCTCGTTCCTGCCGGGGTGCTCGGCGCGCAGCAGGTCCCACGCACCGGTGACCTCCGGGCGGTGCAGCGCATCCTTCACCGCGGCGAGGTAGAGGTCGCGCTTGCTGCCGAAGTGGTAGGCGATCGACGCGACGTTCACACCGGCGCGGTCCGTGATCTCTCGCGTGGCGACGGCGACGTAGCCGCGCTCGGCGAAGAGCGTCTTGGCCGACTCCAGCAGGGCGTCGCGGGTTCTCTGGGCGCGCGGGTCCACGGGGCGAGGACGGTATGGGCCCGCGGCGCCCTTTTCAATCAAATGTTTGATTCGTCGCGGCGGCGCGCGCGGCGGGCGGCGAGAGCGCCCTCGACGTCGATGCCGAGCGCCGCGAGCTGCTTCTCCGCCTGGGGCGCCCAGCCGCGGTTCGCGATCGGGCTCGCCGGGCTGGGGTGGAGGACCGTCCCGACCCGCCGACCGTGCCCCTCGGGCAGCGCGGCCCGGACCCGGTCGAGGGCGAAGCGGCCGACGCCGACGACGATCGCCGGGTCGAGGACCTCCACGAACCCGGCCAACGCGCGGTCGCAGGCCGCGAACAGCGCGTCGCGCTCCGCGACCGGCAGCTTGTCCGGCGTGCGGTTGCGCCCGGACTCCTCGAGGAACGCGAGCGGGCAGTAGTTCCAGACGAAGAAGCGTTCGAAGAAGCGCTCGGGTTCGCCGAAGCGCTCCTGCGCCCAACCCCACACGCGGCGACCGCTGACCTCGCTGCGGGTGCACTCGAAGCCGTCGACGGGTCGCGCGGGGTGCTCCGACGCGGGGCGACCGACACCGCTCGTGATGCCGAGCCAGTCGCGCACCGCCGCGACCTCGCCGAACGGCACGCCGGTCTGCACCATGCCGTAGGGACCGGGATTCATGCCGACGAGCAGCGCGGGGACGCCGGCGCGCGCGAAGCGCCGGACGTAGGCTCCCGCGGCTCCGCGCGCGTAGTCCGACGGGTCGTAGACGTGCGCGACGGGCGGGCCGAAGGACAGCTCGGCGAGCTCGGCGGAGAGCCGGTCGACGATACGGAGGAGTGCGGAGGCGACGTCGTTCGGCATGCCGTCACGGTACTCGCGCGGGCCGCGACACCGAAGACGCCGCCCCGCCTTCTGCGGGCGAGCCCGCGGGGATATCGTGCGTCGCGATGGACGTCTACGAGGAGTCGCTCGAGCTGCACGAGAAGTACCGCGGGAAGCTGGCCGTCCGGTCGCTCGTGCGGGTCGACTCGCAGGAGGCCCTCTCGCTCGCCTACACGCCCGGGGTCGCGCGGCCCTGCGAGGTGATCGGACGCGATCCCGCGTCCGCGTGGAACCTCACGATGAAGGGCCGCACCATCGCGGTCGTCTCCGACGGTTCCGCGATCCTCGGACTCGGCGACCTCGGTCCGGAGGCGGCGCTGCCCGTGATGGAGGGCAAGGCGGTCCTGTTCAAGGAGTTCGCCGGTGTCGACGCGGTGCCGATCGTGCTCGACGTGCGGGAGCCGGACGCGGTCGTCGCGGCGGTGCGCGCGATCGCACCGACGTTCGGCGGCATCAACCTCGAGGACATCTCGGCGCCGCGCTGCTTCGAGATCGAGGATCGACTGCAGGACCTCGGGATCCCGGTGCTGCACGACGACCAGCACGGGACCGCGATCGTGTGCGTCGCGGCGGTGCGCAACGCGCTGCGCCACCTCGGCCGCGAGCTCCGCGACGTGCGCGTCGTCATCAGCGGTGCGGGAGCGGCGGGTCGCGCGATCGCGCGCGTCCTCGCCTGCGCCGACGGCGGCGACGAGGCCGCCGGCTCGATCCGCGTCGTCGACTCCGTCGGCGTCGTCGCACCCGGGCGCGAGCGGCAGGACCCCGTGAAGGAGGAGCTCGCGCGCCTCACCAATCCCGAGGGCGAGCGCGGATCGCTGCGCGACGCGCTGCGCGGCGCCGACGTCTTCGTCGGCGTCAGTCGCGGCAAGCTGCTGACGCGCGCCGACGTCGCCACGATGCGCGAGCACCCCGTCGTGCTCGCGATGGCGAACCCGGAGCCCGAGATCATGCCCGACGAGGCGCTCGCCGGCGGCGCCGCCGTCGTCGGCACGGGACGCAGCGACTTCCCGAACCAGGTCAACAACGTCCTCGCGTTCCCCGGACTGTTCCGCGGCGCGCTCGAGGTCGGCGCGACACGCTTCACGCCCGGCATGAAGCGCGCCGCGATCGACGCTCTCGTCGCGTGCGTGCTCGAACCGGCGCCGCGACGCATCCTGCCCTCGCCGTTCGACCGTTCCGTCGCGTCGAACGTCGCCCGCGCCGTCGCGGACGCGGCCCGTCGCGACGGCGTCGCACGCATCACGTCCGGCTCCTGACGGGACCGGAACCTCACGACCCACTCCCCCCGAGACGACCCATGCGCGTCGCCAGCATCGGCGGTGGTCCCGCCGGCCTCTACTTCGCCCTCCTCCTCAAGTCGCGCGTGCCCGACGCGCACGTCGAGGTGTTCGAGCGCAACAGGCCCGACGACACGTTCGGTTGGGGGGTCGTCTTCTCGGACGAGACGCTCGGCAACTTCCTGCACGCCGACGAGCCGACGTACCGCGCGATCGCGGACGGCTTCGTGCACTGGACGGACATCGAGACGTACCACAAGGGCGAGGTCGTGCGCTCGACCGGCCACGGCTTCGTCGGGATCGCGCGGCGCGAACTCCTGCGCATCCTGCAGAACCGCTGCCGCGAGCTCGGCGTCGTGCTGCACTTCGAGACGGAGGTGACGCTCGACGAGATCCGCGACTCGTACGACCTGGTCCTCGCGGCGGACGGGATCAACAGCGCGGTGCGGACGCAGCTCGCCGACGTCTTCCGCCCGCGGGTCGAGATGCGCAAGTGCCGCTTCGCGTGGCTCGGGACGACCAAGCCGATGGAGGCGTTCACCTTCGTCTTCCACGAGAACGAGCACGGCCTGTTCATGGTGCACGCCTACCCGTTCGAACGTCACGAGGACGGGACGATGCTGGGCACGTGGATCGTCGAGTGCCACGAGGACACGTGGCGGAAGGCCGGACTCGACCGCGCGACCGAGGAGGAGACCGTCGCCTACTGCGAGCGGACGTTCGCCGAGTACCTCGACGGACACCGTCTGCTCGCGAACCGATCGATCTGGCGCCAGTTCCCGAACGTCGTCGCCGAGCACTGGCACGACGACAAGGTCGTGCTCGTGGGCGACGCGGCGCACAGCGCGCACTTCTCGATCGGTTCGGGGACGAAGCTCGCGATGGAGGACGCGATCGCGCTCGTCGAGGCGCTCGAGCGCCACGGCTACCACGCGACGGGACGCGCGCTCGAGGACTACCAGGAGACGCGCTACGTCGAGACGCTCAAGCTCCAGAAGAGCGCGCAGACGAGCCTCGAGTGGTTCGAGGAGGCGCAGCGGCACGTGCGCGAGGAACCGCTCCAGTTCATGTTCGACCTGATGACGCGCAGCAAGCGCATCACGTACGACAACCTCGCGCTGCGCGACCCCGAGCTCGTGGCGCGCGTGCGCGAGTGGTTCTGGCGCGACGGGGCGAGCGGCGGGCACGCGGACGGTCCGAGCCAGCCGCCGGCCTTCAAGCCGATCCGGCTCCGCGACGTCGAGCTCGCGAACCGCATCGTCGTGTCGCCGATGTGCATGTACTCGTCGACGGAAGGTCTCCCGAACGAGTGGCACCTCGTGCACCTCGGGTCGCGCGCGGTCGGCGGCGCCGGGCTCGTCATGACGGAGATGACGAACGTCGAGGCGGCGGGACGCATCTCGCCGGGTTGCGCGGGCATGTGGAGCGACGCGCACCGCGACGGTTGGCGACGCGTCGTCGACTTCGTGCACACGCACTCCGCCTCGAAGATCGGGATCCAACTGGCGCACGCCGGCCGCAAGGCGAGCTGCAGCCGTCCGTGGGAGGGCGACGCGCCGCTCACGGGCGCGGACGCATGGCCGACGATCGGTCCGTCGGCGCTGCCGTTCGGTCCGGGTTGGCACGTGCCGAAGGAGATGGACGCGGCCGACATGGACCGCGTCGAGGCGGCGTTCGTGCGCGCGGCGGAGCTGTCCGTCGAGGCCGGCTTCGACCTGATCGAGCTGCACATGGCGCACGGTTACCTGCTCTCGGCGTTCCTCTCGCCGGCCGCGAACCGGCGAACCGACGAGTACGGCGGCAGCCTCGAGAACCGCATGCGCTTCCCGCTGCGCGTCTTCCGTGCGGTTCGCGCTGCGGTGCCGAAGGGCATGCCGGTCGGTGCGCGCCTCAGCGCGACGGACTGGGCGGAGCGTTCGCCCGACCTCGACGAGGGAACGACGATCGAGGACACCGTCGGGACGGTGAAGGCGCTGCTCGCCCTGGGCTGCGACTTCGTGGACGTGAGCACGGGCGGCAACACGCCGCTGTCGAAGCCGAACTACGGGCGGATGTACCAGGTCCCGTTCGCCGACCGCATCCGGGCGGAGACCGGAGCCGTCGTCATGTCCGTCGGCGATCCAGGGCGTCGACCACGCGAACACGGTCCCGCGGCGGCCGAGCCGACCAGCCTCGCGCGTCCGCACCTCGTCGATCCGTACCTGACGCAGCGTGCGGCGATCGAGATGGAGGTGCCGACGCACCACTTCCCGAAGCAGTACCTGGCGGTGCGGCCGAGGTTCTCGTAGTCCGCCGACGACGCACCCACCACCTACTGGCGACCTGGGTCCGGGCTACGGAGGTGCGGCCTCTGGGGCGACTACGGGAGCGCGCTCGTCCACGGCCTCGTCTTCCGTTCCGAGGACGACCGGTGGATCTACGGCCGCACGGGGCCGTACGTCCCGCCGATCATGAGTCCGAACGCGAGCTGGACGCTCGTCCGCGACGACGTCGCCCGACTGCCTGGAGTCAGGACCTCGTCGGCCTGCACCCGAGCCCGCGCCGTTCGAGAAGGGGCCGCCGCTCTCGACTGGAAGCACCGAGCCGAGGAGCCGGGAATTCCTGTTCGACGACCTGCTCGTCGAGGGCGAGCCGAGTTCCATCGTCGAGGTGAGAACCCTGGAGCTGCCGGTGGACGAACTCCAACCGCGTGGCTCTTCCGCGGCGAGGTCGTCGATGGCCTGGTCGACGGCGATCGTCGGCTCGTGCGCGCGAAAATGGCCGGCCGCGACGTCGCCTCGACCGGGGAGCACGGCTGGACCTATCTCAGCTCGAAGGCCTTCACCGTGCTCGAGTCGATCGCTGGCGAACTCCTCTTCATGCGGCCGTGGAGGAGCACTGGCATGAGCCGTGACGCGTCCCGTTCCGAGACTCCGGGGGGAGAACGGTCCGATGAGCGATCGACATGGAGGTCGCCACGCATCCCTGGCCGAAGCAGTACCTGGCGGTGCGGCCGAGGATGAACTGATCGAGTCCGGTCTGCCGAACGGCGCCTGCGGCGCCGGGATTCGCTCACAGAGGAATCGAGGAAAGAGAGGACCACGCATGGCCTCTCCAATTCCTCTCTTTCCTTCCGTGATGAAACATCGCGCGGCCGGTACGGCGCGGCACGAAGTGGCGCGCTGCGTTCCCCGCGCATGCGCGATCGCGCGCACGGCGTCCTCGCGCGCACGTCTCTCGGTGAGTGAGACTCAGCTCGCGCAAGCCCATCGCGCGGAGTGCCCGTGTCTTCACCGACGCCATCTCGACCTGCCTGCTCTCCCCGAGCTCACCAAAGGTGGAGGCGGGCTGGGAGGAGATGAAGACCGGACCGTCGCTCGGCGTGTCGGGGAGGCGGCCGTGGCTGCCGCGCACGAGGGAGGCGTTCGTCGGCACGACGTCCATCAGGTAGCGCATCCCGAGCTTCTTCTGCGCGAGGCGCCGCGCGACGCGCAGCTTGGGCAGCGCGATCGCGGGATCCACGAAGAGCTCGGCCGGGTCGTACCCGGGCTTCCGATGGATGTCGACGGTCGGCGCGAAGTCCGGCGCGTTCGCCTCGTCCAGCCAGTAGTAGTAGGAGAACCAGGCGTCCGGCTTCGACACCGCCACGAGGTCGCCCGCGCGCGAGTGGTCGAGCCCGAATTCGCGCTTGCCCTCCTCCCCGAGCACGAAATCGACCCCTTCGAGCGCCTCGAGCAGCACGCGCACGTCGCGCAGGTCCTCCTGGCGCTTCACGTGGACGTGCGCGATCTGGTGGTCCGCGACCGCGAACGCGCGCGACGCGAACACGTCGAGCATGTCACCGACGGGCGACTCGCGCACCTCGAGCAGCCCCGCGCGCCGCAGCGCTCGGTTGACCTGCACGTCGCGGGCGACGTCGGTGATCGCGTACTCGCTCACGACCATGACCTCGGTCCCCGTCGAGCTCGCCGTCGCGACGAGTTCGCCCACCAAGGCGTCCACCTCGCGCAACGCCCGCTTCCCCTGAGGCGAGTCCGCGCCGAAGCGCTGGTGGTTGTAGTCGAGGTGGGGGAGGTAGCAGAGCGTGAGCGTCGGCCGGTCGCGCTCGAGCGTGCGCTTCGTCGCGTCCGCGATCCAACGGCTCGACGCGAGCCCCGAACGCGGACCCCAGAAGTCGAAGAAGGGGAACGCTCCGAGCGTCGACTCCATCTCCTCCGCGAAGCCCTTCGGCGTCCCGTACACCGCGAGGATCTTCCGACCGTCCGCCGGGTAGTGCGGTCGCGGCGTGATCGAGCGCTCGACGTCGGCGCCCATGTTCCACCACCAGAACATCTTCGCGCACGTGAACGACGGATCGAGTCGGCGCGCGGTCTCGTAGAGCTTCTCGCCGCGGACGCAGCGGTTCGACTGGCGCCAGAACAGCACCTCGCCGACGTCCTCGAAGTACCAGCCGTTGCCGACGATGCCGTGATCGCGCGGTGCGAGCCCGGTCAGCATCGTCGCCTGCGCGGAACAGGTGACCGCCGGCAGCACCGTCGTCATGGGAGCTCCGTGCCCCGCGCGCCGGAGCGCGTCGAGGTTCGGGGTGTCTTCGCCGACGTGGCGCCACGCGAGTCCGACGACGTCGATCAGGAGGAGGGGTCGTGTCACGCCGGCCAAACTACCAACCGCGGACCCGCGGAACCGCAGCGCCCGCGCACTCCCGTCGACGACTCGCCCTCCCGGAGCGTGGTAGGATCGCGGCGTGCGCCGTGGGCAGGACCGAAGTCCGCGGCACCCCGTCCGGATCCTCGTCCTTCGCCATGTTCAAGCGCTTCCTCGACCTGTTCCGTGGACGCCCCACGCGCATCGAGGGCATCTCGAAGTTGCCCGAGGGTCGCGCGCACAAGGTGTCGGTCGGCGACCCCGTCGCGGGGACCGGGCGCGACGTGCTCCTCGTGAACGTCGGCGGCGAGATCCACGCGGTCGACAACCGTTGTCCGCACGCCGAGGGCTTCATCGGCGACGGACCGTTGGTGGAAGGCAAGTTCCTGGTCTGCCCCTTGCACAACTACCGGTTCGACCCGCGCACCGGTGCGTGCGTGAACGCGCCCTGCCGGAAGGCGCGGCGCTACCGGGTCGAGCGGTCGGGCGACGCGATCGACCTGTTCGTCTGACGCGGTCGCGCGGACTCGCGCGGATCGCCGACCGGACTCGGAGATTCTACGTGCGATCCAGGGTGCTCCCCTGGGTCGCGCGGCTCGGGTGCGGGGTCGGCGTCCATCGAGCCCTTGCTCGGGTGCTCACGAACCCGATGCTGCCCCCGGTGGAGCTTCGAGACCTTCGCTCCTATCGCTCCGAGGGTGACTCGGGCAGGATGATCGGTGGTCAAGGAAGGCTCGCAACCTCCGGTTCGCGCCAAGGGACTCCAGAACGACCCGCGACCGACGTCGGTCGATGGGGGTGTTCACTGCCCGGAGTCACCCGACGTGCGGCCCCCGGGAAATGAAGACCGCACCCATCACCGTTCTGGATCCAGATGTCGATCGAGGCCGCCGGATCGTCGGCGCCCTCGCCCTCGCCGAGCTCTCCGCGAACACCTCGCCGTTCGACTCGAACGCAACGACTTCGAAGGCGGAGTTCTCGGCGCTCACAGAGCCCCACTGCTTCCTCGTCGGCATCACGGTGCCGGTCACGAGAGCCGTGGAGGTCGTGAATCGAATCGCGCGGGGCCCCCGCCCAGTGACGATCGTCGCGTACGGTTCCCATCCGACCGTCGAGGGCGTCGTCGCCCTGATGCGCGCCGGTGCGCACGACGTCGTCACGCGCATCGACGACGGGCACTCGCTCGCCTCGTCGGTCCGCGCCGCGCTCGAACACGACCGCGAGGTCCTTCCGCGACGACGTAGGTCGATCGACGCGCGACGACGCGTCGAGAGTCTGTCGCGCCGCGAACGCCAGGTCTTCGGCTACGTCCTCTCGGGTTACTCCCCCCGAAGGATGGGTGAAGCGCTGGGCGTGAGCGTCAAGACGATCGAGGCGCACCGGGCGAACCTGATGAAGAAGGCGGGCTGCAAGACGGTCGTGGAGATCGTCCAGCTCGCGTCGGACGCCGAGTTCCAGGCCACGAACGGTCCACCTCAGGTCGAGATCGTGGCGGCGCCGACGTCGGGCGACCGCAAGGCCGGCGACCGCGACCCGGGTGACCGTTCACCGCTGGACGGCGGTCCGTCTCCGCCCCGCGCCAAGTCGTCTCGCCGTTCGACGCGCTCGGCGAAGGGCTGACGCCGCACGGGCGCGAGAGCGCGTGCGGTACGCTGTGCGTCATCGGAGGAAGTTCTCCCATGACGCTCGGACGAATCGCCGTGTGCTCCTGGTCGCTGCGACCGGAGGGACCGAAGCAGCTCGCGGACCGTTGTCGTGCCGCGGGTGTCGACGCGGTGCAGCTCGCGCTCGGCCCGATCCAGGAGCGCGTGTGGGCGCTCGAACGCACGCGCGAGATCCTCGACGACGCGGGGATCGCCGTCGTCTCCGGCATGTTCTCGACGATCGGCGAGGACTACAGCACGCTCGCGTCGATCGCGCGGACGGGCGGTCTGCGCCCGAGCGAGCACTGGGACGCGAACGCGGCCCGAGCGCGCGAGTGCGCCGCGGTGGCGCGCGACCTCGGGCTCGGGCTCGTCACCTTCCACGCGGGTTTCCTGCCCGAGGACGAGGACGATCCGGAGCGCCGCGTCCTGCTCGATCGCCTCGACGAGGTGGCCGACGTGTTCGCGGCGAGCGGCGTTCGGCTCGGCCTCGAGACCGGTCAGGAGAGCGCGGCGTGCCTGCTCTCGGTCCTGGCGGACCTCGGACGCACCGACGTCGGCGTGAACTTCGACCCCGCGAACATGCTGCTGTACGGGACCGGCGACCCGATCGAGGCGCTCTCCGAGCTGCTCCCGCGCGTGTTCCAGGTGCACGTCAAGGACGCGCGGCGGACGGCGACGCCGGGGACGTGGGGCACGGAGGTCGCCGCGGGTGAGGGAGAAGTCGCGTGGGACCGCTTCTTCGACCTGCTGGCGGAGCACGACGCGACGATCGACACGGTGATCGAGCGCGAAGCCGGCGAGCGTCGGACGCAGGACGTCGAGAGAGCGCGCGAGCTGGTGCAGCGGCACCGCCGGAGGAACGGCGCGTGACGCTCCGCGTCGGCGTCTGCGGGCTCGGCTTCATGGGCCGAACGCACCTCGAGGGCTATCGCGCGGCGAGGCTCGCGGGCGCCGCGGTGCGCGTCGCCGCCGTGGCGGATCGCAACGAGAGCAAACGGCGCGGCGACCTCGGCTCCGGCGGGAACATCGACACGGGCGGCGCGAGCGAGATGCTGTTCGACCCCGACGAGGTCGAGGCGTTCGCCGATCCGTACGAACTCGTGCGTCGCGCCGACGTCGACCTCGTCTCGATCTGTACGCACACGCCGACGCACGTCGACCTCGCCGTCGCGGCGCTCGAGAACGGGAAGCACGTCTTCGTCGAGAAGCCGGTCGCGCTGTCGGTCGCCGAGGTCGAGCGCCTCGTCGCGGCGCGCGACGCGTCGGGCAAGGAGTGCTTCCCGAACATGTGCATGCGGCACTGGCCGGGTTGGGACGATCTGCGCGAACGCATCGAGAAGGCCGAGCTCGGGGAACTGAGGAGCCTCGCGCTGAAGCGACTCTCGCCGGCGCCCGGATGGGGCGCCGCGTTCTACGGCGACACGGCGAAGACCGGCGGCGCGCTGTTCGACCTGCACGTGCACGACGTCGACCTCGTGCACTGGATCCTCGGCGCGCCCTCGACGGTGACGAGCGTCGGTACGCGCGAGCACGTGTTCACGCAGTACCGCTTCGAGGGTCGACCGGAGCTGGCGGTGACGGCGGAGGGCGGCTGGGACCTGCCGGCCGACTTCCCGTTCCACATGGGCTACCAGGCCGTGTTCGAGCGCGGCGCCGTGGTCTTCGACAGCAACGCGGCGAACCCGCTCGTCGAGACGCGCCGCGGCGAGGCCCCGCGCGTCCTGCCGATGCGGCTCGGGACCGGCTACGAACACGAGATCCGACACCTCGTGCAGTCCCTCGCCAAGGCCCGGACCGACCCGCGGCTCGACGGATCGCTCGACGACGCCGTCGCCGTCACGCGCACCCTCGAAGCCGAGGCGCGGAGCCTCGCGAGCGGTCGCCCCGAGTCCGTCGGTGCGGGCTGAGCGGACCGCGGGCGGGGGCCGGGGCGAGGCCGACCGAACCTGGTTCGTTCGACCAAGACCGACCGAACAGACCAACTGAACCTGGTTCGTTTGACCAAGACCAGACCGACAAGACCAACTGAACCTGGTTCGCTTGACCAAGACCAGACCGACCGAACCTGGTTCGTTCGACCTTCTCGGCCCCGCTCGACCGTTCCTTCGATCGAACTCGCAACCCGGCGAGCCCCGCGGCGTCCGCGCGCGCGCGACTGCCGACACGACGCGCGACGAGGGCTCCGGAGTCCGTGGCGCGGATTCCACGGCTTCCACGGCGAGGGCCGGTCGAACGAACCAGGTTCGTTCGGTGGGAGAACGAGCCGAACGAACCAGGTTCGTTCGGTGGAGAGAACGAGCCGAACGAACACGGTTCGTTCGGTGGGTCACTCAACCCGGGCGCTCCGACGACTCGTCCCGGTGGTGCCGGGCACCCGATCGACCAGCTCCGCGGGAGCAGGCCGTCCGACGCGACGTAGCCCAGGTGCCCGCCCACGGGCTCGCGGTGCAGGTGGATCCGCGGAGAGAGTGCGGCGCCGTCGTAGACGCTCGCGTCGACGAAGGGGTCGTCGTCCGACGTCACGATCACCGTCGGGCACCGACGCCGTCGAGGTGGGGGAGCGCGGAGCAGCGCTCGTAGTAGTCGTCGGCGCCCGTGAAGCCGCAGAGCGGCGCGGTCACGCGCTCGTCGAGGTCGCGCATCTTCGCGAGGATCGGGATCTCGCGCCGGCCCTCGAGCAGGCCCGCCCGCTCGCGCCGGCGGATCTCGCGCACGAGCCGCCGCTGGCTTGCAGGTCGTAGACCCGGCGCGAGAAGCCCTGCGAGACGAGCGCCGACGTGCTCGCGAGGTGACGGGCGGATTCAGCGCGACGATCGCGTCGGGCAGGTGCTCGCGGTGCGCGCCGGCGAGGAGCAGCGCGATGTTCCCGCTCAGCGAGAAGCCGACGACGACGCACGGGACCCGCGGGTCGCGCGCCCGGCTCGCCGCGAGCACCGCCGCCATGTCGTCCCAGCGACCCGAGTGGTACGTGCCTCGCGCGAGCCCGCGTCCCTCGCCACAGCCTCGATGGTTCACCGCCCAGATCGAGTGGCCGCGCGCTCGTGCGACCGCCGCCGCGTCGCGCACGTAGCCCGCGTCGCAGTCGCCCGACAGACCGTGGAAGATCAGCACGCGGACGCCGCTCGTCCCCGGTTCCGTCACGACGACGAGGCGATCGCCGTCGTCGAGCGCGACCTCGATGCGCGCCAGCCCGCGACCTCGCCGATCCGCGGCGCACTGCACAACAGCACGTGCCCGAGCACCGTCTGCGCGTGTCCGCCCCGTGCGTAGAACGGTGGGGTGCAGGGGACGGGGTAGCGCTGCATGCGTTCCGTGCGCGCGAACCGTCGCGCTTGCTGAAGTGCGGCCTTCGGCCGCACGAGATTCACAGGGAGCCAGGGGGGGACACAGGAGACCACCCAACAACAGCAATTGTGTGGTCTCTGTGTTCTCTCCCGGCTCCCTGTGAAGCCTCGTTCCGGCGCCGCCCCTCAGGCCTGCTTCACCTCGGAGATCAGCGTCTGGAGGCTCGCCTTCGCATCACCGAACAGCATGTACGTCCGCGGCGCGAAGAAGAGCTCGTTCTCGATGCCCGCGAAACCCGCCGACATGCCGCGCTTCATCACGACGGTCATCTTCGCCTTGTCCGCGTTGATGATCGGCATGCCGTAGATCGGGCTGCTCGTGTCGTGGCGAGCCGCCGGGTTGACGACGTCGTTCGCGCCGATCACGAGGCACACGTCGGTGTCCTCGAACTCGTCGTTGATGTCGTCCATCTCGTAGAGACGGTCGTACGGGACGTTCGCCTCCGCGAGCAGCACGTTCATGTGCCCCGGCATGCGCCCCGCGACGGGGTGGATCGCGTACTTCACGGTGCCGCTGCGCTTCTCGATCAGGTCGGCGAGCTCGCGCACCTGGTGCTGCGCCTGCGCGACCGCCATGCCGTAGCCCGGCACGACGATGACCTTCTGCGCGTAGGCGAGCTGGATGGCGAAGGACTCCGCGTCGATCTGCTTGACGACCTTGTCCGACGTGTCGGCGCCGCCGCCGGCCGTGGCCGTGCCGCCGCCTGCACCGAACGCGCCGAAGAGCACGTTGCCGAGCGAGCGGTTCATGGCCTTGCACATGATGGAGCTCAGGATGATGCCCGACGAACCGACCAGGGCGCCCGCGATGATGAGGACCTCGTTGTCGATGACGAAGCCCGTCATCGCCGCCGCGATGCCCGAGTACGAGTTGAGCAGCGAGATCACGACCGGCATGTCCGCGCCGCCGATGGGGATGACGAGCAGGACCCCGAGGACGAGCGCGACCGCGAGCAGCGCGAGGAACGGGACGAGCATCGCCTCCGTGCTCGAGACCTGCCAACCGGCGAGGCCGAGCAGCGCGACCGCGACGACGAGGTTGAACACGTTCTGGCCGCCGAAGGTGATGGGCTTGCCGCTCATCAGCTCCTGCAGCTTGGCGAACGCGATCACGCTGCCGGTGAGCGTGACGGCGCCGATGATCAGGCTGAGCTGCATCACGACGCCGGTCGAGGTCGGGATCGTCTCGTGCGCCTGGTAGCGCATCACGAACTCCGCCGCACCGACGGTCATCGACGCTCCGCCGCCGAAGCCGTTGAGCAGCGCGACCATCTGCGGCATCGACGTCATCTTGACGGCCTTCGCCTGCCAGAGGCCGAGGCCGCCGCCGACGAGCATGCCGGCCGCGATCACGCCGAACGACACGATCTCCTTGTCGAGGAGCGTGACGACGATCGCGAGCGCCATGCCGACGCCCGAGAGGAAGTTGCCCTGGCGCGCGGTGGCCGGGCTCCCGAGCCGCTTGAGGCCCAGGATGAACAGGACCGCCGCGGCGAGATAGAGGAGCTGGGTGAGTGCGTGGGGGATCACTTCGACTCTCCCGGCTTCTTCTTGAACATCCCGAGCATGCGGTCGGTGACGGCGTAGCCGCCGACGACGTTCATCATCGCGAGCACGATCGCGACGAAGCCGAGCGCCGTGATGACCCAGGACGACTCGCCCTCGTGCGACGCTCCCGCGATCAGCAGCGCGCCGACCACGGTGATCCCGGACACCGCGTTCGCTCCGGACATGAGCGGCGTGTGCAGGGTCGGTGGGACGCGACCGATGAGCTCGACACCGAGGAAGGTGGCGAGGGTGAAGATCACGATCGCGATGATCAGCGTTTCGGTACCCATGGATTCGTCGTCTTTCGCGGATCAGGTGCGGACGGTGCCGCCGTGGACCATGCACATCGGGCCGGTGATCTCGTCCTCGAGGTCGATCACGAGCCCCTTCTCGTCGTCCATGACGTGCTGGAGGAAGGTCAGCACGTTGCGGCTGTACATCTGGCTCGCGTGCAGCGGCATGGTGGCCGGCAGGTTCACCGGTCCGACGATCTTCACGCCGTTCTCGGTGAGGACGGTCTCGCCGGCCTTCGTCAGCGCGCAGTTGCCGCCGGTCTCGGCGGCGAGGTCGACGATCACGCTGCCGGGCTTCATCGACGCCACCATCGCGGCCGTGATGATCTCGGGAGCCTTCTTGCCAGGGACCGCCGCCGTCGTGATGACGAGGTCCATGTTCGCGACGTGGTCGGCGAGCGCCTTCTGCGTCGCCGCACGTTCCTCGGCGGTCTGTTCGCGCGCGTAGCCGCCCTTGCCCTCGGCGCCCGCGCCGACGGCGTCCGACGCGACGAAGCTCGCGCCGAGCGACTCCACCTGCTCCTTCACCGCGGGACGGACGTCGAAGGCCGACACGACCGCGCCGAGTCGGCGCGCCGTCGCGATCGCCTGGAGACCCGCGACACCGGCGCCGACGATGAAGGCCTTGCCCGGCGTGAGCGAACCCGCGGCGGTCGTGAGCATCGGGAGAAGGCGCGGCATCGCGGCAGCTCCCATGAGCACCGCCTTGTAGCCGGCGACCGTCGCCTGCGAGCTCAGGATGTCCATGGACTGCGCGCGCGTGATGCGCGGCACGCGTTCGAGTCCGAGCGCGGTGACGTCGCGCTTCGCGAGCGCGTCGAGCAGCTCCGCGCTGTTCGGCATCGGCAGCATGCACACGAGCACCGACTTCGCGGGCAACGTCTCGGCCTCGTCGCGGTCGGGGCGCTGCACCTTGAGCACGACGGTCGCGCCGTCGAGCGCCTCGCTCGCGGAGCCCGCGAGCACGGCGCCCGCCGCTTCGTACGTCGCGTCGGGGAAGCCCGCGCGCACACCGGCGCCGCGTTCGACCGCGACCTCGGCTCCCTTCTTGACCAGACGGCCCACGGACTCGGGCACCAGGGCCACGCGGTCCTCGCCCGAGGCCGTCTCCTTCAGCACGGCGATTCGCATGGCGCGGATTGTTCACGGTCGGGCGGCGAGATCACACACCCTCTCCGCGAAAGCGATCGCCGGGCGGCTGCGATCGGAGGTCGAGCCGCCGTCGCGGCGGGTCAGAGCGGGCGGCTCGCGACCGGGACCGGCGGGCCGAGGAAGCGGGGCTCGGTCCCGAACAGCACGTCGCCGACGGCGAGCGTGCGCGCGAGGACCTCGCGCGCCCGGACCTTGAGCCACGAGCGCAGGGCCGGGTCGGCGGCTCCGAAGCCGACGGCGTCGATGCCGCGGCTGCGGGCGAGGAACACCGCTCGCTCCGCGTGGAACGGCTGCGAGACCACGGTGAAGGCGTCGAGGCCGAAGACCTCCTGGGCCCGCACGACCGAGTCCAGCGTGCGGAACCCCGCGTAGTCGCAGGTCACGAACTCCGCGGGGACGCCGAGCGCGACGAGGTCGTCGCGCATCTGCTCGGGCTCGTTGTAGTCCGGCGTGCCGTTGTCGCCGCTGACGAGGATCCCGTCGACCGCGCCCGCGCGGTAGAGCTCCGCCGCCGCCTCGATGCGGGTGCGGTAGAAGCGGTTGGGCCGCCCCTCGTGGAGCGGATTCGTGCCGAGCACGAGCGCGACGCGCCGGTGGGGGACCGCCGCCGGGTCGTCGTAGACCCGACCGGAGAGCGCCACCGCGAGGTCGCAGGCCGCGAGCACGAGGGCGCCCGCCGCGCTCGCGAGGACCACGACCCGCACCCACCGCCGCCACCCGCCCCGCCGGCGAGGCTCGACCCGCTCCGACCCCATGCCGCCGAGGATGCCCGAGGAGCCTCGCTCGCCCCAACCGAACCTGGTTCGTTCGACCAGGACCGGTCCGGATCGGCGCGGAACCTGGTCCGATCGAACCTGGTTCGTTTGGCCGGTTCCAGGTCGCCGCCCCCTCCGAGGGGCGCTGGGAGGGGCTTCGGGGGCGGCGAGCGTCGGGCGAACCCTCGGTGGCGGCTCCGGTTCCGGTCAAGCGAACCAGGTTCGGTTCGCCGGTTCGGTTCGCCCCCAGTCACCGCGCCCAGGCGAAGGTCGCGCGGAAGGTCGCGAGTCCCTCTCGAGCGGCCGCGGCGGTGGGGCGGGATCGGGAGGATCGGCCGTCGTCGAGGAGGATGACGAGGCCGTCGCTCGCCTCGGCGGGGAACGCGGACTCGGGCAGGTCCGGGGTCTGGATCACGAGCAGCCACGCTGCGCCGTCGCTCGCCCGGAAGCCGTAGATCTCCTGCGAGTAGCGCACTTGCGGGTAGGGGCCGACCGAGAACGAGACGCCGTCGACCGCGAGCCCCTCGAGCACGCGCCCGCCCAGCGTCGCGCTGCACGGCCGCCGGTTCGTCCCGCCGCCCTTCACCATATTGTCGGCGTAGGAGTCTCGGATCGCGAGCGCGTCCTCGCCGTGGCGCTGGAGGTGGACCATGGCGTGGTCCCCGATCACCGACCACCATCCGCACAGGGTCTCGGGCGACCCGACCGCGCCCGAGAACGACCACTCCTTCGGGTACTCGAAGGAGAACGCGCCGGGGAACGAGGCGAGCTTGGTCGGGAGCTCGACGGCCGAGAGGGGGCGCCCGTCGGAAGTCGTCACGACCGAGCCGTCGAGCGGGAGGTCGTAGATCTCGTCGCCGAGCACCACGCGCGCCCGGATCGCAGGTGCCCCGGGAGCAACGAAGTCCTGCTCGGGATCGGGGCGGGCGGTGGCGAGGACCGCACCGGACAGGACGAGGGTCGCGACGGTGATGGACGACGCCCCCAATCGAAGTCTCTTCATGTCGACCGATCGGTTCAGGGTTCGTGGGAGTGCCTCGAACGCCTCCAGACCCTCGGGACTTGGGGGATCATCGCATCCATCCGGATCGACCAGCGCATATCGGGGCCGACGCTAGCATGGAAGCAGCAGGCCCCACCGCACCGTCGAAACCCTTGTTCCTGCCCTGGACGCACCTTGCGCCTGACAGCATTCCTTGTGCTTCTTGTGCTCCTCGTCACAACGGTGCCGACCGACGCACACGCTCAACTCGTCGTCGAGGATCGAACCCTCGGTGCTGCAGATCCTGATCCGTCGGACGCCTTCGGCTCAGCGATCGATACGGACGGCGATCGCCTCGTGGTGTGCGCGTCGGGCGACGACTCTTGGTCGACCGACGGTGGGGCAGCGTACGTCTTCGACCGACTGCCGAACGGGACGTGGGCCCAGACGCAGAAGCTCGTGCCGGGAGCTGGCGCCGTCGGTGGGCGTGTCACCTCCGTGGCCGTCTCGGGCGATGTCGTCGTACTCGGTAACTCGACGGACGATGTGATCGCGCTCGACGCCGGGGCGGTCTACGTGTTCGAACGCCAACTGGGGGGCGCATGGACACAGGTCGCGACGCTCACCGCTCCCGACGGGCTCGGCAACGACCGATTCGGTTCCGCCGTCGACGTGCCGGGCGACCGCATCGTCGTCGGAGCGATGTTCGACGACGAGGGTGGTTTCGACGACGGATCGGGGTACGTGTTCGAGCGCACGCCCGGCGGGAGCTGGATTCGCGGCGAAACTGGTCAGTGCCGATCCGCGAACCACGCGACATATCGGCGGCAGCATCTCGCTCGACGGCGATCGCGCGATCCTGGGCGGACTCGATCGCAACGACACCTGCACGGTCAGATCTTCGAAAGACAAGTCAGGCACCTGGATCGAGGTCGCGAGGCTCTTCCCCGTCGGCATCCCGTACGTCCTCTTCACGAGCTTCGGTTCAGACGTGGAGATCCGCGGTGATCTCGCGTTCGTCGGCTACCCGACGGACCTCGACCAGGCGATCTCCGGTTCCGTCTACGTCTTTCGCCGTCTCCCCAACGGTCTCTGGGCGGCGGAGACCAAACTGGTCTCCGCGCTCGGCAAACGGTCGCTCGGCGAGCGCATCGACTTCTTCGGCGACACGCTGGTAGCGGGTGCATCGACGGACGAACTCTACGGCGCCAACTCCGGCGCCGCACACATCTGGCGGCGTACCGCTGCGGGCTCGTGGTTCGAGATCGGTCTCCTCTCGGCGGACGGTACGCCCGGCTCCACCTCTCTCGGGTCGGACGTTGCACTCGCCGAGGGCCGCGTCCTCGTCGGGGCCTCGGGTGACGACTCGTTGGCGGGCAACGCCGGACTCGTCCGCGAGTACGGTCTCCGGGACCTTCTCCACGGTTCGAACGAGATCTCGCTCGCTGTCGGCGGCACCCAAGATCTCTCGGTCCGTGTCGGCCCTGAGCACGGAGGGTCGCTGTTCGTCGTCCTCGGCAGTCTCTCTGGATCGAGCCCCGGCTTCGTCGACCCGCACTTCGGACTCGCGGTGCCGATCAATGTCGACGCGTACGCGAATCTGTTGGTCGGCGCGACCGGAGCTGGGCTCGTCTCACCATGGTTCGGCGTCCTCGATCCGTGGGGTCGCGGCCAGTCGCGTTTCACCTTGCCGCCCGGAACGAGCGCCTCGTTCGCGGGCGTGAGCGTGACACACGCCTGCATCATCTTCACGTTGCCCGATCTCGCGCCGGTCCTTGCGACCGACGCAGTCACGGTCACACTCACCAACTGATCCTGCGATGTGGTCCACCAGGTTCGCGGTCGCCCTCACGATCGCATTCACCGTCGGGCCTGCGGTGCGCGCGCAGACGCAGGTGCCCGACACGTTGTTGGTCCCCGCGCCCGGCGAGATCTTCACGGAGTTCGGTAGCCGGGTCGCATCGGGCGGCACCGACGGGCTCGTATTCGTTCGGACTCGCGGCCCGAGGAACAGCCCCCGCGTGCGCGTGTTCTCGCGCTCGGGCCACGACGAGTGGGCCGTCGACACCGACCTCGTTCCTTCACTCTCCGGCTCGTCGGAATTCGGTCAGGCCATCGACTACGACGGCGGGTTCCTCTACGTGTGCGATCCGTCGGTGTTCGCGCCGGGAGCGACGAAGGCGGGAGTCGTCTGCGTCTTCCAGCGCTCGTCCGCGGACAGGACGTGGGGCATCTCGTCGGTCGTCCCGCGTCCCGTGGAAGTCCCGAACTCGCTCTTCGGGACGCGCATCGACGTCGAGGGTGACCTCATGCTCGTCGACCGCGTCGTGCTGACGCGTTCGTCGAGCGGTGAGTGGTCGTTCGACGCTTCTCTCGACCTCACGCACGTCGCAGCGCCCGGTCCGCGAGTCGACGGCGGATCGATCTTCGCGCTCCCGATCAATCAGAAGGAGCTTCAGGAGCTTCGACGCGACGGTCACGGCGATTGGGTCGTCCATCGAACCGTCGACGGAAGCGCGCTGTTCGGAATCTCGTCGAAGCCTACGGCTTTCGACGCCGACGGAGGCGTGCTCGTGATCACCTACGGAACGAGCGGAGACGTCGTGCTCCTCGAGCGCGAGGCCGACGAGGACTGGGAGTTGGTCCAGGATCTCGCGCCTCCTTCCCCGCGCGCGAACAACGGCGCTGTCGTCGACGTGGACGGCGACCGCGTCTATGTCCACGGAATCCGCCTCGACCAGTTCGGAGCGCAGCTGGGCCGAGTCCAGGTCCACCAGCGTGTCGGGCCCTACGAATGGGAGTTCGTCGACGAGATTCGTAGTTTCGAGTCGCCCGAGTTCAACGCGTTCGGCCTCGTGCTCGAAGCCGATGGCGGCGTGCTCGTGTCCAGCTACGCGCGCCCCTCAGGGGCTCAGCTGCGGTCGTCCTCGCTCGAGCGACACTTCATCGCAGCGAAGAATCCGTGTCGATACAACTCTTCGGCGAGCAAGCTCTCGAATTGGTGGCCGAGCCCGAGTTCGGCGGCTCGTTCTGGCTGCTCGTCGGTTCTGCGTCAGGTGTCTCTCGGGCATCGACCTCGGCGGCGGATCGGTCGTCCCGCTCGTGTACGACGCGTACACCGACGACGCTCGTGGGTCATGGCCCGTTCCACTTCGGAGGTCGCGGAATCCTCCGGACCCAGCGGCAGAGCCAGCGAACGGGTCATCGTCCCGAACGGGACGAGCCCTTCCCTCGCGGGCCTCGTCCTGCGGCGCCTTCGTCGCATTCCGACCGAGCGACTGGAGCGTGACGGTCAGCAACCCCACCTCACTCGAGCTCCTCCCATGAGCCGCATCCGTCGTGCCGCGCTCTCGATCCTCGTAGCCTCGGCGCATGGGGCGCTCGTGCACGCCCAGGCCGCGATCGAGGACGCGCGGATCCTCCCCTCCGACCCGGCGATGACGACGCTCTTCGGCGCGGCGCTCGCGGTGGGCAGGCGACTGGATGGTCGTTGGAACGCGCTACGCGTCGCCTTTCGAGACCGGCAGCGCTGAGGTCTTCCACCGTGATTCGGGTGGCGTGGAGCTTCGTGCAACGCCTCGCTCCGAGCGACTGGCGCTCTTCGACGCGTTCGGGACCGCAGTTGCGATCGATGGCGGACGGCTGGCCGTTTCTGCGCTCCGGAGCGATGCGAACGGCCTCGACTCGGGGGCCGTCTACCTCTACGAGTTCGACGGAGCGGGAACCTGGTTCCAGGTCGCCCGCGTCGACAGTCCCGACCCCGTCGTCACGGCCGATGGGTCGCCTTGGTTCGGCGCGTCTCGCCCTCGTGGGTGACGTTCTCGTCGTCGGCGCCCCGAACCGCACCAGGGTCGTGATCGGAGCGAACGGGCAGCCGGTGACCTACTTCAACGCGGGTTCGGCCTTCGTCGTGGAGCGCGACGGACTCGGCCAGTGGTCCGTCGCGGCAGAGCTCGTCCCTCACTCGACCCCTCAGAACGAGGCGTTCGGTGGGGAGGTCGCGTACGACGGTCAGACCGTCGCAATAGGCGCAATCCGTAGGACCGTCTCGACCCAGGAAGAGGCCGGCGCGGTCGAGGTCTTCGAGCGTGGCGCGGGCGGCTCCTGGATCGCATCGCCGCCGCTCACCGATCCGAGTGTGCAGGACGATGGCCATTTCAGGACATCGATCGCCGTCGAGGACGGCCTGCTCGCCGTCGGCGCGCAGGTTCCGATCGCGTCGTCGTCCATGAGCGCAATCCCTCGGGAACGTGGAAACCCGTCGCGACGCTCTCGCCGAAGTTCTCGGACTCGTGGCAGAACTTCGGGACCGCTCTCGATCTCGAGGGTAGTGCGCTCTTGATCGGTGCGCCCGGCAACCCGACGACGAGTGACCCGACGCAGATCGACGGTACAGCTGTCCTCTATCTCCGCGACGATTCGGGAAGCTGGTACGAGTCGGTCGCAACACGCTCGAGCAGCATCGTCGACGGTCAGACCGGGTTGTCGGTCGCGCTCCAGCCGGAGCTCTTCGTCGTCGGCTCGCCATACGCGGACGACGTCGGCACCGCCGAAGGCGCGATCCTCGTGCACCGGCGAGCGACGTTCTACCGCGGACGTGCGACCGTCACGCCCCTCCACGACGAGCAACCACTGCTCCTGCGCGCAGGGAGGGAGTTCGCCGGCGCCCCGTACCTCGTCCTGGGTTCCGTGACGGGCACGGCGCCCGCCACTCCTCTTGGCGGTGTCGTCGAGGTTCCTTTGGTGTTCGACGCGTACACGCAGTTGACGCTGATGCACCTCGCCCCGGTGGACGACGCTTTCGACGTGCTGAAGTCGCGGGGTGAGCGCAACGCGTCCTTCGTACTACCACCTGGACTCCCCGCCGCATTCGACGGTCTCGAGGTCCACCATGCATTCGTCGCAGTCCACCCCGAGACGTTCGAGGTGATCACCAGCGACCCCGTCACCGTCCGGATCGAACTCTGACATCGAGCGTACGAGTCCCATGCACAGAGCACATCTGATCCTCCTCCTGGCGCTGCACATCGCCGTGGCCGAGGGGGTCGCGACCGCGGCCCGAGCACAGGTCATCGAGGCGGACCAGGTTCTGGTCGCACCGGACGGTGCGGACGACTACGGGTTCACCGTAGCTCTCGATGGCGACCGACTCGCCGTGTCGTCCTTCGACCAGGGCCCGGTCCGCCTCCTCGAGCGAGTTCCTTCCGGAGACTTCGTCGTCGTGCACGAGATCGCGGCGCCAGCTACCGCTCCCTCCGACGACTGGGGCTACGAGCTCGAGATTCTCGGCGACCTACTCGCCATCACAGCTACGCGCGAGAAGGTCGATGGGGCGGCTCGCGGCGCCGTCCACCTGCATCGGCGCTCGCCGGACGGCTCCTGGCCCGAGGTCGCCGTGGTCCGACCCTCGGGGCTCGGCGAGAACGACCGTTTCGGGACCGCTGTCCGATTCGACCGCGACCGGATGTACGTCAGCGCCGACCTTCCCCCTCGGATCGACGTGTTCGAGTCGGCGGCGGACGACACTTGGAAGCAGATCGCGTCGGTGCCTGCCGGGACGTGGGGATCCGGGCGCGGAGTCGTCGTCCACGGTGACCGGCTCCTGGTCGGTGGAGGCAAGAGCGCGAGCCTCCTCGAGCGCGCAGGTCCAGAGTGGAACCTCGTCGCGACGTTCCAGTCGAGTTCGGCGACGGGTACGCCTCCGAACTACGGTGGCGACGTCGACATGGAACCTGATGGTTCGATCGTGTTCCTCGGCGATTCCAGCGGCGGCGTCGTCGACGTCTTCGTCCGAAGGCATCGATGGGACCTACACGAGGACCCAGACGTTGGCAGCGGGCACGACGACGATGCGCTTCGGCGCCGACACTCGAGTATGCCGCGAGGAGACTCGTCGTCGGATCGCCCGACGAACACCGGCACCAAGAAGAGCGTCATGTTCGTCTACGACCTGTTCGAGGGGACGGGATGGCTGAAGTCCGCCGAGCTCGACCTCGATGACGTTCCCGGACAGACGATCGCCGACAAGTTTCGCTGCTCGGGCGACACGGCGGTCGCCGGCTTCGTCGCCCAGGCTCTGGACAGGGAAACGTCGCCGTGTTCCGCATCGGCGATCTGCGCCATGACGCCGTCAGGGGTCTCCGTTCCCTCGGGAGGCGAGCAGAAGCTCATGCTCCGTGCTCCGCGCGAGCAGGCGGAACTGGTACGTGATGCTCGGGAGTGCCTCCGGGACGAGCCCCGGCCTCCACTGCCGGGGAGCGACCTCGTGTCCCGCTCGTCCTCGACGCGTACATGCAGAACAACTACACCGTCGGAAGCTCGTACACCGTGACTCCGTGGCTCGGAAAACTGAACCAGAACGGACACGCGAACGTCTACTTCGAGCTCCCCGAGGGACTCCCGCCGAGCGTGATAGGGCTGCGACTCCACCACGCGTACTTCATTGGACGCGACGACGCTACTGCCCGCCTATGTGAGTGGAGCTGCGCGGGTGGAGCTGGTGCAATGAGGTTCGCGCTCTTGCTGCGCCGGTGGAGACTCCGCTCCGTCCCTGTCGCAACGGCGGTCGTCGCCTCCTTCTGACCCCGGACGTCGATGCTCGGGTCTTCGACGGCGCGAACGAGGACGTCACCGTGCTGCCGAAGACCAACCTCGGGAGTTCAACTCCCCGTTCCGGTTCGGCACGGACGCCGTCGTGCTCGACGAACTCCTGCTCGTCGGCATGCCGAACAAGGTGCTCCCGGTGCTCCCGGCATTCGTCGGCTACGTCAGCGTGCACCGCCGACTCCCAGACGGTTCATGCGAGTTCGTCCACGCCGAAGTGGAGGTAGCCCGGAGGTTTTCGGCTCCTCACTCGGCGTTTCGGGCCGCGCCGTGGTCGTCGGCGGGACGCGTGCCGCCTCGAACCTGGCCTGGAAGGGTGGGGCCGTACAGTTCTTCGACCGCGATCCCGTTCTCGGTTTCGTGGGGCGCGGTGTCTTCGAGCGTGTGTCGAACGGTGCCCTCGACGGGTTCGGGACATGCGTGTCGATCGGGAGCAGACGGCGGCGGCCGGAGCCGCAGGTGATTCGCTGAGCGACCCCGTGCACCGCGGCGAGGTCTGGGTGTTCGAGCGTGGCGGCGAGGGCCAGGACTGGACGGTGGCGACGAGGGCGATCCTCCGACCTCGAACGACGTCGAGTTCGGCACCGACGTCGCTGCGTGGAACGAGTGGGTGCTCGTCACCTCCGACCGCAGCACGATCGGATCCCCGAACAACGGAGCAGCTCACCTGTACCGGCGCGATCCCGTGCTCGGCTGGGTGCACCACCAGGAACTCGTCGAGCCGTCGCTGGGCTCGGTCACCTACCGTGGCGCCCGCGTCGACCTAGAAGGCAGCGATCGAGGCGGTCATCTCGCTCCCGAACCAGTCGTCCATTCGCTTCGGAGCCTTCCGCTCCGGCGTCGTTCCTCGACTGGCGCCGCGGTCCAGGCGACACCTGAACCTCGCGGAGGTCCTCGGCCGCCCGACCCAGACCTCTCGATCCACTTCGGAGCACGCGTCGACTTGCAAGGGGATCGACTGCTCGTCGCGTCGCTCGGCGAGTGGAACAGGACGATCGACAGCAACGGCCGAGGCTCTGCGGATCTGTTTCGGACCGACGACGACGAAACGTGGGCCGACTCGTCCGTGCCGTCGCCGACACCGCACGCTTCACGACGACGCCCGGCACCGGTGCGGTGCGACTCACCGACGACGGCTTCCTGCTCGGTCTCGAAGGAGCTCGCAGGCCGTGTCCTCGTGTTCGGGGACGGCCCGCTCTTCCACGGGCCGCCGCTGGTCTCGATCGCGCTGCCGCACCCGCACAGCCTTGCGATCGCGCCGGAGCCGATCACGCGGACGAGTACTTCGTCGTCCTCGGTTCGGCGTCCGGCTCCGGCCCCACCTCGCTCTTCGGCGTCGACGTGCCACTGACCTGGGACCCCTACACCGATCTCGTCGTCATGAGCGGAGGGGGCAACCTCGTGTATCCCTGGATCGGTTCACTGGACGCAGATGGCCGGGAGTGATTCCGTCTTCTGGCCCCCTCCGGACTCGCGCCGAGCTACGTAGGACTCGTGCTCCGCCACGCGGCACTGCTGGTCGATCCCTTGACCTTCCAAGTCAGCGGTGACGAAACGCGGCTGAGTGCGAACTCGTGCCATGAGCTTCGATCTCCGCTTCGTCGTCGAGCGCGGCGCCGCTGCCATCATCGTCGCACTCTTCTTCGCATCGTCCCTTCGCGCTCAGTTCATCGCGGAGGACAGCCAGTTCGTCGCCTCCGACAGCACCGGCGCCCGGAGGTTCGCTGCTCGATCGCGCGAGCGATGACCTCCTGTTCGCACGGCTGCCGGGATCGACGATGCGCCCGAAGTCGACCGCGGCTCCGTTCGTGTCCTCCAGTGGGAGAGCGACGGCAGCCTCAGCGAGATCAGAAACTCGTCGCGTCCGACGGTCTGTCGGGAGACATCTTCGGCTCGGACGTCGCGACCAACAGCGACACGCTCTTCGTAGGGGCCTCGTACCGATTCGTCGGCGAGTACGGCGTAGGGCGCGTGTACGTGTTCGAGCGCGGATCCAATGGGGCCTGGGAGGAGGTGCAGATCCTCGACTCCATCCCTTCCCGGCCAAGAACCAACACTTCGACGGTACTCGCGTGCTGGAGGACCATCTCTTCGTCAATGCCGACGTCGATCCTGGGCTCCCTGTCCCCGGTACGACGGTCCAACATTGAAGCGTCCTCGTCTTCCGCCGCGGGTCCGGGGGATCGTGGGAGTTCTCGCAGCGGGTCCTTCGCCTCGATCCGCAGTTCAACGACTTCTTCGGGCGTTGCATCACGACCGACGGGGGCCGAGTCGTGGTCGGCGCGCAGGTCACGACTCGTTCGACCTGGTCACGGCGGGTGCGGTGTACGTGTTCGAGTTCCTGCTCGGCGAGTGGAAACAAACGGCACGTATCGAGGCTCGTCGACACCGAGGGGACCGCTTCGGGGAAGAAGTCGCGATCGACGGTGATCGGATCGCCGTCGCCGCGCCGCTCGACCATTTCGGCGTCTCCGGACGAAGGGTCGGTGATCGTCTACGAGCGGGACTCCTGCGTCCGAACGTGGGACCGAGCGACGAAGCTCGTCGCTCCCGCGGTTCCGGCCCCTCCCGCGATTTTTGGATCCTCCCTCGATCTGGAGGGAGAACGACTCGTCGTCGGCGCCAGCAAGGCATCGGTCCCGGACTTCGCCGACGGTGCGGTCACCGTCTTCGATCGATCGATCGATGGTGAGTGGCTGGAGACCGCAGGGTTGGCCGCGACGTCGTGGACCACTCCCAGTCGGGGATCGGCGTCTCGGTTCTTGCGTTGGGCGAGAGAATCGTCTCCGGCGCAAATCGGGAGTTTCTCTCCCGTTCCGGGTTCGATCCAGGTTCACGAGCTCCGCCCGCTCATGCGCGATCGTCGCCAGATCGCGCGTTGGGGCCTCTCGAGTTCACAGTCCCTCGTCCTTCGGGCCGGCGCATCGCACGGCGAGGGTGTTCGTGTGGTCCTCGGCAGCGTGACGGGGACCGCGCCCGGCATCCTCGAGCCCGTTTCCGGGGCTACGTTACCGCTTCGTGCACGACGCGTACCGATCTGCCTCCTCGTCGGCGGCGGCAGCGAGCTCGGTACTTCCTGGGTGGGACTGCTCGACGAGAACGGTCGCGCGCTGGCTGATTCCGTCTCCCCGCGTTCACCGACCCAGGCCTCCGCGGAACCTCCACCTTTGCCGCCCTGCCTCTCGATCGATCCAAGCGTCCCCGGCGCTTCGCGTTCGTCAGCAACGCCGCTTCAGTCGAGAATAAATGCTCTGACCCTCACCCCGTCCCACCGACTTACCGCGAGGTCCACGCGGGTGACGTTCGCCCGGAACGGCACGCCTTCGCGTTCGAGCCTCCTGCGCTGCACCGACATCGACTCGCCGTCGCCGCGAGGGCTGATCGCGCCGCTCGCTCCGACGACGCGCCACCAGGGGACGGTCGTGCGGGCGGGGAGCGTGCCGAGGATCTTTCCGACGAGACGCGCGCGGCGCGGGAGGCCCGCTTCGTCCGCGACCTGGCCGTAGGTCGCGACGGAGCCCGGCGGGATCGAGTCGACCGTGGCGAGGATGCGCTGGCGGCGCGCGTCGTCGTCCTCGGGAACGCGCGCGCCCCGCGGTTCGCGCGCGCCCGTGACCGCGCGCCGCTTCACGTCCCGGACTGCAGCCCGGCGTCCATGCGCCGCAGGACCTCGGCGAGTCGGTCGCGACCGCCGCCGCCGACCTCCGCGCTGAACCAGCCGCGGTAGCCGATGCGGTCGAGCGCCTTCATGACGCGCGGGTAGTTCGCGTCGCCCTCGCCGATCTCGACGTCGAAGCCGTGCCACAACCCTTCGTTGTTGCACTTGCCGCGGCTGTAGTCCTTCACGTCGCACTTCACGATGCGCGTGCCCAGCGCCTCGACCCAGTGCTCCGGCCAGCCGTAGTGCACGACGTTGCCGATGTCGAGGTACCAGCCGACCCACTCGCTCTCGAGCTCGTCGACGTAGCGCGCCGCCTCGAGCGGACTCAGCAGGAAGTTGTTCCAGACGTTCTCGAACGCGATCGTGACCCCGAGCTCCGCGGCGAGCGGCAGGACGCGTCGGATCTCCGCCTGCGAACGCTCCCACGCGTCGCGGTACGAGACGTCGGGTCCCACCACGGCCGGGACGAGGAGCACCGTCGTCGCGCCGACCTTCTTCGCGTCGCGCAGCGCGGTCTCGAGGAACTTCACGCCCTCCGCGCGCACCGCCGCGTCGCGGTCGCCGAGCGTCTTGATCCAGTGCATCGAATTGACGACGCCGGGCACGACGACGCCGGTCTCCTCGATCGCCGCCAGGACCTCGTCGAGGTCCGCGTACGACGGGCTGTCGAGTTCGACGCCGTCGTAGCCCAGCTCGGCCAGCATCCTGAACTTCGCGAGCACCGAGTCGCCCTCGCCGACCATGCCCCACTTGAGCGAGCGGCGCACGTCGCGGCGCTCGCCGGGCGCTCGCTCGATCGCGACGCCGGTCGCGGATCCGAGGGCCGGGCGCTTCTTCTCGTCGGTCGCTCGCGTCGCACCGACGAGGAGCGAGCCGCCGACCACACCGCGCGTCAGGAACGCGCGCCGATCCAGTCCGTTCGTCGACGTCATGGCGATCAGGCGAGTCGGTAGGAGCCGGGGACGGGCAGGTGCTCCGCGGGGAGGTCTCCCATCACGAACGCGTCGGGGACGAGCGAGCGTTCGCTCTCGAGGATCTGCTGCGGCTCGACGCGCGCACCCGAGTAGGCGGCCTCGCGCGCCATCAGCGCCAGCAGCGTGCTCGTCGCCATCCACGTGCCGTCGTTGATGACCTTGCCCGTCCGGATGGAGTGGTAGAGCTCGTCGTGCTCCTGCTGGTACATGTCGTTGCCGGGACCGTCGTAGAGCCACTCGGTCCCGCCGGCGACGATCTGGTGCTTCGGCGTCCAGTTCTCGATCACGCCGTGGCCGCGCGTGCCCCACACGTAGTCGCGGTTCTCGCCGTGCGAGTTCGGCCACTGGCGCGCGGTGTGGAAGGCCTTGACGCCGTCGCCGTAGTCGAACGTCGCCGCGAAGTGGTCGAAGATGTTGCCGCTGTCCGGTTCGGGACGCGCGGCGCATCCGCCGACCGCGTCGACCCACCTCGGCAGGCGGTCGCCCATCAACCACGCCTGCTTGTCGAGCGAGTGGATGGCCTGCTCGGTGACGTGGTCGCCCGAGAGCCAGCAGTGGTAGTGCCAGGTGCGGAGCTGGTGCTCCATCTCGCTCCACTCGGGCTTGCGTGCGGCGCGACCGATCTGGCCCGTCAGGTAGTTCGTGTAGACCGCGTGGACGTCGCCGAGGCGACCGTTCTCGATCTCCGCCATGAACGCGCGGTGGCGCCAGTTGTAGCGCCAGCAGAATCCGCTCACGAGCGCCGTGTCCTGCGCCTTCGCGCGCGCCGCGACCTCCATCACCCTGCGCAGCCCGGGACCGTCGACGGCCATGGGCTTCTCGGTGAAGACGTGCTTGCCCTTGCCGACCGCGTACTCCAGGTGGATCGGGCGGAAGCCCGGCGGCGTCGCGAGGCAGACCACGTCGACGCCCGAGTCGACGACGCGTTGGTACGCGTCGAAGCCGCTGAAGCGGCGCTCCGGCGGCAGGTCCATGCGCGCGCGACCTTCCTCGCCGAACTCCTGCACGAGCGCGTTCTCGAGGTTCTTCGCGCAGGGCTCGAGCTTGTCCGCGAAGACGTCGCCGATCGCGTGCAGCACGACCGAGCCGTTCTCCGCCTTCATGGTCTGCAGCGCCGCGCCCGTGCCGCGTCCGCCGCAGCCGACGAGTCCGACCTTGAGCGTGCGCGCCTGCTTCTCGCGCGTCGCGGCGAAGAAGGGGTCGCGCTCCTGGGCGTGCGGCGCCGAGGCGCAGCCCGCGGCGAGCGGGAGCGCCGCGGCGGAGCCGGCGACGAACGAGCGACGGGTGAGCGTGCGGGCGGGGGACGGCTGCGGATCGATGTTCATGACCCCGGCGATGATGCCGTGTCGCGACGATCTGCGGCAGCCTCCGTCGCCGGGAGTGCCGCGTGCAACGCGCAATTGCATCGGCGACCCGCGCGGCGTCGCACGCTCGCGGGCGCGCCCCGCGACCTCACTCCGCGTCGACGACCACGCGCATCCCCGGGTACGACGCGTCGGCGAGCCACCACACGCTCTTCGGGATCTGCGGGTCGCTCTGGTTCCACTGCGCTTCGCGCACGGCCCGCGCGACGGCTTCGATCCCCTCGGCGTCGTCGAGGTAGCTCCCGCCGCGCACCGCGTACCCGCCCGAACCGTCGCGACACCACTCCGCCACGTTGCCGTGCATGTCGTGGAGACCCCAGGCGTTGGGCTCCTTCGTCCCGACGACGTGCGTCGAGAAGTCGCTGTTGGGGTCGTACCAGGCGATCGCGTCGAGCCCGGCGGGGTCGTCGCCGCAGCTCCAGCGTCCGTCCGATCCCGCGCGGCAGGCCCACTCCCACTCGAGCTCGGTGGGGAGGCGGAACGTCCGACCGGTCTTGCGCGACAGCCACACGCAGAAGGACTCCGCGCCCTTCTCGCTGATCGAGATCACGGGCCGTTTCCCCATCCCCATGCCGCGGTCCGTCGCGATGTAGGGCTTCGTCGGTCGCGCGAGTCCGTCGATCGGCGTGCCGTCCTTGCTGGGCGGCGGCCCCTCGGTCTCGAGCACCATCGACATGTAGTCGTCCCAGGTGACCTCGCAGGTGGCGATGCGGAACGGTGCGACGCGCTCGCCGCGCAGCGTGCCGCCGGGGACGGCGACCAGCGCGTACTCGATCGACGTCCCCGGTATGCTGACCGTCTCGGGAGCGGACGGCGCCCCGTCGACGCGGACGATCGCGGTGCTCGGCACCCGTCCGCCGGCGTCGACGCTCGCGCCGTTCCCCGCGGAGTCGTCCGAACCGCTGCCGCGGCAACCCGCCGTCGCGACGAGAAGGGCGAGTCCGAGCCGAGCGACGACCGTGGACGACGAGGAGGAGCGTGTGGCAACCATGCGATCGGGAGTGACGACGTTGGCGGCGGTCGCGGCGACCGCGCTGCTCGGTTGGGCGAACGCCCGCGCAGCGGTCGCGGGCGGCGCGGATGGTAGCAGCGACGCGAGCGCCGCGGCCCGCGCGCGCGGCGAACGGGTCCGCCTGTTCGACGGCGAAACGCTCGAGGGCTGGACGACGAAGGGCGGCCGCTACGACGGCGACGCGCGCTGGAGCGTCGAGGACGGTGCGCTGACGGGTCGCACCGGGGAGGGCGGCGAGGGCGGGTTGATCTACACCACGCGCTCCTTCACGAGCTTCGACCTCGAGCTCGAGTGCAAGCTCGACTACCCCTACGACTCCGGCGTGTTCGTGCGCATGTTGCCGCCCGACAGCGGGCTCAAGGGCGCGCAGGTGACGCTCGACCACCGCGAGGGCGGCGAGATCGCGGCGATCTACGCCGACGGCTTCCTCGAGCACAACACGGAGGCCGAGGCGAAGTTCAGGAAGAACGACTGGAACCGCGTGCGCGTGCGCTGCACCGGCTTCGACCCGCGCATCCAGGTCTGGATCAACGGCGAGCCCGTGACGGACTACCGCCTCCCGGCGGGGACGCCGGGTTTCGCTACGCGCGGGCTGATCGGTCTGCAGGTGCACCCCGCCGACGCGGAGGCCGCGAAGCGTCGCGTGCAGTTCAGGAACATCCTCGTCGAGGAGCTCGACGTGTTCGCGTCGGTGGACTTCGACGGTGCGGAGCGCACGACGAAGCCCAACGCGGGCGCGCTGCACCGCGCGCTCGGCGGCACGTCGCGCGGCAACGACGCCGAGGTCGCCGAGGCGCGCGAAGGACTGCCCGAGGGCAACGTCGCCCTGACGAGCGTCGCGCGCGACGCCGGCTGGCGCGACCTGTTCGAGCACGGACTCGACGACTGGGTCGCGATTGGGGCGCAGGAGGGCTACGGCTTCGCGAACGGCGTGCTCACGATCCCCGACTCGGGCGGCGGTCACATCGTGACGAAGGACGACTTCCGCGACTTCCGGCTGCGACTCGACTTCAAGATCGCGGAGATGGCGAACTCCGGGCTGTTCCTGCGCGGGAAGCGCGACGGGAGCGACCCCGCGTACTCCGGCTGCGAGATCCAGATCATCGACGACTTCCACTGGGAGGAGCGCACGAACTCGCAATTGCGGCCCTACCAGTTCACGGGCTCGCTCTACGCGGCGCAGCCCGCCGGTCCCGACAAGGAGTACCGGCCGCCGGGCGAGTGGAACCGCTACGAGGTGTTGTGCCGCGGCACGCGGATCGCCGCCGCGCTGAACGGTCGGCTGCTGTTCGACGTCGACACGTCGAAGCTCGAGGCGAACCCGCCGTTCACCGAGCGCGCCGCGACGGGGTTCATCGGTCTCCAGCGCCACAGCGACCCGGAGGCCGTCCCCGGCGACACGTCGGTGTGGGTGCGCAACGTCTTCGTCCAGCCGCTCCAGCCCGTCGCACCGGACGGCGCGAAGGGCGAGCGCTGATCTCGAATCAGCCCCGACGACGTGCCCGAACTGCCCGAGGTCGAGACGGTGGTGCGCCAGGTCGCGCCGGGCGTCGTCGGACGTCGCGTCGAGTCGCTCGACGTGCGCTGGGCGCGGACGCTCGAGGGCGGGACGCGCGCGCGCGTCGATCGCGCGCTCGTCGGTCGGAGGATCGAGCGCGCCCGACGGCGCGCGAAGTGGATCGTGCTCGACCTCGAGGGCGGTGACGCGCTGCTCGTCCACCTGCGCATGACGGGCCGACTCTTCGTGCGCGGACCGAAGGACGAACCGAGCGAGTACCTGCGCCTCTCGCTCGGTCTCTCCGGGCGGAAGCGACTCGACTTCGAGGACGTGCGCAAGTTCGGACGCGTGCGCTGGACGCGCGACGCCGAGGCCGAGTTCGCCGACCTCGGACCGGAGCCGCTCGACGACGCGTTCACCGAGGAGTCGTTGCACGAGCGGCTCGTCTCCCGCTCGCGCATGCTCAAGCCGCTGCTGCTCGACCAGACCGTGGTCGCCGGGCTCGGCAACATCTACGTCGACGAGACGCTGTTCGAGAGCGGGTTGCATCCGCTGCGCGACTCGCGCACGCTCGGGCGCGACGACACGTCGCGGATCCATGCGTCGATGCGCCGCATCCTCGCGCGCGCCATCCTGCAGGAGGGCTCGTCGTTCGACGTCTTCTACCGCACGCCGGAGGGCAAGCCCGGTCGCTTCCAGGACGAGTTCCGCGTCTACGGTCGCGAGGGGAAGTCGTGCGTGCGCTGCGGCGGCGAGGTCGTGAAGATCGTCGTCGCGCAGCGAGGGACGCACCTCTGCCCCGTCTGCCAACCGCGTCCGCGCGCGCGGCGGCGCGCACGCGCCACGAGCTGAACCGAGGCACTCCGATCACCGCACCTCGAGACCGATGCCCACCATCTTCGACAAGATCCTCTCGGGCGAGATCCCCTGCCACAAGGTGTGGGAGGACGACCGCCACCTCGCCTTCCTCGACATCTTCCCGCGCACCGAGGGGCACACGCTCGTGATCCCGAAGAGGCCGATCGACTACCTCTTCGACATGGACGACGAGGCGTACTCGGCGCTGTGGCTCGCGTCGAAGACCGTCGCGGAGAAGCTGAAGCGCACCCTCGACTGCGGCCGCGTGTGCGTCAGCGTCATCGGCTGGGAGGTGCGCCACTGCCACGTGCACCTCTTCCCGACGAACGGCATGGCGGACGTGCACCTCGGCCCCGTCGACGGAGCGGCGAAGGCGCGCCTCGCGGAGACGGCGGCGCGGCTCGCGGCGGGCTAACCGCGGTCCTCGGTGTCCTCGGCCTCAGCGGACGCGCACGAACTCCGTGCGCATGAACTCGATCCACGAGCCGTCGGGACCCCTGAGGGACGACGTCAGGATCTTGTGGTCGGCGTCGACCAGTTCGATGGCGTCGCGGTAGAGCGCGTTCACCGCGGGGTCCTCGAAGGAAGGGCCGAAGGCCTCGAGCGAGAGCACCTTCCCGGCCTCGTCGAGTCCGCCCTCGTACACCCACATGTGCGGTTGCGCGGTGTCGATCCACGTCCCGACGAAGACCTCGCGGCGCGGGTCGAAGCCGAGCGTCATGACGGACGCCATGCGCGATGCGCCGAAGTCGTAGGTGCCGTCCGACACGACGAAGTAGTCGCCGTGCGCGCGGACGTGCTCCTCGGCGCGGGCCGAGGTGGAGACGCTCCCGTCCTCCGCCGGCACCTGCATCTCCGCGGAGATCGGCACCTCGGCCTCCCAGTCACCGACGAGCTGCATCAGCCAGCGGTGCTGCTCGGTCGGTTCGGGTCCCATGCGCTCGAGCGGCGCAGGCGCGTTCGAATGGCAGGCGGCGAGCGGGAGGGCGAGGAGGAGGTGCAGAGCGTGGGGCTTCATGCCCGTGATCTTCCCCTTCCTCGCGGACGGATGGAAGCTCGGCGTCAGTGCTCGACGCGTTCCACCGAGATGGTGACGAGCGCCTCGACCGGCTCGTCGCTGCGCGACTCGATCTCGAGCCGCGCGCCCGCGCAATTGAGGTACATCGTGTCGAACGGGCCGTCGCCGCGGGGCTCGTCCGTGGTCGGCGGCAGGAAGTCGTCGAACGTGAACCAGCCGGAGTGGTCCGTGACGATCCGGCGCTCGAACCAGACGCCGCGGTCGTTCGGGATCTCGATCGCGACCGGGGAGTACTCGACCGGGATCGTCGAACCGTCGCTCGCGATCTGCACGACGCGGCCCGTGACGTCCTGGCCGCGACGCATCACGACGCGGTGCTGCGCGCCCGCCCCGAGCTTCCGTTCGAAGCTGGGCGTGTAGCCGTCGCGATCGAAGTCGACGTCGACGCGGTGGTCCTTCGCGAACTCGACCTCGAAGCGGCCGTCGGCGCCGGTGGTGCGCTGTTGCACCATCCCGAGGTAGTGCACGAGTTGCCAGCTCCCGTCGGCCTGGCGCTGCTCCGTGCCGCTGATCCAGTAGCGGACGCCTTCGATCGGCGCTCCGAACTCGTCGACCACCGTGCCGGCGACCTGCACGAGGTCGCGCTCCTGGCGTCCGGCGACGGGCTCCCCGGCCGGAGCGGCGCACGGCGGCGGCACGTTCGACGCGACCAGGGCGAGGAGGGCGGGGACGGCGAGCAGGGCGGCGGTCTTCATGGGTCGGCCTCTTCGGGACGGGGTGCGAGCGGGGGAACGTCGCTCGGGAGGCGATCCTTGGCCCTCAGACGAGGAGTACTCCGCGCAGGACGGTGACGGCGTGCCCGAGCAGGTGGACGCGGTCCCCGACGCGGCGGACCAGGACCTCGCCGGTCCGCGCCGAGATCTGGCGCCCGAGGAGCTCGTCGCGCCCCAGGCGCTCGCACCAGTAGGGAGCCAGTGTGCAGTGCGCCGAGCCCGTCACCGGGTCCTCGTCGACGCCGACGCGCGGGGCGAAGAAGCGCGAGAGGAAGTCGACGGACCCGCTCCCCGCCGCCGTCGCGACGACGCCGTGGTGGGGGATCCGCCGCAGCGCGTCGAAGTCGGGGGCGAGCGCGGCGAGCTCCTCCGCGCTCGCGAGAACGACGAGCCAGCTCGGGTCGTCCGGGGCCGACGGTCGGTGCACGCGGCGCACCTCGACGGGTTCCGACCGGAGCGCCTCGGCGAGACCCGCCGGGGCGTTCCCCGGCTCCGACGGCGGGAGCGCCGGGAAGTCGAGCCGCACCCGCGCACCCTCGCGCTCCGCGACGAGCCGTCCCGACAGCGTCTCGAACGCGATCGGCCGGTCCGCCTCGACCGCGCCGTGCTCCCACAGGGCGTGCGCGGCGGCCAGCGTCGCGTGCCCGCAGAGCTCGACCTCCGTCCGCGGCGTGAACCAGCGGAGTCGCCGCGCTCCGTCCTCCGTCCAGGTGAAGGCCGTCTCCGAGAGGTTCGCCTCCGCCGCGACGGCCTGCATCCAGCGGGCGTCGCGCGGTTCGTGGAGGAGGCAGACCGCCGCCGGATTGCCGCGGTGGGGGCGGTCCGTGAAGGCGTCGACCTGGAGGTAGGGCGTGGGGGCGGCGGACGGTCGGGGCATGACGGAGGGAGGCGGGCGGGGCGGCTTCGAGCCTAGTCGGTGCCGAATTTAACTTTGTCGTGACTCCGCCAAGCTTAGCGGCCGATCGATTTGCTCTTATGCGTGCCTCGGCTAGTCTTCCGACGGCCGGCCCAACCCCGAACGAGCGACCCCGCCATGACCTCCGAGACGCCCCTCCGCCAGTTCCTCGAGATCCCCTACGACCAGCTGGAGGAGATGAACCTCCACGCGAAGCAGCAGCGCCTCGACCGGTCCGACGCCGACCAGGTGCGCGCGGAGCGGATCGCCTACCTCGAGCAGGAGAAGCGCATCAAGGCCGTGACGGTGTGCTTCACCGACCTCGAGGGTCGGCTGCACATGCTCGACTACGACAAGAAGTTCCTGCTCAAGAACTACGACAACCTCACCTTCGACGGTTCGTCGATCCGGGGCTTCTCGGTGCAGCACGAGAGCGACCTGCGTCTCGGCGTCGACTGGGCGGCCTTCTACTGGTTGCCGTCGGACGTCTTCGGGCCGGGCAAGGTGCTCGTGTTCGGCGAGGTGGCGGAGCGCGACGGCACGCCGTACATGGCGGACATGCGTGGGCGCCTCAAGGCGTACCTCCGCGACCTGTACGACGAGAAGGGCTACACCTGCTACGCCGCGAACGAGATCGAGGGTTTCCTCTTCAAGGGCCAGGACGCCGAGCGCACGTTCCGCGAGACCGGGCACTTCGACTACGTCTCGACGGGCGGCTACTACCACTCGCTGCCGAACGACCCGCTGCGCCAGTTCATCGACGCCGCCGCCGAGGCGCAGCGCGCGATGGGCTTCGCCAACGAGAAGGACCACCCCGAGGTCGCGCCGAGCCAGTTCGAGATGAACTTCTCGTACAGCGAGGCCCTCGTCGCGGCGGACCAGTTCCAGCTCTACAAGCTGCTCTGCCGCCAGATCGCGGCGCGCATGGGCACGACGGCGTCGTTCCTGCCGAAGCCGGTGGCCGGCGTGAACGGCAGCGGCGCGCACACCAACGTGTCGATCGCGCAGGGCGACAAGAACGTGTTCTACGACGCCAAGGGCGAGGACGGTCTCTCGCCGATGGCGTGGGAGTTCGTCGACCGCGTGCTCTCGAGCGCGACGGACGTCTGCCTCGTCATGAACTCGAGCGTCAATTCCTACCGCCGACTCGACCCGCACTACGAGGCGCCGAACCAGATCAAGGTGTCGGCGGTCGACCGCGGTTCGATGGTGCGCATCCCGATCGGGAACGCGCGCAGCGCGCGGATCGAGGTTCGCACCGTCGCCCCGGACGCGAACATCTACATGACGCTCTACACGATCTTCCGGACGGGTCTGGAGGGTCCGGCGAGCGATCCGAAGGACTCCGAGAAGCGGACGCGCACGCGCTTCCTGCCCGACAACATCCACGACGCGATCCGGCACTTCAAGTCGAGCGCGTGGACGACGGAGCTGTTCGGTGAGACCGTCGCCGGCAAGTTCGCGGAGCTGAAGCAGGGCTCGGCGAACCGTTGCCCGAAGGAGCTCGGTACGCGCGTGAAGCGCAGCGAGGTCGTGTTCCACCACGAGGTCACGAACCAGTTCCTCTGGAGTCAGTTCTGATGCGAGGGTCCGAGGGCGTCGCTCGCGAGGCGCCTTCGGACCGATTCCTCGAGGTGTGGCGCGGCCCAACGGCCGCGCGCCCACACGAATCGAAACACGAAGAACGCGAAGAACCGGAAGGCGCGCCCGGCGGCGGACCACACGGAAGGACGCAGGGACCCGCGGGCGCGCGCCCCGCGGGTCCCGTTCCAGCGCCGCAGCGGCCTCGTGCTCTTCGTGTCCTTTCCTGTCGTTCCCTTCGTGTCGAAATCGTGGGCTTCGGCGCCGAGGGCGCCGAGCGCAGCACCTAGCGCTCCTTCGAGGCGCGGCGCGGCCTACCGGCCGCGCGTCCACACGAATCGAAACACGAAGAACGCGAAGAACCGGAAGGCGCCGTCCGGCGGCGGACCACACGGAAGGACGCGGGACCCGCGGGGCGCGATGGCGCCGCGGGTCCCTGCGTCCAGCGCCGCGGAGCGGCGCCTTCGTGTTCTTCGTGGTCCTTCTGCCGTTCCCTTCGTGTTTCCTGCGTGGCCTTCGTTCCCCGCGCGGCACGAAGTGTCGCGCGCTCAGGTCGCCGAGCGCGTCGTCGCGCGCTCGCGCCAGAGCTCGTCGAAGCGCGGGACCTCGGGCCAGGTCTGCGCACACAGGGCGACGTAGGCCGTCACGTCGTCGCGGTCGTGCTTGCCGTCGAGCTCGGCGATCGCCTTCTCGGCGGTCGCCGACTCCGGGATCTTCGCCTCGCCCTCGATCATCCCGTCCTCGTGCTCGACGCCGACTGCGTCGAGGAATTCGGTGACGAGTTCCTTGTCCTTGCGGAAGACGTAGGCGCCGAGGAGTTCGTACGCGAGCTCCGCGTTGCGCTTGCGCGTGATGAGCGTCCGCGCGTGCTTCGCGCGCGTCACCAGCGGCAGCTTGCGGATGGCCTGGGGCCGGAACTTCAACGCGGCGGCGACGTCGCCGTCGAGCGGTCCGAATCCGTCCTGGGAGAGGAACTCGTAGATCGCGCCGAAACGCTCGTCGTCGAGCGTCTCGAGATAGTCGAGGGTCGAAGCCATTGCTGCTCGGGGTCCTTGCGGCCCGTCAGCTTAGCGAGCGGCCCTCCGACCCCGGCTCGGCGCCGCTCCCGCCGCATCTCGAACCAGGGGCGCGTCCCCGGCTGGGTCGCGGGCGTCGTCCCCGCAGGGGCGCGCGGCGCGCGGCTCAGGGCACCCAGACGGCGTAGACCGCGACCAGCGCGACGGTTCCGACGACGGCGACCAGCACGCCCGCGGTCCGACGGCGGCGCACGTAGAGCAGCAGCCACCCACCGGTCAGGGCGGAGATCGACAGCACGACGGCGCTCGCGTCGATGACCCACGACCAGGCCGTTCCCGAGTTGCGTCCCTTGTGCAGGTCGTCGACCAGCGCCACCGAGCCGAACGCGACGGCGTAGATCTCCGCGCGACCGTCCTCGCGGTCGATGCGCACCTCGGCGGAGGTCGCGGGTCCCTTGAACACGACGTCGAGCACGTCGCCGTCCTCGACGAACTCCGTCACGGCGCCGCGCAACCCGTGTTCGGCACGCAGGTGCTCGACGACCGCGAGCCGGTCGACGGGACGACCGACGTCGGCGACGAGGTCGGTCGGGAGTTCCACCTCGACGGTGCTCTCCGAGGCGGCGTCGCCCTCGAAGAACTCCGCGTGGTTGAGCGTGACGCCGGTCACCGAGAAGAACAGCAGCGCGGCGAAGCCGAGCAGCGACACGTAGGTGTGGAGCCACCGCACCCACCACGGCAGTCGCGAGCGGCGCGGGGTGTCGCTCATCGTCCGCCTTCGCGCGCGTCCGGTGCGGCGACGTAGCTCGCCGACACCGCGCCGATCTCGCTCGTACCCTTCACCTCGTCGCGGAACGCGTGTCCGTCGAGGACGAGCTCGAGCGCGACGACCTCGTGACCGCCGTGCTCGCGCACCGCTTCGACGAGGAGCGTGTAGGTCCCCGCGGCGAGCGGCCGACCCGCGTCGTCGCGACCGTCGTACTCGAGCGTGTACCGACCGGGGCCGCGCGTCGCGCGTGTGACGGCGCGCACGCCGTCGGACTCGTGTTCGAACTCACGCGACCACTCGCGCAGGTCGCGGATCCACTTGGGTCGTTCGACCCACAGAGCGAGCGTGCGGACGGGGCGCCCGCGTCCGTCCTCGAGCCAGGCCGCGAGGTAGGGGCGCCGATAGCCGCCGCGGCGCCGACCGCCGTCGCGCTCCTCGAACTTGGCGAGTTCGACCTCCACGGCGAGCGCGCCGCCGCCCGCGAGGACGCTCGTCGGCGCGGGTCCCGCCTCGGATCCCGGCGCGACCAACGCGGCGAAACCCGGCGTCTCGTAGCGAGCGCCGCTGGTGCACAGGACGAGCGTTTCCACGCCGGGACGGCGCTCGCACAGACGCAGGCTCTCGCGCGGCTCCATGACGCAGAACGCGGTCGCGAGCGCGTCCGCCGTCGCGGCGTCGGGCGCGACGACGGTGGCCTGCGCGACCCTCTCGGTCGGACGGCCGGTGCGCGGGTCGATGATGTGTCCGTGGTGCACGCCGCCCACGTCGAAGCCGCGCGCGTAGTTCGCACTGGTCGCGACGGCGCGTTCCGCGACGACGAGCGTGCACAGCGGCGGCGCGTTGTCGGCGTGGTGCGCCGGGTCGGCGAGGTCGACCGAGCGCTCTCCCGGTCCGAACGCGACGAGGTCGCCGCCGATCTCGATCGTGCCGCCCGTCGCTCCGGCTCCGAGCGCGGCGCGCGCGGCGGCGTCGAGGACGAAGCCCTTGGCGATGCCGTCGACGCTCGCTCGACCGTCGCGCAGTCGGCGCACCGTCCCTTCGCCCTCGTCGACCTCGAACAGCGGCTCCGCCACCGACGCGAGCGCGGTCGCGATCTCCTCGTCGGTCGGCTCGCGTCCTCGCTCCGCGGCGGTCCTCCAGACGGCGGCGCAGGCCTCGACGCGCGGGTCGAACGCCCCGCGCGTGGTGCGCGTCCACGACTCGCACGCCGACAGCACGGCGCACAGTTCGGGCGAGGCGGCGACCGTCTCGCCGACGGGGAGGCGCGCGAACTCGCTGCCCTGGTCCCAGGACGAGAGGATCGCGTCGAGCCGCTCGATCTCGACGACGACGGCGCGTTCGACGTCGGCGGCGCGCGACGCGTCACCGTCGACCTCGAGCCGCATCGACGTCCCGAGCACGCCTTCGCGGTGCAGGACGACCGACGTCGCGGGGGCGTTCGCGTCCTGGATCGGGGCGGCGGAGCGGGGGTGCGGCGAGGCCGAGAGCGCGCCGAGCAGGAGCCCGGGGACGATGGCGGGAGCGACGAGTTTCATGCGGCGGACGCTGGGGCGGGATCGAGCCCGGAGAGCGTAGTCGCGCGCACCGCCGCGCGTTCGTCGTTCCACGACGCATCCCGCACCGTCCGCGACGAGCGGTCGGTCGCGGGCTCCGCGGCCGTTCGAGGCGCGCTCGGCGCGCGCCGATCCGGACGGCTCGCTACTCCTCCTCGAAGCCGACGACGAGCACCTCGTAGACGAGGTCCATGCCGGCGAACGGGTGGTTGAGGTCGACGACGATGCCGTCCTCGTTGACCTCGACGATGCGGACCTCGATCTCCTCGATCTCCTCGCCCTCCTCGGGGCTCTCGGGCTCGAGGATCAGCGGCACGAGGTCGCCGGGCGCGCCCTCGATCTCGCCGTCGATCGCGTCGCGCGGGATGGCCTGGAAGTTCGTCGGGTCGACCGGGCCGAACGGCTCCTCGACCTCGACGCGCACGGCGCCGCCGACGGGCTGACCGACCAGGGCCGTCTCGACCTCCTCGGGCAGCTCGTCGGCGCCGAGCTCGACGACCACGTACTCGTCGTCCTCCGTGCCCTCGAGCCGGTTGCCCTCCGTGTCGAGGATCGAGTAGCGCACGCGGAGGCGCGAGTCGGGGCGGACGGTGCTGGACATGGTGTCGGGTGGCGTCGGGAGGCGGCCCTTCGGGTCAGCCGCGGGAGAGGTAGGTGTAGCCGTTGAGGCCCTGTTCGTAGCGCTGCACGATCGTCGCGAGTTCCTCGGGCGAGAGGCGGTCCTCCTCGAGCGCGCGCTCGAGTCGCCTGCGGAGCTGCGTCCGCATCTCGTCCGGGTAGTACTCGACGTAGGACAGCACCTCGCGCACGCGGTCGCCCTCGACGACGTGCGTGATCTTCGGGCGGCCGTGCTCGCCGACGTCGACGTGCACGACGTTCGTGTCGCCGAACAGGTTGTGCATGTCGCCCAGGATCTCCTGGTACGCGCCGACGAGGAACATGCCGAGGAGGTAGGCCTCGCCGCTCTCGACGGGGTGCAGCTCGAGCGTGCGCTTGATGTCGCGCAGGTCGATGAAGCGGTCGATCTTCCCGTCCGAGTCGCACGTGATGTCGGCGAGGACGGCGCGGCGCGAGGGCTGCTCGGTGTGCCTGTGGATCGGCAGCACCGGGAAGAGCTGGTCGATGGCCCAGGAGTCGGGCATCGACTGGAACAGCGAGAAGTTGAGGAAGTACGTGTCCGCCATGTCCGACTCGAGGTGCTCGAGGTCGTCCGGCACGTAGGGGAGCTGGCGCGTGATGCGCAGGATCTTCTCGCAGGTGCGCCAGAAGAACTCCTCGACGCGAGCGCGTTCGGACAGCGTGATCTGTCCGACCGAGAACAGCGTCATGGCCTCCTCGCGGAACTGCGCCGCGTCGTGGTAGCACTCCTGGAAGTTCTTCGAACTGACGGAGTCGCTGATCTCCGCGATGTTGCGGACCACGTCGGGCTCGTCGTCCTCGGCGGCGCGCGGCACGCCGGGGGAGCTGAAGTCGCTCACGCCGAGGACGTCGGCTATCAGCACCGCGTGGTGCGCCGTGAGCGCCCGGCCCGACTCCGACACGATCGTCGGCACCGGGATCTCGGCCTCCTTGCAGGCCTCCGACAGGAGGTACACGACGTCGTTCGCGTACTCCTGCGTCGAGTAGTTCATCGACGAGTCGAAGTTCGTCTTCGAGCCGTCGTAGTCCACGCCCAGACCGCCGCCGACGTCGAGGTACGAGATCGGCGCGCCCATCGCGCGGAGGTCGACCAGCGTGCGGGTCGCCTCGCGCATGGCGTTCTTGACGGAGCGGATCGACGTGATCTGGCTGCCGATGTGGAAGTGCAGGAGCACGAGCGAGTCGAGCTTGTCGGCCTCCCTCAGGCGCTCCACGACCTGCACGATCTGGCGCGTCGTGAGCCCGAACTTCGAGCGGTCGCCAGCGGAGTTCTTCCAGCGACCCGAGCCGATGCTCGCGAGCTTCGTCCTGACGCCGATGCGGGGCTCGACGCCGAGCTCCTTCGCGCACTGGATCGTCGTGTCGAGCTCGCTGTACTTCTCGATGACGATGATCGTCTCGATGCCCATCCGGTTGGCGAGCAGCGCGGTCTCGATGTAGCCCCTGTCCTTGTACCCGTTGCAGATGATCAACGAGCCGTTCGGCGGCATGACGGCGAGCGCGGCGAGCAGCTCGGGCTTGCTGCCGACCTCGAGCCCCATGTCGTGGCGCTCGCCCTCGGCCAGCATCGCCTCGACCACGTGCCGCTGCTGGTTCACCTTGATCGGGAACACCGCGCGGTAGGGCGCCTCGTAGGCGTACTCCGCTCGCGCGCGCGCGAAGCAGTCGACGAGTTCGCGGACGCGCGACCGGAGGATCCCGTCGAAGCGCAGGAGCACCGGCATCTCGATGCCGCGGCGCTGGAGGTCGACCACCAGCGAGTGCAGGTCGATCGCCGGACCCGTGGGTTGTTCGGCCAGGCCGTCGCCCTCCGGGTGGACCGTCAGGTTCCCGTTCGCACCGATCCGGAAGTACCCTCCGCCCCAGCGGGCGACGTTGAACAGCGTCTCGCTGTCGGCAGGGGTCCAGTTCTTCATCGATGCATGCGGTGAGGTCGCTCGAGCGTGCGGGCCGGGACGCGCGCGGACGTGCGCCGCGCTCCGGGGTGCGAAGGGGCGGGAGTCTAGCACCCGACCCGAGCCGCGTGAGGAGCTCCGACCGCGATCGTTCGCAGCTCCTCCGCGAGGACCGAAGGGTCGTTCTCGCGCAGCCACTCCGTGCGACGCTCGTCGGCGAGCCCGCCGGCCGTCCACGTCCGCAGGAGTTGCTTCACCCGACCCGCTGCCGCCTTCTCGGACGCGCCGCGCGCGACGAGCCCGTCGAAGTACTCCACGAGGAAGCGGGCCGCGCGCGCGCGGTCGACCGTCGCTCCTGAGAACACCCACGGGTCGGCGAGCGCCGCTCGACCGATCATGGCGAAGCGCACGCCCGTCCGGACGCGCACGAGCTCGAGATCTTCGTGCCGGTCGACGCCGCCGTTGCCGCAGACGGGGATCGAGACCGAAGCGACGGCCCGCTCGAGGCGGCGCCAGTCCGCCGTGTCCGCGTACGCCTCCCGTCGCGTGCGGCAGTGGATCGTGAGCAGCGACGCGCCGCCGGCCTCGACCGCGCGCGCCAGGTCCTCGAGCAGCCGGTCGTCGTCGCCTCCCGCTCGGATCTTCGCGCTCGTCGGTCGATCGCCGGCCGCGCGCGAGACGGCGCGGACGATGCGTTCGACCGCGCTCGGGTCGTCGAGCAGCGCGGAGCCGGCGCAGCCCTTGAGCGCGTTGCGCGACGGGCAGCCGAAGTTGACGTCGACGATCGGCGCGCCGGCCTCGAACGCGTTCTCCGTCGTCGCGGCGAGGGCCTCGTCGCGGTTGCCCATGATCTGCAGCCCTACGGGTCGTTCGTGCGCTCGCGCGCCGAGCGTCGCGCGCAACCGCTCCGTGGGTACCGGTCGGTCGACGACGCGCACGAACTCCGTGAACGTCCCGCCGAGAGCGTCCTCGCCGTGCAGCGCCGTCACGATCTCGCGGAACAGCGGGTCGGTGACGCCCTCCATCGGCGCGAGGAGGTTCGGCGACGTGAAGGGGAGCCCCGGGACGACGGCGGTCACGCGCTCTCCTCGACCGGCAGCCGCAGCGAGAACGTCGTCCCGCGACCCGGCGCGCTCTCGAGCGTCACCTGACCGCCGTGGAGCGCGGCGGCGTGCTTCACGATCGCGAGCCCGAGTCCGGTGCCGCCGATCGCGCGCGAGCGCGCGGAGTCGACGCGGTAGAAGCGCTCGAAGATGCGCTGCTGGTGCTCCTTCGGGATGCCCGGACCGTCGTCGACGACGTCGATGCGCAGTGCGCCGTCCGCGATGCGCGCGCGCACCGTGACGTGGCCGCCCTCGGGCGTGTACTTGACGGCGTTGTCGAGCAGGTTCGACAGCGCCTGCGCGAGCAGTTCGGGGTCGAGCGGGAGCTTCGCCGGCAGGTCGCTCGTCTCGAGCGCGAAGACCTGGCCCCGGTCCGCGCAGGCCTCGCGGTAGGGCTCGCACACCCGCGTCACGAGCTCGGTCGGGTCGACCTCCTCGCGGTCGGTGTCGGAGGCGTGCTCGAGCCTCGAGAGCCGCACGAGGTCGTCGATGATGTTCTGGAGCCGTTGCGCGTTCGCGAGGATCCGCTGCAGTCCGCGCTGCGAGATCGGGGAGAAGGTGTCGGACTCCTCCGCCATGGTCTCGGCGAAGCCGACGATCGCCGTGAGCGGCGAACGCATCTCGTGCGTGACGTTCGCGACGAAGTCGGTGCGCACGCGCTCGAGGTGCTGGACGTCCGAGATGTCGTCGAGGACGACGACGACGCGCCGCCCCGTGCCGCGACCCTGGAGGCGCGAGGCCCACACGCGCAGCGAGCGGATGCCGGTGCCGGTGTGCACCTCGATGCGCTGGGGCTCGACCGTCCCTCCGCGCCGCGCCCGCGCGACGGCCTGCAGGAAATCGAGGTTGCGGACGATCTCGGGCAGGCGCATGCCGAGCGGGTCCGTCGGCGTGCCCAGCATGCGACGCGCCGCGTCGTTGACGAGCTGGACGCGGTCGTCCTCGTCGAGCAGTACGAGTCCGTTCGCCGTCGCGTGCAGGATGTCGACGAGGTCGTCGCGCTCCGTCCGCAGCGCCTCGCGGTTCTCGGACTCGCGTTCGGCCTCGCGCTCCAGCAGCTCGGCCATCTCGCCCGGCGTCGGCACCCGTTCGGGGCGGCCCGTCATCGACGCCAGCCTCCGCCGGAGCGGCGAGAGCTCGCGCGCGAGGAGGTAGCTGAACAGCAGCGCGGTGACGAGCGCGGCCGCGAGTCCGAACCCGAGGTGCACGCGGCCGAGCAGCACCGCCGCGGCCGACCCGAGGAACACCACGAGGGCGACGCGTCGACGCAGGGGGTCGGCGATCTCGGTCGTGCGGTTCATCGGATCCGGGGTCGCGCGGCGGGACGTCGCGAGCGACCGTGAGCCTACAATCGCGCTCGTCCCGCCCGACGAGCCATGGCCGAAACCGCGCACTTCGAGGACCTGCCCCTGACGCTCCACGCGCTCGGCCTGCGGGAGGTGCGCGAGCGCATCGCCGAGTGGGTGCGCGTCACGCCGCTCGTCCCCGCCGTGGCGGACGACGTCCGCGTCGACCTGCGCCTCAAGCTCGAGAACCGACAGGTCACGGGGTCGTTCAAGGCGCGCGGCGCGACGAACCACGCGCTCTCGGCCGGCGGCGACCGCGGGCTCGTCACGTCGAGTTCGGGCAACCACGGCAAGGCGGTCGCGTGGGCGGCGGCGCACCGCGGCATCGCGGCGCGCGTCCACATGCCTGCCAACTCCTATCCCTCGAAGGTGCAGGCCTGCCGCGACCTCGGCGCCGAGGTCGTGCTCTCGCAGACGCGCGCGGAGGCGGAGGAGGCGTTCCGCCGTTCGGTGGAGGAGGGCTGGACGCCGGCTCCGCCCTACGACTCCGAACTCACGGTCGCCGGACAGGCGAGCGTCGGTCTCGAAGTGCTCGAGCAGTGGCCGAGGGCCGACGTGCTCGTCGTCCCGGTCGGCGGCGGCGGACTCCTGGCGGGGTGTGCGCTCGCGTTCGCGACGGCGGACGACGGACGGACGCGCCGGGTCGTCGGTGTCGAGCCGGAGGGCGCGGCCGGGATGCGCGACGCGCTGCCGACGGGCGTCGCGCGACCGCTCGCGCGCGTCGACTCGGTGATCCAGGGGCTCACGCCGCCGGGGCCCGGCGTGCTCAACGCGCGCGTCGCGCACCGCTTCGTCGAGCGCGTCGACGCGATCTCCGACGAGGCGATCCTGCGCGCGCAGGCGCGGCTCGTGCACGAACTGGGCGAGGACGTCGAGCCCGCCGGCGCGGCGGCGTACGCGCGCGTGCTCGCCGGACTGCCCGAGGCGTGGTTCGAGGGGCGGCGCGAGCCGCTGCGCGTCGTCGCGATCGTCTCCGGCGGCAACGCGCACCCGCACCAGCTCGCGCGGCTGCGCGAGGACGACGCGGAGTGGTTGCTGCCGGACGGCGGGACGCCGTGAATCGCGCCCTTCGGACCGCGATCCTCCTCGCGGTCGTCGCGACGGCGTCGAGCTGCGCGGAGGAGAGCGCGCCGCGCTCGCCGGAGCCCGCGATCGCGCTCGTGCTCGTCGACGGCGTCGACGACGTCGCGCGCGGAGCGGAGTGGGCCGCCGCGCTCGGCGACGGTGCGGTGCACGGCGAGGCCGCGGGCGTGTCGCGCTCGTCGGCCTCCGCCCTCGCGAGCGTGCTGACCTCGCTCGATCCGGCCGAGCACGGACTGCTCACGCCGCGCGACCGCGGCGCGCACACGATCGCCGCCGGCAGGTCGCTCCTCGCCGACCTCGCCGCGAGCGGTGCGACGTGTCTCGCGGCGACGTCGCCGCGCGAACTCGCGCCGCGCGTCTGCGAACTCGGAGCCGGCGTCGCGCACTGGATCGAGGCCGGCGAGTCGGGACCGGACGCCGCGTTCCGCGCGATCCTGCCCGAACTGCGGACGGCCCTCGAGGGCGGCGGTCCGTGCGTCGCGCTCGTCGTGCCGACGGTCGTCGAACGACCGCGCGCGCCCTGGCCCGAGGGGCTCGCCGCGGACGTCGAGCGTCGCGTCGAAGCGGTGCTCGCGGGCACCGCGGCGAAGGACCGAGCCGTTCCTCCGTTCGACGACCTCGACGCCTGGTACGGGCGGCGCTGGCTCGGCGACCCGTTGTTCGAGGAGGCGCTCCACCTGGCCTGGCACGACGCGCAGCAACGCGCGGTCTCGCACGCGGCGGCCGACCTCGCGCGCGAGTTCTCCGCCTCGCGCTCGAACTGGCGCGTCGTCGTCGCCGGACTGCGCAGCGACGCGATGCGCCGCGACGAACCGTTCCTGGACGGCGCGTTCGTCCCCGTCGCGGTCGCCGGCGAGCCGCGGCCGGCGGACGACGTGCCCGCGTCGATCGCGGACCTCGGCGCGTTGCTGCGCCCGCTCGCCCCCGAGCTCTCGGATCGTGCACCGCGCCGACCCTCCGACGGACCGTTCCTCGTCGTCACCGACGGAGCTCGGTCGACGTGGTTCGACCGCTCGGGACGGCTGACGGCGTCGCTCCTCTCGGAGGAGGAGGAGCTCCCGCCGCTCGCCGGGTTGCGCCTCGAGCTCGCGCCCGGAGCCGGCCCCGTGCACGTCGAAGTGCGCGCGGTCGAACAGGGCGAACTCCATGCGCTGCGCGTCGACGGCGCGGTCGTCGGCGACGTGCCGCTGCGATCCGATCGCTGCGAGCTGGACGTCGCCCCCGGCTCGACCGTCGAGCTGCTGACCGCGCGCCGCGCGCCGCGACTGCTCCTCGAGCTCTCGGACGGCGGTCGCGCGCTCGAGCCGGAACGGGTGCGCGTCGCCGGTGCGCCGCTCGCCCGCGTCGCCCTGCCGCGCGTGCTCGACGGCCGCGGCGACGCGCTGTCGAGCACCGAGCGCTCTCGCCGCGCCGCCTTCCGCACCCAGGAGCGCGGGGCGATCGAGATCGAGGCGGCGGGCGCCGACGCGTTCGACGTGTTGCGCTGGCCGCCGCTCGAGCGGCCGGCGTCGATCGAAGTCGGACCGGGCGGGACGGCGCGTGTCGAGCCCCTCGGTCCCGGTCGTCCGGCCGTGCTCGTCGCCCGCGACGGTCGTTTCCTCGAGGCCGACGCCTTCGCGGTCGACGGCCGCGCTCCCGAGCCGTCGGCGCTGCGGCTCCTGTGGCCGCCGACGGCCGCGGTTCCGCCCGATGAGGACGGGGCTCCGCTTCCGCCCGGCGCGATCGCGATCGAGTGGATCGGGCCGCCCGTGCGGTTCGAGTACGTCCCCGACGACGTGCGCCCCGTCCTTGCCGGCCTGCGCTCCTTCGAATAGCCCGTGCGCCGATCGGTAGGATCCCCGCGATGAAACGCGTCGTGCTCGTGCGCACGTCGGGCCCGCGCAACGCCGGATCGGTGGTGCGCGCCGCGGCGAACTTCGGACCCGCCGAGATCGTGCTCGTGGCGCCGGCGCGTCCGTCGTTGCTCGTGCACCCCGAGTTCGAGCAGATGGCGCACGGCGTCGAGGGCGGAGCGTCGAAGCTGCGCGTCGTCGACACGCTCGAGGAGGCGCTCGCCGACGCGACGCACGCCGTCGGGTTCACGGCGCGCGTCCGGAACCACCGCGTCGTGCTGCCCTTCGCGAACGAGCGGGACCGCATCGCCGAACTGGCCGACGACCCGGAGCACCGCCTCGCGCTCGTCTTCGGCAACGAGAGCTCGGGGCTCGCCGCGGAGGAGTCCGATCTCTGCCACGAGCTGTGCTTCCTCGCGACCGGCAGCGAGCACGGCTCGCTCAACCTCTCGATGGCGGTGACCGTCGTCCTGTACGACCTCTTCCGACCGCGCGCCCTGCACCCGCGCGGCTCGAAGGGCACACCGCTGCGCGGCGACGCGCGCCGCTACCTGACGGAGAACGTGCGGCGGACGCTCGGCCGTGCCGCGCTCTCCGGTCCCGCGAAGCGCGACATCGAGGCCTCGGTCGAGCGCGTCTTCGCCCGCGCGCCCCTCGAGACCCGCGACGCGCGCGCCTGGCACCAGATCATGCGCGCCCTCGGCAGCGATCTCGTCCCTTCGGACCTCGGGCTGCCCCCTCAGGCCCCGCGAGGCGGCCCGAAGGCGCCGTCCGAGGAGGAGTGAAAGCCCGTCGCCCCGACTCCCAATAGAGTGGAGTCCCCGGCCCGTCCCGCCGCTGCCCACACGAGAACATGGGTCTGATCATCGCCCTCGCCTTCGCCTTCGGGTGCGCCGCCGTCGCTTCCTCGAAGGGCCGCAACACGGTCGGATGGTTCGTGTTCGGCTTCTTCTTCAACGTCATCGCGCTCATCATCGCGGCGGTCGTGCCCGACCTGAAGAAGGAGGAGCAGCGGCACCGGCAGACGAACGTCGGTCAGAGCCGCATCAAGGAGCAGGTGCGCCAGGAGCGCATGCGGCGCGAGGCCTTCGAGAACCACACGCTGGCGCGCCTCGACGCGCACGACGCGAACGCCGGCATCGACACCCGCGCGATCGCGCCGCCGCCGCTGCCTCCGCAGCTCGCCGCGGCCGCCGACCCGAAGTGGTACTACGAGTCGGGCGGCAAGAGCTGCGGACCGGTGCCCGAGACCGAGCTCCGCGCGCTGCTCGAGGACGGTTCGCTCCAGGACGACACGCTCGTCTGGTGCGAGGGCATGCACGACTGGGCGCCGGCGCGGACCATCGGAGAGCTCGTTTGACGACGTCGACGCGTGCGCGGGCGGAACGGGAGGCCGTCTCGGGGCGGTGTCGGATCGAGGGACTGCTCGAAGGTCCGCTGCCGCCCGTCCCGGGTTTCCGCGAGTACCTCGAGAACTGGACGCGCGAGCTCGAGCGCCGCGGCATCGCCGTGGTCGCGAACGTCGACGGCGGGCGTTTCGACGTGTTCGCGCCGGAACTCGACGTCGCGATCCCGCGCGTCGGCCTCTCGCCGACGGACTCGCTCGCCGACGCGGTGCGCGAGCTCCTCGACAAGGTGCCCGACGGCGAACGTTCGCGCGTGCACTCCACGCTGCGGACCGTCGAGTCGGGTGACGGGGTCGAGACGCGGACCCTGCTCGCCGTGCGCAGCCCCGGCGTGCTCGAACGCGTGGAGGATCGCGTCGCGGTCGCGACCGCGCCGCCCATCCCCGCGCGCCGCGCGCTGCCGAGCTGGGCGCCCTGGGTCGTCGTCGTGGTCCTCGCGGCGGTGCTCGCCGCGGGCGGTCTCCTCGGCTGGTTCGACCGCCTCGGGCTGCCGGCGCCGATCGATCCGACGAAGCTCCACGTCTCGAGCGCGTCGCCGACGGTCGAACTCCTCGGGATCGGACCGGAGGGGCCCGCGACCGGCGCGTGGACCGTGGAGTTCCGTCGCGGCGTCGCACCGGCGCGGCGGCCGTCCGACGACGCGCCGGCCGAGGCCTGGCTCGACTTCGTCGGTTCCGCGCGCGGCCGCGGAGTCCTCGAGTGGCGCGACGCGGACGGGCGGCTCCTGCGCGTCGACCCCGTCGACCTCGAGCCCGTCGCCCCGGGCGACACGGGCGCGGTGCGCATCGGGCCGCCGCCCCCTCGTTCCGCGACGGTCCGGTTCGGCTGGTGAGCTCGATCGCGGCTACCCTCGTCGACCGGAGGACGAAGCCGTGATCTGCGAACAGCACTACCTCGCCTGCCTCGCGCAGGCCTCCTACCTCGTCGTCGACGAGCGCACCCGCACCGCGTTCGTCGTCGACCCGCGCCGCGACGTCGACGTCTACGTCGAGCGGGCGGCGGCGCTCGGCGCCGAGATCCGCTACGTCCTGCTCACGCACTTCCACGCGGACTTCGCGTCGGGGCACCTCGAGCTGGCGAAGCGCACCGGCGCGACGATCTGCATGGGGTCGCGCGCGAACGCGACCTTCGAGCACCGCGCCTGCGACGACGGCGAGGAGCTCGTCGCGGGCGACGTGCGGATCCGCTGCGTGCACACGCCGGGGCACACACCGGAGTCCGCGACCTGGGTGCTGTTCGACGACGCCGAGGACCGCGCGAACCCGTACGGGGCGTTCACCGGCGACACGCTGTTCGTCGGGGACGTCGGACGTCCCGACCTGCTCGCCAGCGTCGGCGTCACGTCGGAACAGCTCGCATCCGACCTCTACGACTCGCTGCGCGACAAGCTGCTCGCGCTCCCCGACGCGACACGCGTCTACCCCGGTCACGGGCCGGGTTCCATGTGCGGTCGCTCCCTCGGCAGCGAGACGACGAGCACGATCGGGAAGGAGCGCGAGAACAACTATGCGCTGGCGCCGATGTCGCGCCGCGCCTTCGTCGAACTCGTCGCCGGCGACCAGCCCCAGGCTCCGGCCTACTTCCCGTTCGACGCGCGCTTCAACAAGGGCACGCACGCCGTGCTCGAGGACGTCCTGCGCCGCGCGCTCGTCCAGCTCTCGCGCGACGAGGTCGACGCGTACGCGAAGAAGGGCGCACAGATCGTCGACGTCCGCGACGCGGAGACCTTCGCGAAGGGACACCTCCCGGGCAGCGTGAACGTCGGGCTCGACGGCAAGTTCGCGACCTGGGCGGGCAGCGTGCTGTCGCACGAGCGCCCGATCGTCGTCGTCGCGCCGAAGGGGCACGAGCGCGAGGCCGCGACGCGCCTCGGACGGATCGGCTTCGACTCGGTCGAGGGCTGGTTCGACGCGAGCGGGCTCGACGCGGGGCCCGAGCGCCTCGAGCGGGTCGATGCGCCCGACCTCGCGAAGCGTCTCGCGAAGGGCGCGACGCTCCTCGACGTGCGCACGCCCGGCGAGTGGGGCGAGGGCCACGTCGACGGCGCGCTCCACCTCCCGCTCGTCGCCCTCGTCGCGCGCGCGTCCGAGCTGCCGAGGGACGCCGAACTCGTCGTCGTGTGTCGCTCGGGCTACCGCTCGGCGGTCGCCGCGAGCTGGTTGCGCGCGAACGGCTTCCGCAACGTCGCCGACGTGCGCGGCGGCATGGTGGCCGTCGAGCGCCACCCCGGTGGTCTGCCCCTCGTGCAGGCCGAGCCGGCG
>JAWKUH010000016.1:0-121385 GCA_041398665.1 Planctomycetota bacterium | reverse complement strand
TCCGCGCGTCGTCGGCACGATGCAGTAGGTGCAGTTGAGGTCGCAGCCGCGCATCACGGCGAGGTAGCCGTGCAGGCCGCCGGTGTACGGCTCGCCGCGTCGGTCGACGACGACGTCCTCGTCCATGGCGACGTCGAGCAGCGGCTGCGCGCGCGAGCCCTCGTCCTCGCGGCGCGCCCGCACCTCGCCGACGAGCTCGGGCAGCACGTGGAAGCGGCGCGTGCCGACCACGAGGTCGACGTGCCCCGCGCGCTCGAATATCTCGTCCTGCGCGCGCTGCGCCATGCAGCCCATGACGCCGACCAGCATGTCGGGGTGCTCCTGGCGGCGCCGCTTGAGCTCCCCCAGCCACGAGTACACGCGTTCCTCCGCGTGGTCGCGCACCGAGCAGGTGTTGAACAGCACGACGTCGGCGTCGTCGAGCCGGTCCGTGACGCGGTAGCCGGCCGAACGGAACCGCCCCTCGACGAGGAGCGAGTCGTACTTGTTCATCTGGCAGCCGAAGGTCACGACGTGCACGCTCGGTGCCGCTTCGCTCGCCTCGCCGCCGTCCGCCTTGGACTGGAAACGGGTCTGGGTCATGGGGCGCGCCCACCTGCCCGGGCCCGCGCCCCCATTGTGCCCGCCCGTGCGGGACGGTGCGAGTTCCGGCGCGCCGTCCCGGGGCGCGCGCTCGCTACGCTTGTCGCCCCGCGGGTCCGAACCCGAACCGACCGTGCCGCTCCCCGCCCTCCGCGACACCGCGTCCCAGCTCGACGTCGATCCCTTCCTCGCCCTCGGGATCGTCCTCGCGCTCGGAGCGTTCTTCGGTGCGCTCGCGAAGCGCGTCCGCGTCCCGAGCGTCACCGGTCAGATCCTCGCGGGCTTCCTGATCGGGACGCACGGACTGCGCGTCGTCGACTCGCAGGAGGTGCTCGGCGCGCTCGGACCGCTGAGCCAGTTCGCCCTGGCCCTGATCGCGGTCGAGGTGGGCTCGCACCTCAACGTGCGCCGCCTGCGGAACGCGGGCAAGCGCCTCACCTACCTGCTCGTCGGCGAGCTGACGCTCATGCCGGCGCTCGTGTTCGGTGCGCTCGTCCTGCTCACGCCGCTCGGCGACCCGGCGACGTCGATGGGACTCTCGCTGGCGCTGCTCATGGCGGCGCTCGCGATCGAGACGTCGCCCGCGACCACGGTCTCGCTCGTCCGCGAGGGCAACGCGCGCGGCATCCTCACGAAGACGCTGCTCGCGTCCGTCGCGCTCTCGAACATCGCCTGCATCGTCGTGTTCGAGTTCGCGCGCGCCGGGATCTCGGCGGCGCTCGAGCGCCACAGCGACTCCGTCGCGACGTTCTTCGCCGCGGCGTTCAGCTCCCTCGGACTCTCGGTCGCGCTCGGCGCGGTCGTCGCGCTGGCCCTCGTCGGCGTGACGCGCAACTCGACGCGTCAGGAGGCCCGGCTCGTCACCTCGTCGCTCGCCGCCGTGATCCTCTGCAACGGCGCGGCGAGCGCGATCGGGGCGTCGCCGCTGCTCTCGTGCCTCGCGCTCGGACTCGTGCAGACGAACCTCATCCCCTCGCGGGAGAAGCTCGTCGACTCGGTCCTCGCGCACTTCCTACCGGCGATCGCCGCGGTGTTCTTCACGCTGGCCGGACTCAAGCTCGACCCGACGAAGCTCGTCGCCGGCGGCCTCGTCGCGGGCGTGCTCTTCGCCTCGCGGATCGGCGCGAAGTTGCTCGTGGCGAACGTCGCTGCGACTCGCGCACTCCCCGCCGGTTGGTGCGGGACCTCGGCCTCGCGCGCCTGCCGCAGGCCGGCGTGACGATCGGTCTGCTCCTCACGGTGAAGGAGGACGCGGCGCTCGCACCGGTCGTCGACACGCTCGTCGCGGTCGTCCTCGCCGTCGTCACGCTCAACGAGATCGTGGGCCCCGTGCTCACCCGCCTCGCCCTGCGACGATCCGGCGAGACCGGGATGGACCGCGTGCGCCTCATCGACTTCCTGGGCGAGGAGAACATCGTGACCGGCCTCGAGGCGGACACGATCGAGGACGCGATCGAGAAGCTCACCGACATCCTCTTCCGGTCGCACGGCCTGCCGAACGAGGCGCGCGAGGCGTACCTGCGGTCGGTGCTCGAACGTGAAGCACAGGTCTCGACGGTGCTCGGCAGCGGTCTCGCGATCCCGCACGGCGTGCTCGACGTGGGCGAGCGCATGGTCGGCGTGATGGGACTCTCGCGCGAGGGCCTGGCGCTCGGTTCGCCCGACGGTCGCCCCGTGCACTGCGTCGTGCTCCTCGCCACGCCGAAGGGCCAGCGCGAGCGCCACCTCGAGGTGCTCGCCGCGCTCGCGAAGATGATCGGCATGGACCCGATCTTCCGCGAACGGCTGTTCGCGGCGGGATCGGCGGCGCACGCCTACGAACTCCTCCACGGGGAGGAGACCGACACGTTCAACTACTTCCTCGAGAACCGCGGTCAGGAGGAGTGACGCGTCAGGGCTCGAGCTCGACGGTCACGGGCTGACTCACGGCCTGCGCGCCGAGGAGCGGGTCGACGACGACGAAGGCGTGGTGGAGCTTCAGTCCCGCGAGCCCGACGAAGGTCTGCGCCGGGACGTGCAACCGAGCCGTCGCGCGCCCGCGGTTGTCGAGCACGACGAGGTAGTTCTCGAACACGTCGGGGAACAGCGCGGAGTAGATCGTGAGGTCGGTCACGCCGTCGTGCACGAGCGGCAGGACGAGGCCGCCGGGCAACGGCGTGCCCGGTGCGGTGGCGGTCGCGCTCGCGAGCATCAGCCCGAACTCGCCGCCGCGCAGGTGCCCGCAGTCGTAGCCCAGCTCGACGGTCCCTCCGGATGCGGTGGAGACCTTCGTCGATCCCTCGGCCACGAGGCGCTCGACGTACGCGAACGCGCCGGGGCTGCCGACGTCGCCGGAGACCGAGGACCACGAACCCTGGTGGTCGTCCTCGGCGGCGAGTTCGAAGCGGTAGGGGTCGTCGGCGCCCGGTGCGCTGGCGCGGGCGCTCGCCGCGAAGTCCTTCGCGCGCACGCTGCCCGGGAAGTCCTCGTCGCCGAAGGCGAGTCGGTCGCGCAACTTGCCCTTGTCGTCGTAGACGTGGATCACGTCGTTGCGGCCGAGCAGCGGCGCCGACTTCCAACCGACGATCGTCGTGCCGGCGGGCGGCGACCAGTTCGCGACGAACGCCTGCGGCGAGGTCTCGGTCACGAGCACGACACCGCCGGGCTGCACCACGCCCGCGCTCGAGAGGTCGAACTCCCCGGGGTTCGCGCCGGCGTCCGAGAGGCTCCAACCGGCGAGATCGATCGGTTGCGAAGAGAGGTTCGTGAGCTCGACGTACTCGCCGTCCGCGCCCGCGTAGAGGTACTCCGTGATGCGCATGCCGTCGGGACCGCGGTCGATCGGGACGACGTGCGGAACGAGCGAACCCGTGCGCGGCTCGAACGAGGCGGCGCCGGCCGCCGTGTAGGCGATGCAGTAGTACTCGATGTCGCGCGCTCCCGGGCCGCCGGGGATCTCGCCGGTGAAGACCTGGTCGCCGGCGACGAGGTCGGGCGCGACACCGTCGTCGTACAGCGGTCGGCGCACGAATCCGCCGTCGACGCGCGACGCGACGACGACCTCGGCGGCGGGGTTCGACGGGTCGATCGCGACGCTCAGCACGACGGGCTCGTCGGGCAGCGGCGACGCCGGTGCGTGCTCGACCCCGAGGAACACGGCCGGAGGAATGTTGAGGTCGTGGACCGTCTGGAGGTAGGCCCTCCGCGCGATCACGAAGTTCGCGACGCCGGCGTACTTCGACCAGCACGATCCGATGCCCGACTGGTCGTTCTGGATCGAGGCGAGGAAGGACGGGTACGAGAAGATCTCGGCCGTGCCCGCCGGGTAGGCCGAGTCGACCAGCGCGTGCCAGTTCATCACCGCCGGGCCGACGATCGACCAGTCCATGACGTCGTCGCGCAACGTCCGGCAGTGCGCGTAGAACTCGGCCCGGAGCTTCGCGTCGCCCCAGATCAGGTTCGGGATCGCCTTGATCGCCTGGGAGTACGGATTCCCGGGGAAGCCGTACGAGAGCGACGTGTTCGGCAGGAGGTTGCTCCAGGTCCCGAGCGACAGGTCGAGGTCGTGGAGGGTGAGCCCCATGACCTTCCGCTCGTGGTCGTCCCAGATGCGCAGGTTGTTGCAGTTGCCGCTGTAGCTGTCGTAGTTGACGAAGACCGAGTTCGCGGCGATGTGGCGGATGGCGCCGTCGAGGTCGAACACCTCGCAAGTCGCGTCGAGCGGGGACAGGCCGCCCTTGCCGTTCGCGATGCGGTCGCACAGGTTCATGATGTCGAGCGCCGCCCGGTTCGGGTCGCCCTTCAGGACCTGGTACTGCTGCTTGTAGTAGGTGAGGTTCGGGCCCGCCCAGTTGAGCCCGGCGCTCGCACCGGGCGTCTTGATGCGCCAGATGTCGTCCGACCCGTAGCGCGACTCGTAGAACTTGCCGTCGGCCGACTCCTCGAGCACGTAGACGCCGACCTGCGCGCCGTTCACGCTGACCCGCGCGTAGCCGCGGCGCGAACAGTGCAAGAAGCCCTGCAGGAAGTTGCCCATCATCACCTCGCGCACGAGCGACGGGTCCCCTGCTCCGTTGTTCAGCCGGATGTCGTCGTAGCCGAGGATCTCCTGGTCCGCGACGAACGAGTCCGTCTCGATGCGGATGGGCTTCTTCGCCGTACCACCGCAGAAGTACGTGGACTGGCCGTGGAAGCGCACGCCGACGTCCTTCGTGAGGACGCCGTCGACGGCGAGGTCGGCCTTGACCCAGGTGTTCGACGACGTCGCGTTCTCGAGCGCGACGACCCAGTTCGCGTTCGGGATCGTGAACTCGAAGTCGTGGAGGACCGCCGGGTCGAAGAGGTCCTGCGCCGCGGCACGGGGCGAGCCGAGGAGCAGGGTTCCGAGGAAGGTCGCGGCGAGGAGCGAGCGTGCGGCCATGGGACGTGCCTCCGGTGCGTCCGTCCGCCGCCCGACCGGCGGCGACCCCGGCGCACCCCGCGACGGTACCACCCGCGCGCGTCAAGGCGCAGTCCGGCGGCCCCGCGCGAGACCGGCGTCGGACGCCAGGAGGGCCGGGAGCGCTCGCCCGCCCCCTCGGACCGTCCGTCAGTCCTCCGAGGCCCGGGAGACCCCCCGCTGACCCGACGTCTCCTCCACCTTCACGAGCAGCGTGCGGATGTGCACGTCCGGGAAGCGGGCGCGCAGCCGTCGTGCCAGTTCGCGCCCGATGAACGTCGACAGGTTCTCGGCGCTCGTGTTGTTGATCGGGAGCACGATCACGTCGGACCTCGGCGCGGTGTAGCGGCGCTCGCGGTAGATCACCTCGACGTGCGGCGCGAGCCCCTCGCGCTCCGGCGCGTCGCGCACCTCGAGCTCGCGGTGCTCGCCCGGCACGAGCCAGTGCTCGTCGAGCTCGTCGCAGAGCTCGCGCACGACCGGCTTCACCTGCTTGAAGTCGATCACGAGGCCGTGCTCGTCGAGCCTCGCGTCGACCTCCACGTACACGCGGTAGTTGTGCCCGTGCAGGCGCTCGGCGGAGCCGTCGGGGAAGATCAGGAAGTGCGCGGCGGAGAACTTGAGGTACTCCTTGTCGACCTCGATCGACCAGCGCTCGTGGGTGTCTCGCGTCATGGCTGTCGGCCGGACCGGAGGACGGTCCCGCCGCGGCGCGACGGCGAGGATCGGTCACCCGGGGGGCGGGTTCAAGGCCGAGGCCCGTGCTAGGCTCCGCCCCATGGACCTCCGCGCCCGCACCGTCCGCGTCCCCGGACTCGACCTCGACTTCGACGTCGTCGAGGGCGACACGATCATCGGCCCGTCGATCGAGCGCGGGAGCTGGGAGGAGCACGAGTCGCGCCTCTTCCGAGCCCACCTCGTCCCGGGCTGCACGGTCGTCGACCTCGGCGCGAACGTGGGCTGGTTCGCGGTCCAGGCGATCCTCGCCGGCGCCGAGGTGCACGCGTTCGAACCCGTGCCCGCGATCTGCGAGATCGCGCGCCGCAACGTCGCGCGCGCGATGGAACGCGGACCGGGCAAGGGCGTCGTCCACATGGCCGCGGCCGGCGCCGAGAAGGGCACGGCGCAGATCGTCCTCGCGGCGAGCAACCACGGCGACAACCGCGTCGTCGACGGCGGCGCGAAGCCGGCCGACATGCAGGACGCCGAGGCGATCACGATCGACGTGGTCCGCGTCGACGACCACGTCGAGGGTCCGGCGCGCGTCCTCAAGATCGACACGCAGGGCAGCGAGTGGCTCGCACTCCAGGGTGCGAAGAAGCTGCTCGCGAAGAGCCCCGAGCTCGCGCTCCTCATGGAGTTCTGGCCCTACGCGCTGCGCGGGTGCGAGCCGAAGGAGCTGCTCGCCCTCCTCGACGAGCAGGGCTTCACGCTCGGCAAGGCCACCGAGGCGCCCTACCCCATGGCGCCCGACCGCATCCTCGCGCAGGCGCTCGCGCGCGACCCGGTGAAGGGCGGCCTCGACCTCTACGGCACGCGCGGACTGCCCTTCCACGTGGGCGGGGCGAAGAGCCGGCTGAAGAGCCTGTGGCGCTCGATCAAGGAGGCGTGACGGACCCGGCCCCGCTCGCTGGTGAAGGGCGGGTCGAGGGCCTCGGGTGGGCGTGAGCGGGAGGCGCGACTTGGAGCAGAGCCGTTCCCGTGGGCACGGGGGTCGCCAGCGTCGGGATCGCCGGCGAACGGGGACAGGCGTCTCGGGGGGCCTTCGACCGGCTATCTTCGACGTGAACGCACGTTCATGCCGACCGCCGCTCCCTCCCCGCGCCGCTTCCTCCGCGCCTACCTCGCGTGGAGCCTGCTCCTCGCCGCCGCCCACGTCGCGCTCAACCTCTCGTGGTCGACGCGGAACGCGCCCAAGCCGCTCAAGGATCTCGTCGCGTTCGCGAGCGAGTCGAGCCTCGTCACCTGGACGAGCGTGGTGGCGATGTTCGCGGTGGGGCTCGCGTGCGTCGCGATCGGTCGTCGCGACGGTGCGCGCGGGTGGACGCTGTCCGGCGCGTTCTTCGTCTACCTCTCGATGGACGACGGCGCGATGCTGCACGAGCGTCTCGCGTGGCTGACGGGCATGCGCGACGGCGTCGTGTACTCCTGGACGTTCCTCGTGCTGCCGGCGATCGCGCTCTTCGGCGCGGCGGCGTTCTTCCAGCTCTGGCGCGGCACGCGCGGCCGCGCCGTGGCGCGGCGTGCGTTGCTCGGCGCGTTCGCGCTCTGGGGACTCGCCGTCCTGTGCGAGCTCGCCGAGAAACCGCTCGCGGAGTCCGGCCTGCGTTGGCGCGGGTTCCCGGTCGCGAACTACCAGCAGCTGCTCGAGGAGTGGGTCGAGATGCTCGCGCCGGGGGTGCTGCTCGCGGGGCTCATCACGTTGCTCGCGAACGAACGAGAGGACGTGCGAGTCGACGCGTGAGGAAGCACACGGGCGCCGCCCGGCCGCGCGGGGCGGGGCCCGTTCGCTTCGGTGACTCGTGCCTCGCTTGCGCTCGGCGCGCCCGCGCTCAGCCCCGCGCCGTCTCGAGCGAACCCGCCTCCTCGAGGCGCTGCTCCATCAGCACGCCCAGCTTCGCGGGGCTCGGCGTCATCAGCACGCCGGCCTTCTCGAGCGCGGCGATCTTCTCCTGCGCCGTGCCCTTGCCGCCCGAGATGATGGCGCCGGCGTGGCCCATGCGACGGCCGGGAGGCGCGGTGACGCCCGCGATGAAGCCGACCATCGGCTTCTTCACGTTCTGGGCGATGTAGTCGGCGGCCTCCTCCTCGGCGGTGCCGCCGATCTCACCGATCATGATGATCGCGTCGGTGTCCGGGTCGGCGTTGAAGGCCTCGAGGCAGTCGATGAAGTTCGTGCCGTTGATCGGGTCGCCGCCGATGCCGATGCAGGTGGACTGACCGATGCCGCGGCTCGTGAGCTGCCACACCGCTTCGTACGTCAGGGTGCCGGAGCGCGACACGACGCCGACGCGACCCGGCTTGTGGATGTAGCCCGGCATGATGCCGATCTTGCACTGCTCGGGGGTGATGATGCCGGGGCAGTTCGGGCCGATGAGGCGGCTCTTCTTGCCGGCCATGTGCTCGCGCACCTTGACCATGTCGAGCACCGGGATGCCCTCGGTGATCGTGACGATCAGCTCGATGCCGGCGTCGACCGCCTCGATGATCGCGGCGCCCGCGAACGGCGGCGGCACGTAGATCACGCTGGCGTTCGCGCCCGTGTCCTCGACGGCCTGCGCGACCGTGTCGAACACCGGCAGTCCGAGGTGCTGCGTGCCGCCCTTCTTCGGCGTCACGCCCCCCACCATCTGCGTGCCGTAGGCGATGGCCTGCTCGGCGTGGAACGTGCCGGTCTTGCCGGTGAAGCCCTGCGTGATGACGCGCGTGCTCCTGTCGACCCAGATGCTCATCGGTTCGTCTCCGTCTCTCGTGTTCGGTGGTCGGGTCTCAGCGCGTCGCCGCGACGATCTTCTCCGCGGCCTCGTCGAGGTCCGCAGCGGTGATGATGGGAAGGCCGGACTGTTCCATGAGCTCGCGGCCGATCTGGACGTTGGTGCCCTCGAGGCGCACGACGAGCGGCACCTTCAGGCTGACCTCCTTCACCGCCGCGATCACGCCGCGCGCGATGACGTCGCACTTCATGATCCCGCCGAAGATGTTGACGAGCACACCGTCGACCTTCGAGTCGGACAGGATGATCTTGAAGGCCGCCTTGACCTTCTCCTCGCTGGCGCCGCCGCCGACGTCGAGGAAGTTGGCGGGCTCGCCGCCGTGCAGCTTGATGACGTCCATCGTCGCCATCGCGAGCCCGGCGCCGTTGACCATGCAGCCGATCGTGCCGTCGAGCGCGATGTAGGAGAGGTCGTACTTGCTCGCCTCGATCTCCTTCGGGTCCTCCTCGTCGAGGTCGCGCAGCGCGACGACGTTCGGGTGACGGAAGAGCGCGTTGCTGTCGAAGTTGATCTTCGCGTCGAGCGCGATGACCTTGCCTTCCTTGGTGGCGACGAGCGGGTTGATCTCGGCCAGCGAGCAGTCGAGCGCGCAGAAGGCCTTGGCGAGCTTCTGCATGAAGTCCGCGCCCTGCTCGCGCAGGGCCGGCGGCAGCCCGATGCCCTCGGCCAGGCACAGCGCCGCGCCGCGGTCGAGTTCGCCGCTGCTCGGGAACGGCGCCTTCAGGATCTTCTCGGGCGTCGTCGCGGCGACGTGCTCGATGTCCATGCCGCCCTCGCTCGACGCCATCATCACCGGGCCGCCCGCGCTGCGGTCGACGACGATGCCGATGTAGTACTCGCGCTCGATGTTCGAGCCCTCCTCGACCCACAGACGGCGCACGACCTGACCGTCGGGTCCGGTCTGGTGCGTGACCATCGCCTTGCCGAGCATGCCGGCGGCTGCGGCCCGAGCCTCGTCGGCGCTCTTCACGACCTTGACGCCGCCGGCCTTCCCGCGGCCGCCCGCGTGGATCTGCGCCTTGACGACGGTGACGGGCGTGCCGAGCTTCGTGTGCGCGGCGGCGGCCTCCTCGGCGGTCGTGCACTCGACGCCGCGGGGCGTGGCGACGCCGAACTCGGCGAGGAGCTGCTTGGCCTGGAACTCGTGGATCTTCATGGGGGTCGGGTGGCGTTTCGGGCCGGCAGGATAGCCCTCGGGGACCGGCGGGGCGAAGCACTCCCCCGCCATAACGCACTTGAAGATCGGCTCCGGCCGGTGTTCGATCCCCTCGATGACCACGAGTCCCCGCGGCGTCCTCGTCGACGCGTCCATCGAGGCCCTGTTCGGCGGTGCGATCTCGGTCGGCCCCGGAGCGCCCGCGATCGACGCGTCCCGACAGCTCCAACCGGCGAGTCTCGACGTGCGGCTCGGCGCGCGTGCGCACCTCCTGCGCAGCGGCTTCCTACCGGAGCACGTCTCGATCGAGCAGCGCCTCGCGCAGCTCGGGATGGAGACGGTCGAGCTCGGCGGCGAGGGCCTGCTGCTGCAACGCGGCCAGATCTGGCTGTTCGAGATCGAGGAGCAACTGGCGCTGCCCGACGACCTCACGGTGCGCTTCAACCCGCGCAGCTCGACGGGTCGACTCGACCTGTTCTGCCGCGTGCTCACGCCGGGGCATCCGCGCTTCGACGAGTGTCCGGCGGGCTACTCCGGTCGCGTGTGGCTCGAAGTCGTGCCGCTCTCGTTCCCCGTGCGCGTGCGCCGCGGCGACCGACTCGCGCAGCTGCGCGTGCAGCGCGGCGACCCGGCACTCACGCGCGACGAACTGCGCGAGACCTACGAGCGCACGCCGCTGTGCTTCCTCGGCGACGTCCCGGTGCGCGCCGACGAGGTGCGCTTCGACGAACAGGGCGCGCTCGAACTGCGCGTCGGCCTCGACGGCCGCGACCCGTGCGGGTGGCGCGCGGCGCTCAACACGCCGCCCGTCGAGTTCGCCGGCGACGGGACGCACGACGCGCGCGCGTACTTCGAGCCGGTCGTGAAGGACGAGGACGAGGGCTGCGTGCTCGATCCCGGGCGCTTCTACATCTTCGCGAGCCGTGAACGCTTGCGGATCCCGCCCGACCTGTGCGCGGAGATGCTCCCGGTCGACGTCGGCTTCGGCGAGCTCCGCAACAACTACGCGGGCTTCTTCGACAACGGCTTCGGCTGGAGCGAGGACGCCTCGGGTCGCCCCGTCGGCAACGGCACGCCGGCGGTCCTCGAGGTGCGGGCGCACGACGTCCCGTTCCTGGTCGAGGACGGGCAGATCTTCTTCCGACTGCGCTACTTCCGCACCGCCGGACGTCCGCGCAGCCTCTACGGCCAAGGTCGCAGCGGCGGGAGCAGTTACCAGGCGCAGGACCTGACCCTGGCGCGACCCTTCCGCCAACCCCACCGCGGCTGAGCTCCGTATGCTCGGAACGGGACGCAGACAGCCGCTCCGAACATGCACGAGGACGACGGACGACTCCGGACGGGACGCGCCCGCGGCGCGACGACGAGAACGAAGCTCGGACACGCGGGAGCCGGAGCCGTCGGCTGGGAGCTCGCCCTCGGCGTCGCCGGACTCGCCGTCGGGCTCGTCGCCGGATGGTGGCTCGCGAGCGCGTCGGACGGCGGCGCGTCACCGGACGGCGCGTCGCGCGACGTCGTGCGCGCGAGCGACGTCTCGACGGACCGCACGGACGCTGCGGACCTCGCCGGGCCCGCAGCGACGACGGACGAACCGGTCGCCGCGACGAGCGACGGTCCGGGTCGCCGCACGATCACCGAGACGACGTCGGGGCGCGACCCGTCGATCGACCTCGACGCGCTCGTCGCCGAGCATCCGCTGCTCGGCGAACTCTCGAAGGTCCTCGGCAGCGACGCGCTCGTCGCCGCGGTGGCGGCCGACGAGGAGGAAGCGGCGCGCTTCCTCATGCACCTCTACCTCGGGATGGGCGACCTCGACGCGGCGCTCGACCTCGCGCGGCGCACCTCGCCCTCGCCCGGCACCTGGTCGCAGCTCGCGCAGAGTCTCGACGGTGCGGGTCGCGACCAGGAGGCGGCCGACGCGTTCCTCGCGGCCATCGACGGCGCGGGCCGCTTCGCCTGGGTCGAGCCGATGGCCGGTTGGGCGCGCCGACTCGCCGAGCTGGACCCCGAGCGCGGCCTCGCCCTCCTCCGCGACAAGGCCGGAGCCGTCGGCAGCGACTCGTCGGACATGCGGCTTTCGATCGCGAAGTCGTTGGCGGCGACGGGTTCGAGCGACGAGGCGCGCGAGGCGCTGCTCGAACTCGTGGCCGAGAACGGACAGCTCTCGGAGGCGCTCGACGAACTCGCGAAGCTCGACCCCGAGCTCGCCGAGGCGAAGTTGCGCGAGAAGCTCGCGACGGGCCGCTTCGAGTGGCTGCACGGTCAGCTCGCGCGGCTCCTGTTCTCGAACGGCGATCGCGAGGGAGCGCTCGCCGCGATCGACGCGGGCTTCACCGGGAACCCCGACCAGGCGTCGGAGCTGCTCATGATCGCGCTCCAGAACGGCGGCGACGGCATCGACGACGCGCGCCTCCACGGCTGGATCGAGTCGTCGGGCGGCGACTCCTACCTGCTCGCCCAGGTCGGCGAGTCGCTCCTGCAGAACGGTCAGGACGAGCGCGCGCTCTCCTACTTCGAGGAGACCTGGACGAAGCAGTCGACCAAGGACGGCTACCTCTCCTACCTACCCGACGCGCTGATCGAGAAGAACCCCGACGCGGTGCGCGGCATGCTCGAGCAGGCCTGGAACTCGGCGGGCGACCGCGACGAGGTCTGGGGCGACATCGCCGACCACTACTGGCGGATCGGCGAGAAGGCGCTCGCGGAGGAGGCCTGGCGCCGCGCGAACCAGCTCGACCCGAACGACGGCGAGTGGACGGGGAAGATCGCGCAGCTCGAGAAGGGCGAGAACCCGATCTGAACGGGGCACGGACCGCGGCGGCGGTCCTGCGGTCGGCGAGCCTCGGGCTCGGACGTTCGAAGGGTCCCGAGCGGCCCCGGCGACCCGATCAGAAGCTGCCGTGGCGCGCGCGCTGGCGCCGGTTGACCTTGCGGCCCCCCTTCGTGCGCTGGCGGGTGCGGTAGCCGGTCTTCTTCGAGTGCTTCGACGTGCTCTTGCGGATGTTGATCTTCATGGCAGCGCAGGGACGCGGGGCGTAGAGGATAGCGGGCCGCTCGGGCGAGCGGAAGTCGGGAGATCGCTCCGGCTGCGGGACCCCGGGCCGCGGGACCTGGCGGCGATCCCCGGCACCGTCCACCATGGGGACCGGCGCGAGCGGCGTTCCTGGTCGGCGCCGCCGCTCCCCCTCCTCCCGCGCGCGTCCCCGCAGCGTCTCCCGACCCGCACCCTCGAGAGCCCCATGACCGATCCGCGCCTGCGACTCGCGCTCGCCCTCTCCGTCGGACTCCTCCCGGGCATCGCCGTGGGGGCCGTGCTGACCCCCGCCGGCGGTGGCGGTGCGGCGGTGGGGCGACTCGGCGGCACCGAGGAACGTGCCGCTCACGCGGACACGCGCGCCGCGGCGCGGGAGAGTTCGCAGGAGTCCGCCGACCGGGCGCCGGACCGCGACGCCGCGGCGACCTCGGACGCGAACGCGACCCCGCGGGTCTCGACGCCCTTCCCGCCGCCCGGGACGACGGACGTCGCGAGCGACGCGCTGCGCGCAGAGCTCCGCGCGCTCCTGGCCTCGGGTCGGATCGAACAGGCGCTCGCGCAGAACCCCGACGCGCTGCTGCCCATGCTCGTGCGTCTCCACTGTCAACTCGGCGACGCGCAGTCGGCGCTCGACCTGCTGCTCGCGAACGAGCACGCCGATGCGAGCCACTTCGACCAGCTCGCCCAGCTCGCCGCGTCGAGCGACCCCGCGGTGGCCGGTGTCGCGCTGACGAAGGCGCTCGAGATGCAGCTCGGCAGCGCCCTCGAGGGCGGCCGGGCGATCACCTTCGACTACCCCTTCGACTCCTACGTCCAACGCGCGGCGTCGATCGACCCGCAGCTCGCGCTCGAACTCCTCGGGCGCCTGCGCGCGCAGGGTCTCGAGGAGCGTCCCGACATCGCCTGGCTCGAGGCGCGCGCCCTCGCTCGCGTGGGCAACCTCGGTCGCGCGCGCGATCTCTTGATGGCCCAGCTCGACGACCAGGGGACGCGGAGCGGCGCGCTGTCGACGCTGATCGAGATCGATCCCGTCGCCGGCGAGGCCGAGATGGTGCGGCTCCTCGGCCAGCGCGAGGACGTCTGGATCCGCGGCGAGCTCCTCGGTCTCCTCGCGCGGCAGGGTCGGACGTCGGAGGCCGTCGAGATGTTCGAGGCCGCGCTCGCGGCGGGACGCGCCGACGGCCTGCTCTGGCAGAAGATGCTCGGCGGGCTCCCGAGCGCGACGCTCGACGCGGAGCTCGGCAACTGGATCGCGAACGGCGACCTCGGCTTCGACGTCTACAACGCTCTCGCCAACTACTATCACAGCAACGGCGACCTGCACGCCTACCTCGACGCGCAGAAGGAGTCCTGGGAGAAGTGCCTCGAGACCGGCGCCTGGCTGCCGATGATCTCGATGGACGCGATCTCCGCCTATCCCGGAGAGGTCGTCGCGATCCTCGACGACGCCGCGCAGAAGATCCCCGAGAACGACGAGATGTGGGGCGACCTCGCGGACCAGTACTGGCAGGCCGGGGAGCACGACCTCGCGATCGCCGCCTGGGAGCACGCCAACCAGCTCGACCCCAACGACTCGGAGTGGACCGGCAAGCTCGACGCGGCCGCGACCGGAGGGACCCCGGTGTGGACGGGCTCCGACGTGGACGACGGCCTCGGCGACGTCTCCGACCTCTACCCCTCGCAACCCGACGTCCCGATCTTCGACGGTTGGAACGGCGGCTGGGGCTACTCGGGCGGCCAGTTCTCCTGGGAGGGCGGCGAGATCATCTACGACGAGATGGGCGGCCTCCCGATGCTCGACCACCTCCTCGAGTTCGACGGCCAACTCCAGGCGCTCGGCTACGTCGTCGAGGAGGAGTGAGCCCGGCGCGGACCGCGACTCGCGCCGCGGTCCGCGTCCACGTCGTCCGGCCGTGGTCGCTCAGGCCTCGCGCGGTGCGACCATGTCCTCGGGGCGCACCGCCGCGTCGAACGCCGCGCCGTCCATCAGGCCGAGCGCGACGCAGGCCTCGCGCAGCGTCGACCCGTCGGCGTAGGCCTTCTTCGCGACCTTCGCAGCGTTGTCGTAGCCGATGTGGCGGTTGAGCGCCGTCACCAACATGAGCGACTGGCGCATGAGCGCGTCGATGCGCTCGCGGTCGATCTCCGTGCCGACGACACAGTGCTCGCGGAACGAGTCCGCCGCGTCGGCGAGGAGCCGGATCGAACCGAGCACGTTGTGCACGATCACCGGCTTGTAGACGTTGAGTTCGAAGTTGCCCTGGCTCCCGGCGATGCCGACGGCGACGTCGTTGCCCATCACCTGAACGCAGACCATCGTCAGGGCCTCGCACTGCGTCGGGTTGACCTTGCCCGGCATGATCGAGCTGCCGGGTTCGTTGGCCGGTAGGCGCAGTTCACCGATGCCGCAGCGCGGGCCGGAACCGAGCCAGCGCAGGTCGTTCGCGATCTTCATGAGCGCCGCCGCGACCTGCTTGAGCGCTCCGTGGAAACCGACGAGCGCGTCGTGCCCCGCGAGCGCGGAGAACTTGTTCGGGGCGCTGCGGAACGGGAGCCCCGTCGCGTCCGCGACCTCGGCCGCGAACCGCTCGGCGAAGCGCGGGTGCGTGTTGAGTCCGGTGCCGACCGCCGTACCGCCCTGGGCCAGTTCGTACACCGGCTCGACCATCGCGTGCACCGCGCGGATCCCGTCCCGCACCTGTTGCGCGTAGCCGGAGAACTCCTGCCCCACCGTGAGCGGCGTGGCGTCCTGCAGGTGCGTGCGGCCGATCTTGACGACGTCCTGCCAGGCCTCGGCCTTCGCGTCGAGCTCGTCCGCGAGCGCCTCGAGCGCCGGGAGCAGTCGCCGCCTCGCCGCCTCGGCCGTCGCGACGTGCATCGCCGTCGGGAAGGTGTCGTTCGACGACTGCGAACGGTTCACGTGGTCGTTGGGATGGACGGGCTTCTTCGAACCGACCGTCCCGCCGAGGATCTGGATCGCGCGGTTCGAGACCACCTCGTTCGCGTTCATGTTCGACTGCGTCCCGGACCCCGTCTGCCAGACGACGAGCGGGAAGTGTTCGTCGAGCGTCCCGTCGACAACCTCGCGCGCCGCGCGGAGCAGCGCGTCCATCGCCGCGTCGTCGAGCGCGTCGAGCTCGCCCAGCTCGCGGTTGACCTTCGCCGCGCACCACTTCACGAGACCGAGCGCCCGGATCATCTCGCGCGGGAAGGTCTGCCCCCCGATGCGGAAGTTCTGCCGGGAGCGCTCGGTCTGCGCGCCCCACAGGCGGTCGGAGGGGACTTCGATCGGTCCGATGGAGTCGGTCTCGGTGCGCGTGGTCATGGCACGACGGTAGCAGCCTCGCGGGCGCCGTTCGACCCCTCGCGGGCGCGGCGCGACCGTGCTCCTGTCGCCGACGCGATCCGGCCAGGAGAGGGACTGCCGTGGCAGTCCACGGACTGCCATTTCGACACCTCGACGGCGCGCTCCCGTCGCGCGGCGCTCCGCACCGCGGCACGCGTCCGCGGCACGGAGCTTGTTCCTTCGCGGCGGCGGCTCGCCGAGCGCGACCGCGGAACACGCAGGGACGCGACGTCCTAGGAGAACCCGTCATGAACCAGAACCGATCCATCGCCCGCCCGCTGCGGGTGCGCGGTCTCGCGCCGCTGCGCTCGCCCCTCTTCGACGACGTGCTCGGCCGCCTGTTCGAGGGCGCGAGCTTCGAGAACGGCTTCTTCCCGCGCCTCGCCGAGGCGGCGCGCGCCAGCGAGTTCGTGCCGTCGCTCGAGTGGACCGACACGAAGGAGGCCTACGTGCTCCGCGCCGAGGTCCCGGGCCTCGACCACGAGCAGGTCGACGTGCACCTCGAGGACGACACGCTCGTCCTGTCCGGCGAGAAGCGGACGGAGGAGAAGCGCGAGGAGGACGAGGTGCTCCTCACGGAGCGTTCGTTCGGCCGCTTCGAACGCCGCCTGCGCCTGCCCGGTCCGGTCGACGAGTCCAAGGTCTCGGCCGACATGAAGAACGGCGTCCTCGAGGTGGTCCTGCCCAAAGCGCAGGCGAAGGAGAGCCGCCGGCGCATCGAGATCCGCCGCTGACCGCGCCGTCGCGACACATGTGCGGCGCGGGCGACCGGTCCTTCGCGATCAGTCGCCCGCGCCCTTCGCGTTCTCGCCGCTCCACCAGTCGCGCCAGGACTGCACGCGCTTCGTGCGGTCCTTCGGATCCGCATTCGGGTCGAAGCCGAAGCTGCGCCCCGTCAGCGTCCGGAGCGAGATGACGGCGGCCTCGCGCACGCTCGGCTCCACGTCCTCGAGCGCGTCGATCAGTGCGGGGACCGCGACGTGGTTGCCGAGGTCGCCGAGGACGCGCGCCGCGGCCATGCGGACGAAGAGCTCGTCGTCGCGCAACATGGGGACGACGTGCACGGCGGCCGCGGGGTCGCCGCTCGCGCCGAGTTCCTCGATCGAGTTCCAGCGCTCGCTCTCGTCGCGACTCGAGAGTCCGCCGACGAAGGCCAGCCAACCGGGCTGCGCCTCCGCCGCCTCGCGCCGCACGTCGGCCGGCGGCGCGTCGACGACCGGCGCGCGGTCGAGCACCTCGAGCATGGACCGCGCGAGGACGCCCAGGTCCTCGCGCAGCGCACCGAGGTCGGCCTCGATGCGGTCGAGCTGCGCCGTGCGCTGCGGGTCGGCGCGCGGACCCTCGGAGTTCTCGCGGATCTCGTCGAGCGACGTCCCGAACTCGGAGAGCAGCGCCTCGATGTCGGTCGTGTCGGTTCCGCGCTCGCCGAGCGCGCGCACCTCGTCGAGCAGTCGTCCGATCCGCGGGTCCTCGGGCGTCCGGAAGGGGTCGCCGGCGAGGAGTTCCTCGAAGCGACGCTCCATGCGCGCGATCCTCGCGTCGAGCGCCTCCATGCGGATCGCCGCGTCGACCTCGACGCGGTGCTCCGTCTCCTTCACGCGCTCGACGGAGAGGTAGCCGAGCAGCGCCATCACCCCGACGCACGACGCGGCCAGCCAGACCGTCCCGCCGGGCGAGTGGACGGCGTGACCGCGCTGGCCCGCCTGAACGGCCTCGAACTCGGCGGACTGCGCGGCAGCGGGTGCGACGTGCCGCGTCATCGCCTCGTCGCAGCGTCGGCACACGAACCGGTCGCCGAAGCGCACCGCGCGCCCCGACTCCACGTCGCCGACGGGGATCGATTCGCTGCAGATGTCGCAGAAGTGGATGTCCATGGCTCGGTTCGCCCCCGGTGCGGATCCGCCTCTCACCGATCGCCTGCCTCGGAGGTCGGGAGGACGGTGTCCGTCGCCGCCGGACTAGCAGATCGGCCGGAACGGGCAACAGCACGGAGCGGCGGGGTTCCCGGAGTCGGGCGGCGCGCTACCCTCGCACCATGCCTGCCGCCGAGGACCCCCTCGAGCTCGATGCGACGCTGCGCGGCGATCTGCGTCGGCTCGGCTACGAGTTCGAGGCGGACTTCCTCGCGAGGGCCGCTCCGGCGCGACCCGGCGACGTCGACCTGCTGTCCGCGCTCGCCATGGCGCTGACGCGCGTCGGTCGGTACGCGGAGGGTCTCGAGGTGGACCGGCGCATCGTCGCGGCGGCGCCGGAGAACCCGACGGCGCACTACAACCTGGCGTGTTCCTTGGCGCTCACGGGCGAGCTCGGCGCCGCGCTCGCGTCGCTCGCGACGGCGCGCGAACTCGGGTGGTGCGACTTCGAACTCGCGCGGAACGACGAGGATCTCGCCGCGCTGCACGGGATGCCCGAGTTCGAGGCCCTGCTCGGCGACGAGTCCGTGGACGACTGAGCGCGGTGCGGGCACCCGCTCGGACTCAGCCCTCGAACGTCGTCGTCGGCTGCGGCGCGCCCGCGGACGACGGGGACTTGGGCGGCATGGGCTGGCCGGAGTACTTGAGCCACCAGCGCTCCAGGCCTCGGTCGCGCGATCGCGCGCCGACTCCTCGCCGCGCGGGTCGAAGCCGAAGTCCTCGCGCGTGATCTCGCGCAGGGCCTGCGAGCGAGCGCGCGCGTGTAGAGCCGGTCGTCGGAGAGTCCGTGGATCAGCACGGGGAGCTTCGACCAGTCACCGAGGCGCGCGAGCGTGCGCGCGCGCTCGAGCGCCAGGTCGGGCGACGCCGTCCGGTCGTCCCAGGGCAGCGCGTTGATCTCGTCGACGAGTCGACCGTCCGACGTGGCACCCATCGCGGCGAACGCCGACGAGGCGACCGGGACGCGCTCGTCCTGCGCGAGTTCGAGCAGGATCTCGTACGCGGGCTCCCCACCCGCGCGAAGTAGCGGATGAGTTCGAGGCGCTGGAGTCCCTTCGCCCAGGGAGCTGGGCCGCGGCGTCCTCGAGCTGCTGCCCGAGGATCGGCGAGGGCGCACCACTTGCCCGCGTTGACGTCGCTCTCCTTGGCGTTCTTCGTGGTCGAGCAGGAGGCGACGAGGAGGGCGAGCGCGAGGGCCGGCGCGGCGATGGATCGAGACATGGGTGGTGGTCGCTGGGGAAGATCTTCCGAAGGCCTCATCGGAAGGCTCCCCGCGGGGCTTGACGATCCGCCGCCCCGCTCCCGGAAGCGGTAGGGCCGCCAGGGCCGCGAGGGCTCCCGCGAGCGCGAGGACCCACGGCGCGGCGGGGTGACCGGCGCGTGCGACCGGCGGCGGAGGGCCGGCCGCGCCACCCGCGAGCACCCGGGTCGGGGCGTCGCGGAGCTCGCGCGGCGGCCGCGCGGGCACCGGGAACCGGCCGAGACCGTCCACCTGGAGCCAGCCGCCCTGCGGGCTCGACTCGAGGTCGCCGAGCGCGTGCGCCGGCGCCCGCCAGCCGCCCGGCGTCGACTCGAAGGTGACGGCGCGCGCCACGCTGCGCCCGGCCTCGAGCACCCCGACGACGGAACTCCGTCCCGCCGGCACGCCCTCGAGGAACAGGCCCTCGTCGTCGCGGCGGAGGACCGCCGCGTCGGCCTCGCCGCGGCGCGCGAGGCTCCGCACGAGGCCGCCGAAGCGAACCGTCCGGTCGAGGAGGTCGCGGCACCACGACGTGCCGAAGGCCGCGCTCGCCACGCGCCCCGCTCCGACGCTCCAGACGGCGAGGAGCGGTTCGCCCTCGAACCCTCGACCAACGTCGTCGCCCCGTCGCGCACCTTCGCGCGCGAGGCGCGCGACAGCTCGGTGAGGATCGCCGGGAACCCCGCTTCGAGCCCCGCCGGCGTCACGCGCGGACGGAGCGGCCCGTCGAGCAGTCGCTCCGACGCGGCGACGTCGGCGACGGCGTGACGCAGTTCGTCGGGCGCCGGTTCGAGCCGCAGCGTCGGGTCGGGGACGAGCTGCTCCAGGAACGCGCGGTCGACCTCGGAACCGATCGCGACGCTGTAGAGCTTGGCGTGCAGGTCGGCGAACTCCGCGCGAAGGTCGCGCACGCGCCCTGACGTTCGGCGTGTCGAGTCCTCCTTGCCGTCCGTCAGCAGGATCACGGCGGCGCGCGCTCGCCGTCGCGCTCGAGCTGCGCGCGGCGCCGGCGGCACCACTGTTCGAGCGTGCGCACGATCGAGGTCTTGCCGCCAGGCGCCTCGAGCTGCGCGAGCCAGTTCTCGACGTTGCGCTGCGCGCGCAGGTCGACCTCCTCGTCCGCACGGATGTCGGGACTCGCCGCGACGAGCCCGTCCGTGAAGACCTCGACCTGGAAGCCGTCGCCCGGCGGCGTCGCGAGCAGGATGTCGCGCGCCGCCACGCGAACCGCGTCGAACGGCTCGCCCTCCATCGAACCCGAACCGTCGAGCAGCAGCACGACGTCGCGCGACTCGATCCCGGGAGGAGCGCAGACCAGGGGCAGCAGGTCGACGCCGACGCCGCGGCTCGAACGCACGTGTTGCGAGACCTCGCCGAGGACGAGCAGACCTCCGCCCGCGCGCACGAACGGTTCGAGCAGTCCGACCGGGAGTTCCGACGGCGCGACGTCGAGCGTCACGACGACGTCGCAGTGCGGCAGGAGTCGAGCGGCGCCGTCGACGGTCGCCGCCGAGAAGCCGGTACCTGGGAGCGCGAGTTCGAGGGCGCGCGCGAGGCGCACCGCCGTCCCGAGGTCGACGTCGCGCGCGACGACCTCGCCCGCGAGTCCCCCGCCGACGCGACACACCGACTCCTCGACGTCGTTCTCGGGCACGCCGTCGCTGCGCGCGGAGACGCGCGCCCGGACGATCCAGACACCGGTGCCGAGCGCGTCGAAGGTCGTGAGCGTGCGCGTCCGTCCGCCGCGCGAGGTCGACCTCGGTGCGGCGCGAGTCGACGACCACGTCGCCCGAACCCTCTCGACGACCTCCACCGTGAGCTCGGCGACGGCGTCGGCGGGGACGACGGACTCGACCTCGACCCGGACCGCGAGCGGTGCGCCCGCGTCGATCGTCGACGGGGCGTCGAGCCTCGAGATGCGCACGTCGGGACGCGACGGCGGCGGCGGTTCGACGAGGTCGCAGCCGACACCGAGCCCGGCGAGGCGCGCGAGTCGTTCGCTCGCCGCGACCGGGTCGTCCTGGACGTCGCCGTCGCCGAGCCACAGCACGCGTCCCCCACGACCGCCGACGAGCCACTCTCGACCGCGGCGAGCGCCGCGTCGACGCGCGTACTCGAACGGGTCGAGGCCGGCCGGCGCGACGTCGACGAGCTGCCCCGAGCGCACGCGCCCCAGGAGCGCGCGCGCGTCCTCGCGCGGCGCGAGCTGGCGCTGTCCGTTCGCGACCGCCACGACCCACGTGTGGGCGCCGCGCGCCGCCGCGTCGCGTGCGAACTCCTCGATGCGCGCCCCGACCCACGCCGCCCAGTCGGGGCGCGTGCGCCGGACGGAGGCCGAGACGTCGACGAGGCAGAGTTCGCGCCGTTCGTCGGCCGCGACGGGGCGCGGGAGCGCCAGCCACGCACCGAACAGCGCGAGCACGGCCGCCGCGACGAGCGGCGTCCTCAACCGCGCGCGCTCCTCGCGCCCGAACTCGGCGCGCTCGCGATCCAACCGCCGCCGATCAACCGGTCCCCCACGTAGAACGCCGCGCCCTGCCCCGGGGTGACGGCGAGCTGGGGCTCGTCGAAGACGACGGTCGCGCGACCGTCCGCGACGCGCACCGTCGACGGCGCCGCGTCGTGGTGGTAGCGGATCTGCACGTCGCAGCGCACCTCGCCGTCGGTCGGCGGGTCGACGCCGATCCAGTTGAGGTCGTCGACGACGCACTCGCGTGCCAGACACTCCTCGCGCGTCCCGAGCACGACCGTCCCCGTCGCCGGCTCGAGGTCGACGACGTAGAGCGGCTCCGTGCTGCCGCCGACGCCGTGCCCGCGTCGCTGTCCGATCGTGTAGTGCTCGACGCCCTCGTGACGACGCAACAGCTTGCCCTGCGTGTCCGTCATCGGTCCGGGCGTCAGCTCGACGCCCTTCTCGGCGAGCAGCCGGCGGTAGTCGTTGCCCGGGACGAAGCAGATCTCCTGGCTGTCCGGCTTCTTCGCCGTGCGCAGATCGGCCGCCTCCGCGAGTTCGCGCACGCGCGGCTTCGTGTACTCGCCGAGCGGCAGTCGCGTGCGGCGGAGGTGCGCCTCGGAGACGGCGAAGAGCTGGTAGCTCTGGTCCTTGTTCGCGTCGACGCCGCGCCGCACGTGGACGCGCCCGTCGAGGACCGCGAGCCGCGCGTAGTGGCCGGTCGCGACTCCCGCCGCGCCGAGTTCGTCGGCGAGTTCGAGCAGCCGGTCGAACTTGAGGTCGCGGTTGCAGACCGCGCAGGGGTTCGGGGTGCGGCCGCGCCGGTACTCGTCGACGAAGTAGCGGACGATGTCCGAGAACTCGCGCGCGAGGTCGACGGCCTGGAAGGGAATCCCGAGACGGGCCGCAACCATCCGGGCGTCGCGGGCGTCACCCAGGGAGCAGCACGACTTCTTCGCGGCCTCGTGCTCCGCGACCTTCACGCCGTTGCGCATGAACAGACCGACCAGGTCGTGGCCGCGCTCCTTGAGCAACCACGCCACCGTCGAGCTGTCCACGCCGCCGCTCATGGCGACCACCATGCGGCTCCCCGGCGCGTCGCAGTCGGCGACCCCGCCGCTCGCACTCCTCTCGCCCATGGGGACATCATGCACCACGGAGCACGCCGCACCAGTCCCGGAGCGCCGCCCTCGGCCGACGACCGCGGGCCGTCCTTGCAACGACCGCCCGCGGAGCTACGCTCCTTGCCCTCGAAGCGCCACGCTCACGACGTCCATGAACTCGATCCTCACCAGCCTCCTCGCCTCCTCGCGCCTCCCGGAGATCCTCGCGGCCGTCCAGGAGACGGCGCCCTCGGGCGACGGGAGCGAGACCCAGACGCCGGGGCCGGGCGGGCTGAACCTGCCCTTCCTCGTGCTGATGATGGTCGGCGTCTTCTACTTCGTGGTGTTCGCCCCGGAGCGGAAGAACCGCAAGCGTCAGGAGCAGATGCGCGCGAGCCTCGGCAAGGGCGACAAGGTCATGACGACCAGCGGCCTGTTCGGGACGGTGGTGCAGAGCCAGGACGACATCGTCGTCCTGCAGGTCGCCGAGGGCGTGCGGCTCAAGTTCACGCGTGCGGCGATCCAGGACCGCATCGACCCCGACGCCGTGAAGGCGAAGGGCGAGAAGGCGGGCAAGGACGAGAAGGGCGCGAAGAAGACGACGGAGTCGGCGAGCGAGCCGGTCGACGCCGAGTTCGTCGAGAAGAGCTGATCGCGCGCGGTGCGGCGCTCCTCTGGCGGGTGGCGCCGGGGCTCGCGTTGCGCCTGTTCGAGCCGGGGCGCGCGCGCCTCGGACCCATCGGCGAACGGCTCGCGCGCCGCGCGCTGAGGCGCGCCGGCCTGCGCGTCCTGGCCGCGAACCTCCACCACCGCGACTGCGAGCTCGACCTCGTGCTCGAGGACGGCGACGTCCTCGTGGTGTGCGAGGTGAAGACGTCGCGCTGTCGCGCGGACGCGCGGCTCGGCGAACTCCGCTTCCGGCCCGCGGACCGGGTCGACCCGGAGCGAGTGCTGCGCCTGTGCTCCGCCGCGCGGTCGCTCGGACGCGAACGACGAACGAGCGCACGCGTCGACGTCGTCGAGGTGTGGATCGCCGGCGCGCGGCGACGGACCGAGATCGCCTGGCACCGCGACGTCGGACGGGACGGTCCGAACTGGTCGCCGCGCGCGACCCCCGCCTCCCTTCTCCCCGCGTCCCGTGAACCCGCCCGGGGGACCGCGGCGCGCGGATAGACTCGGGACCGGGGCGAACGGGATCACGAGACCTTCATTCGGCCCCGGGGGTCCGCCGAGGTAGGACCGGGCGCCCCCGACCCATGCTCCACGTCCTCCGCCACTACCTGCCGATCAGGAAGGCCCTGCTCCTGATCAGCGAGGGGCTCGTCCTCGCCGCCGTGATCGCGGTCACGATGACGGCGCATCTGTGGGACCCCGGCCCGGTGGTCCTGCGCGGGCTCGCCGAGGACGGCCGCACGAGCGGCGAGGCGCTCCTGCGCTCGATCCTCTCGTCGATCCTCGTCGCGCTGGTGTGCCAGGCGTCGCTGTACCTCAACGAGCTCTACGACTTCCGCATCGCGACGAGCCGCTACGACCGCTTCGCGCGCTTCGTCTCGGCGACCGGTCTCGCGATCGTGTTCGCCCTCGTCGCGCTGGGGTTGTCCGTGCTGTTCGGGAGCGGCTCGCTCTTCGACTTCCCTGGGCTCACGCTGAGCCAGACCGTCCAGTCGCTCGTCTTCGCGACCGGCGTCGCCTTCGTCGTCGTGTACTGGTGGCGCCGACTGTTCACGCGCGCCATCAAGTTCCTGAACCTCGCGGAGACCGTGCTCGTCCTCGGCGAGGGCGAGCTCTCCGCGACCGTCTACCACGAGCTCGCGCGCGCCGGCGACGCGGGCTTCCGCGTGCTCGGCGTGCTGCCGAAGGCGCCCGGCAGCGAGTCGCGCGAACGCTCGGACGACCCGCTCGGGGGAGCCGCGCGCTTCCAGGAGGCGCGCGCCGTCCGTTCGCGCGGTCAGCGCACCGGCCCCGCCGCCGTGCTCGCGTCGTCCGAACGTCCGGCGGAGCGCGCCGAGGAGGCCGTGCTCGAGTCGCCGCGCTCCGAGTCGAAGGACGACGGACCGGTGCCGCAGGTGGTCGCGCTCCCCGGCGAGACGCTCGAGTCCCTGGCCGCACGACTCGGCGTCGACACGATCGTGGTCGCGCTCACCGACCGGCGCGGGACGCTCCCGACGACCGAACTCCTCCGCGCGAGGCTCGCGGGCTTCACCGTCGAGGAGGCGGAGTCGCTCTACGAGCGGGTCACCGGGAAGATCGCGGTGCGCGCGATGCGTCCGTCGTACCTGATCTTCAACCGCGGCTTCGCGAGCCACCCGTTCCAGGACGCGGCCAAGCGCGCGTTCGACGTGATCGCCGCGCTGCTCCTGCTCGCCGTCCTGTGGCCGCTCATGATCGCGACGGCGATCGCGGTCCGGCTCGACTCGCCCGGCCCCGTGCTGTTCCGGCAGGAGCGCTCGGGACGCTTCGGCCGCCCGTTCGTGCTGATGAAGTTCCGCTCGATGCGCTCCGACGCGGAGTCGAGCACGGGACCGGTGTGGGCACAGAAGGACGACCCGCGCGTGACCCGCGTGGGACGCTTCCTCCGCAAGTCGCGCCTCGACGAGTTCCCCCAGCTCTTCAACGTGCTCGCGGGACACATGTCGATGGTCGGTCCGCGCCCCGAGCGGCCGCACTTCATCGAGCAGCTCGCGCAGGAGATCCCCTACTACCACCAGCGCCACATCGTGAAGCCAGGTGTGACGGGCTGGGCGCAGATCAACTACCCCTACGGCAACACGACGGAGGACGCGCTGCAGAAGCTGCAGTACGACCTCTTCTACATCAAGTACCACTCGGTGCCGTTCGACCTGTCGATCCTGGTGGGGACGATCAAGACGGTGCTGCTGCGCCGCGGGACCTGACGGGCCCGCGCGGACCCGGCCGAACGGGTCCGCGGACCCACGCGGGGTACCGGTCGACGGGGAGAGCCGGCCCGGGGATCGAACCGCCCCTCCGCCTCCGTACCATCGCGCCCCGCTCCCCGCGGAGCGTCAGCGATGCCCGAGGGGAAGCAGAGCAGTGCGAGGTTCGGCACATTCGGCGGCGTGTTCACGCCGTGCGTGCTCACGATCCTCGGCGTCATCATGTTCCTCCGGTTCTCGGAGGTCGTGGGCAACGCCGGCGTCGTGCGGGCGCTCGGGATCGTGCTCGCCGCGAAGGCCATCACCGTCCTCACCGGACTGTCGCTGGCCGCGATCGCGACCAACACGCGCACGAAGGGCGGCGGCGCCTACTTCCTGATCAGCCGCAGCCTCGGCGTCGAGTTCGGCGGCACGATCGGTCTCGTCTTCTTCACCGCGCAGGCCATCTCGTCGGCGATGTACGTCATCGGCTTCGCCGAGGCGTTCACCGCGACGTTCCCCGTCTTCGCCGAGCACGAGATGCTCGTCGCCACCGTCACGAACGCGCTGGTGTTCGTGTGCGTGTTCGTCGGAGCGGGTTGGACGATCAAGCTGCAGTACGCGATCCTCGCGGTGCTCCTGGCCTCGATCGTGTCCTTCGGCGTCGGCGCGTTCGACGCCTTCGACGCGGAGACGCTGCGCGCGAACCTCGGCCCGCGCGGCGAGGGCGACCCCGGTCTCGTGGCGATGTTCGCGCTGTTCTTCCCGGCCGTCACCGGGATCATGGCCGGATCCAACATGTCGGGCGACCTCGCGGACCCCGCGCGCTCGATCCCGCGCGGCACCCTCGCCGCGATCCTGTTCACAGGAGTGATCTACCTCGGGATCGCGCTGCTGCTCGGAGCGGTGCGCGAGCGCGGTGCGCTGCTCACCGGCGACATCGTCATGGCCGAGGTCGCCGCCGTGCCGCTGCTCATCACCGCGGGCGTGTTCGCCGCCACGATCAGCTCGGCGCTGGGGAGCATGATGGGTGCGCCGCGCATCCTCCAGGCGTTCGCACGCGACCGCATCCTGCCCGTGCTCGGCCCGTTCGCGCGCGGCAGCGGTGCGGCGAACGAGCCGCGTCGCGCGACCGTCCTCACCTTCGCCATCGCGCAGGCGTGCATCCTGCTCGGCGACCTCAACGCCATCGCCCCGATCATCACGATGGCGTTCATGATCACGTACGGGACGCTCAACCTCGCGACGTTCACGGAGTCGGTCACGGGGAACCCGAGCTACCGGCCGAGCTTCCGTTGGTGCCACTGGTCGCTCTCGCTCGTCGGCGCGGTCGCGTGCGTCGCCGTGATGTTCCTCATCTCGTGGAGCTGGGCGCTCGTCTCCGTCGCCGCGATCGCGTTCCTCTACTGGCTGATCGCGCAGCGCGAGGTCGAGGCGAAGTGGGGCGACCTCAGGAGCGGGCTCGCGTTCGAGCGCGCGCGCAAGAACATCGCGATCCTCGAGGACCGGCTGCGCCACCCGAAGAACTGGCGCCCCATGCTCCTCACGCTGAGCGGCGCCGGCCACACGCGCCGACACCTCGCGGTCTGGGGGCACTGGCTCACGAGCGGCCACGGCATCCAGACGCTCGGGCAGGTCATCGAGGGCGAACTGCCCGACCTGCTCCGGCGCCGGACCGCGCAGACCGAGGTCCTGCGGACGTTCATCCGAGACGAATCGCTCGCCGCGTTCCCGGCCGTCGTCGTCGCGCCGAGCGTCCGGTCCGGCGTCGAGGCGCTCGTGCAGGCGCACGGTCTCGGCGGGCTGGAGCCGAACACGGTGCTGCTCGGCTGGCCGACGGACCCCGCGCGGATCGGGAGGTTCTGCGACGTCCTGCGGACGATCTCCGGCCTCGAGCGGAGCGTCGTCGTCGTGCGCTCGCGGCACGAGGACGAGTCGATCTGGGAGCCGCCGCCGGGTCCGATCGACGTGTGGTGGCGGGGCCGCAAGAACGGCCCGCTCATGCTGCTCCTCGCGCACCTCCTGCGGCGCAACCAGCGCTGGAGGAACCGCACGATCCGACTGCGACGCATCGTCCCGAACGAGGCGGCCGTCGACGAGGTGAAGAACCACCTGAAGAGCCTCGCCCGCTCCGCGCGCATCGACGCGCGCTGCGAGGTCTTCGTCTCCGCCAGTCCGCGGGCGACGATCGCGGAGCGCTCGAAGGACGCGTCGGTCGTGCTCCTCGGTCTGGAGATCCCCGCCGACCCCGAGCAGGACGCGGCCTTCGTCGAGACCGTCGACGGCTTCGCGGGGGCGCTCGACCGTGTGCTCCTGGTGGACAGTGCGGGGGGGATGGATCTCGAGACGTGAATTGTCCGTCTCGCTTCTCGAGGCGCACGCGCGGCCTGCCGGCCGCGCGAAACCACACGATTTCACAGGGAGCCGGGGAGGACGGGGAGGTCGAACGGTACAGGTGATCGTCGAACCATTGCGATGCGCGGTGACGACGTGTGCTCGGAGTTGTCGAGTCGCGGAACATCTCCGATGTGTGCCTCCCCGTTCTCCCCGGCTCCCTGTGAATTGTGTTCTCCGGCGCCGCAGGCGCCGTTCGGGGAGCGCGATCGACGATCGGCTTACTCGCCCCCGCACCTCGACGCTCGCGCTCGGACTTCCTAGTCTCAATGCATGCGCCTCGGCATCCTCTCGACCGCTCCTCGCTGCTACAGCACACGCCGCCTCGTCGAGGCCACGCGCTCGCGCGGCCACAAGGTGCAGGTGCTCCGGACGACCAGCTTCGCCATCGACCTCGAGCACGGCGATCCCGACCTCTACCTCGGGAACAAGCGCGTCCCGCGCTTCGACGCGATCCTGCCCCGCATCGGCGCGTCGATCACGTACTTCGGCACGGCCGTCGTCCGCCAGTTCGAGCAGATGGACGTCTACACGCCGAACACGGCGGCCGCGATCATGAACTCGCGGGACAAGTTGCGCTCGCTCCAGATCCTCTCGCGCCACGACATCGGCATCCCGCCCACCGCGTTCGTGCGCCAGAAGGAGGACGTCCTCCCCGCGATCGCACGCGTCGGCGGCGCTCCCGTGATCATCAAGGTGCTCGAGGGCACGCAGGGCGTCGGCGTCATCCTCGCCGACTCCGAGAAGATCGCGCAGGCCATCATCGAGACGCTGCAGAGCGCCAAGCAGAACGTCCTGATCCAGAAGTTCGTCGCCGAGAGCAAGGGACGCGACGTGCGCGCGTTCGTGGTCGGCGACCGCGTCGTCGCCGCCATCCGCCGCGTCGCCCAGGGTCAGGAGTTCCGTAGCAACGTGCACCGAGGCGGCAAGGCCGAGGTGATCCAACTCGAGGAGCGCTACGAGACGACGGCGGTCCGCGCTGCGCAGATCATGGGTCTGCGCGTGGCCGGCGTGGACATGCTCGAGGGTTCGGACGGGCCGCAGATCATGGAGGTCAACTCGTCGCCCGGCCTCGAGGGCATCGAGGGCGCGACCGGGCTCGACATCGCCGGCGAGATCGTCGACTACGTCGCCGACCAGGTGGAGTTCCCCCACATGGACGTGCGCCAACGGTTGACCGTCACCCGCGGCTACGGCGTCGCCGAGCTCGGCGTGCGCCACGACAGCGAGTTCGTCGGCAGGACGATCGAGGAGTCCGGCCTGCGCGAGAAGGACATCGTCGTCCTGACGCTCCACCGCGGAACGAACGTCGTGTCGAATCCCAAGGGCTCGCGCGTCCTCGAGGACGGCGACCGCCTGCTGTGCTTCGGCAGACTCGACGCCATGCGGGGCATGACGCCGAAGAGCGTCGCCAGGGGAAGGCGCCGCAAGCCCCGCAAGCTCGAGACCAAGATCGGTTCCGACAACGACTCCTGACGGTCGGGGTCGGTACGAGTTGACGGGGCGAGCGAGGTGCGGGTACCGTCGGGGCACTGCTCGGCCAAGGGAAGTGTGGTGCGAATCCACCGCGGTCCCGCCGCTGTGAGTGGGGACGAGGTCTGTCGCGGACGCGCCGTCAGGCGTGTGCCGCAGAGCCACTGGCTCCGCGAGGAGCTGGGAAGGTGACGGGCCGAGGACGATCCACGAGCCAGAAGACCTGACCGGCAGTCGAACCAAACGCGCCCTCGGGATCGGGGCGTACGGTCGGGTCGTACGCGGCCCGCGGCACGCCGGTCCCGTCGGTGCCTCCATCGACACCTGACCGACGCCCTGCCGCGCTGGACGGCGGCGTCATCGAGGACCCATGCACCGTTCCTTCTCGCGCGCCGCGTGCGCGCTGTTCCTGTTCGCCCCGATCGTCGCCGCCGACACCGCGAGCGACGGCTTCGCGATCGCCGCGCTCCCCTACCCCGGCCAGAACCTCGTCGCGACGCTCTCGAGCGGCGACTTCCTCGCCTTCGACGGCACGTCGCTGACGCGCCACGACGCGACGGGCGCGACGACCTCGACGCTCGCCACGTTCCCGGGCTTCGTCTTCGGCAGCTTCCTGCGCGTCGACCCGACGGAGAGCTTCGCGCTCCTCGGCGAGAGCTCGAACCACGATATCCACCGCATCGATCTCGCGAGCGGCGGCCTGAACCCGATCGCCACGATCGTCTTCAACTTCGACGCGGACTTCGCGTCGCCGACGACGGCGTACGTCAGCGCCGCGGCGGGGATGGGGGGCAACGAGCTGTTCCGCCTCGACGTCACGAACGGAGCGGTGACGCACGTCGCGCACGTCGCGGGCTTCTCGGGTCCGGTCGCCGTCGACGCGCCGGGCAACCTCTACTACGCGACGCAGTCCGGCACCACCGACGTGCTGCGGTTCGACGCGGCCGACCTCACCGGTGCGCCGATCCTCACGGAGGCCGACGCGACCGTGGTCGGCTCCGGCTTCGGCGGCGGTTTCTCGCTGGAGTGCGACGCGACGACGGGTGCGCTCTACCTCGCGATGGACGACTTCGCGACCGGCGCGAACCAGGTGCTGCGCGTCGGATCGGGCCCCGCGACGTCGCCCGTGGTCACCGGGTCCGACCTTCAACACGATCAGCGGCCTCGAGTTCGTCCCCGCGACGACCGGCGCGACCTTCACGCCGTTCCAGCCGCAGCACGGCGGCACGCTGCGCTACGTCACGACGGACTTCTTCTCGACCTGGGAGCGGTACGAGGTGCGTCCCGCCCGTCCCACGCTGTCGCTCACCGGCGTCGGCGTCGGCGGTCCGGGTCCCTTCGACGTCGTCGTCGACGCCGGACCGGCGAACGGTCTCGCGCTCGTCGTGTACGGGCCCCAGTCGCTCTACTCGCCGGTCGAGCTGCCGATCGTGACGGGTCTGTTCGCGCCGCTGTTCACCGGCCTCGACCCGTTCACGTTCCTGTACGGACCGTACCTGCCGCTCGACGCCGCGGGGCACGCGTCGATCGGCTACGTGAACCCCGGCACGTGGATCGGCAACGCCGCGATCCAGGCGGTGTGCGTCGACCCGCTGCTCGGGATCGTCGGCACGTCGACGACCGCGCTGAACTGAGCCGGTCCACGGAGGCGCGGCGCCGCCCCGCGGAGTCGGGGCGGCGCCGCGCGCTGCGAGTAGACTGACGGCATGTCGGAGAGCCGGGCTCGACCGTCCCGCGCCGCGCGGATCCTCCGCGCGCTCGCGTTCGCGCTCTTCGACGTCGCGGCGCTCTACGGCGGACTCCTGCTGGTCGTCTCCGGATGGTCCGCGGATCTCGGCAGCGCCGACTCCGTCGACCTCGTCCTCGAGAACACGGGCGACGCGCCCTTCGAAGCCGTGCCGCTCGTCGCGTCGTACCGCTGGGACGGCGAACGGTACGAGCAGGTCGAGCCCTGCACGATGCCGAGGCCGCTCGATCCCGCGAGCCTCTTCCTCGCGCGCGGCGGCGCGCACGCGACGCTCCATCCGGGCGAGCGCGCGCACTTCTCCATGGAGTTCGAGAACGGCGGCGGCTACGCCCTGCTCGTCCGTCGACCCGGCGGTCCGTGGCACGTCGACGACCCCGACTGGAACCACCTCGACCTCGGCGACGACGCGCCGCGCGGCCTCGCCGACGTCGAACGTCTCCGAACGGCCGATCCCGAACTCGTCGAGCTCACCGCGGCGGTCGGCGACTGGCCGCGACCCACCGTCCTCACGGCGCTGTTCGTCGCGTTCCTCGTCGCCGTGGCGCGCGCGCTCGTCGTCCTCGTGCGCGGCGTCGACCGCGGCGTCCTGCCGGCGCGGCACTCCGTCGTGCTCGAAGCGGTGTTCGCGCTGCTCCTCGCGCCGGTCCCGCTGATCGTGCTCGTCCTCGGCACCGCGATCTGCCTGCCGCCGGCGTGACGCGGTGCGCGACGGCGCGACGGGTCAGCTCGAACGCTGCCGCCGCGAGCGTTCGAGGTGGATCGCGAGCAGCGCCACGTCCGGCGGGTTCACGCCGGCGAAGTCGAAGTCGTTCGCGATCTCGGTGTGCTCCTGCCTGCGCAGGCGCTCGACGTCCTTCCTCTGTCGTTCGGCGTAGCCCGCGTACTTCACGTCGGCCTCGACGCCGGTCGCGACGTCGGTCGGCAGGTCGAGCGCGGCGATGCGCTCGTCGAGCGCCGCGACGTCCGCGAACGAGACGTCGGGCCGCGCGAGCACCTCTTCGAGCGTGCGGTGGCCGTACTCGGGCGATCGGATCGAACGGAGCAGCGCGCGCGCCGACGCGACGCGCTCGCGCCGCGCGCGGTAGAACGCGAAGGTCGCGTCGTCGACGAGCCCGATCGCGTGCGCGACGTCGCCGAGCCTCGCGTCCGCGTTGTCGTGGCGCAGCGTGAGTCGGTACTCCGCGCGGCTCGAGAACATGCGGTACGGCTCGGTCGGGTTCGACACGGTGAGGTCGTCGACGAGCACACCGGTGTAGGCCTCGTGCCGCTCGAGCACGAACGCCGCGTCGTCGCGCGCCCACAGCGCCGCGTTCGCGCCGGCGACGAGCCCCTGCGCCGCCGCCTCCTCGTAGCCGCTCGTGCCGTTGATCTGCCCCGCGAGGAACAGGCCGGGGACGTCGCGCAGCTGCAGCGTCGGGTCGAGCTGGAAGGGCTGCACGAAGTCGTACTCGACGGCGTACCCGTGGCGCAGGAACTCCGCGCGTTCGAGCCCCTCCACGCTGCGCAGGAACTCCTCCTGCACCTCCGCCGGCAACGACGTCGACAGTCCGTTGACGTAGACCACGTCGGTGTCGAGGCCCTCGGGCTCGAGGAAGATCTGGTGACGGTCCTTGTCGGCGAACCGCACGACCTTGTCCTCGACGCTCGGGCAGTAGCGCGGACCGACGCCCTCGATGCGTCCGGCGTACATCGGCGACCGGTGGATGTTCGCGCGGATCACGTCGTGCGTGCGCGGGTTCGTCCACGTGACGTGGCACGACACCTGACGCAGCACGGGGAAGTGCGCGGGATCGGTGCGCAGACTGAACGGCGTCGGCGAGGCGTCGCCCGGCTGTTCCTCGAGGCGTTCCCACGCGATCGAGCGAGACGCGAGGCGCGGCGGCGTCCCCGTCTTGAGTCGTCCCGTCACGAGACCGAGCGCGCGAAGGTCCGCGGTGATGCCGCCGGCCGCGGCCTCCCCCACCCGACCGCCCGCCGTGACGACCTCGCCGGTGTGCATGACGGCGGAGAGGAACGTGCCCGTCGTCAGCACGGTGGCGGCGGCGCGCAGCTCGCGACCGTCCGCGAGCACGACGCCGACGACGCGCGGGCGCGCGCCGCTCGCGTCGACGAGCAGCTTCTCCGCGCCGCCCTCGACGACCTCGACGCCGGGTGCCGCGAGCACCTGCGCCGTGACGTCCTCGCGGTAGCGGTGGCGATCGCTCTGCGCGCGCGGGGCGCGCACCGCGTGACCCTTCGCTGTGTTGAGCATCCGGAACTGGATGCCGGTGCGGTCCGTCGCGAGCCCCATCGCGCCTCCCAGCGCGTCGACCTCGCGCGCGAGCTGGCCCTTGCCGAGACCCCCGATCGCGGGGTTGCAGCTCATCTCGCCGATGCGGTCCGCGCGGAACGTGAGGAGCACCGCGCGCGCGCCGAGGCGCGACGCCGCGAGCACCGCCTCGACGCCGGCGTGCCCGCCGCCGACGACGAGGACGTCGATCGGAGCGCTCCCCGGAGGTGCGGGGTGCGGGTGCGTGCGTCGGGTCGCGGGATCCACGGCGGAACATGAGACCTCGCGTGCGCTCCCGCGAGAAGCGCGCGCCCGCGGTTCCGTCGCGAGGACACCGTCCCCGACGTCGCGACGCTCCGGGACGAGCCGAGGCAACGAGCCGCCGGGATCGTTGCGACCCAGGCCGCCGGCGGCGAGACTTCGCGCGTGCCGGGAGGCGATGCATCCGCACGTGGTTCGTCCGAGCGGGTCGCCGTCCTCGCGGGCGCCCTCGTCGGGATCGCGTTCCTCGCGCTGTTCCGCACCACTCGGTCCGAACTGCTCGACGGCGACGGCACGTCGCTGGTCGAACGACTCGCCGAGGCCGACACCGGGATCGCGCTGTGGTACCAGGCGGCGTACCTCGTGCTCGGACGCGCCGTCGAGGCGTTCGTCGGGATCGGCCGGTCCCTCGACGCGCTCCTGTGGGTCTCCGCCGCGTCCGGCGCGGCGGCCCTCGCGCTGTGCGCCGCACTCGGCGTCCGCCGACAGGGCGCGTTCGCGGGACTCGTTCCGGCGCTCGCACTCGCCTCGTCGCCCGGACTGTGGCTCAACGCGACGCGCGTCGAGGTGCACGCGACGCAGGCCGCAGGAGCGGCGTTCGCGCTCGTCCTCGGGACCGCGCTGCGTACCGGACGCGCGTGGAGCACGTTCGCGCTCGCCGCCCTGCTCCAGTTCGTCGCGAGCACGAGCCACAACTCGCAGCACGGCATGGCGTTCGGCGTCGCGTGGCTCGTCGCGCGCGGTTCGAGCGCGCGGCGCGGCTCGTTCGCCGCCGGAGCCGGCGTCGCCGTCGGACTCGCGGGCGCTCTCCTCGCGAACTCCTCGTCGAACCCGACCTCGCCGGAGATGGGTGTCGCCTACCTCTTCACGCTCGTCCGCAACTGGTTCACGGGACCGAGCCTCGCCTTCTCCGTCGACGAGTTCGTGCTCCCCTGGTGTCCCGTGCTCGGCCTGGTCCTGCTCGTGCGCCGCGAGGACCTGCGCCGCGTCGCACCGGTCGCGGTCGCCGTCCTGCCCTCGCTGTTCTTCTTCCTCGCGTACGGCATCCGGAGCGAGGGCGGCTACTTCGCCACCTTCGCGGTCGGTGCGACGGTCGCGGCGACGCTCGCGTCGAGGCGTCCCGCAGGAGTGCGGCGCAACGTCGTCGCACTCGTCGTCGCCGCGCTCTCGGTCCTCGGGCTCGTTCGGTCGGTCGACGCGCTGCGCGATCGCGCACGCGATCCTCTGGGCGGCCTCGGCGCGGCGCGAGCCGCGATCGCCGCGGAGGTGCTCCCCGACGGCGGCTACTACGTGCGACTCGACCTCGAGGGCCAGACCGTGTCGGGTCGCGTGCGTCACCTCCACGAGATCGACGCCGCGCGGATGATCTCGGAGATCCTCGTCCACCACCTCGCGTTCGAACGCTTCGAAGCGGCCGTCGAGGGCCGGATCGCGGGCGCAGCGGCGACGGGCCTGCCGATCGCGATCGACCGCACCTGGACGATTGCCGCCGCGGTCGACACGCGGATCGGTCCGTTCATGGAGGAGTTCGAACGTGCCGTCGGTCGGCACTACGACACGGAGCTCGTCGAGTCGGGCGGCGTGCCCTACCTCGTCGGCACGCCGCGCGCGACGGTGTCGCGCTGAGGGCGGCTCGCGGCGACGGGTTCGTTCCCGACGGCGAGCGCGCCCGAGCCCTCGACCCGCCGGTTCGCCGCTCGCGTTACAGACCGGGGGGCGCGCACGTCGATGGACCTCGGGTGCACGCCTGGGTGTTCCGACATCGCCACGGGCTGCGGTCGATCTACGGCCTGCCGCCCGAACCGCGCCTCGCGCCCCTGCTCCAGGGAGCCGATCGGCGCGCGGAGCGCTCGTCGGGGCGCCGTGCGGCGCGCGCGGACGCGGACGTCGTCGCGGACGAGCTCGAGGACGCTCGGGTGCCGTCGCGCGTACCGCGGGTGACGATCAAGCCGAAGCCAAGGCGCGCGTGACGCCGGGAGGCGGGCGACCCGTGCGCACGCGGTAGACTCGCGCCATGTTCGCCATCGCCCTACTCGCCCTGCTCGCGGGCGCGCCGATGCCGGTCCCGCAGGAGGGCGACTCCATCGAGGACCTGCGTTCGCGGCTCGAGACCGAGCTCGAGCGACAGGAGGCCGAGCCCAGCCGAAGGTCGACGGGCTCCTGCTCGAGATCGTCGCCGCGCCGCGAAGGCAGCCCGCGGCGCCGCGTCCAAGCGCGCCGAGCTCTACGCCCTCCCCGCCGCCGCGCTCGTCCTGGTCGAGCGCATCGTGCCGCCGAACGGCGAGGACGAGTCGACCTGGCGCGCCCTCGAGGCCGGCGCGGCGCTGCGGCGCGTGTCGAGTCCGGCGATCCTCGATCGACTCGCGGAACTCGCGCGCTCGGAGAACGCGCTCGTGCGGCGACTCGCCTACGGCGGGCTCGGCGCCAACCCGAACACGGAGGGCGCCCGCACGATCCTCGAGAACCTCGCGAAGGACGCGAAGGGCGAGGACGGCGACGAGATCACGGCCGCGCGGGTCAGACTCGGCGGCGACGCGGCGAAGGCCGTGCTCCTCGACGCGGTGGGACGCGGCGACGGGAGCGCGATCGACACCGCCCTCTTCGCCGCGGCGGAGCGCAAGCTCCCGAACCTCGGGCCCGAGACGCTGACGGCGCTCGGCGACCGCGAGATCGGGAAGCGCGCGTGGCGCGGCGCCCTCGAGTACCTCGTCTCCGTGCCGGAGGCGGTCCAGCCCGAGACGGTGCAGGCGTTGCTCGCGCTCGCGCTCGGCGGTTCGCTGCGCGGCGACGACGCCGCCGAGCTGACGGAGCGCGTCAGCCGGATCGACGTCGCGCGCCGACACGTGCAGGACTCGCTCGACGCGCTCTCGCGCTCCAGCGACAACCGCGTCGCCGCGGCGGCGCTCGTCGCGCTCTCGCGCATGGGCGACCGCAACGCGCAGAAGCGCCTCATGGACCCGCTCGACGACGCCGTCGACGAGGCGGCCTCCGGCCAGCCGGGACCGCTGCGGGCGCGCGGCAACATGAAGACGCGCCTCGGTGACTACAACGGCGCGATCAACGACCTCAAGAAGGCGCTCAAGGAGGCGAAGGACGCCGGCGCCTTCGAGCAGCGCGAGATCAACATCGACATGGCGCGCGCCTACTCGCTGTACGAGCGCTACGACAAGGCGGCCAGCGCGCTCGACGAGGCCGACCTCACGAACAAGCAGCGCGAGGAGCTCGCGCGGCGACCCGAGTTCAAGGCGCTCGCCGAGCACCCGCGCTACGGCGAGGCGCTCGAGAACCGCTGACCGACACCGGGGCCCGTTCCTGCGACGGCGCGGGCGACGGGCCTCGAGGTCGACGCGCGGACGGTCGATCCCAGCGGCGTGTCCCGCGCCCACCGGAACGACGAGCCCGCCGACGACCCGAACGCGGCGCGCGTCTCGCTGCCCGCGGGAGCCCCGCTCGCCGCGCGTGCCGCCGAGGTCTGTCGGCGAGCGGTGAACGCGGCGCTCGCGGCGATCGAACGCGTGCTCCTGCGACGCGGTCGCGGCGAGCCGCGTCGCGTCGGCGTCTGGCGCGTCGGCATGATCGGCGACACGCTCGTGGCGCTGCCCGCCCTGCGCGCGATCCGACGCGCGCACCCCGACGCAGAGATCGTCCTGTTCACCTCGCCGGGTCCGGAGGGAGCGCCGGGAGCGCTCGAACTGCTCGAGCACTCGCCGCTCGTCGACCGCATCGTCCGCTGGACGTCCGACGACCTCGAACGCCGCGGCGCGCGCGGAACGCTCGCCGCCCTGCGACGCGAGCGCACGGACCGCCTCTACCTCCTGCCGCAGGACCGCACGACGCCGCGCGCCGAGTTCCGTCTCCTGCTCGCGCTGCTCCTCGCCGGCTTCCGCGACGTGCGCGGCGCGCGCGTGACGACGGCGCACTTCCTGCCCGAGCGACTCGCGCGCGCGCACGACCGCGCGGCGCGTTGGCCCGCGATCTCGACGCGCCTGCTCGAGAACGCCGAGCGCTGCGGCGTTCCGCCGCTCCCGCGCGACCGCGACGGTGCGAGCGACCTCGCGCCGACCGAGGCGGAACGCGCGCGAGCCGCCGATCTCGTGCGACACGCGGCTCCGGACGGCGAGCCGCTGCTCGCGCTCGCACCCGGCGCGAAGCTCGCGCACAAACGCTGGCCCGCCGCGCGCTTCGGCGACGTCGCGCGACGCTGGATCGACGCGGGGGGACGCGTCGTCGTCCTCGGCGGCCCCGGCGACGCGGAACTCGCGCGCGCGATCGCGCGCGTGGCGCAGCGCGACGTCACCGACCTGTGCGGCGCCACGAGCCTGCTCGGCTCGGCCGCGCTCCTCGAACGCGTCGACGCGCTCGTCTCGAACGATACCGGGACGATGCACCTCGGTGCCGCGGTCGGCGCGCCGCTCGTCGCCGTCTTCTCGGGATGGGACCGGCGCGGCGCGTGGGACCCCGTCGTACACGATCCGCGGCGTCCGCCGATCGTGCTGCGCCGCCCCGCGCCGTGCAGTCCCTGCGTCGCTCCATCGTGCACGAACGAGCACGGCGGCGTCCCCTACTGCCTCGACCTCGCGGCGGACGCGGTGCTCGCCGCCGCGCTCTCCGTGGCGAAGCGGGTCCCCGCGGACCTGCGCGACGACGCCGAGCTCCGACGCGCCGCCTGAAGGGCGCCTCACGGGAGCCCCGCCGACCGTCCGGCGCAGGGCTGGGACGCACCGAACCGCGCCCCCTCCGCGGCCCCAAGAACCGCGCCCAGGGGGTCGATAGCCGGGGTCGGACCGGTCCCGCCCCGGATCCGTCGGTTCGTCCTCTTCGCCCCCGCCATGCCCTCTTCCCGCCCTGCCCGCTCGCACCGTTCCGCGCGACGCGGCGCCGCGCTCGCGCTCCTCGCGCTCGCGGCGAGCTGCGTCGGCCCGCCGCCCCTCGTCGAGGGAACCTCGCAGGCTCGGACGATCGGCCTCACCCCGAGTCCGCTCGTCGCCACGCTCGGACCGGGCGACCTGCTCACGGTCACGGTCGTCGGTCATCCCGACCTCGCGCGTCCCGAGGTTCCGCTGCGCATCGACGCGCAGGGCAACCTCGACCTGCCGCTCACCGGTCCGATCGAGATGTCGGGACTGACGGTCGCCGAGGGTCGCGAGGCGATCGAGGCCGCGCTGTCGCGCTACCTCGTCGACGCGCGCGTCGGCCTGTCGGTGGCCGAGCCCGCGTCGCGTCAGGCGTACGTCCTCGGTCAGGTCGGCAAGCCCGGTTCCTACGTCCTCGACCGTCCGATCAACGCGTTGCAGCTGCTCGCGCTCGCCGGCGGACCCGTCGACGGCGGCGACCGTCGCAACGTCGCGCTCATGCGCGAGCACGACGGCGAGCTCGAGGTGCACTTCTTCGACGCCGCGACGCCCGGCGGCGAGGGACTCGTCGCCGTGCACCCCGGCGACCTCGTCTTCGTGCGTCTGTCGCGCGGCGGCGCGATCAAGGAACAGATCGTCCCGGTGTTGCAGGCCGCCGCTCCGATCTTCAGCTCGATCACGAACCTCATCGTCGTCTCGGACGCGCTCGACAATTGAAGACGAACAGGAGCGAGAACGTCCGCGGCGCGACGACGAACGCGGAGGTCGGTGCCGGCGAGGACCCGGTGGCGGGCCTGCGCCACGTCCTCGACCTCGCACTGCGGCGGCGTTGGGCACTGGCGTCGTTCGGCGTGCTCGGACTGGGTCTCGCCCTGGCGTGGCTCGGTGCGCAGGACCCGGTCTACCGCGCGACGGCGACGGTGCTGATCGACGAGCAGGACGGTTCGTCGGGCGCACTCAGCGAACTCGCACTCTTCGGTGCGGCGCCGCGCGCGTCGGCGGAGATCGCGTTGCTCTCCTCGCGCGGCATCGCCGAGGAGGTCGTGGGCGAGCCCGACGACGGCTTCGAGGCCGCGAGCGAGGCGGGCGACCGCCACCTCGAGCTCGAGGTCGAGGTCGACGACCTCGACCGCCGTCCGATCACGGCGGCGATCGGCCGCTTGACCGGAGCCGTCCGCTCCCCGCGCATCCAGGTGCGCTGCACGAAGGTCGGCGAGGACGTGCCCGACCGCATCCGCGTGCGCTTCCCCCGCCCGGGCACGGTCGAACTCGCGAGCGTCGGCGACCTCCCCTACGCGCACCTGTTCGGCTCCTCCGCGACCGAGCTCGACTTCGAGCCGGGTCGTCCGCTCGAGTGGCAGGGCCTGCGGCTCACGATCGACGTCCCGGGCGGCGAGGAACCCTCGGGCACGTGGCTCGTCCACCACCGTTCGACCGAGGACGCCGTCCGCAGCCTCCTCACGAACACGCGCGTGATGGAGACGCAGCGCAACTCGGGCGTCCTCGAGCTGACGGTGTCGGACTCCGACCCGCGCCGCGCCGCCGCCAAGGCGAACGCGCTGTGCCTCAACTACTTCGACCTCAAGGTGCAGCGCAGTCGGCGCCGCGCCTCGCAGTCGATCTCGTTCATCGAGACGCAGCTCGAGGAGCAGACCAAGGCGCTCCAGGAGGCCGAGGCCGAGGTCGTCGCACTGCGCAAGCAGTACCCCGACCTGATCGACCTCACGACCAGCGCGGGGCGCATGGTCGAGCAGCTCTCGTCGTTCGAGGTCGAGCGCCTGCGCCTCGACCTGGCGCGCCGCGCGCTCGACGAGGCGCTCGAACTCGCGCAGTCCGGCGACGACCGCGGCTTGTCGCAGCTCTCGGCGGAGATCGCCGACCCGCTGTCGAAGGGCCTCGTCGAGCGCCTCGAGACGCTCGGTCTCGAACGCTACGCGGCGATGCGTTCCGACGGCGGTCCGTACCGCACGATGCTCCAGGAACGCGCCGCGACGCTCGCCGGTCGCGCCGCCGAGGCGCGCCTCGAGCTCGAGGCGCTGCGCCGCGTCCTCGCCGCGGCCGAGGAGGAGCAGCCCGGCGCCTTCGCCGGACTCTCCGCCGCGCCCGGCACCGGACCGACGATCGACCCGCTCACGCTGAGCTACCTCGCCGAACTCGGACGACTCCAGAGCGAGCGCGAGGTGCTCGCGTCGACCTACACCGCGGACTACCCCGAGCGGAAGCACCTCGAACAGGCGATCGCCGAGCTGCGCTCGCGGCTCGTCGCCAACCTCGAACAACGCGCCGACGCGCTCGGCGAACTCGCCGACGAGCGCGACGAACTCGCCGACGCCGCGCGTCGCGCCGCCGAGGCGCAGACCGGGCGCGACCTCGAGACGATCGACGCCGCGCTGGTCGAGACGCGCGAACGCATCGCGTCGCACCTCGCGGCCCGCAAGGAGGCGCTCCTGCGCCAGCACACCGAGCTCGACCGCGTCTGCTCCGAGATCGAGGCCCAGCTCGGCGAGCTGCCCGACAAGGAACGCCAACTCGCCGCCCCTCTGCGCCGACTCGAGACGCACAAGGAACTGACCGCGCTGTTGCTCAAGAGCCTCCAGGAGGCGCAGATCGCGCGCGCGTCGGCGCTCTCGTCCGCCGACTTCGTCGACCGCGCGTCCGTGCCCGACCGCCGCTACGCCCCGCGCATCGGCTTCAGCCTCGCGCTCGGACTGCTCGCCGGGCTCGTCGCCGGACTCGGGTTGCTGCTCGTGCGCGAGCAGCTCGTGGAGTCGCTCGAGACCGAGGCCGACCTCGAGGCCGCGACCGGTCTCCCGGTGCTCGCGTCCGTCCCGAACTTCCGCGAGGGCAACCGCGCCGCCGCGCGCGTCAAGGACTTCGTCGCTCTGCGCGACGACCCCTCGGGTCCCGTCGCCGAGGCGTACCGCTCGCTGCGTGCGAGCCTGCGCTTCGCGGTCGGCGACCTCGACCAGGTCCGCACGATCGCCGTCACGTCGTCGGCGCCGAGCGAGGGCAAGTCGACGACCAACGTCGACCTCGCGTGGAGTCTCGCGTCGCCGTCGCGGCGCGTGCTGCTCGTCGACGCGGACCTGCGCCGCCCGTCGGTGCACCGCTACCTCGGCCTCGGCGACGACCAGGGTCTGGCGGAGTGCCTCGTCGGCGACGCCGACTGGCGCGAACGCGTGCAGGCCTCGGGCCGCGACCAGCTCGACGTGCTCGTCGCCGGACGGAGCGAGCTCGTCAGCGCGGACCTCCTCGGCTCGGACGCGATGAACCGGCTCGTCGACGAGTGGCTCGGGACCTACGACGTCGTCGTCTTCGACCTGCCGCCCGCGCTGGTCGTCGCCGACGTCGAGGTCTTCGCGCACCGGCTCGACGCCGTGATCCTCCTCTACCGCGCGGGCGGACTGCCGGCGCGCGCGGTCGAGAACACGGCCAAGCGCCTGCGCTCCGCCGGTGCGAACCTCGTCGGCCTCGTGATGAACGCGTGCCGCCCCGAGAAGGCCAAGGGCGCCGGCGCCTACGGCGACTACTACAAGGCTCGTTCGAAGTACTACTCCGCCGCTCGCGAGGAGCCGAGCGAGTCGACCCGCCGCCGCGCGGGCTGAGTCCGACCATGCGCATCCTCTACGTCGGCAACCTCACGCCGGACTGCCGCTGCGAGCAGCGTCTGCGCGTGTTCCGCGAGCTCGGCCACGACGTGGTCGCGCTGCCGTCCGTGCCCGTCCTCGACGGTCCGCACGAGCGCTGGCGCCTCCCCATCGTCCCGCGCGTGCTCAACCGTCTCGGCCTGCCCGTCGACGGCGAGTCGGTCAACGCCTCCGTCGTCGCCGCGGCGGTTCGCAACCACTTCGACCTCCTGTGGGTCGAGAAGTCGAACACGCTCCGCGCGCAGACCCTCGACACCTTCAGGCGGCTCCAGCCCCACGCGTCGCTCGCCTACTTCAGCGAGGACGACATGGTGCTGCGCCACAACGGGTCCTTCTGGTTCCGCGGCGCGCTGCCGCTCTACGACCTCGTCGTGACGACCAAGCCCGCAACCTGCGCGACGGTGAACTGGCCGCGCTCGGCGCGGTGCGCGTCGTCTACGAGCCGAAGACGTTCGACCCCGCGTTCCACCGCCCGTTGTCGGTCGACGCGTCGGACCGCGAACGCTTCGGCGCCGACCTCGTGTTCGTCGGCACGTACGAGCGCCGCCGCGCGAAGTCGTGCCTCGCGCTGGCGCGGGCCGGGTTCGACGTGCGCGTCTTCGGCAACGGTTGGGAGCGCCTGCGCGGCGCGCACCCCGACCTGCGCGTCGAGGGCCGCGGCGTCGGCGGCGAGGACTACGTGCGCACGCTGTGCGCGTCGACGATCGCCCTCGGCTTCCTCCGCGAGGCCAGCCGCGACGAACACACCGACCGCTCCGTCGAGATCCCGGCCTGCGGCGCGTTCATGCTCGCCGAGCGCTCGGGCGAGCACCTCGCGCTCTTCCGCGAGCACCGCGAGGCCGCGTACTTCGGCGACGACGACGAACTCGTCGCGCAGGCCCGGCGCTACCTCGCCGACGACGCAGCGCGCGCGGAGATCGCCGCCGCGGGTCGCCGGCGCTGCCTCGAACTCGGCTACGACCACGCCGCCGCGTGTCGACGCATGATCGCCGCCGCCACCGGTGCGCCCCACCGCTCGGAGGTCGACGACACCACGAGCTTCCGCCCCTCGGCGCGGAGGAGCGTCGCGTGAACCGACTCCGTGACGAGAACGCCGCGCGACGCGCCGTCGTGTCGGTCATGGGCCGCTTCCACGCGTTCGACCTGGCGCGCGAACTCGATCGCCGCGGTCGGCTCGAGCGGCTCTTCACGAGCTACCCGGCGTCGCTGCTCCCGCGCTTCGGCGTCGACGCCTCGCGCGGGACGACGTCGCCGTGGATCGAGGTGTCGGCGCGCGCGATGCGTCGCGTCGCCCCGGAGCGGGCCGCCGCACTCGCGCCGTGGTTCGCCGCGCGCTACGACCGCTTCGTCGCACTCGCCCTCCGCGAGGGAGCGGGCGTCTTCGTCGGCTGGTCGGGACAGTGCCTCGCGAGCCTGAGGCGCGCCAGGGACCTCGGGATGCGCACGATCGTCGAGCGCGGCAGCGCGCACATCGTCGCCCAGCACGAGATCCTCTCCGAGGAGTTCGCACGCCACGGGATCCGCCCGGCGCTCCCGCACCCCGCCATCGTCGAGCGCGAACTCGCGGAGTACGAGTACGCCGACTTCGTCCAGGTGCCGTCGCGCTTCGCGCTGCGCACCTTCGTCGAGCGCGGCGTGCCGCACGAGAAGTTGCTCGTGAACCCGTACGGCGTCGACCTCCGCGCCTTCTCGCCGGCCGAGCGCGAGCCGCGGGGCTTCGTCGTCCTCTTCTGCGGTCGCGCGAGCGTCCAGAAGGGCGTCGCGCACCTCGTGCGCGCGTTCGAGGCCTTCGACGCACCGGACGCGGAGCTGTGGATCCAGGGCGCGGTCGAGCCCGACGCGGAGTCAGTGCGGGCGAACTGCCGCGACCCCCGCGTGAAGTGGCTCGGTCACAGCCCGCAGCACGAGCTACCGCAGGTCTACCGGCGCGCGCACGTTCTGTGCCTGCCGTCGATCCAGGACGGGTTCGGACTCGTCGTCCCGCAGGCCATGGCCTGCGGCCTCCCCGCGATCGTCTCGACGAACGCCGGAGCCTCCGACCTCGTGCGCGACGGCGTCGACGGCTTCACCGTCCCGCCCGCCGACGCCGCGTCGATCACGGCCTCGCTCGAGGCGCTGTACTCGGACCGCGACCTCCTGCGGACGATGTCGCTCGCCGCGCGCGAACGCGTCGACTCCGGTTGGTCCTGGGAGGACTACGGTCGGCGCGCGGCCGCGCTGCTCGACCACGTGCTCGACCGCTCCGACGCTCCGTCGGACGTCGAGCTCGGCGTGCGGAGGGCGTCGTGACGGTGGAGCGCCTCCCGCTGCTCTACGTCCTCTCGAACGGACGTTCGGGTTCGACGCTCGTCGAGCTGCTCGTCGGCAACCACCCCCGCGCGTGGACGGTCGGCGAGGTGCAGGTCCTGCCGCACGACGTCGCCGACGCGGCGGCGAGCTGCGGGTGCGGCGTGCCGGTCGCGGCGTGCTCGTTCTGGAACACCGTGCTCGACGGGTTCGACGTCGTGCACGAGCGCGCGCTGCTCACGCAGTTCCGTGCCACGCGCAACCACGGCAAGGTGCTGCGCGCCGAGCACCTGCGCGACCTGCTCCGCGGCCGCGTCGCGCCGTCGCGACGCTCGCGCGCCGCGGCCTACGCCGAACACTCGCGCGACCTGCTCGAACGCGTCCGCACCGAGGCCTCGCGCCGCCGCGGCGGTCCGGTCGACCTCGTCGTCGACGCTTCGAAGGACCCCTACCGTCTGCTGTGGCTCGCCGACAGCGGGCTGTTCGACCTGCGCGTGGTCCATCTCGTCAAGGACCCGCGCGCCTTCGTGCACTCCATGGTGCGCACGAAGGAGCGGCCGCACGCGAGCGAGGTGCTGCGACTCTCCGGTCGTTGGGCGGTCGAGAACCTCGCGATGGACCGGTTGGTCCGGGGCGCGCTCCCGGCCGAGAACGTGCGGCGCGTGCGCTACGAGGACCTCGCCGGCGATCCTCGCGGGACGCTGGTCGAGCTCGGCGCGTGGCTCGGTCTCGACTTCCCCGCGGACTGGCACGAAGGCGCGTTCCGCGGGCCCGAGAGCCACGCGATCAGCGGCAACGCGACGCGCTTCCGCGCGGGCGGCGTGCGTCTCGACGAGCGCTGGCGCGAGCAGTCGCCCGCCTGGGTCCGGCGCGCGACCTGGCTCGCGACCGCGCCGACGCGCATCGCGCTCGGCAAGCGATGAAGACGGCGACGTCGACGGACGGGGCGACGACGGGAGCGCCGGGACGGAGCGGCTGGCGACACGCCGCGTACCTGCTCGCCAGCGGTTCGTCGCAGGCCGCCGTCGCGTTCGCGTCGAACCTCGTCCTCGCGCGGCACATCGCGCCGGAGGGCTTCGGCGACTTCGCGCTCACGCTCGCGACGCTGACGCTCGTCTACGCCTTCGCGTCGCTGCGACCCGGTGCGCTCGTCATCCGCGAAGGTCGGCGCTGCGGTCCCGAGCGGCGCGCCTTCCTGTGGAACGCGTGTCTGCAGGAGTCGCTGTTCCTCGGCGCCGCGTCGGCGGTCGTGCTGTTCGTCTCCGGTGCGAGCGCCTTCGCCTGGAGCCTGTGGCTGTCCGTGTGGCTCGCACACTTCGTCGCCCAGGCGCGCGGATTCCTCGAGCGCGATCAGGCCTACGGCGCACTCTCCCTCGTCGAGAGCGGCACGCACGTCGCCGCACACGGTGCCGCGGTCGTCGCCGCGCTGCTCGGTGCCGGCATCTGGGCGCTGCCGCTGCGCGAGGTGCTGCTCGGCGCGACGCGCATCGGCGCACTGGCGCTCGCCGGCGGTCTGCCGCGCGACCGCTTCGCCTGGCTCGCTCCGCGCGACTGGCGCGCACTCGCGAAGGACGCGAAGGACCTGTGGTCCGACGGTCTCCTCGAGAGTCTGCACGCGCGCACCATCGTGCTCGTCGCCGGTTGGATCGGCGGCGTGCGCGGAGCCGGCCTGTTCTTCCAGGCGAACCGACTCGCGCAGGTGCCCCACCAGTTCCTGCAACCCGTGGCGGGACGCCTCAGCTTCAACTGGTTCGCGCGCGCGGACTCCGCGGCGGAGCGCGATGCGCAGCGCCGGCGACTCCTCCTCTTCCTCGCCGCGCCGCTCGTCGCCGCGACGGCGGGTTGCCTGTTCCTCGCGGACCCGCTCGTGCCGTGGTTGCTCGGCGAGCGCTGGAGCGAGGCGGCCCCGCTCCTCGCGAGCCTCGCCCTCGTCGCCGGCGGCACGAGCCTCCTCGCGCTCGCCAAGATGGAGCTGCTCGCGACGAGTCGACTGCGCGCGTTGCTCGGCCTGCGCGTCGCGCAGTTCGCGGGGCTGGCGGCGGTCCCGCTGCTCCTGTGGTTCGCGCCGGAGCTCGGCGTGCGCGCCCTCGGGGTCGGGCTCGGCGCCGGCATCGTGCTCGCCCTCGCCGTCGCGCGGATCGCGCGTCGTGGTCGGACCGGTCGCGCGCGATCCGAGGAGCCGACCGGAGCGGGAGCGCGCCGAGCGGCGTGAACCCGGTCGCGAGCGCTCCGTTCGAGGCGCCATGCGCCCCTCCCTCCTGCTCGCCGCTCTCGCCCTGTTCGCTCCCGGACCCGACGGTCCCGAATCGGCCGCGCCGCGTCTGCGGGTCGTCGTGGAGGGGCGCATCGTCGAGGCCGACGGTTCGCCGGTCGAGAATTGGATGGAGCGGACGATCGTCGTCCACGCGCGCGATCCGTTCGACGTCGTGTCGCTGAAGGGGGACCTCCGCGGTGCGAAGTACCTCGGGTACGCGAAGCCCGAGATCGGGGAGGACGGCGCCTTCTCCTGCAGCATCTCGCTGGACGCGGAACTCCGGGGGAACTCGGTGCAGATCGACGTCCTCCCGGATCACGGGCGATTCATCCACTCCGAGCCCGTCTACGTCGAACCGGTGCGCGGCGTCGCGGTCTCCGTGACCGCGGCCCCCGTGCTCGGCGAGGACGGGAAGGTGCACGTCGACCTCGGCGACCTCGTCCCGCGCCCCGCTCCGCCGATAGGCACGCTCCGCATCGAGGCCGACGAGGACCGCGAGATCGAGGTCTGTTTCCCACGAGCCGCGTGGGGCACGTTCCGCAGTCCCATCTCGCGCGTGACGCTGCACGTCGAGACCAACCGCACCTACGACGTCTTCACCTGGATCGACGAGCCCTTCGACGCCTGGGAGATCGTCTCCAGAGAGCCCGGTCACGTCATCGCCGACCCCGACGTCGTCCGGCGCGGGACCTCCATCGTCACGCGGTTCGAGAAGCTCCTCGCGATCGAAGTTCGCCCGGTGGCGTCCCGCGACTCCGATTCGATGGTCGCGCTGGTCTTCGACGCGAAGCACCACGTCTCGATCGACGACGAACGACGCGAGGCCGACGAACCCGTGCGCGGCAGGTCCCGCCAGCGTGTGACCCTGTTCGGCCGGTACGTGAGCGACGATCGGAGGTGGTTCGAGGACGGCCGGGCGATCCTCTGGTCCTACGCCGGACCGCGCGTCCTCGAGGTCTGGCGGAAGGAGGACCTGGACGCCGACGACGGCCGCCCGGTCCTCGAACTCGCCTTCGACCTCCCGCTGCCCGAGGGAGGCCTCGACGTCGAAGGCTTCACGCTCCGCGTCGCTCCGGACGAGGAGTGAGCGCGACCCGCGTCACGCGGCGGCGCGCGACGCGGCCGCGCGTCCCGTGATCGCCGCGTAGAGCTCGGCCATGGAGCGCGCACCGTTCAGCGGGTCGAGCGCCTCCTCCGCCGCGATCTCGGCACCGAGCCGCGCGCGTTCGTAGGCGACGTCGTCGGTGAAGAGGCGCGACAGCGCCGCGCCGAACACCTTCGGTTCGCCCGCGACCACCGCGCCGGCGTCGTAGCGCTCGACCAGCTCCGCCATGCCGACCTCGGGCGTGACGAGCGCGGGACGCCCCACCGCCAGCGACTCCGCGGGCGCGTTGCCGAAGTTTTCGGAGTACGAGGCGAGCACGGCGAGGTGCGCCCGGTCCACGAGCGCCGCGCGATCGCGACCCGAGACGGCGCCGAGCACGCGCAGGCGATCTTCGAGGCCGAGCTGCGAGCGCAGCGCGAGCAGCTCCGCGAGGAACCCGTCGTCCGGTCCGGCGACGACGACGCGGACGCGGCGGTCGGCGACGGCGAGCGCCCGCGCCAGTCGGTCGAGCCCCTTCTTGCGGTTGACGCGCCCGAGGAACAGCGCGAACGGCGCGCCGCCCACGACCTCGCGCACCTCGTCCGACAGTCCGTCCGTCGAACCGTCGTGGACCGCGCGCTCCACCGCGTTCGGCACGAGTACGCGGCGAGGCCAGCGCACGCCGGCGACCTCGTCGAGCTCGTCCCACTCGTTGCGCGCCGTCACGTGGATCGCGGCGGCGGCCTCGAGGTTCTTGCGTTCGAAGAGCGCCAACCAGGCGCGCTTGCGACCCGCGCCGCGCAGTCGCAGCGCGTCGCGCATCAGCATGCCGCGCGGACTCACGACGTAGGGCAGGCCGATGCGGCGCGCCGTGCGGCAGGCCGCGGCGCCGAAGGCGTTGAAGAGGCCGTGCACGTGGACGACGTCGACCTCGCCCGCGAGCTCGCGCAGCGTCGCCGCCAGCGCGGGAGCGCGGCGCAGTCGCTCGGGCCCGCGCACCTCGAGGTAGCGCACGCGCGCCCCGTCGAGCTCGACGTCGCGCCCCGTCGGCACGTCGAGCACCGCGCCGTCGTCTCGATCCGTCGTGAGGACGCGCACGTCGTGACCGAGTCGCACGAGACCGGTCGCGAGTCCGTGCACGGAGCGCACCGGACCGCCGTAGCGCCAGGCCGGGAGGTAGGACGGGACGATCTGCAGGACGCGCACGTCAGACCTCCTCCGCCGCCATGCGCGGACCGCGCCGCCGGGCGAGCCACAGCAGACCGAAGAACAGCACGCCGAGCTGCAGCGACGCGCCGATCACGAGCGAGAAGTCCGACTCGATCTGCACCAGCGTGCTGAAGACGAGCGCGGAGAGCACGATGCCGCCGTCGCCCGCGCCGCGGCGATTGAACCGGTCGGAGAGCCAGCGGTAGAGCGCGCCGAGCAGCGCCATCCCGAGCACGACGCCCGCGTAGCCGAAGTTCGCGTAGAGCTCGATGATCTGCGGCAGGTTGACCGACGTCTTGTCGTCGTCCGCCGCGAGCAGCCCGTAGCGGTGGCCGAACTCCTGACCGAGTTCCTTGGTCGGTTTGTCGGGCCACAGCGCGCGCGGGATCATCGACGCGGGCAGCGAGGCGAGCGTGCGCCCGTTCCAGTACGGCACCGCCTCGGGCGTGAGCTGGATGACGTGCCCGAGCAGCGCGACCTGGCTGACGCGGTCGAGGATCGTGGCCGCCGCGTTGGAGCCGGAGTCCTCCGCGAGCCGCGTGAAGGAGAGCGCGACGAACTGTCCGGCCCGTTCGAGCGGCGCGTCGCTCACGAGGTGCGGGTGGTTCTGCTCGAGCGAACGGAACTCCGCCGCACCGCCGCGCAGCGTCGCGGCGCCGAACGCTCCGAGGAGCATCAACCACAGCGGCACGCGTCCGCCGGTGCCCCACACGAGCATCAGGAAGAAGATGCCGGTGCGCAGCGCCTGGCCGATCGACGCGTCGGCGAGCTCGCTGAACATCAGGAGCGGCGCGAGCACGAAGAAGACGATTCGCGCGGTCGCGCGCGGCAGGTGCCCGCGCCGCGCGAGCACGAAGAGCACGCCCAGCGCGACCGCCGCGCCCTTCCCGAGCAGGATCGCGGGCTGCCGCAACGCACCGGGAAGATCGAAGAGCAGCGTCGCGGCGTGGCAGGCGAAGCCGACCGGCAGCAGGCACCACGCGACGACGAGCGCGCGCGACGGGTCCCACTCGAGTCGCGACGGCGCGCGGCCGCCGGTCAGCGAACCCGACGCCACGTAGCCCGCGTAGAGCGCGACGAGGCCGACCGCCGAGGCGGCGATGGCGCGCTCGAGGCCGCGCGCGCCGAGCTCCGCGCTCATCATCCCCACGCGGTCGCTCGCGAGCGCGGGCAGCGCGAAGTAGACCGCGTGGATCACGCCGATCAGGACCATGAAGGGGATCGCGCGGTCCCTCCCGACGCCGAGGACGCGCGCGACGGCGGGGAACAGCGACAGCGCGCCGAGCCCGAACGCGAGCCACGGGATCCAGTAGCCCTGCGCTCCGAAGTCGCGGTTCGAGGCGGCGACGGCCATGACGACGAGCGCGACGACGATCGCGGTCCACGCGCTCGACGCGCCGCGACGCGAAGCGGTGCGGCGGCTCGTCGGAGCGACGACCGGCGCGAAGGGGACGCTGCGTGCGCCGGCGTTCACGCCGCCTCCTTGGCGAGTGTCGCGAGCAGGACGCGGCGCACGTCGCGGAGTGCGAGAGCGTCGTGCGCGACGGCGCGCTCGTCCGCGCGCGACGGCGACGCCCCACGCAGCGCGAGCAGCGGCGCGACGCGGCGCAGGAACACCGCGTCGACGAACGGGAGTCGCAGGTCGAGGTCGTGGCGGCGCGCCGCCCACGCGAGCGCGCCGACGCGCGCCGCGCGCCGGAATCTCGACTCGTCGAGGTCCGCGTCGCGCGCCAGTCGGTCGACGCCCTCGCGAGCACGATCGGGGCCGAGCACGCCGGCGAGTTCGGACAGGGCGAAGCGAGCGGCGCCCGCGGCTCCGTCGAGGGCGCGCACGAGGAGTTCGGGGACGTCCACGCTCGAACGACCGCGCGGCGCGCTCTCTCGAGCCTCGGAGCGGGTGCTTCCGTCGGCGCGTCCGCGAGGACCTGCGCCCCGCCCTCGCCGTGGAGGGCGACGGCGATGCCGTGCTCCTTCGCCGCGCGCGCGAGCTGCCGGGCGAGAACCCCGTCGAGCGACGGCCGGTCCATGTCCGCGAGCAGGAGTTCCGCTTCGCGCTCGAGGTCCTCCTCGGCGACGGAACGTGCGGTGGTGCGCGCCGGGCGCGCCGCGCGGCCTCCTCGACGTCGAGTTCGCGCCCCTGGCCGTCGCCGCGACGCTCGGCGACGCGCAGCGCGACGGAGCGGATCGGTGCCGACGACGCCGCGCCGAGCAGTGCGACGAGGGCACCCGACCCGACGTCGTCGCCGAGCAGGGTCCCGATCGACGCGTCGCCCGCATCGGCGTGCGCGCGCGGACTCGGCGGCGGCGGCGGCGATCTCGCAGGCCGTCTCCATCGGGCCGGCGTCGACGGCGCCGCTCGAAGGTCGCGCACCGCGTGCTCGATCTCGTCCTCGAGTCGGATCCACGGTCGCGACTCGACGCGACCCTCGGCGTCGACCGTCACGACGCAGCCCGGCTCGACCGAGGCGACGTCGCGTCGCCAGGTGAACGGTTCGGGCACCGCCCGAACAGGAGCGGTGCGGCCTCCGCGGCGGGATCGCGTTCGTGCGTCAGGACCAGCGCGGCGTCGAGCGTCGCGATCTCGGACGCCGCGCAACTCGCGCCGCGCACGTGCGCGTGCACCAGCGGTCGCAGCCCGAACGGGTCGCGCGCGAGCACGAGGACGCCGCGGCGCGCGTCGTACCAGCACAGTGCGAACGCGCCGCGCAGCTCGCGGAGCGCCGCCTCACCGCGCTCCTCGAGCAGCGCGAGCACGAGCCCCGCGTCGTCCTCGGGCACCGTCCGCCCGCTGCGCGCGGAGAGTTCGCGCGCGAGGCGTCCCGCGCCGACGAGGTAGCCGTCGAACACGAGCGTCGAGCCCGACGCGGCGACGGCGGACGACGCACCGGCGAGCAGCGCTCGGCCCGTCGCACGCCGCTTCGTCGTCGCGACCGGAGCGAGGACGCGCTCGATCCGAGCGACCGTCGCCAGGTCGACCGGGGACGCGCCGGGTCCGTGGCGCAGGAGGGCGGCGAAGCCGGGCATGGGGTCTCCGGGGAGGCCTCCCCGGTGTCCTTGGATCGGCACGAACCGACCCGACCCGTGACCCTCCGCGGCGGCCTCGGCGGGCCCGGGAACGGCGTTTTCCGCGGTTGGGACGCGGCGCCCCGACCCGGCGCGGCGGGCCGCGCCCTACCCTCGTGGACGAGCCCCCGCGGCCGCCCCCGCGATGACCCGGACCGACCCACCCCGTCCGCTTCGGCGACCGCGCGTCGCGCTCGCGCTCCTCCTCGGAGCGGCGGGGCTCGTCCTCGCGGCGATCCTCGCTCGACCCGACGGGGCTGGTGCCGCGGAGCCTCGGTCGGCGAGTTCGGACGCGTGGGCCTTCGCGGATCCCGCCGCTCCTTCCGACCAGGACGTCGACCGGGGCGTCGAGCTCGCAGGGTCGGGGCGAGCCGAGCGGAGCGCACTCGGCGCGAGCGACGACGCCGACCTCGCGCGGGCGAGCGCTCCCGTCGCCGAGGGGGACCTCGTGCTGCGCACGGTCGATCCGCAGGGGGCGACGGTCGCTCTCCACGCCGCGTTCGTCCTGACGAGCGACCATCCGGATCTCGAACGCGCGGCGATCGAGCGCGGACACGTCGCGCGGAACGGCGAGCCCTGGCGGCGGGTCGCGGTCGACCCCGTCACCGGTCGCGTCGACGTCGACGCCACGAAGGTCGTCGGTCTCCACGCCTGGACGAGAGACGGAGACGCCTCGCGCTCCTTCGCTCCCGGTTCGGCGCGCGGCGCGCAGGAACTCGTCGTGCGACCGCTCGCGACGACGCCGGTCCGACTCGTCGACGAGGACGGAGCGCCGCTCGCCGGCTTCACGATCGAGATCGCGACGCACGTCGACGGTTCCGAACCGATGCTCGTGTTCTCGTGCACGACCGACGACGCGGGTCGCGCCGAGGTCCCGCTCGCCTTCGGTACCGAGCAGCGCACGGCGCTCCTCGCGGTCCTCGGCGTCGAGGACGCTCCACCCGTCGTGTACGACGTGAGGGCCCCGCACCTCTCGTCCGATCCGCTCGCGACGTTCACCTCGGACGCGTTGCCCGACGAGATCGTGCTCGTCGTGCCGGCGCCGGGCGTCGTCCCGGTGCGCGTCGTGGACGTGCGCGACTCCCCTCCTTCGCGCGGTGCGAGCCTGACGGGTCAGGAACCGAGCCTGCGCGGATGGGGTTCGTGGAACGGAGGTGTCGGCGCCGACGGCCGTGGAACTGCGCTCGTCCCACTCGGACGGCAGGTCCGCGTCACCGCGCTCGCGCACGATCCGATGGTGGCGAAGCAGGAGTTCGCGCTCGACTCGTTCGGGGACGCTCGCCCCGCGATCACGCGCGAGATCGGTCCGGGCGTCGCGCCGGGCGCCGTCGAGGGCGTTCCGCCGACGACCCTCGTCGTCCCGATGTGCGAGGTGGCGGCCCGCCTCGCGATCGAGGCATCGAGCACGATCCGAACGACCGGCGAACGGGTCCGGATCTCGGCGATCTGGAGCTACGCCGGCACGGAGTACGCGCGCGGACGCTCATGCGAGCTCGACGGCGACATCGTGTTCGGCAGTTGGTTGCCCCGCGCCGCCGCGGACGCCGACGCGGGCCGCGAGTTCGACACGGTCCCGCCCCCGCGGCTCGTCGAGCTCGCGATCGAGTTGGACGACGGGCGCACGTGGCACCAGTGGTTCCAGGGAGGGCTCGTGATGGGGACGAAACCGCTCGACCTCGGCTCCGTCCGCCTCGGGCCGCCGCCGGTCGTCGCCGCGGGGCGCGCGGTCGACGGGAACGGAGCGCCGGTCGAGGGTGTCGCGATCGAGGTCCGCGCGGCGCGCGACCGGAGGCCCGGCTCGATCAGCGGAACGCGTGCTGCGATGACGACGAGGAGTCGCGCCGACGGGAGCTTCGAGGTGCACTCCGGCGGCATGCTGTGTCCGCCGGTCGACGGCGAGGAGCTCCGGCTCGAGGCGTCGCTCGTCGGCCACCGCGACGTGCGACTCGACGTCGATTCGGGTGCGCGCGACCTCGTCCTCGTGCTGAAGCGCGTCGCGACGGCCGGAGCGCTCGTCGTCCTCCCGGTCGGTGCCGCACCGGACCTCGTCGCGATCGTCCCCGCCGACGAGAGCGGCGAGCCCGCCTACCGCTCCGACGTGAGCCTGCGTCCCGACGGGACGTTCGAGCTCACCGATCGCGTGGGCCTCGGCGAGAACCTCGTGTTTCGTGCGCGAGACGTTGTTCGGTTCGATCGTCGCGGAGCGGCGCCTCACCGTGCTCGAGGACGGATCGACCGTGCCCTCGGTGATCGATCTCGCGAGCGAGCTCGTCCTCGTCCGCCTCGACGTCGAGGACGCGACCGGTGCGCCGGTCGAGGGCGCGCGTCTGCGCGCCCTCCCGCGCCTCGGCGAGGCGGCGCGCCGCGATCGGCTCGAACGCACGACGTCGGCGAACGCGCAGGGCCCGAAGGACCAGCCGCAGTTCGACGCGTACGCGTTCGACACGGCGGTCCGCGCTGGTTCGGGCCGCCGGAGCACGCGTCCGCAGCCCTTCGTCACGCTGCTCGACGGGCCGGTCGACGTCGTCGCGTCGGCACCGGGGTACGGGAGTGCGCTCGTCGAGGACTGGCGCGGCGTCCGGCGCGTCACGCTCGCACCGATCCCGACCGTCACCGTCGAACTGCGCGGCGCCGACCCCGACGACGCCGAGCTCCTCGCGAGCATCCAAGCGGGAGTCCTCGACCCGACGTTCACCTGTTCGTCGTTCGAATCCCTCGTCGACGGCGTGGCGGTGTCGTACGCGGTCGGTGCGCGCGGACCGATGCGCGTCGTGCTCCAGCGTCGAAAGCAGAAGGGCTTCGAGCCGCTCCCGCCCTACCGCTTCACGGTCGACGGCGCGGAGGTCGGTACGAGCGGGTCGGTGGTACGCGAGGCCGCGTTCGAGCTCGGCGACGCGCCCGTCGTGATCGTCGTGGAACGAACGCGTTGAGCGCGCGACGAGGGCGCTCGAACCGCATCGCGCCGAACCGCACGCGAACCTCTGTGGTCGTTCCGGAGCAGGTGTGCGACGATCCCGGGATGCTCGCGGTTCGAGACGTGTCCAACGGGCGGCCGGCGGCCCGCGAGGTCCGCGCGCGATGAGCTCGCCGCGGGAACGGGCGCTCCTCGCCGTCGTCCTCGTCCTGCTCGCCGCGGGTGCGACGTGGTTCCTCACCGGAGGTGCGGAGGGCGCGCGGAGGGTCTCCATCGACACCGTGGGCGGTGCGGGAACGAGCCCGCGCGGCACCGAGCGGATCGCGGCGGGAAGCCGGACGACGCTCGACGGTGCGCGCACCGTCGACACCGACGGCGTCGAGTTCGCGGACGACGTGTCGGTCGCCCGACGCGCGGAGCCGACGGGTCGCGCGGCGAGCGCGAGCGTCCGCGGTCGCGTCGTCGACGGCGCGGGCGACGGCGTCCCCGAGATCGAGGTCCGCATGCTGCGCGGTTCCGCGGAGCTCCGCGCGACGACCGACACGGCCGGTGCCTTCCTCTTTCCCGAGGTCGAGCGCGGCGTCCAGCGCTTCATCGTCGATCCGCGTTCGTTGCCGGCGGGCCTCCTCCCGCCGCGCTCGCAGCACCTCTCGCGTCCTTACGCCGGAGCGCCCGACGGCTCGTCCGGCACGTCGCTGCGCATCACCGACGACGACGAGCACGAGGTCGAGCTGCGCGTCTTCCGCAGCGGCTCCGTCCGAGGCCGCGTCGTCGACGGCGAGGGACGACCGGTCCCGCGCGTCGCGGTCGTGCTGCGCGGCGACGGAGGTGCGCGGTCCGCCGCGCGCACCGACGCCGAGGGCCGCTACCGGATCGACGCGGCGTACCCCGGAGACTACGTGGCGGAGGTCGACGTCCCCGACGGCGAGAGGCCGCTCCCGCTCGACGTGACGGTCGATCCCGGCGGAGCGGTCGCGGTCCCCGACCTGGTCGTCGGCGTCGGCGGTCAGGTCGTCACGGGTCGGGTCGTCGACGCGGACGGCGCGTCGATCGCGGGAGCACCGGTGGTGCTCGAACCGGTGTCGGTGTCGGGCCCCGCGCCGCGGCTCGAGTGCACCACCGACGACGACGGCGCGTTCCGGATGGGTCGCGCTCCGGTCGGCGACTACCGGCTCGAGGTGCGGGACGCCGCTCGAGGCGAAGGGGTGCAGCGCTTCGCCGCCCCCGCGGAGCCCGTGGCACTCGCGCTGTTCAGGACGCCGAGGTCGTCGACGTCGGTGCGATCGTCGTGGCGAACCTCCACCCGTTCGAGCTGGTCGTCGACGTCGAGTTCGGTGCAGGCGTCGACGGCGCGCACGTGTGACCCTGCGCGCGCGACCTAGGTCGTGCGCGACGCCGCGAGCGGCCGCGAACTGGCGCGTCCGCGGGCCACGCTCCGGCGCGACGTCGTGCCGCAAGTCTATGCGGCCGCCGCGCGGGTGGACGCGACGGAGGTCGCGACCTTCACCTGGTCGTGCGCCACGCCATGCGACGCCGTCGTGGTCGTCGCCCGACTCGGGGTCGGCGACGCGGCGACGGAACGCGTGGAACGGGTCGAGCCGACACCGGACGGGAAGCGCGCGATCACGCTGCGCTTCCCGTGAGCCCGCTCCCGGTCGACGTCACGGCACGCGGCCGCCGAGCCCGAGGACGGGGTGCGTGGTCTCGCCGAGGTACGTCCCGGTGCCCGTCGTCGGGTCGATCGAGATGAACGCTCGCAGGCCGGCGTCGACGCCGTGGAGCACGCCGGTCGTGTGGTCGAACGCGAGTCCCGTCACGTCGTCGAACTCGCTCGGCGCCTGGGCGACCGTCGGCTGCGAGGAGACGAGCGGCGAGGGGAAGATCGCGGCGAACGTGCCGATCGTGGCGATCGCACCCGTTCCCGCGTCCACCCGCACGAGCTCGTTCGCCGCGGGATCCGCTCCGAAGTAGTCGCCCGTCGACTCGTCGTATGCGAGTGCGGAGAGCCGGCGCGCGAGGGGTGCGAGGTGCGACGACCGACCGGTGATCGGGCTGACCTCGACCAGGCGTCCAGGGGCGGCCGCCACACATCCCACGAGGCGTCCGTTCGACGTGTCGACGCTCAGGCCGTCGAGCGCGAACAGGTCGGAGTCGAAGTCGTCGCCGAGGATCCGCACCTCGCCGCGACTCGAATCGAACGCGACGAATCGACCGCGGAGAGCGGACCCGGCGTATCCGATGCCCGTCGTCGGATCGAACGCGACTCCGGCGTAGTCGCCGAACCCCGGATCGCCGAGGACGACGAGCCCCAGGTTCCTCGGATCCAGTCCGTCGACGTCGATCGACAGCAGGTTCCCGTCGCCGCTGACGAACTCGATCCGCCGCGCGTCGGCGTCGATCTCGCAACCCCGCACGTCGCTGCCGGTGGGGAGCCCGTCGACGGCCATCGTGCTCCCGTTGGACGGGTCGATCACGAGCAGGCGGTCGGTCGGACGGTCGACGCCGAAGAGCACGCGGCTCACCGGGTCGAAGCACATCCCCGAGACGCCGAACACCCCCGGGAAACCCGTCCCGAAGAACGTCGCCGCTCCCGTCGCGGTGTCGACGCGGTGCAGCGCTCCCGGCGCCGGGCCGGCCCAGGCGTACAGGATCTCGGACTCGGCGTCGTAGGCGAGACCCTGCGCGCCGTCGACGCCGAGCGCGCCGATCTCCGTCGCGACCGCCGTCGAGGGATCGATGCGCACCAACCGGTCACCGTCGTCCTCGAGGGCGAAGAGCGTGCCCGTGCCCGGGTCGAACGCGAGCCCCGTGGGAGAGAGCGGGAAGCCGCCGGGCTGCAGCGTGATCGTCCCGACGAGGTTCGCCGTGCCCGCGACGGGATCGATCGAGAAGAGGTCGCTGAACGTGCTACCTGCGGCGTAGTACGTGCCGGTCGCGGGGTCGCGCGCGTACGACTCGAATCCCGGGTCGAAGCCACCGACCTTCGCTCCGGTCGTCACGATCCCGTTCCACGAGGAGTGGCGCAGGACGCCGTGACCGGTCCCTTCCATCATGACGAGTCCGCTCCCGTCCGACGCGAGGTCGAAGTCGAGAGGGATGACGGTGTTGCTGCCGAACGCGCGGAGGAACTCCACGTCCCCCGTCACCGGATCGAGCGTGTTCAACGAGTTCGAAAAGTTGTCCATGACCAGCAGGAGGTCGGACGACGGGACACGGGCCATGCCGACAACGGCGAACAGGCCGGTCGTCGGGACCTCGGAGGTCGACGCTCCTGTCGCGCGATCCAGCGTGTGGAGCGCGCCCGTTGCCGCGGACCAACCGTAGAGGACGCCCGACACGCGGTCGTACTCGATGCACTGCACGGCCTGCGGTACCGTTCCGACGACCTGACCGGCGCCGGTCGCGGGGTCGATGGACCAGAGCGAGGTCCCGTCGCTCCCGAGCAGCTCCTTCGGTCCCGTCGCGAACGTCAGCCCGGTGAGGAAGGGCGGGGCCGAACTCGTGACCTCACCGACGACGGTCGCGCCGCGGAGGTCGCCGTCGAGCAGGAGGAGCTCCCCCGTCGAGTAGTCGTAGGTGAACGCCGCTCCCGTGTCGGGATCGACGGCGAGGGTCTCCGTCGTCCGGGTACCGAGCACCCCGATCGTGTCGGCTCCGGCGGTGACGGGGTCGACCTCGTCGAGCCGCAGGCGCTGACGCGACGTGCCCAGGAGGCGCCCGCGCACTCCGTCGTACGCCGCGCCGTCGTAGCCGCCGTGCGGCGTCGTCCCGATGCCCTGGATCGCAAGGCCGCCCGCGAACTCGATCTCGTAGAGCGTCCCGTCCTCGCGCGAAGCGATCAGACGATCGCCGATGGCGTCGTGCGTCAGACCGACGGTCGTCTGCATGAAGACGTCGGGGCCGTGCACCTCGTTCTCCTGACCCGTCGCGAGGTCGAACGAGAGGAGCCGACCCGTCGCGTACTCGATACCGTAGAGCGTCGACGTGTTCGTCCGGAACGCGAGCGCCCGGACCTGGTCGGCACCCGTCGGGAGGATGTCGATGGTGTCCCCCGACGCGGCGTCGAGCACCCACAGTTTCGCGGGTCCGACCGTGTAGAGCCTGCGGGTGACGGGATCGACGGCGAGCGACTCGAACGTGGTCACCGGGAGCTGCGTCGTCGATCTCGGCGCTCCGGTCAACGGGTCCAGGCTGTGGAGCCGCGCGTCCTCGTCGAGCACGTAGAGCGTGTCGGTCGAACCGTCGTAGGCCGCGCCGACCGGAGCGAAACCGGCGAGTCCGGTGGCGACGAAGGCGCTCGATCCGTCGCCGCCGAGGTCGAGCGCGAGCAGTTCGAGCTCGCCGCCGCCGACCATCGCCGGCGCGAAGGTCGCGCCCGGAGCCGCGCTACCTCCTCCCCCGCCGCCGCCGCAGGCCGAGAGGATGGACAGGACGAGAACGGCGCTCGACGCGCGGGCGGCGTCGAACGCGAACCGACGGAGGTCGGACATCGGGGGGGTGGTGGCAGGGGACGCGACGAGTTGCGGACCGGCGACCGCATCGACTCGGGTCGACGCGGTCGCCGGCAGGGTCTCGACCATAGGGCCCGGATCCGTTCCCGGGGCGGACGAACCCGTGCAATCGACGATGCGGCGCTCGTCGACGCCGCCCTCCGCACGACTTCGGACCTCGGCGCCCGAGCGCCCGCGACTCAGGCCCGCACGAGCCGCTCCGGATCGAGGCCGAGGTCGCGGAACGCGTCGCGCGTGTCCACGACGAGCTTCGCGAGCCGCGCAACGCGCTCGAGGTCGACGCCGGGCTGACGCACGGCGAGGACGACGGCGTCGTAGCTCGCGAGTTCGGCGTCGCTCGGCACGACCGCACGCCGGCCCGCGAGCGTGGGCGGCACGTCGCCGCACAGCTCGGGCACGAGCGGATCGGCGTGGTCCGCGCGCGCGCCGCGTGCCTCGAGCAGCTCCATGATGCGCAGCCCCGGCGACTCGCGCGTGTCGGAGACTCCCGGCTTGTAGGCGGCGCCGAGCACGAGGACGCGCGCCCCGGCGATGCTCGAACCGCGCACCTCGAGCGCGCTCGCGAGCTTGTCCGCGACGTCCACGGGGACCGCGCGGTTGATCTCGGCGGCGAGCTCGACGAGTCGGCTCGGACGTCCCGCGCGCTTCGCGATCCCGGTGAGGTAGAGCGGGTCGACGGGGATGCAGTGCCCGCCGAGTCCGGGGCCGGGCTCGAAACTCATGAACCCGTAGGGCTTCGTCGCCGCCGCGCGAACGACAGGCCAGACGTCGACGCCGAGCGCGTCGAGCACCTGCTTCGCCTCGTTGACGAGCGCGATGTTCACGGCCCGGAAGACGTTCTCGAGGAGCTTCGCCGCCTCCGCCGTCTCGCAGGTCGGGACGTCGACGACGGTGTCGATCGCGCGCGCGAGCAACGCGTGCGTCCGCGTCGCACTCGCGGCGTCGAGTCCCGACGCGAGCCGCGGCACGTCCTTGGTCCGCCGACCGCTGCCGGGGTCCTCGCGCTCGGGGCTGTAGCCGACGTACAGGTCCTCGCCGAGGCGACGCGGTCCCGAGTCCTCGAGCCACGGCAACAAGCGCTGCCGCGTCGTCCCCGGCCAGGTCGTCGAGCAGAGCACGACGAGCGCGCCCGCCGCGAGGTGCGGCGCGACCGCGCGCGCGGCGTCCTCGATCGCCGTGAGATCCGGTTCTCCGTCGGAACCGAGCGGCGTCGGCAGGCACAGGAAGAGCGCCTCGCACTCCGCCGCGCGCGCGAAGTCCGCCGTCGCGTCGATGCGCGGTCCGTTCGAAGGGAACCAGCGCTCGCGCGGCACGCCGAGCAGGTCCGCGTCCCCCTCCTCCACCGCGCGCCGTCGTCGCGCGTCGCGCTCGAACCCGACGACGCGCAGCCCCGCGTCCTGGAACGCGCCGGCGAGCGGGAGTCCGGTCATACCGAGTCCGACGACGCCGACGGTCGGCGGAGGTTCGCTGTCGTTCGTTCCCAAGGGCGTCGGCGCGGTGCGCGCCGCATGGTGACGCGCGCCGCACCGCGGGAGAAGTCCGCAGGTGCGACCGATCGCGTCACCGAGCCGCCACCGACGGCCGGACCGCGCGGATCTTCCCCCGTCACCTCGCCGGTGCGGTCGCCGGAGCCCGTCCGGGACTCAGGGCCGGACCGTCCGCGCCACCGCGTTCGTCGTGTGCACCGAGAAGCCGCCGACGACGTCGACCGACAGCGCCGCGAAGTACAGGCGCAGCGGCGCCGCCGGCACGAACGTCGACGGCACCTCGACGCGCGCCGTCGCGCGGCCCGTCGGGTCGAGCGTCCCGAGGAAGCCCAGGAACACGCCGCCGCCCCGCCGAGGGCGAGGTCGAAGAGCAGCGGGTCGTAGGCGAGCGGCAGCGCGTCGGCGCCGAGAGGCAACGTCGGCCGGGTACCGAGCGCCGAGGCGAGCGCGAGGTACGGCCGGCCGCCGCCTCCCGAGAACGCAATCTCGAGGTCGAAGCCGCTGCCCGGTCGCGCGCGACCGTCGGCGCGGAGCTGGGTGCGCCCGGGGAACACGACGGGGTTCTGCATCTCGCTCGCGAACGCGACCATCGACACCACGAGGTCGGGCAGACCGTCGGCGTCCATGTCGACGAGGTCCGAGTCGACTTCGTACGTCGGGTGCGACCAGGAGTCGGCGACCTCGAACGCCGCCTCGGCGCGGACGAAGCCCGTCGGCGTGCGCTCGAAGCAGTGCAGCGTCGAGAGCCCGAGGTAGCCGCGTCGGCCGACGCAGTCGAGGTCGCCGTCGTCGTCGAGGTCGACGAGTTCCACGTCGACGTACGACGTCACGTCCTGGAGGAGCTGCGCCTGTGTGAACGTCCCGGTCCCGTCGTTCTCGAGGTACGCGAGGCCCGAGCTGCGACCGAACACGAGGTCCGTGTCGCCGTCGCCGTCGACGTCGCCGCCGGCCGCACCCCACCGGAAGAGGGACGCCGGGAGGTCGGTCGCGACACCGGCGCCGAAGGCTCCATTGCCGAGTCCCGGCAGCACCCACAGGTCGCCGGTCGTCTTGCTCGCGAACGCGAGGTCGACGTCGCCGTCGCCCGTGAGGTCGGCCGCGACGACCTCGCCCGCGACGTCGGGCAGCGTGACGCAGCGCACGTCGAAGCCGCCCGCCCCGTCGCCGAGGGCGACGACCATGCGCGGGAAGTAGTAGTCGGTCGCGAGGAGGTCGTCGTCGCCGTCTCCGTCGAGGTCCGCGACGGCGCGGCCCTGGAGCTCGAGCAGCGTGCAGGTCCCGAAGGGCGCGAGGTCGAGCGGGTGCGCTCCGGTGCCGTTCGTGTTGCGCAACCCGGCGAAGCGATCGCCGGCGAAGAGCGCGAGGTCGGGCCAGGCGTCGCCGTCGAGGTCCGCCGCCTCCAAGTGCGTGTACCCCGGCGTCAGCGCGGTGAGCCCCGTGGCGACGAGCACCGACCCGGCGAAGCCGCCGTTCCCGTCCGAGAGGTGCACGCGGATCTCGCCGGTCGGTGCGTCGAGCACCGCGAGGTCGTTCACGCCGTCCGCGTCCCAGTCGACCGCGGCGTGTCGCACGATCGCGCCCGGGACGAGGCTCGAGACGGGCGGTCGCACGCCGCCGACGAGACCGGCGCCGTCGACCGGGACGACCTGACCCTCGGCGGTGACGACGCAGCGCGCTCCGCTCCCCGTCCAGTCGTCGATCGCGACGTCGCGCGCGCGCAGCGACAGCGTCGCCGCGTTCGCGAACGTTCCCGAGCCGTCGCCGTGCGCGACGACGAGCAGTCCGCCCGAGCTCGTGAACGACGTCTCGCACGCGACGACGAGGTCCTGGTCGCCGTCCTCGTCGAGGTCGCTCGCCTCGACGTCCCAGGCGGGGATCCCGAGGTCGAGCAGGTGCGACACGACGGGAGGCCGGAGCGCTCCCGTGCCGTCGCCGCGGAACACGAGGAGGTCGGTGGAGTGCGGTTGGCCGACGACGGCGGTGAAGGTCGTCGTGACGACGTCGGCGCGACCGTCGCCGTCCGCGTCGACGACGGCGAGCGCCGACAGGTCGGTGTAGGGCGCGGAGTGGAACAGGACGGTCGGGAAGCCGCCGGCACCGTCGTTCGCACGGACGTGGACGCGCACGTCGCTCCCCGTCGCGTCGCGCAGGAGCAGCACCGCGTCCTCGTCGCCGTCGCCGTCCACGTCGGCGAGCGCGAGCGCGCTCGGTCGACCGGGCAGGGCGACGACGCCCGAGGTCGCGCTCCACATCCGTGCGTTCGCGAGGTCGGCGAGCACGCCGTCGTCGTCACCGTCCCCGTCCAGGTCGGCGACCGCGAGTCGGAGCGACGACGACGCGTTCGCGCCGATCGGGGGCTGCGGACCCGACGGCGCGAGGGCGTAGCCCCCCGCTCCGTCGAAGCGCAGGACGCGCAGCGCGGCGCCGTTCGGCGCGGCGACCTGCGTCGCGGCGAGGAACAGGTCCTGCACGCCGTCGCCGTCGGCGTCGCCCGCGGCGATCTCGCCGACACCGAGGCCGTTCGCGAACGGGTCGAAGACGCCGTACGGAACGATCGTGCCCCCGACGTTCACGCCGAGGTCGAGGCGCTCCATGACGCGCGCGACGTCGCGGACGCCGTCGCCGTCGACGTCGAGGAGCACGACGCTCCTGCCGAGCGGTCGCGTGCCGGGGACGAGCGGAGGCGCGACCTCGTGGAGGACCGGTGCGCCCTCGAACGAGAAGCGCGTGTCGGCGGCCTGGGCCGCGAGGAGCGGTGCCGTCGCCGCCTGGGCGACGAGCGCGAACGGGATGAGGTGGCGGATCTTCGTCATCGTTTCGAGCGCCGCCGAGCGACGCGGGGCGGTGAGGACCCGGGATCCGGTGGACCGGTCCCGCCCGGCGCTCGACGTGACGGACTCAGTCCCCGCTCTTCGACGCGATGCGCTGGAGCGCGGTCTCCGCCGCGTCCCGGACCTCCTCGTACTCGCTGCTCGTCGCGCGCCGGAGCGCCTCGACCGCGCGTTCCGTCGCGATGGTGCCGAGCGCGTCGCAGACCGCGACCTTCTCCGCGACGACCAGGCGGCGGACGAAGTCCTCGTCCTCGTCGTGCAGCCCGGGGATGCGGTCGCGCTCGAGCATCCGGACGAGCAACGCCTCCCCCGCCGCGCTCCCGCGCCGCCCGAGCTCGAGCGCGGCCGTCTCGCGCGTGTGGTGGTCGCGGCTCCGCAGACCGTCCTTCTCGAGCACCGGCACGGCCTCGTCGCACGTGCGCGGCGAGATCGCCGCGAAGACGAAGCGGACCCCGCCGTCGCGGTCCGAGAGACCGCGCGCGAGCAGCTCTTCGCACTCCGTGCGCGCGAAGATCTCGCGCACGGAGAAGAGCGCGTCGGCGATTTCCTTGCGCAGCGACTTGTTCGCCTCGTCGAGCACCAGCCCCGCTGCCGCCAGCGTCCCCTCCCGTGTCCGCAGCGCGCACAGTCCGTGCACCGCGCGACGCCTCGACTCCTTCGAGCGATCGCCACCGAGTTCCACGAGCGCCTCGCGCAGGTCCGCGCAGGGGCTCTTCGCGAGGTCGTCGAGCGCGCGCAGCCAGTCCGCGGCGTCGTCGTCGCGCAGGACCGCGAGTGCGTCGCGCGCGCGCTGCGGCACCTCGGTGGTCGGTTCGTCGGGGATCAGGACGGTCTCGTCGCCCTCCGCGTCGACGATCGCGACGATCTCCCCCGGTCGCAGGATCACCCGCCGACCGTCGAGCTCCGCGACCCAGGTCCCGTCCGTCGCCCGGAGCGGGTCGCGCGCCGCCTCGCGCCGACCGTCGGCGTGCACGAGGGTCACCTCGGACGGAGGGCGGGACTCGATCGGGAGAGCGACGTGCGCGACGGTCGGTGATCCGATGCACACGAAGAGGAGGGTGTCGAGCAGCATGGTCTCTCTCGGTCCGGGATCGCGGCGTGGGGGGGGCGTCGCCCGCGCCGCACCGACCGACGAGTCCCGCTCCGCCGTCGCCGTGACCGCGGGCCGTCGCGCACGACCGATCGCACCGGAAAACCGCGAGTCGCGCTCACGGAGGCGGGGTCGCGGGACTGACGCAGGGATGCCCTGCGGTGCGCCCGCGCACCCTCGGACCGCACCCCGGAGAATCCGCCCGCAGCCATGGACGCGTCGTCCCGATCGATCGAGCCCGAGGAACTCCTCGCCCACATGGGCTGGATCCGGTCGCTCGCGCGCAGGCTCGTCGCGGACCAGGGGCTCGCGGAGGACGTCGCGCAGGACGCCTGGATCGCGGCCTCGACCCGCCCGCCCGCGCGCGAACTCGACGAGCGCCAGCTGAAGGCCTGGCTCGGCACCGTCGTCGCGAACCTCGTGCGCAAGGCCAAGCGCGGGCAGCGGCGCCGCGTCGAACGCGAGAAGCGCGTCGCGCGGGCCGAACTCACCGGCGACACGACCGACGTCGTCGACCGCGCGTCGATGCACGCCAAGCTCGCGGAAGCGGTGCTCCGGCTCCCCGAGCCGAACCGCTCCGCCCTGCTGCTCCGCTACCTCGACGGTCTCTCGTCGGCGGAGATCGGGCTCCGCCAGGGCGTGTCGGACGTCGCCGCGAGACAGCGCATCTCGCGCGCGATCGCGCGCCTCCGCGAGGACCTCGACGCGCGCTCCGGCGGCGACCGTTCGGCGTGGATGCCGGCCGTGCTCGCGCTCGCGGTCGACCGGTCCGCGGACGCCGCGCCGACGCTCGCGGAGAGCGCGTCCGGGGCGGGGAACACCGCCGCACCGACGCCGTTCGTCGTCGCGAAGGCCGCTCTCGCCGTCGCCGCACTCGCGACGGCGGCGGTCCTCGTGCTCGACCCGTTCGATCGGTCGAGCCCGCGCGGCGGTGCGACCGGCGGCGAGGCCCTCCTCGGCCGGACGGCGGAGGACGGAGGCGCGAGCGACGACGTCGGCGCACTCGCGCCGGTCGACGACGGTCGCGCGCGCCGCGTGCCGCTCGCGCTCGTCTCGCCACGGAACATCGAGGTCGTCGACGAGGACGGCGCGCCGCGCGCGGGCCTCGTCGTGCTCGCGCTCGAGGAATCGGCCACGGTGGCGACGGCGTTCACCGACGCCGAGGGCCGCTGTGCGCTCGCGGGCGACGTCCCGTTCGACGAACTCCTGTTCGCGAGCGGCGGGTCGGCGCCGCGACGCGTCGCCGCGACGGTGCTCGGCGGGAACGCCCCGCTCGAACGCGTCGTGCTCGAGCGCGGCGACGTCGTGGGCGGAGAGGTCGTGAGCCCGGGCGACGTGCCGCACCTCGAACTCGTGATCGAACACGATCGACCGCTCCGCGCGTTCGACGGACTCGACGAAGCAGCGCTCCGCGCGCTCCTCGCCGTCGGCCAGACCGATCGGCGCGCGCACGTGTTCGCGGACGAAGGACGGACGTTTCGCGTTCGAACTCGACCCACGCAGCGGGTGGACGGGCGCGCTCGTGCTGCTCGGCGGCGGACACTTCGCGCACGACGCCGGAGGAGGGACGCTCCTCGCTCCCCATCTGCTCCACCTCTTGCGTCCGCAGACCGACCTCGTGCTCGAGATGGGCGTGCGCAGCCTCTTCCGCGGTCGCGTCGTCGACGCGCACTCGACGCGCCCCGTCGCGGACGTCGACGTCGTCCTCCTCCGCCGCTCGCCGGAAGGCGCCCTCGAGGAGCCCGCGGCCGCGCGAACCGACGCGGACGGGAGGTTCGAACTCGCGGCGCTGTCCGAACGCGACGAGAGCACGCGCCTCGAGCTGCGGCTCGCCGCGAGGAACGGCCGGATCAAGGGCGTGCACGAGATCGTGCTCCCGCGGCTCGGGAGCGACGTCGACCTCGGCGACCTCCCGCTCGACCTCGGGCGCGACGTCGCGCTCGAGTTCGTCGACGCGCGCGGTGCGCCCGTCCGAGGCGTCGTCGTCCGACCCGCGTCGCGCGCCGACGTCGCGGCGAGCCGACCGAGCGACGAGCACGGCCGCACCATCCTGGTCGGCGCACCCTCCTTCCCGACGACCCTCGCGGTCGCCGGCGACACGGTCCTGCCGTTCGAGATCGTCCTCGAGGACGCCGCTCCGCGCGCGATCGAGGTCGCGCGCGCGTCGTCGCTCGTCGTGCGCGTCCGCGACCTGCCGAGCGATGCGGACCCGACCGACCTGCGCGTCGTCGTCGAAGGCGTCGACGACGCGTCCGTGAGGACCGGCGCGAGTGCGGAACTCCACCGCACGTTCGGCGCGGACGGGACGTGCTCGATCGGACCATTCCGCGTCGGCGCGACGCTGCGTCTCGCCCTCGAGGACGGCGTCGGTGCGCGCAGCGACGCGATCGAGATCGCGGCACCGGAGCCCGGCGGCGATGGCGAGGTCGTGCTCGCGTGCCCGCGCACGACGGCGCGCGTCGAGGGGCGGGTGCGCGACGCGTTCGGCACCGCGTTGCCCCGCACGTTCGTCGCCGTCGCGGGACCGTTCGGCACGATCGAACGCGAGACGGACGCGGACGGACGGTTCGCGACGGGTCCGCTGTTCGGCGGCGACGACGTGGTGCGCGTCGAGGCGCGGCGCGCGGAGCACGCGCCGTTCGTCCTGGAGGAGTTCGAGGTGGTCGCGGGGGCGCCGCCGCTCGAGATCGTCCTCGAACGCGCTCGCCGCGTCGCGGTCACGGTCGTCGACGCGCACGGACGCGCCGTCGACCCCGGCTTCGTGACGATCGTCCTCGACGACGGTCGTCGGTTCCTCGGCGAGCGGACGGCGGTCGGCGCCTTCGCCTTCGACGCACTCCCGCTCGTGCGAGGCACGATCGAGGCGGACCTCGCCGGGACCGTGGTGTCGACGCCGGTCTCGACCGGCGACACCGACGCCGTCCTCGCGCTCCCTCCGGTCGGAACGCTGCGCGTCGACGCGAGCGCGGTCCGAGCGACCGACGGCGCGCGCGTCTGCGTCGTCGTGCAGGGCGACGGAGCCGGCGCGACGGAGAACCGCACCTACTTCCGCGGCGACGCGGCGGGACTCGCCCCGCTCGAGATCGCGCTCGTCGTCGGTCGCTACACGGTCCGGCTCGAGCGCCGCGCATTCGGACGGAGCGTCGCGGGTGAGCCGGAGATCGAACGACTCGGCGACCCGCGAACCATCGAGATCACCGAGGGCGAGAGCACTCGGGTCGTACTTCCCTGACACACACGTCGCGCGCCGCGCGAGGAGTCCCCATGTCGTCCCACGTCCTCACCTCGCTCCGCCGCGCAGCGTTCGTCGCCGCCGTCCTCGGTGCCGCCGTGTTCGCCGCTCCGGCCCACGCGCAGTTCGCCTGCGAGGACGCCTCGCTGACCTGGTCCGGCATCGTGTCCGGCGACGCCGCCGGCTACTCCGTCGCGATCGACGGCGACCGTGCGATCGTCGGCGCGCCGTTCACGGGCGACATCGTCCCGGGCGGCGGTGCAGCGCACGTCTTCGAGCGGAAGACGGACGGGAGCTGGGCGCACGTCGCCGAGCTGATCCCGTCCGCGATCTACCCGAACGGGAACTTCGGCCGGGCGGTCGCGATCGACGGCGACGTCGCGGTCTGCGGCGCGGCACTGTTCGGCCGCGTGTTCGTCTTCGAGCGGCAGGCCAACGGCACGTGGCTCGAGGCGGCGCTCGTCGACGCGCCGGCGCTCCAGACCTTCGCGACCGGGCTCGACGTCGACGGCGGCCGCATCGCGATCGGCTACGGCGGCAACCCGACGTTCCTGACGTCGGGCGGCGTCGACGTGTACGAGCGCGCGGGAGGCACATGGGGACTCGCGCAGACCGTCACGGCGATCGACGGCTACGACCCCGACTTCGGTCGGCGCGTGCGGATCGAGGGCGATCGCATCGTCGCAGGTTCGCCCGGTGACGACCGTGCCGCCATCGACGCCGGCGCCGCCTTCGTGTTCGAGCGCGGCGGCGTCGTCTGGAGCCGGACGGCGGTCCTCACTGCGCCCAACGCCGCCGAGGGTGACGCCATGGGCTCCGCGGTCGCGCTGTTCGACGACACGGTCGTCGCCGGTGCCAGCGGTCGCGATACCGCGGCCGCCGACGGCGGCTCGGCGCTCGTCTTCGACCTCGACCCCGTCACCGGTTGGAGCGCGACGGCCGAACTCACCTCGAGCGCGACCGTGGCTTCCGACTTTTTCGGGAGCGCACTCGACGGCGACACCGACCGCGTCGCGGTCGGCGCGAGCGGCTTCGACGGAGGCGCGTCGGCCACGGGCGGCGCGGCCCTGTTCGAGCGCGACGGGAGCGGTGCCTGGCACGAGGTCGTGCTGTTCGTTGCCGAGGGCGCGCCGAGTTCGGCCGGCATCGGCGCACAGAACGGCGACTGCATCGCCGTCGACGGCGGGCGCTGCCTGTTCGGCGCGTCGGGAGCCGCGGGCTCGGCGTTCGCGCTCGACTTCGCGAGCTTCTACCGGGGGCTCTCCACCGTCTCGCTCGCGGCGGGCGGCGTGCAGTCGATGTTCCTGCGCGGCAGCGCGGACCTCGGCGGCGACGCGTTCCTCGTGCTCGGTTCGCTCACCGGGACGTCGCCCGGGGTCCCGCTCGCACCGGGCGTCGAACTCCCCCTCGTGGTCGACGCGTACACGCAGCTCGGTCTCGCGCTGAACTCGCCGGTCGCCGGGGCGTTCGGCCTGCTCGACGCGGAGGGCGGGTGGTTCGCGCAGATCGCGGTGCCGCCCGGGACGAACCCGAGCTTCGCCGGCAAGACGCTCCACCACGCCTACCTCACGATCGACCTCGCGACGTTCGCCGTCTCGGCGAGCGACGCGATCGCGCTCGACCTCGTGCTCTGACGACGTCGGCGACGGGCGGTCCGGAGCGACGACGATCGCTCGGGCCGCCCGCCCTCAGGCGGCTCGTCGACCCGCCGCGTCGCGCGCGGACGCCGAGCGCGCGACGACCTGCTCCAGGAGCTCGACCCACCGTTCGCAGCAGACCTCGCGCTCGAAGTGTTCGAGGAACGCGGCGCGCGCGCGCCGTCCCCAGGTCGCGACGCGGTCCGGGTCGCTCGCGAGCGCGAGGATCGCGTCGGCGAGCGCCGCTCCGTCGCCGGGTTCGAAGCACAGACCGCAGTCGGCGTCGCGGATCGTGTCGGCGGACTCGCAGCGCGCGGCACCGACGAACAGGACGGGCCGTCCCGCCGCGAGGATCCCGTAGAGCTTGCCCGGCACGGCCACACCCGTCTGCTCCGGCGCGAGCGACATGAAGTGCACGTCGCCCGCCGGCAGCGAGTGGCGCAGCGACTCGCGCGGCAAGTAGCCGTGGAACTCGCAGTTCGTGAGGCCCTTCTCACCGACGAAGGCCTCGATCTCCTTGCGCCGCGGGCCGCCGCCGACGAAGGCGAAGCGCACGTGCGGCGCGCGCTCCTCGAGGATCGTCGCGGCCTCGAGCAACTCGTCGAAGCGGTGCACGAGGCCGGCGTTGCCGGAGTAGAGCACGACGAAGCGCTCGTCCCAGCCGAGCTCGGTGCGCAGCGGGTTGAAGCGGTGGTCGATCGGCGACACGTCGTCGGCGCTCGACCACACCGGGATCTCGGCGATGCGGTGGGGATCGACGCCGCGGTCGACGAGTCGCTGCGCCTGGTACGGCCCGAGCACGACGTCGCGGTCCGCCCGGCGCATGGGGTGCGCGCAGAGGAACGCGAGGACGCGCCCCGCGATCGACCGCCGCGACAGCATCCCGAGCTCGAACTCCGCGTCGGGGTGCAGGTCCATGACCCAGTGCACGTGCTTCGTGCGGCGCAGGACCTGCGCGATCCTCCCCCACACGCCGAGCAACGGCGGCGTCGTCAGCGTCACGACGGCGTCGGGTCGCGGGCCGCCGAGCACCGCTCGACCGAGCAACAGGTGGAAGCTCAGGTAGTCGAGCGCGCGACGGAACAGCGAGCCGTTCTTGCCGTGGCTCGACGCCGCGAGACGCACGATCTCGACGCCGTGGTGCGTCTCGCGCAGCGGCGCCTCGCCGCGACCCTCGAGGTACTGCCCGCGCGAGCACACCACGCGCACGCGGTGTCCGCGCGCGACGAGCGACTCGCACAGGTCCTGGAGGTGCTGACCCGTACTGGCCACGTCGGGCCAGTAGTACTGGTTGACGAAGAGGAAGCGCGCCACGGCAGGTCGCGGGCGACGCGCTCAGGCGGAGCGGCGCAGTACTTCCACGGCCGTCTCGGGGAACGGCAGCGCGGGCTGGATCGTGTCGATCGCGCGCGCGCGCATGCGCCCCTCGATCCACGCGAAGGTCCGCTGCATGCCGGAGCGCAGCGACGTGCTCGGCTCCCAGCCGAACTCCTTCAAGATCAGCGTGTTGTCGCTGTTGCGACCGCGCACGCCCTTGGGCGCGTCGAGGTCGTAGTTCCGCTGCAGGCGGATGCCGCCGATCTCCTCGACCACGTCGACCAACTGGTTGATCGACACGAGTTCCGACGAGCCGAGGTTGATCGGGTCGGTGAAGTGTCCGTCGTGGATCCTGTGGATGCCCTCGACGCAGTCGTCGATGTACATGAAGCTGCGCGTCTGCTCGCCGTCGCCCCAGATCTCGATGGTGTGCTCGCCCGAGAACTTGGCCTCGATCAGCTTGCGGCACATCGCCGCCGGCGCCTTCTCGCGCCCGCCGTCGAACGTCCCGTGCGGGCCGTAGACGTTGTGGAAGCGCGCGACGCGGGTCTCGAGGCCGTAGTCCTCGCGGAAGTGGCGGCACATCCGCTCGCTGAAGAGCTTCTCCCAGCCGTAGCCGTCCTCGGCGTCCGCCGGGTAGGCGTCCTCCTCGACCAGCGCCGTCACGTCCGGACGCACCTGCTTGGTCCCGTTGTAGACGCAGGCCGACGACGAGAAGAAGTAGCGCGACACGCCGGCGTCCTTCGACGCGAGCAGGAGGTGCGTGTTGATCAGGACGCTGAGCATGCACAGCGCCTTGTTGTTCTCGATGAAGCCCATGCCGCCCATGTCGGCGGCGAGGTTGAAGACGTCGGTCGTCCCCTCGACGGACTCGCGGCAGGCGTCGAGCTCCTGCAGGTCGCGCACCAGGTTGTGCGCGCGCTCGTCGAACTGGTACCACTCGTCGAAGGGCTTGCGGTCGACCGCGCGGACGTGCGTGTAGCCGCGCTCGAAGAGGCTCTTCACCAGGTGGCCCCCGATGAATCCGCCGGCGCCGGCGACGAGGGCGCGGCGGCCGCCTTGCTTCGAGGTCGTGGAACGGGGGTCGGGCTGCGTCGTCACGGAAGGTTCTCTGCGGGAAGGGTCGTACGGTCGGCGAGGGCGCGGCGAGCGCTCCGCCCCATCGATCGGAAGGACCGCGCGCGGCTCTGAGGTGCCGAGGCGTTCGGTTCCCCCAGGCGGTACCGCGCTCGGGATCAAGAACGGGGGTCCGCGGGGTCGAGAGTCCAGGTGTGGGCCCCCCCCGAACCACGTCCGCGGCTCCTGTCCGGTCGACGCCGCGGCGCGACCCGCGCGGCGCCTGTCCCTGCTGCCGCCGACCCGGACCGGGCGAGAGGATCGAGGGGACGAGCTACGCGGCGTGCCCGACCTGCGGGAGCCTGCGTTCGATCGCCGACTCGTGCGACGTCGCGGGTGCGACCGCGATCGGCGCGGCACGGACGAGCGACGCGCGCCGTGCTCGAGCGCGGGTCGGTCACCTCCGGCGCGCCGTCGGTGAGCTGCGCGGTTCGCGGCTGCTCGAGCTCGGTCCGCGCGACGACCTGTTCGTCCGCGCCGCGCGCGACGTCGGCATCGACGCGGTGCGCGAGGCCGACGCGTCGGCGCGCGGGACGTTCGACGTCGTCGTCGCCTGGGAGGGACTCGAACTCCTCGAGGAGCCCGGTGCGCTCCTCGAACGAGCTGCTTCGTCGCTCGGCCCGAGCGGTTGGGTCGTCGTCGCGACGCCGAACGCCGAGAGTCTGCTCCGTCGCGGTCTCGGGGCGCGGTGGCACGGGTACGACCTGCCCGCGCGCCACCGCACCTGTCTGACCGAGGCGGGCTTCCGCTGTCTCGCCGCACGAACGGGATGGCACGACGTGCGCGCCTTCACGGTCGACGGCGGTCCAGGCGGACTGATGCAGCCGCGCGCGCCCGAGGCGTTCGACCTCGAGAGCGCCGTGCGGCGGGGAGCGGCGTGGTGCCTGGCACCGGCGGGTGCCGTGCTCGAGCGACTGACCGGTCGGGTGCCGGGCGCGCTCGGCGAGACGCTCGTCGCCGCGGCGCGACTGCGCTGAGCCGATCGGACCCGACCGCCTCGACGGCGGCGGAACACGCGACATACTCGTCGCATGAGCGCCGCCGTGGTCGCCGCCCTGGGCGCGATCGGGATCTTCCTGGTCGGGATGATCGTGCTGGAGCGCGGGCTCGAGTCGCTCGCGGGCGCGCGCCTGCGCGCCGCCGTCGCCCGCTTCACGACGAGCCCGCTGTCGGGCGCGGTGACCGGCGCGGTCCTCACGGCGATCGTGCAGTCGTCGAGCGCGACGACGCTCGCGGCGGTCGGCCTCGTGTCGGCGGGACTGCTGACGTTCCGCCAGTCGCTCGGAGTGATCTTCGGTGCGAACGTGGGGACGACGGTGACGGGCTGGATCGTCGCGCTCGTCGGCTTCGAGTTCGAGATCGGCGGACTCGCGCAGCCGTTCGTGCTCGTCGGCGCCCTGCTGTCCCTGCTCGGCGGTCGCCGAGCGCGCGAGGCGGGATTCGCGCTGGCGGGCTTCGGCCTCGTGTTCGTCGGGATCGACGCGATGCAGGGATCGCTCGCGGGACTCGAGGGCGCGCTCACCCCGGACGTGCTGCCCGGCGACGGCTACGGGAACAGGGTGCTCCTGGTCGGCATCGGTCTCGTCGTCACGCTCGTCACGCAGTCGTCGAGCGCGGGGGTCGCGACGGCGCTCACCGCCCTCCACGCCGGTGCGATCCACTTCGAGCAGGCAGGCGCCCTCGTGATCGGGATGGACGTCGGGACGACGGGGACCGCGTTGCTCGCGTCGGTCTTCGGCTCGACGTCGGTGCGGCGCACGGGGATCGCGCACGTCGTCTTCAACCTGATGACCGGTGTCGGCGCGTTCTTCCTGCTCGACGGCTACGGCTTCGTGCTGCGCGAGTTCGCGCCCGGTTTCCTGGCGTCGAGCCCGGAGCTGGCGCTCGTCGGCTTCCACTCCACGTTCAACCTCCTCGGGACGGTGATCGTGCTGCCCTTCACGCGCCCCTTCGGGAGGCTCGTCGAACGCATCGTCCCGCAGAAGGGCTCGGCGCTGCTGCGCGGACTCGAGCCGCGCTTCGCACGCCACCCCGCGCTCGCCGTCGACGCCGCGGCGCGCGTGCTCGACCGCGTCGCGCTCCGCACCCTGCGCGAGACGGCGCGCCTCGTCGACACGGGGCGGCGCGCGCGGCGACGCGGAGCGGACCTCGACGAGCTCGGCGCCGCCGTCGAGGAGGTGCTGCGCTACCTCCACACGATCGACGCGGGGACCGGTCGGCCGCAGGACTTCGCGCGCGAGACCGCTCTCGTGCACCAGGCCGACCACCTCGCGCGGCTGGTCGAGCGACTCGCGTCGCCGCCGCCGTTCTCGCGACCGCTCGGCGACGAACTCGCCGCGCACCGCGACGCCTTCGCGCGCGCGCTTACGTCGGCGCTGACGCAGGGCCGCGCGCACGACGTCGCCATCCCCGCCGCGGCGCTCGGGGTGGTGCGCGACGAGCTCGAGGGTTCCGACGAGGCGATCCGCGCCGAGACGATGCGCCGCGCGGCGCAGGGCGCGCTGTCGCCGGAGGACGCGCTCGAGCGGCTCGAGGCGTTGCGCTGGCTCCGCCGCGTCGCGCACCACGCCTGGCGGATCGCGTACCACTCGGGCGCGGTGTGGGGCGCAGGGGTCGCGGGCGACGGCCGCGACGCGGTCGAGCCGGTGTGAGCGGCGCGACCTCGCTCGCACTCTTCGCGGCGATCGCGCTCATGCTCTGGTACGTGCTCCAGCTCCTCATGTCGCTGGGTCGGCGCTGACGAGCGGACGGCGAACGCGCCCGGAACGTGCGCGGGGCGCGCGGACGTCACGTCCGCGCGCCCCGCTTCGTCGGCGGCGATCGTTCGGTCCGACGGGCTCAGTCCTCGTCGCCGTAGGTCGCGACGTCGTCCGCGACGCGCACGCCGTGCGGTGCGGGGAGCGCGCCCGGGATCGTCTCCACGTCGACGCCCGCGTCGGTCGGGAGCTGCGTGCGTTCGAGCACGGCGTCGCCGAGCACGAGCACGTCCATCTTCGTGCGCAGGAAGCAGTCGAGCGCCTCCTCCGGACGGCAGACGACCGGCTCGTTCTCGTTGAAGCTCGTGTTGAGGATCATCGGGACGCCGGTGCGCCGCATGAAGGCCGTGATCAGCCGGTGGTAGCGCGGGTTCGTGTCCTTCGAGACGGTCTGCAGCCGCCCCGTCCCGTCGGCGTGCGTGACCGCGGGGATCCACTCGCGCTTCTCCTCGCGGATCGGCAGCACCATCGACATGAACGGCACGGGCTGCGGTCGTTCGAACCACTCCGCCGCCTTCTCCTCGAGCACGCTCGGCGCGAAGGGCCGGAACGACTCGCGGCGCTTGATCTTGAGGTTGAGCACGTCCTTCATGTCGGCGCGCCGCGGGTCGCCGACGATCGAGCGGTTGCCGAGGGCGCGCGCCCCCCACTCCATGCGGCCCTGGAACCAACCGACGACGTGCCCCGCCGCGATGTGGCGGGCGACGTGGTCGCAGAGCTGTTCCTCGTCGTCGAAGCGCCGCTTCGCGCAGTTCACCTCCTCGAGCACCTCGGAAGCGTCGTGCAGCGTCGCGTCGAGCTCGGCCTGCGCGAACTCGGGGCCGAGGTAGGCGTGTTCCATCGAGCCCACCCGCTCGCGACCGAGCACGTCGCACCAGACGGAGGCGGCGGCGCCGATGGCTCCGCCCGCGTCGCCCGCGGCGGCCTGGATCCAGACCTCCTCGAAGGGCGTGCGCTCGGTGATGCGACCGTTCGCGAGGCTGTTCATGGCGCAGCCGCCCGCGAGACACAGCCGCTTCTCGCCGGTGGACCGGGCGAGTCGACGCAGGAGGTCGAAGTAGACCTGCTCGAAGACGGCCTGTGTCGACGCGGCGAGGTCCCTGTGGCGCTGCGTGAGTTCGTCGCCCTTGCGACGCGCGGGGCCGAGCAGGTCCTCGAGCTTCCGCGAGAACGCGCGCGCGACCGTCGGCTCGCCGCCGTCCCACGTCATCGCGACACCGCCCTTCGTGTGCAGGAAGTACGACAGGTCGAGCTCGAAGCCCTCCGGCGTGGTGCGCACGACGTTCTCGAGTTCGCGCACGTAGCGCGGCTCGCCGTAGGCCGCCATGCCCATGACCTTGTACTCGTCGCCGTAGTTCGGGAAGCCGAGGTACTGCGTCAGCGCGAGGTAGAACACGCCGAGCGAGTGCGGGTAGCCGACGCGACCGAGCTGGACGAGCTCCTTGCCGACGCCGTGCGCCCACATCGAGCTCGAGAAGTCGCCGAAGCCGTCGACCGAGGCGACGGCGGCGCGCTCGAACGGGGAGACGAGGAAGGCGCTCGCGAGGTGGGCGCGGTGGTGTTCGACCTGGTGGAAGCGCGCGTCCCAACCGTTGGCGTCGACGCCGAGCGCGAACGCGAGTTCCTCGCGCAGTCCGCCGACGCGGCGCGCGTTGCGGCGCCGGTCGAGCGCCGAGGCGAGCAGCCGCGGGTTGCGCAGCGCGTGGGCGACCTTCGACAGGAAGTGCGCCGACGGGTCGCGGTTGACGGCGACGTGCTGGAGGTCGCTCGGGTCGACGCCGGCGTGACGGAGGCAGGCGCGCGCAGCTTCCGTCGGGAGGCCCGCCCAGTGCTTGACGCGGCGGAAGCGCTCCTCCTCGGCGGCGGCGACCAGCCGGCCGTCGACGAACAGGGCTGCCGAGGAGTCGCCGTGGAAGGCGTTGAGACCGAGGATCGTGGTGGGACGTTGCACGTTGGGCGAAGCGGGGTCGATGCGATCGGGACGCGAAAGAGGTCCTGGTCAGATCGGCCGCCGCGCTCCACAGGTGGAACCCGCACGTGCGGCGGTCCCAGGTCGAGGACCGCGTGCGAGGGCTCCGACAGGGATCCGATTTGCGCTCACGACGTGCGGGTGCACGGACCGATCCCACCGGCGGAACCGCCCGCCCCGAGGTCCCGTCCCCATGACCGCCGAATCGACCGACGCCACGGTCCGCGCCCGCTCCGTGGGCATCGACTTCGAGCCCTACGTCGCGACGCCGCCCGTTCCGGTGGTGAAGCGACGCCCCGAGAGCGTCGATCGCGGCGCGCGGACGACCGAGCCCGACTGGGAGCGGCTCGCACCGCGAGGCGCGTACGCGCGGATCGTGCGGCCGGCCGGCGAGGCGTTGCTCGTGCTCGCGGCGCTGCCGCTCGCGCTCGCCCTGGCGCTGCCGATCGCGCTCGGCAACTGGCTCGTTTTCCGCGATCCGCGCAAGATCCTGTTCGTGCAGGAGCGCGGGGGCCGTCGCGGACGCACGTTCCGGATCCACAAGTTCAGGACCATGAAGGAGGTCCACGCGAGCTCCTTCGACACGTGGAGCGACGCGAGCGACCGGCTGCGCGTGACACGCTTCGGTCGCTTCCTGCGCAACTCGCACCTCGACGAACTGCCGCAGCTGCTCGACGTGATCCGCGGCGAGATGAGCCTCGTCGGACCGCGACCGGAGATGGTCGAGATCGAGCGTTGGGCGCGCGACGAGGTCGACGGTTTCGCCGAGCGACTCGCGGTGCGCCCCGGGCTCACGGGTCTCGCGCAGATCACGCAGGGCTACGTCGGCAGGTGCCGCGCGGGCTACGCGCGCAAGCTCGAGCTGAACCGCACGTACCTGCGCGACTTCGGTCCCCGCCAGGACCTCTCGATCCTCGTGCGCACCGTCCTGTGGGTCCTGCGCCGCAACGGCTGGCGCTGGCAGGACCAGGAGCTCGCGAACGGCGGGCTCGACGCGGACCCGAACTGACCGAACCTGGTTCGATCGGCCAAGTCTTCGGGTTCGCCCCGGGGTGTCGACCCGAAGCGATCGCGGTCCGCGACACCGTGGGACCTCTTCCGCACTTCGGTCCCGGACCGATCGAACCAGGTTCGGTCGGGCGATCGCGAGCGATCGGGCCGGACATGAATGAACCCCCGGCCGCTCGCGCGGACGGGGGTTCGGGCAGGATCGTGGCAGGATCCTTCGGGGAGGAACGAGGGGGGCTCGAGTTGCTCGGGACGGAGCGGTGTTCGGTGGCGGCGCTCGCTCAGAGCGCGATGGACAGACCGAGCTCGACGAAGGGTTCCGGGTCGAGTTCGTTCTCCGACGCCGTGGCGCCGGTGTCGTCGAGGAAAGTGAGTTCCGCGCCAGATCGTGATGCCGGCGCCGAGTCGCAGCGTGGCGGCGTCCGTCAGCGCGATGCCGAGGTTCGCGCCGAAGTCGATCTGCTCGTCGCGCAGCACGGGCTCGCGCGTCGCGCCGACGTCGCCGAGGCGGTACTGGCGCTGCGCGTAGGCGGCGTAGAGGTCGAGGTCGATCGAGTCGGTGAGCTCGGTCTCGAGCGCGACCCGGTTGCCCTCGGCGGTGAGGAGCACGGAGTCGGTCATGCGCCAGCGCAGACCGATGTACGGGACGATCACGGCGTCGTCCTCGAGGCGCGAGAACGCGAGCAGTCCCAGCGTCAGTTCGAGGTCCTCGTCGGCGCGGTACGCGAGACCGAGCGTCCCGCCCATCGTCGTGCCGCCGGTGATGCCGACGTCGGGTTCGCCGGCGAGCACCGCTCGAAGCCGCCGAAGTAGTCGATGTCCTGCGCGAAGGGCGCGTAGTACGTGCCGCCGAGTCGCGTCTCGTAGACGTCGTTGAACGGACCCGTCGAGCCGCCGACGAACGGCGCGCTCGACGAGAGGTCGTAGAAGCTCGCCTCCGTGGAGAGTCGCAGCGCAGCGCGCGCGCCTCCCTCGAGTTCGCGGCCGATGGTGGCGGACCAGCCCATGCGCTGCGTCGACACCTCACCGCCGCCGAATTCGGTCCCGGCGGCCGGCAGGTAGGTGCCGTGGAGCTCGACGTCGATGCTCCGTCGCGCTTCGTCCTCGGTGGGGACGGCGGCGCCCGACGACTCGCTCCAGTCGAGCGGGAGTGCGATGCGCGGCACCGGTCGGACCGTCGACTGCGCGTGGGCGACGCTCCCCACGAGCGCGGCACCGACGAGAGCGAGAAGAGACGAGTTGTACGAGTTCCCCACGTGCGATTCCGATTCCCCCTTGGAAGCGCGACCCCCGTCGCGCCGACCCGCGGTTCCCCGCGGCGGAGCACGTGGCGGGCCTCGACCGTCATGGCCCGCTGCCGACTCCAACGAAAGCTATCCCGGTCCGGGGCCGCGCGTCGGGGAGCCCGCGCGACCGACGCAAGTCCCGGCGCCGCGCACCGTTCGCTCGCTCCGTTTGCGCCGGTCCCCCGGTGCGCTACCGTCGCGGCATGGCGAGTCTCGAACCCGAGGTCCTGGTCGTGACCGACGAGGGGCACCGCGCCCACCGCTCGGCGTCGGCGCACGCCGAGCGCCCGGAACGCGCCGACGCCGTCGCCGCCGCGCTGCGCCGCGCGTCCTTCGCGAGCCGCCTGCGCTTCGTGTCGCCGGGACGCGCGACGAGCGCGGAGGTCGAGCGCATCCACGCGCGCACCTACGTGCAGGAGCTCGCGACGGTCTGCGCGCGCGGCGGCGGCTGGCTCGACGCCGACACCTACGCGACGCCGAGTTCGCTCGACGTCGCGATGGTCGTCGGTGCGGCGCTGCGCGCGGCGCGCGCCGTCGTCGACGGCGAGGCCCGCACCGCTTTCGCCGCCACCCGTCCCCGGGACACCACGCCGAGCGCGACCGCGCCATGGGCTTCTGCCTGCTCGACCAGATCGCGATCGCCGCCGACGACCTGATCGTGACGGGCCGAGCGTCACGCGTCTTCGTGTTCGACTTCGACGTGCACCACGGCAACGGCACGCAGAACGCGTTCTGGGAGCGCGGGGACGTCTTCTACGCGAGCATGCACCAGTCGCCGTGCTACCCCGGGACGGGCGCGCGCCACGAGATCGGCCGCGGCGACGGCGAGGGCACGACGCTCAACGTCCCGCTCGCGCCGGGCACGGGTCCGGAGGAGTGGCTCGCGGCGCTGGACGAACTCGTCGTCCCCGCGATCGAGGACTTCCGTCCCGACGTGCTGCTGTTCTCGGCGGGATTCGACGCGCACCGCGCGGACCCGCTCGCGCAGTGCGAGCTCGAGAGCGCCACGTTCTACGAGATCACGCGCCGCGCCTGCGAAGCGGCGCGCCCCACGACGAAGGGCCGCGCGGCGAGCGTGCTCGAGGGCGGCTACGACCTCACGGCGCTGGGCGAGAGCGCCTGCGCGCACGTCGAGGCGCTCATGGCGAACGCATTGGGCCGTCGGTGACGGTCCGGACGGACGTCAGAGCCCGATCCGCACGCCGATGCCGAGCGAGTCGACCTCGCTCCCGAAGCTCGCGCGCCCCACCACCGCGATGCCGTCGTCGACGTACGCCAGCACTTCGCCGGTGACGGAGACGTCGTCGTCCGCACCCACGTCCTCGTAGTCGAGCGCGAGCAGGAACTCCCAGGTCCGGTTGGCCCGATGGCGCGCCCCGAGGCGGGCGACGAAGCCGCTGTCGCTGTCGTCGGGCCCCGTCACCGGTTCGACCTCGGCCCAGCCGAGCCCGGCCTCCGCGACGAGGAAGGTGCCGTGCCGGAGCTCGTGGTGGTACCCGAGCAGCACCGCGATCGAGCGCGCGTCCGGGTCGATCCCGCTCTTCCCGCGCAGCACGTCGCCGCGCGCCGCCACGTGGAAGTTCTCGCGCAGGTCGAACGAGAAGCCGGCGTCGAAGCCATCGAACTCCACCGACGAGCCGTCGACGTCCCGGTTCACGTAGCCCGCCTCCACGTAGGAGAACGAGACGTCCTGGTCGGCGCTGCGAAGGTCGACCTGGGCCGGGAGGAGGAGGTTCGGGACGAGCAGCGAGGCGAGGGTCGTGAGCATGGCGTGCCGGTGCGGGTGCGGGTGCGCGCGAGCGGTGCTGGGGCGACGGTGCGGTCCGCCGCGTGGGGCCCACCATACGTCGAAGGCGCGCACCCGAGGTCTCGGGTGCGCGCCTTCGCGTCGGACGCGCCCGCTCGCGCGGGCCGCCGTGGGAGGACGCCCGGGCCGTTCGGTCCGGGGGCCCTCGCCGGGATCACTCGCCGGACTCGATGAGCGTTCCGACCGAGTTCTGGGCGCCTTCGACACCGTTGTGGTTGTAGGCGGTGCCGTTGCCTTCCCAGATGTCGCGGCTCCAGAAGTAGTAGGGGTTGAGCGCGATCCCGTCGCCGATGGCGGCGAGGAAGCCGACGATCGGGTAGACGGGGAGCAGGTCCTGGAGGATCAGACCGTGGATCAGCGAGTTTTCCGAGTACTTCTGGTTGACCCAGTCGTCCCAGGTGCGCGTGAGCTGCTTCGGGCCCGAGCTGCAGCTCGTCATGGCGAGCGCCGCGGTGGCGACGGCGGCCAGACCGATGGTCTTGCTGAGTTTCATCTCTAGAGTTGACTCCTTCTTGGGTTCCGAGACGCCGGGGGGGCGCCCCGCCTCGGTCTCGGCCGTGTGGCGAGCGAGGGAGAGCGAAGATGCTAGTGCGATGGGGTGCCCCGGTGGTAGCCCCTCCCGGGATCACTCCTCCCGCGGATCTCGTGCCAGGACGGAGAGGATCTCGGCGACGACGGTCTCGGGGGTCCGCTCGGTCGTCGTGACCGTCACCTCGCAGCGCGAGTAGACGGGCCGGCGGCGCTCGAGCAGGCCGACGAGCTCCTGGAGCGCCCGGGGGCGCCCGTGCATGGGCCGGAGGTCGCCCTGTTGGGCGACCCGCGCGAAGTGCTCCTCGGGGCGGGCCGTGAGCCAGACCGTGCGGCAGGTCGCGAGGAGGCGCTCGAAGGAGCTCCCGGCCTCGGCGATCGAGCCTCCCGCGGCCAGGACGAGACGCTCGCCGCGCGCGAGGACGCGCTCGAGCGCCTCCGCCTGGAAGCGCTGGAAGGTCTCGGGCCCGTGCAGCTCGAAGACCTGTGCGAGGCGCATCCCGGCGGCGCGCTCCACCTCCTGGTCGAGTTCGACGAACGGAACCTCGAGCGCCAGGGCCAGCCGCCGCCCCACCGTCGACTTCCCCGCGCCGCGCAGGCCGACGAGCGCGATGCGCTCGGAGGGCCGGTGCACGACGGGCAGGTCGACGAGCGCCGAGAGGGTCGTCCCGAGCTCGCGCGCGAGCCGCGCGAGGACGAGCACGCTCGGGTTCGCGCGCCCCGCCTCGGCGTCGGTCAGGTAGCGGCGCGAGACCTCGGCGCGCGTCGCCAACGCGGCGACCGACAGGCCGGCGCGGCGCCGCGCCTCGTTGAGGCGTCGCCCAAGTTCGCGGAGGATCGGAGAGCGGTGCTGCACGGTCGGCGCGCGGAGCGCCTGAGCACTATATCGCCCACTTCCCGCCCGATCAGCGCAGGATATTGCACAGGTCCCCCGCCCCGAAGAGGCCATCTTGCGCCCTGGCGGCGGGGCCGCCGGACGTGCCGGGGGCCCTTCCCCACCCCGTCGACCGACCTCCGCCATGCCGACCGCCGCGACCGCCGCCCGCCCCGCTCGACTTCCGGACCCACCCCGACCGCTACCGCCACTTCTCGCTCGCCGTCGACGGCGACGTGGCGACGCTCACCATGAAGGTCGAGCCCTTCGGCGGGCTTCGCGGGACGACTACGAGCTCAAGCTCAACTCCTACGACCTCGGCGTGGACATGGAGGCTCGCCGACGCCGTGATGCGACTGCGCTTCGAGCACCCGCAGGTGCGCTGCTGCGTCGTCACGGGCGGACTCGACCGCGTGTTCTGCGCGGGCGCGAACATCAACATGCTCTCGACGAGCACGCACGCCTTCAAGGTGAACTTCTGCAAGTACACCAACGAGACGCGCCTGTCGATCGAGGACGCGACGGACCACTCGGGCATCCGCTTCCTCGCCGCGCTCAACGGCACCGCGTCGGGCGGCGGCTACGAGCTCGCGCTCGCCTGCGAAGATCCTGCTCGTCGACGACCGCAACAGCGCGGTGAGCTTCCCGGAGCTTCCGCTGCTCGGCGTGCTGCCCGGCACCGGCGGACTCACGCGCATCGTCGACAAGCGCAAGATCCGCCCCGACCTGTGCGACGCGTTCTCGACGCTCGCGGAGGGCATCAAGGGCAAGCGCGCCGTGCAGTGGAACCTCGTCGACGCGATCGCCCCGCTGTCGAAGTGGGACGAGGAGGTGCGCGGGATGGCGCGCGCGATGGCCGACGAGGTCCTCGACAAGTCCGCGAACGAGGGCATCACGCTCGAGCGGCTGGAGTACGAGGAGAACGGAGCGGGTCGCACGTACCGCTACGTCGACCTCGCGATCGAGGACAACGGACGCGTCGCGAACCTCACCGTCACGCTGCCCGACGACATGGGGCCGAAGGACGCGGCTCGGGCGTGCGCACAGGGCAGCGGCTACTGGCTGCTCCAGCTCCTGCGCGAGCTCGACGACGCGCTCTGCCACCTGCGCATGAACCTGCCCGCGGTCGCGCTCGTGCTCTTCCGCGTCGTCGGCGACGTCGAAGCGGCGACCCACGCCGACGAGGTCCTCCACGGCACGGCCGGGGCGAACGACCACTGGTTCGCGAACGAGGTGCGCCACTTCGCCAAGCGCGTGCTCAAGCGCTTCGAGAACACGGCCAAGAGCTTCTACGCGCTGGCCGACGGCGGCACCGCGTTCGGCGGTCTCTTCCTCGAGTTCGCGCTCGCCTGCGACCGTCAGTACGTGCTCAACGACCCCGACGCGAACGTGCGCCTCGGCGTCGGGAACGCGAGCGCCGGCGCCTACCCCATGGCGAACGGACTGACGCGCCTCGAGACGCGCTTCCTCGCCGATCCCGCGCACGTCGGCGACGTGCTCGCGGTGCGCGAGGAGGGCTTCCTGGTCGACGCGGAGCGCGCGGACGAGCTCGGGCTCGCGACGAGCGCTCCCGACGAGATCGACTGGGAGGACGAGGTGCGCCTCGCGATCGAGGAGCGCCAGAGCTACTCGCCGGACGCGCTCACGGGCATGGAGGCGAACCTGCGCTTCGCCGGCCCCGAGACGCTCGAGACCAAGATCTTCGGCCGACTCTCCGCCTGGCAGAACTGGATCTTCCAGCGGCCGAACGCCGTGGGAGAGCGCGGAGCTCTCAAGTGCTACGGCACGCCGCAGGCCCCCGAGTTCGACTTCAACCGCACCTGATCGAGGACGTCGAGAGACGCCATCCAGAGGAACGCAGATGCCCGGAATCGACTACACGCAGCGCATCCCGAACAACGTCGACCTCAACTCGGACAAGCGACTGCAGCGCGCCCTCGAGGCGTGGCAGCCCGCGTACATCGACTGGTGGAAGTCCACCGGCCCGACCGACTACAACGAGAACGACGTCTACCTGCGCACGGCGATCAGCGTCGACACCGACGGCTGGGCGCACTACGACTACGTCAAGATGCCCGACTACCGTTGGGGCATCTTCCTGACGCCGACGGGCGCGGGCGAGAAGATCGGATTCGGCGACCACTTCGGCGAGGAGCCCTGGCAACAGGTCCCCGGCGAGTACCGCAACTGGCTGCGCCGCATCATCGTCACGCAGGCCGACACCGAACCGGCCTCCGTCGAGCAGCAGCGCCTGCTCGGTCACACCGCGCCGTCGCTCTACGACATGCGCAACCTCTTCCAGGTGAACGTGGAGGAGGGTCGCCACCTGTGGGCGATGGTCTACCTGCTCCACCGCTACTTCGGGAAGGACGGTCGCGAGGAGGCCGACGAACTCCTCGAGCGCCGCTCCGGCAACCCGGACTGCCCGCGGATCCTGCAGACGTTCAACGAGCCGTGCGAGCACTGTCGTTCTTCTGCTTCACGATGTTCACGGACCGGGACGGCAAGTTCCAACTGCTGAGCCTCGCCGAGTCGGGCTTCGACCCGCTCAGCCGGTCGTGCAAGTTCATGCTGACCGAGGAGGCCCACCACATGTTCGTGGGTCAGACCGGTATCGGTCGCGTGATCGAACGCACCTGCCAGGTCCTCAAGGAGGGCAAGGACCCGCGCACCGAGGGCGTCGTCCCGCCGGAGATCATCCAGAAGTACATCAACTTCTGGGTCTCGAGCTCGACCGACCTGTTCGGCTCCGAGATCTCCTCGAACGCGTCGAACTTCTTCCGCTCGGGCATCAAGGGCCGCGCCTTCGAGTCCAAGCAGGACGACCACGTCGCCAACGAGGGCGTGTACGTCATGCCGGTGGTCGAGAACGGCCGCATCTCCAACCAGGAGGTGCCGATGCGGAACGCCATGAACGAGGTGCTGCGCGACGCGTACCTCGCGGACAACCAGAAGGGCATCGACTACTGGAACCGCATCATCGAGAAGTACGAGCTCGACTGGCGCGTCCGCCTGCCCCACCGCGCGTTCAACCGCAGTGTCGGTCTCTACGCCGGACACCGCTTCGACGTCGACGGCAAGCTCCTCGACGAGGCGACGTGGAACGCGCGCAGCAGCGAGTGGCTCCCGACCCGCGAGGACTCGGACTACGTGAAGAGCCTCATGAAGCCGGTGCGCGAGCCCGGCAAGGTCGCGAACTGGATCGCGCCGCCCGCCAAGGGCATCAACGGCCAGCCCTTCGAGTACGAGTACGTGAAGCTCTGAGCGGAGCGGCCCGTACGACGAGCGCCCCCGCACCGGTCGTCCGGTGCGGGGGCGCTCTCGTTCGGCGAGGCCTCGATCGCCGCCGACGGCCCGTCGAGGAAGAGTTTTCCGACCGAATGCGACTTCCTTGGAAGACTCGCACTTAGCGCGGATCGACCGGCTTTCCGCCAGCACCCCTGCTCCACGCCGTGCCCGCGACCCGAAACGGGTCCCGGGAAGCGGATCCGCATCTGCGGGTCCTGGTGGGGCAAGGGATGACATCGAACACAACTCGGCCCCGCCAGGAGCGGGGCCGTCGTGCGCTCGTACGTCGAGCGCTGGGCGCTGGAACCGGGTCGAAGATCACCGCCGCGACGTGCGCGTTGGCCGTGCTCGCGAGCTGCGGTGGCGGCGGCGGCGCGGGCGGACCCGGCGGGACCGTGATCATCTTCGGCGGCGACGGACCGGTGGGACCCGGCTTCGACCCGGGCGACTACTCGCCGCCGACGGCGGGGACGACCGTCGGGATGTTCGAGACGATCGCGCCGGACGACGACTACTTCCTGTTGCGCGGCACGCTGCCGCTGCCCGCGGGAGCGCTCACCGACGCCAACACGACCTCGCCGTACGCGGTCCTCGACTCCGACGGCAACGTCGCGTGGACCCAGCTCGAGAAGGTCACGCGCTATCCGTCGACGGCGCAGGGCTTCGCCGTCGTCGAACTGCTCGCGAAGGTCCAGCGTCCGGCCGGCGCCGTGGCCGGCGACCGCATCCAGTACGAGGTCGTCCAGGTCGGCAGCGGGACGTCGCTCGCGCGGCCCTCGAACACCGACAACTCCGTGCTGCTCGCGGCGACCACGGGCCTGCCGACGGTCGTCGAGGACCTGATCAACGATCCCGACTCGATCATGATCACGGCGCGCGACGTGTTCGGTCACACCTACGCGGAGTTCCCGCTGCGGTCCGGCACGACGCGCGTGCTCGAGAAGTACGGGCCGATGCAGACCGAGCTGCGCACGTTCGGCGTCATGGCGCCGATCGCACCGGTCACGGGCGCGAGCGGGACGCTGCCGCACATGTTCGGCGTGCACTCCTACGTCAGCACGCTCCAGGGCGAACCCGTCGTGCTGATGGACGTGCGCTTCACGAACGGCATGATCGACCACGACGGGACGTCGCCGCTCGACGACCCGATCGGCAAGTTCTACTTCGACGAACTGTCGATCAACGTGCCTCCGGGCTGGAGCGTGGTGCAGGAGTTCGAGGACCCCGGCATGGGGAGCTGGTCGAACTCCGGCGGCTACGTGAAGCACCCCATCGTCGGCGCTCTGCCCGGCAACAAGCTCCACGTGTTACCGTCGCAGGGGCACATGATCCGCCGGCTCGCGATCTGCCCGAACACGGTGACGGCGCACGCCCGCGAGCTGCTCGACCAGGAGGGTCGCGCGTTCTGCAAGCGCGGGACGGACAGCGGTTCCGGAGACGAGTACTACTCGTGGTGGAACGAGCAGACCTCGCGCTACTTCCCGCAGTCGTTCCCGTTGCCCTCGCTCGCGCACAACGGCTACACGACGATCCGTCAGAAGCTCGTCGACGACTTCAACGAGACGCTCGGCTACTTCATGGCGGGCACGGGCAAGGGCGACTACCCCATCAAGGACGGCCGGATGGGCTGGGCGCACCCGTGGGGCGTGCCGTACGGCGGCATGACCGGCGGCAACGAGATCTTCCTGTTCGACGGGATCCGCACGGCGGACTCCGCGTGCGTGGAGGGCTACCGCCACTTCCAGCTCCACCACCGCATGGTGCTGGACCGCCACCCCACCGCGCTCTACCACCTCGACGGGACTCCCGGTGTCGTGGAGGACGTCGTCGTGTCCGGCAGTCCGATGGACTACATGCCGTACAACTTCTTCATCGGTCTGAACTCGGGCAACCCGTTCGGGTTCAACAGCGCGTCGACGTTCCAGACCGACGCGGTGGTCGCGCAGGGTCGCCAGCCCGACTACGAGGCCAAGCTCATGGGCTGGGGCTTCATCCTCGGCACGCACCTCATCCGTGCGACGCGCTCGATGAAGGTGCTGACCTGGCTCGGCAACGACTCGATGGCGAAGGACGACCTGCGGATGCAGGGCGAGCTGACGCGCATCACGCACAACCTCTACCCGACGAACTCGGCGGGCGTGGGCGGCAGCTCGAGCCTCTACGGCGACATGAACTACGTCGCCACCCACCCGCACAACGGCTACGCGTTCCAGCGGCACGAGGGCTGGTACGGCGACACGATGGCGGCGACCTACGCCATCCAGACGCCGGCCTGGCGAGCTGCGAACAAGATCTGGTTCGAGAAGTTCGTCGAGACAGCGTCGGCGGGACAGGTGCCGTGCACCGGCCTGATCTACGCGAAGGTGAACTCGAAGGTGCTCGACGCGAAGTATCGCGCCGCGCAGGCGTTCGAGACGTCGATCGCGGAGAACGCGCTCAACGGCATCCTCGAGACGGTGTTCCGCGGTGCGGACACGATGCACACGACGATGACGCTCGACGTCCTGACGCACTTCTACCAGGGATTCGTCAGTGCGCAGGCGTGGAACACGTCGATCGGCGCTCCGTACAACATGTACGCGATGGGACCGGCGGACGACAACGCGGCCTGCTGGTGCAACCTGAGCCAGATCCCGAGCGACGGCTTCTCGTCGGACGTGAGCCGCTGGAACACGCCGTCGACGCTCGGCTACGCCTGGTGGCACACGGGCAGCGACGTGTTCCTCGACTTCCTGGCCGAGATGTTCGGCGGCACGGACCCGCTCTACGAGATGGAGCACCAGTGGCTCTACAACCCGGAGAACGAGGCGGCTGCGCTGTCCGCCGCCCAACGCTGGGCCGGCGAGCTCTGACACCCGACGCGGGGCGCTCCACGGAGCGCCCCGCGCGCGTTCCGGACACCTCGTTCGCCCGTCGATCGCCGCCCGGAGTGCGGACCCCGAGCCCGCCCCGCCGCGGCTCGCCCGATGGCTCGACCCGCGATCCCCGCCTGCGGTGGCGCGAGTGGCGGTCCAACCGAACCTGGTTCGTTTGCCCAAGACCAGAGTGCGGATCGTCCGCATTCTCGTGGGTGAGCGGCTCGCGGGCTCCCGGTTCGGGGGAAGCGGCCGGGGCGGCGGCGCTCGGCGGCGTACGCTCGGGCGATGCTCGGGATCATGACGGCGGCGGCACTCGCGGCGGGGCTCCAGGGGGGTGGCGCGGTGGAGCACTGGCGGTTCGCGCTCGACGTGCGCGGCGAGGGAGAGACGGAGCGCGTCGAGCTGCCGTTCGAGGTGGACCTCGACACCACGACGGGCCGCGCGACGATCCGCAACGGCGAGGAGCGCATCGCCGTCCCGGAGGCGCACCGGGACGCAGCGGCCTTCACGCTCGACTTCCCCCACTACGACTCGCGCCTCGAACTCCACCGTGTGGAGAGCGACACCGCCTTCGAGACGTTCGAGGGGACCTGGACGAAGACGCGCGGCGCCGGCGCGACGTCCGTCGTCCCGGTGCGCGCCGTCCTCGGACCGACGCACCGCTTCGAGCCCGTCGAAGGACTCTCCGTCGGCGCCGACGCCGTCGCCGGACGCTGGCGCGTCGCGTTCTCGTCGAGCGACGTGCCCGCGGTCGGCGTGTTCGAGAGCGACGGTTCGACCGGGGTGACGGGCACCTTCCTCACCGACACCGGCGACTACCGCTACCTCGCCGGCGACGTGTCGCGCCGCACCTGCGCCTCTCGTGCTTCGACGGCGCGCACGCCTTCCGGTTCGAGGCCGACGCGACGCGTCCCGGCGAGCTCACCGGCGGCGAGTTCCGCAGCGGCACCTGGTGGAAGGAGAGCTGGAGCGCGGTGCGCGACGACGACGCGGCACTCCCCGACCCGACGGCACGACTTCGGCCTGCGCGAGGTGAGTCTCGTCGAGCACCTCGCCTTCCCCGACGCGGACGGCGCGTGGCGACCGCTCTGGAACGTCGATCGCCCGCTCGTCGTCGAGCTGTTCGGCAGCTGGTGCCCCAACTGCCACGACGCGGCGGTCCTGCTGGAGGAACTGCACCGCGAGCACGGCGAGTCCGTCGACGTCGTCGGCCTCGCGTTCGAGCTCACCGGCGACTTCGCGCGCGACGCGGAGCAGGTCCGCCGCTTCCGCGAGGCGCGCGGCGTCACCTATCCCCTGCTGATCGGCGGCACCGCCGACAAGGGCCGCGCGGCCCAGGCGCTCGGCATCACCGACACCGTTCTCGCGTTCCCGACGACGATCGTGCTCGACCGCAACGGGCACGTCGTCCGCGTCTACTCCGGCTTCAGCGGCCCCGCGACCGGCGCGGCGTACGTGCGCGTCCGCGAGATCCTCGAGGACGCCGTGCGCAGGCGCTCGCCGTGCCGCGCGCGGGTCTCGGCGGACTCCAGCTCACGAACGTGACGGAGTACGAGGACGGCACCACCGAGACCACGGGCAGCGGCACCTACGAAGGCATCGTCCTCACGCCGGGCGGTCCGGTGCGCCGCGGTGCGCAGATCGTGCGTTCCGCCGACGGCAGGACGACGGCGACCATCCTCACGCCGCTCGGCTGGACGAAGCGTTCCACCTCGGTGCGCTGGTCCGGAAGTGCCGTCGAGATCGAAGGACTCCGCACGAGCGGGCGCTACCCGTTCGAAGAACTCGAGTCGCGCATGCTCTGCGGCTACCCCAACGCGAGTCCCGTCGGGACCTTCGCGTGCGCTACGCGATCGCTGCGCACGCGGAGTCCGTCGAGCTTCAGGGGGAACCACTCTCGCGGGAGTTCTTCGAGGACATCTTCGTGCCCCAGTTCTCGGCGGATCCCGACTCCCGCGCCGAGGCGATGTGGTGGGTCGCCCGCGCTGGACTCGAGGGAGGGCCGACGCCGCTCGAACCCTTCCGCAGTGCGCTCGCCGACGACGAGCCGTGGATACGCGCCCACGCCGCGGAAGGACTCGCACAGATCGGATCTCGCGAGCGCGCGGCGAGCGAGGTCGACCTCGCCGCGCTCGAGAACGAACTCGCCGCGACCGCGGACGACGCGAACTTCGTCGTCCGTCGCGAAGCGGCGCGCGCGCTCGCGGCCTGGCGACTCGGCGCGGACCGCTTCGCTCGCTGGCAGGCGTCGTCGTCACCGGTCGAGAAGGAACTGGCGCGCGTGTACGCCGAGGTCCTCGCGGAGCGGCGCTGACCGCGAGTCGCCGTCCGACGAGCGAGATCGGGGCGCGCCGGGGACGCCCCGGTGTGGTGCCCGGCGGCCCGATCGGCCGATCCTCTCCGGATCCGCCGGCCCGAACGCCCCCATGATCGCCCCCACCGTCGCCCTCGCCCTCGCCCTCACCTGCCGACCGCTCCACGCCGCCGCGCTGCCCCCGACTCCGACGCCCGTCGCGCAGCAGGACGCCGAGGCCGACGTCGCCGCCGGCATCGAGAACGTCCGGGCACTCCTCGAGGAACGCAAGGTCGCGGAGGCGCTCGACGCGACGAAGCGCCTCGCCGAGCAGTTCCCGAGCTCCGGCGCGCACGGCATCCGCGCCTTCGTGCTGGCGGCGACGCAGCAGAGCGACGAGTCGGAGCGCGAACTTCGGCGCGCCTTCGACTGCGACGAGTACGCGCCCGAAGCCGTGATGCTGAAGGCGAACCAGCTCGCGAACGCGCAGAAGATCGGCGAGGCGGAGACGCTCGTCAGGAAGGCGCGCGAGAACCATCCGGAGTCGGCCGTGCTCGACCAGCTGCTCGGCGACATCGTGACGGCCGGCCGCGACTTCGAGAGCGCACTCGACATCTACCTCGTCGGTCTCGGCCACGCGACGAGCGACCGCGAACGCCTCGCGCTCCTCGTCAAGACCGGACAGGCCGCGACCCAGCTCGGCAAGTACGACGTCATGGAGGCGGCCATGACGCGCGCGATGGAGCTGAAGGACGACCTGCGCTTCTGGTTCACGCGCGCCGAGGCTCGCGCGAAGCAGGCGAAGTTCGACGCAGCTCTCGAGGACGCCGCGACGCTCCTCCGTCGCGACGACGTGCGCACGACGCCGCAGCTCGCCGGTCAGATCACCGCGCTTCGCGAGGCGATCCTGCGGGACTACACCGCGAAGGAAGGGACCATCACGCCGCTGGTCTGGGCCCTGCGCTGGTCGCCCGGTGACGCGGACGTCGAGAAACGCCTCGCGGCGGCCGTCGAGGCACCTCGCGACCGAGACCGAAGGCGCCGATCCGATCGAGCTCGTCCCGCTGCCCGAGATCGTCGTCCCGGAGTCCGAGGACGAGGAGGAACTCGAGCCCTGGCAGGGTGAGCTGACGGAGGAGGACCTCGCCGACATGGCCGAACAGGGCCTGAGCGAGGAGGAGTACCGCATGGCCAAGGCCGAGGACGAAGCGGTGATCGACGACATCTTCGGCGGCATGGACGCGTGGAACGACGCGGCGCGCGCCGCCGGGATCACGATCCCGAAGGTCCTGCGCGACCGACGACTCGAGGTCGACAACGCGATCTACGGCGAGATCGGCGACCTCATCACGAGCGGCGACTGGAGCGCGGTCGAACGATTCGCGACCGAGCAGGCCGCGATCTACCCGGAGTCGCGCGCCTACCTCGAACGGGCGTGGGCCCGAGCGATGTCGAAGCGCTACGCGGATGCTCTCGCCGACGTGCGCATCGCGGCCGGCGTCGAGTCGCTCGAGATCCGCGAGGACCGTCTTCGTCCGCAGCTCCAGTCCGTCGGCTTCGCGGACTCGCGACTCGTGAGTTGCCAGGAGTTCGAGCAGTCGCTGGCCCGCATCGTCGCCGACACGCCGAGCGAGGCCGACCGAGCCACGCTCGACGCGCTCGCACTCGCCTCGGAGCACAAGTGGATCGAGGCCCACGCCGCGTTCCTGCGCGGGGCGCCCGGACCGCAGGGCGGAGCGTGGATAGCCGACGACCCCTACTTCTCGGATCGCGCGAAGAGCGAGTTCGTGAGCAGGAACGGCGTCGAACTGTGCGCGGCGCTCGTCACGAAGGGTCGCGCCCTGCTCGCGAGCGAGGACGAGGCGAAGCGCGCCGAGGCGCACGCGATCGCGGAGCGCCTGGGCTCGCTGTACGCGCCGTACCCGGAGAAGGACGTCTTCCGCGGGGACTGCGCGACGGCGCGCGGCGACACCGACACGGCGCGCTCGGCGTACCGCGGAGCGCTCTGGAACGACGTGACGTCGAGCGGCGCGAACCTCGGGTACGCGCGCATCCTCGAGGCGGAGGGCGACACGGCGAACGCGCTCCTCCACTACGCGGCGGGCGCTGGTCCGATCGCGGACGCAGCGCAGGCCGTCGGCGCGGCGAAGGAGTGCGCCGCGGCGCGCGAGAGACTCGAGGCCGCCAAGGTCCCCGCGACGACGCTCTTCAACCTCTACCTCGATCCTACCAACGCCGTCCTCTCCTCGAAGGACCGCGTGGAGTGCGCTGCGGCGCTCGGCGGCATCCGCCGCCTCGGTGAACTCGGCGCCAAGCCGCTCGAGGTGCACCGCTTCAGCAAGAACCTCTACCACCGGGTCGAGCGCTACGCCGAGGCGGTGGCGGCGTGCGACGCGCTCCTCGCTCTCCCGGACCTCTCCGACGACGACAAGTACGGGGCGTACGACATCGAGGCTTCGAGCCTGCGGGCCCTGGAGCGCCACGCCGAGGCGATCCCGCTCTACGAGTCGATGATCGCGCTCCGTCCCGACGACCTGCACCCCGTCGTCCAACTCGGCTTCACCTACTACCTCGGCGTCGAGGACCTGGACCGCGCCTTCGAGCTGTTCACGAAGGCCATCGACGCGGGCACGACCGATCCCTTCGTCTACATGGAGCGCGCGGAGATCCTGGCGAAGCGCGAGAAGTGGAGCGAAGCGGCGGACGACGCGTCGAAGGCCAGCACGATCGCATCCGAGCAGGGGCGCACCGGCCTCGTGCTGCGAGCGTCGAACTCGGCCGTGCAGTGGTCGGAGAAGGCGCTCGAGGAGCTCTTCAAGAACTTCTGAGGTCGGAACGCGCCCGCTCCGACGGGCGCGTCCACTCGTCGCGGAGCAGTCCGAGCACGATCGAGTCGCACCAGACGCCGCCCTGGATCCAGCGCTCGCGCAACAGCCCCTCGCGGCGGAAGCCGTGGCGTTCGAGCACGCGCAGCGATCCCGCGTTCTCGGGATCCACGTCGGCCTCGACGCGGTGGAGCCCGAGCGTCTCGAAGCAGAACCGCAACTCGATCCCGACCACCTCGGTGCCGATCCCGCGCCCCCACAGATCACGGCGCAGCGCGTAGCCGACCTCGGCCCGCCGGTGCGAGCCGTCGAGCTTGAAGACCGTGGCGGTCCCGACGAGCACGTCCGAGCCGGACTCGAACACGCCCCACTCGAAGAGATGGCGCTGTGCGAACAGCTCGTGCACGGAGCGCACGTGGTCGGCCCCCTGGACGGGGTCCGTCATCGCGGGCGAACTCCAGTAGCGCACGACCTCGGAATGCGCGAAGAGTGCGAACACGTCCTGCGCGTGCCGATCCTCCATCCAGCGCAACTCGTGCGTCGCGCCCGCGAGCGTCGGGAGTCGGTCGCCCCACTCGAACGCCCCCGCGTCGGCGCGCGTCGCTCCCGTCACGGCGCGCCCGTGCCGTACTCGGACTCGCGGAACAGGTCCTGGACCGACGGCCGCCCGAGCACGACCAACGTGAACACACCGAGGACCGTCCCGAGCGGGACGATCACGCACGAGATCGCCGCGACCACCAGACAGTACGTGCGTCCTCGGATCCGCCCGAGCTTGCGGCCCGCGACGAAGAGCGCGTAGGCCATGGCGAGTCCGACGACGATGAACACGCCGGCGAACGCGACGAAGAGCCAACCGACGAACTCCGGCGGATCCTCGCCCGCCGTCTCCGGCAACGCTCCGGCGAGGATCGCGATCCCGACGGCGAGGTGGATGACCGGGAACAACGCGCCCACGCCGGTGATGCCGGCGAGCACGTAGTGGAAGATCGACAGGAGCCGCAGGTGTTCGCGGTCGACGGACTCGGAGTCGCGGGGCATGGGCGGATGGTACGTGAGCGCGGCCCGGACGGAGTCGGTGGAGCCCGGCGGGTCAGCGATCGGGTTCGCGCGGGCCGCGTCGCACGAGGCCGACCGCGACGGCGACGAGCCCGCCGAGCGCCGCGAGCGCCATGTCCTTCTGCGCGTCCCAGGCGTCGCCCTGCTGGCCGTTGTATCGCACCGCGTCCTCTCCGTGGACGACCAGCGTGAGCAGCCACTCGAAGACCTCGTAGACGGCGCCGAGCGCGACGACGGCGCACCAGCCGAAGGCGATCGACCAGCCGCGCGCGAGTCCGCCGCGCGTGCGCGCCAGCTCCGCGAACGGGAGCACGAGCAGGACGCCGGACGCGAGGTGCGCGAAGCGGTCGAAGTGGTTGCGCGAGAGTCCGAACGCGCGATCGGGGCTCCACCCGAGGAGCGAGCGCGACCACTCGTCGTACGGGACGAACGAGTAGACCCAACGCGCGCCGACGACGTGGACGAACAGGAACAGCGCGACCTGCACGAGCGAAGCCGTGCTCCACCACCCGCGGCGCGCCGCGGACAGGAGGATCGGCAGCGCGACGAGCATCGGCAGGTGCTGCAGCACCTGGTCGCGCGGGAAGGGCGCGTCGAGCAGGCTCGTGACGAGCGCGAGCGTGAGGGCGAGCACGACGAGGACTCGCCGGCGTCTCGATCGGTTCTCCACGCGGATCGGAGCTTGGCCGCCGGTGAGCGTCGCGGGATCGTTCGGTCGTGCTCGACCTGCGCTCGTCCCCGAAAGAGGACGTCGGGGCGGCGCTCCGACCGACACGCCGCCGCCCACGACCGGCGGAGCGACGCGCCTGCGACCGTCATGACCCGCCGCCCGCGCACGGCGGTAGCCTCGGGAACCGAGAACTCCGTCCTCGCCCCCCACCCGGAGTCACGACCGATGCGCGCCGGACCCGCCCGCCCACGAGGCGCCTCGCCCTCGTCCCTCGTCGCCCTCTCGCTCGCCGCGCTCTGCGACGCCGCTCACGCTCGTTCCGTCCTCGTCGTCGACGCGACCGGAGCCGCGGGCTCGTCCTTCACGAGCGTGCAGGACGCGGTGACCGTCGCCGGCGATCGCTGTGCGCGCGGGCACCTCCGGGCACGACGGCACCGGGCTCACGATCGTCGCTCGGCGCGCAGGTCACGCTGGCGGCCTCGTGATCCAGAACGTCCCGGCGAACGAGCAGGTCGTGATCCGCGGGATCGACGTGTCGCCGCCGCTGCTCGTCCAGGTGCCGCCTCTGCAGCTCACCAACTGCGTCGGATCCGTCCACGTCGAGGACCTCGGCGTCGTCAACCTCTCGACCGCGCCGATCGTGACGGCGCGCGTCACGGGCTGCGGTTCCGTCACGTTCTCGCGCTGCTTCGTCAACTCCGCGATCCCGGCGCAGGACGGATCGGGGGCGCTCGACGTGATCGGCTCGACCATCGCGTTGTTCAGCGGTGCACGGCGGGAGCTCCGAACATCCTGGCGGTCCGCGTCGCGGGATCACCGTAAAGACGGCGTCGCCTCGTTGAGCGGCTGCTCCGTCCTGGAACGGCGCGAACGGCGCGTTCCCGTTCTGCCTCGACCGCGACGGGAGCGGCGCTCCACGTGAGCGGCGTATCGGTCGTCGGGTGACGACACCGGTGCTGACCGGCGGTTCCGGCGGTTCGGCAGTCGCGCCCTGCATCCCGGCAGCCGTCGCCCGACCGTCGCGTCTGAGGACACCGTGCAGCAGCCGGGGATCGCGACGCACTTCGCGTTCGCCTGCCCTGCGTTCGGGCGACCCGTGGGACGAACTCGCGGCCGCGCCGGCGTTCTCTGGATGATCGGTCGTACCGGGACGATCAACCCGATATCAACAGCGTCGTGACGGTCGGCGCGCCCAGATCCTCCGCTCCTGACGATGCCGCGAGTGGCATCCTCGACGGCGCTGCTGCCCGACCTTCGTCCTGCCTCCCGGCCTGACGCACCTCCCGCTCTACTTCCAGCCGCTCACGACCGAGCCGACGTTCGAGCTGATCGCCGGCACGCCGTCCGCGACGCTCCTGCTCGATCCGTCCCTCTGAATCCCCCGCCCGCGAACGAACCATGCGTACGTCCCTCATCGCGTTCCTCGCCGCCTCGGTCCTCGCCGCTCCTCCCGCGCTCGCCTCCTCGGTCTGGGTCGTCGACGCCTCGAACGGGCCGGGCACCGACTTCACGACGATCCAGGCGGCGCTCGCCGTCGCGGGCGAGGGCGACACGCTCCTGCTCCGCACCGGCAATTACGCGGGCTTCGTGACGCTCGACGACTTCGCACTCTCGATCATCGGCGACCGGGGCGCGAACGTGACGATCGACGGTCTCGTCGTGCAGAACCTCTCGGCCGGCAAGAGCATGGTCGTGCGCGGCGTACGACTCTCGCCGCTCGCGCTCACGCTGCAGACCACGGCGACCTTCACGAACTGCGCGGGCGTCGTGCACGTCGAGGGCACGACGATCACGGACGCGCCGCTGACGCCGGCGGGTTCCGTGCGAGTCACGAGTTGCGCGTCGGTGACGTTCGCGCGTTGCACGATCTACGAGTCGGCGGCAGCGGTCAACGGCGTGGCCTCGCTCGCGGTCAACGGGTCGAACGTCGCGGTGTTCGGATGCACGGTGCAGGGCGGCGTCGGACAGCCCGCGCTCGTCGGCGTCTCGCCGGCGACGGCGGCGATGAGCGTCACCGACGGCGTCGCGACGATCAGCGCGAGCACGCTGATCGGCGGCACGGGCGGCACGCCCGGCTCCCTCGTCCCGTGCTCGAACGGGGGCGACGGGCGCGGCGCGCTCCGACTCGACGGCACCGGACTGTCCGTCGTCGAGGTGATCGACTCCGTCCTCACGGGGGGCAACGGCGGCGGCGCCTTCCCGCCGTGCACGCCGGGGAACGCCGGGCCGCCGACCGAGGTGGTCGCGGGCACGCTCGTGAACCGCGCGGGAGTCGCGCCGCGCTTCCGTTTCGACTCGCCGCTCCGGACGGGATCACCGTGGTCGTTCGAACTCGACGCACTGCCCGGTTCGTTCTTCTGGATCGTGATCGGCGTCGTGCCCGGACCGATCCAACCCTTCGACCCCGTCCTGAACGGGGTCCTCACGGTCGGCGCGCCGCAGCTGCTCGTCCCGCTCGTCGCCCTCCCGCCGAGCGGATCTCTGGACGAATCGGTGCTGCCCGGTACGTTCGTCCTGCCTCCCGGTCTGACGCACCTGCCGCTCTTCTTCCAGCCGCTCACGTCTGAGCCGACGTTCAAGCTCGTCGCCGGGACGCCGAGCGCGCTCCTCCTCCTCGATCCGTCGTTCTGATCGCGACGCGCGCCGCCACCGTTCCAAGGACCCACGAACCAAGCACCATGCGCACGCTCGCAGCCCTCGCCCTCGCGCTCTCGTCGACATCACCCCTCCTCGCCCAGAACGTCTGGGTCGTCGACGCCTCGCTCGGTCCCGGTGCGGACACCGACACGATCGCGCACGGACTCCAACTCGCGGCCGACGGCGACGTCGTGCTCGTGCGCGAGGGGTCGTACCCCGAGTTCGTCTCCATCCCGAACCGGAGCGTCGTGCTGACGGCCGACGCGGGCGCGCTCGTCGAGGTCGCGCAGCTCACGATCAACGGCGTCGGCGCGGGGCGCACCGTCACGATCCGCGGTCTCGACTTCGCCCCCACGCCGGGCTTCTTCGGAGCCGCGGCGCTCCTCGTCGGCGTCGACGCGGTCGTCCACGTCGAGGACTGCACGTTCGAGGGCGGGAACGTGCTCTCGGACGGCGCGCTGCGGATCCTGCAGTGCGACGACGTCGTCGTCTCGCGCTGCACGATCTTGGCGCCGAACTCCTCGGCGACGGGTGTCGCCAGCCTCGACGTCGAGGGCTCGAACGCGGCCCTGTTCGAGTGCGTCGTCGACGGCGGCGACGGTTCCTCGATCGTCGGTACGAACGTCGTCGCCACGCCCGCACTCGTCGCGGCGGACTCCCTGGTCACGCTCACGGGCTGCGTCCTGCACGGCGGCGACGGAGCGCCTGGCAGTGCGGTCCTCGCGTGCTCCGACGGCTCCGACGGTGCACCGGGACTCGTCGTCGACGGCCTCGGACTCTCGGTCGTCGAACTGATCGACACCACGGCGACCGGCGGCGCCGGCGGAACGGCGGTCCAGCCCTGCTCGCCCGGTGCGCCGGGTCAGGACACCGTGGTCCTCGCGGGCACGCTCTCGGTCCGCCCGGGTCTCGCGCCGCACTTCCGCTTCGCGTCGCCGCTGCGCTCCGGCGACCCGTGGGACTTCGACCTCGCCGCGCTGCCGAACTCGTTCGCGTGGATCGTGATCGGCGTCGCACCGGGTCCGATCCAGTCGTTCGCTCCCGTGGTCGACGGCGTCGTCACGGTCGGCGCGCCGCAGTTCCTCGTCCCGCTCGGCAACCTGCCGGCGAGCGGCGTCCTCGACGCCTCGCTGCTCCCGGGGACCTTCGTCCTCCCGCCCGGTCTCCCGTACCTCCCGCTCGTCGTGCAACCCATCACGGCGGAGCCCGTGCACGGACCGACGGCGGGGACGCCCTCCGCGCTGCTCGTCCTCGACCCGTCGTTCTGACGCACGGAGTCGCGCGCCCGGCGGCGCGTCGTCGCGTACCCTGACGCGCCGACGCGCCGCCGTTCCGTCCCGGTTCCGGTCGCGCGCGACGCGCACCATGGAACCCGACGTCTACGCGCGCATCGGCGAGGACGGCTTCGAGCGGCTCGTCGCCAGCTTCTACCGACGGGTGCGAACGGACGACCTGCTCGCGCCGCTCTACCCCGAGGAGGACTGGGCGGGAGCCGAGGAGCGCCTGCGCGACTTCCTCGTGGGACGCTTCGGCGGTCCGCCGCGCTACGTCGAGCGCCGCGGACATCCGCGCCTGCGCATGCGGCACGCTCCCTTCCCCATCGGCGTCGCGGAGCGCAACCGCTGGTTCCAGCTGATGGAGGCGAGCCTGCTCGAGGCCGAGCTCCCCGAGGAGGAGTCGCAGTTCCTGCGCGGCTTCTTCTCGGAGGTCGCGACGTTCCTCGTGAACCGACCGACCTGAGGGGTTCCTCGCGCGCCGGACGCTGCGAGCGTGTTCCACGCTCTCGGCCGACCCGGCCCCTGCGGCGCCACCCCGGTCGAGGGACCCCTCCGACCACGCGGCCTCCACGGGTTGCGGCCGCGGCCGCGTTCGGGCCGACGAGGCGGATCTTCGGCGGCGGGTCGATCGTCTACCCTCTCGCCATGTTCCCCCCCGCGTCCCGTCGCCGCGTGCTCGGCGCCCTCGGTCTCGTCTGCGTCCTCGCCCCGTCCGCCGTCGCCCAGATCCCGCCGGGCTACTACGACACGGTCGACACCTCGAACGCGGCGGCGCTGCGCGCGACGCTGCACGACGTCATCGACGACCACGTGCGCGTGCCCTACACCTCGGGCGGTACGGACACCTGGGACGTGCTCGAGGACGCGCAGACCGACCCCGCGAACTCGGGCAGCGTCCTCGACGTGTATCTCAACGCGAGCTACCCGAAGCAGGGCGGCGGCGGCGCGAACTACAACCGCGAGCACGTCTGGCCGAACAGCTTCGGATTCCCGAACGACAGCGGCACGAACTACCCGTACACGGACTGCCACGCGCTGCGGCTCTGCGACATCACCTACAACCAGGTCCGCGACAACGCGATCTTCGACGACTGCTCGCCGTCGGCCGACGAGTACCCGACGCTCGCGAACGGCGGACAGGGCGGCGGCAGCGGGACGTACCCCGGCAACTCGAACTGGCAGGAGGGCACCGGTTCGAACGCGGTCTTCGAGGTGTGGAAGGGACGGCGTGGCGACGTCGCACGCGCGATGCTCTACCTCGACGTGCGCTACGAGGGCGGGACGAACGGTGACTCGGGAGCGAGCGAGCCCGACCTCGTCCTGACCGACGACACCGGACTGATCCTCGCCTCGCAGACCGGACAGAACGAATCCGTGGCGTACATGGGGCTGCTCTCCGTGCTGCTGCAGTGGCACGCCGCCGACCCCGTCGACCAGTTCGAGAAGGATCGCAACGACACGGTCTACGGCTACCAGGGCAACCGCAACCCGTTCGTCGACCACCCGGAGTGGGTCGGCGTGCTCTGGCAGGGCGCGACGCTGTCGCCGCAGCTCTCCGTCGACTCGCCCACGCTCGACCTCACGACCGGCGGGACCGTGCACTTCTCGCTCGACGCCGGTTCGCAGTACGGCGGCAAGCTCTACCTCATGGCCGGATCGGCGAGCGGCACGTCGCCGGGGCTCGCGCTGTCGCCGCCGTTCCCGCTCAACTACGACAACTACATGCTGCTGACCCTGCAGAACCCGAACGGGATCATCGCGGGGTCGCTCTCGGTCCTCGACGGAGCGGGTCACTCCACGGCCTCGCTCTCCGTCCCGCCGCTCGTCTTCTCGCACCTCGCGGGCGGTCACCTCGACCACGCCTACATGGTGTTCGACATCCCCGGGACGACGCTCGCCCTGGCGGCGAGCAATCCGGTCGGGCTCGACCTCGTCGCGAGCACGCCGAGCGCCGGCGGGCTCGTCGTCAACGAGATCGACTACGACCAGCCCTCGACGGACTTCGACGAGTTCGTCGAGATCCTGAACACGAGCAGTTCGACGATCTCGCTCGCCAACTACACCCTCGACCTCGTCAACGGTTCGAACGACACCGTCTACGACACGATCGCGCTGTCGGCGGCCGGTGCGACGATCGCTCCGGGCCAGTACCTCGTGATCGGCACGACCAGCGTGACGTCGGCCCTCCCGGCGGGCGTGCTCTCCATCGACTTCGCGAACGCGTCGAACGCGATCCAGAACGGGGCGCCGGACGGCGTCGTGCTGCGCGAGAACTCGACGGTCGTCGACAGCGTCGCCTACGAGGGCACGATGCCGTCGGCCGGCGAGGGCGGCGCCGCCCCCACCGACCCCGGCGTGGGGTCGATCGCACGCTTCCCGAACGGCGCCGACACCGACGACAACGCCGTCGACTTCGTCTTCACGACGACGAGCACGCCGGGCGCCGCGAACGTGCCCTGACGCGCCGCGTCGCGCAGGACGTCAACGCTCGGACGGCCCGCGCTCGAGCGTGCGCAGCGCGAGCAGGACGCGACGGTGCAGGTCCGCCGGCGGTCCGTCCATGCCCTCGCTCTGCGAGGACGCGATCTCCTCCTGGTCGTAGGCCCACTCGCGCAGCAGGGCGATCTTCGCGTCGCGGTCGAGTTCGCGCGAGGCGAGGACCTCCTCGGGAGTGCTCGGCTGATCCGTACGTGACATCTCGGGCTCCTTCGTCGCATCGACGGTTAGGCTCTCGCGGGCGAACGGACCGAGCGCTCGGTCCGGCCGGAGCAAGGACGTGGCGAGCGATCGGAACGGAGGAGAGGCGCCCGAGGACGGCGCGGGAGCGGACGGGCGCACACCGCTCGCCCTGCTCGCACTCGCGGCTCTCGGCGTCGTCTACGGCGACATCGGAACGAGTCCGCTGTACGCGGTCCGGGAGTGCTTCACGGGCGAGTTCGGTGTCGCCGTGACGGACCGCAACGTCCTGGGCGTGCTCTCCCTGATCTTCTGGGCCCTCGTCGCGGTCGTCTCCACCAAATACCTCGGATTCGTCCTGCGCGCGGACAACCAGGGCGAGGGCGGCGTGATCGCGCTGTCCGCCCTGCTCGGCGCGAGGTCGCGCGAAGTGTCGCGCGTTCGCGGGTTCCTGCTCGGCATCGGCGTGTTCGCGGCGGCGCTGCTCTACGGCGACGGCATGATCACGCCGTCGATCTCGGTGCTCAGCGCGGTGGAGGGACTCCGCGCGCTCGATCCGTCGTTCGAGCGCTACGTTCTCCCGATCACGGTCGTGATCCTCACGCTGCTCTTCGCCGTCCAGCACAAGGGCACCGCGCGGATCGGCGCCGTGTTCGGACCGATCACGCTCGTCTGGTTCGTCTCGATCGGCGCGCTCGGGCTGCGCGGGATCCTGGTCGAGCCCTCCGTCCTCGCGGCCGTCGCGCCGTGGCACGGCGCGCGGTTCCTCCTGGAGAACGGGAGCGTCGGGTTCCTCGTGCTCGGAGCGGTGTTCCTCGTCGTCACGGGAGCCGAAGCGCTCTACGCCGACATGGGCCACTTCGGGCTGCGCCCCATCCGCCTCGCGTGGTGGCTCGTCGCGATGCCCGGACTGTTGCTCAGCTACTTCGGACAGGGAGCACTGCTCCTCGCCGATCCCGCGGCGGCGAACGACCCCTTCTACCGTCTCGCACCGAGCTGGGCGCTCGTCCCGTTGCTCGTGCTCGCGACGGTGGCGACGATCGTCGCCTCGCAGGCCGTCATCTCGGGCACGTTCTCGCTCACGCGGCAGGCGATCCAGCTCGGCTACTGCCCGAGGCTGACCGTCGTGCAGACGAGTTCGACGGAGATCGGCCAGGTCTACGTCCCCGCGGTCAACTGGTTGCTGCTCGTCTCGACGCTGGCGCTGGTGATCGGGTTCAGGAGCTCGACGTCGCTCGCCGCGGCGTACGGCGTCGCGGTGACGACGACCATGACGATCACGACGCTGCTCTTCGTCCGCGTCGCGCGCGAACGCTTCGGCTGGAACCGCTACCAGCTCGGCGCGGTCCTCGTCGCCTTCCTCGTCGTCGACCTCGCGTTCCTCGGCGCCAACCTCTCGAAGATCCTCCACGGCGCGTGGTTCCCGCTCGTCATCGGCGGCGCGGTCTTCCTGGTGTTCCAGACCTGGCGCCGCGGGCGCTGGATCCTCGCGACGGAGGTCGGCCGGAACCGTCCGCACGTCGACGACCTGATCCGGACGACGCTCGACGTGGAGCGGGTCGAAGGTCGCGCGGTGCACCTCACGAGCGACCCCGACCTCGCTCCTGCTTCCGTGCTGCACGCGTTGCGACACATCGGTGTGCTCCACGAGACGACGGTGTTCCTCACGCTCGTCACCGAGCCCGTCCCGCGCGTCGAACGCGAGGAGCGCGTCGAGGTCGAGGACCTCGGCAACGGCTTCCACGGGGTCGTCGGGCACTTCGGGTACTTCGAGTCGCCCAACGTGCCGTACGTCCTGGCGCTCGCGCGCGAGAAGGGCCTCGACCTCCCGCTCGAGGGCACGAGCTTCTTCCTGTCGCGCGAGCGGATCCGCATCGCCCGGAAGCCCCACATGGCGGCCTGGCGCGAGCGGCTCTTCTCCTTCCTCTCCCGCAACGCGCTCGGCGCGACGGCCTACTTCGCGATCCCGCCCGACCAGGTCGTGGAGATCGGGACGCAGGTGGAGATGTGAGTGGACGGAGCGGAGCTAGCATGATCCGCGATCGGCCCGTGGAGTTCCGTTGAAGAAGATCCTCGTCCTCGTCCTGGTCGTCGTCGCCGCCGTGGTCGTCGTGCTCGTGGAGCGCGGCACCGACGACGACGGCACCTACTCCGGCACGATCGAGTCGCACGCGATCCGCGTGGGCTCGCTCGTCGGCGGTCGCGTCGCCGAGGCGTTCGCGGACGAGGGCGACCGGGTGGAGCGCGGAGCGGTGCTCGTGCGGCTCGAACCGGGAGCGGTCGCTCCGCGGCTCGAGGCCGCGCGCGCGCGACTCGACGCGGCGACGGCGTCGCTCGCCGAGGCGACGGCGGGACCTCGGGCGCAGGAGGTCGAACGCGCGCGCCTTCGTTGGCAGGACGCGGAGCGCGTCGCGCTCCGGCTCGAGGGCCTGCTGTCGGACGACGCGGCCTCCTCCGAGGAGACCGCCTCGGCGCGCATCGCGGCGGACGTGGCGAAGGCGCAGCTCGACGAGCTCGTCGAGGGCACGCGCCCCGAACGGCTCGAGCAGGCGCGCGCGGCCGTCGCGGAGTCGCGCGCCGCGCTCGGCGAGGTCGAGGTGCAGGAGCGCGAACTCGAGATCACGGCGCCGAGCGACGGCGTCCTCGCGGTCTTCGACCTCCTGCCGGGCGACCTCGTCGCCGCAGGCTCGCCGGTCGCGGAGATCCGCACCGACGACGATCCGTGGGTGCGCGTGTACGTGCCCGAGACCGAACTCGCCGGCGTCCGACTCGGTCAGCAGGCCGAGGTCTCGGTCGACGGGATCGGCGCGACGCTCGCGGGGCGCGTGACCACCATCGGCGACCGCGCGGAGTACACGCCGCGCAACGTCCAGACCCGCGACCAGCGCGCGGACCTCGTGTTCCCCGTCGAGGTCACGCTCGCGCGCGACGAACGGCTGCACCCCGGCATGACGGCGACGGTGCGCCTCGCACCGTGAGCGACGAGCACGGTATCGAGGTCCGTTCGGTCACGCACGACTTCGGCGAGGTGCGCGCGCTCGAGGACGTCACGCTCTCGGTCCCGCGCGGCGAGATCATGGCGCTGCTCGGCCCCAACGGCTCGGGCAAGTCGACGCTGATCCGCATCCTGTGCGGACTGCTCGTCCCGACCGACGGCGAGGCCTCGGTCGACGGGCTCGACATCGCGACGAACCGGCAGGAGGTGCGCGAGCGCATCGGCTACGTCCCGCAGCGCTTCTCGCAGTACGAGGACCTGACGGTGCTCGAGAACCTGCGCTTCTTCGCCGAGGTCTACGGCCTCCGGCGGAAGAAGCGCGAGGAGCGCGTGGAGTGGGCCGTCGAGCGCACCGGGCTCGGTCCGTACGTCGACCGGCTCGCCGGCACGCTGTCGGGCGGTTGGAAGCAGCGGCTCGCGCTGTCGTGCGCGATGATGCACGGCCCGCGCGTGCTGTTCCTCGACGAACCGACCGCGGGGATCGACCCGGTGGCGCGGCGCGAGCTGTGGGCGCTCCTGTTCGAACTCGCGGCGGACGGTGCGACGCTGCTCGTGTCGACGCACTACATGGACGAGGCCGAGCGCTGCGGACTCGTCGCGTACCTCTACCTCTCGCGCCTGATGGTGACGGGCACGCCGGAGGAGCTGCGCGACCGCGACGGCGTGTTCCCGCAGGGGACGTCGCTCGTGCGCGTCGACCTCGGCTCCGACGCGGCGAGCTCGCTGCGCACGGTCGAGCAGCTCGACTACGTGCGCGACGCGACGGTCTTCGGCAACGCCGTCAACGTCGTCGTCGAGGAGTCGGCCTTCCCCGGGCCGCTGGAGCGCGACCTCGAGGAGCGCGGCGTCGACGTCCGCTCGGTCGAGCGGATCCGCCCGTCGCTCGAGGACGTCTTCGTCCAGCTCACCCGCGCGCGCGACCGCGAGCCGGAAGGAGCGCAGCGGTGAGGGGCCTGCTCGCCGTCGCGCGCAAGGAGGCGCGCCACGTCCTGCGCGACCGCGCGACGCTGCGGCTCGCGCTGTTCATCCCGCTGCTCCAGCTCACGCTCTTCGGATCGATCGACACGAACGTCGGCGACGTGCCGACCGCGGTGCTCGACGAGAGCCGCAGCGAGGCGAGCCGCGAGCTCGTCGCCGAGCTCGAGGCCACGAGCGTGCTGCGCGTCACGGAGTACGTCGACTCGCGCGAGGAGCTCGTCGGCGACATCGTCGCGGCGCGCGCGAACGTCGGCATCGAGATCCCGCCGGACTACCACCGCAAACGCCTCGCGGGCGAACCCGCCGTCTTCCGCGTCCTCGTCGACGGCTCCGACTCCACCATCGCGTCGCAGTCGCTCGCGGCAGTGAACGGCCTGGCGCTGTCGAAGTCGCTGGAGGAACTCGGCGCGCTCGATCCGCCGATCGCCGCGCGCCCCGAGGTGCTCTTCAACCCGGCGATGAAGAGCGCGAACCTCCTCGTCCCGGGCCTCGTCGGCATCCTGCTGACGTTCTCCGCGACGATGCTGTCGGCCTTCGCGGTGGTGCGCGAACGCGAGCGCGGCACGCTCGAGCAGCTCCTCGTCACGCCGGTCTCGCCGACCGCGCTGATCCTCGGGAAGCTGCTGCCCTACCTCGTCCTCTCGCTCGTCCAGTTCGTCGCCGTGCTCGGCGTAATGACGACGATCTTCGGCGTGCCGATCCGCGGCAGCGCCGTGCTCCTCGCCGGGTTGGCGCTGCTCTACCTCTGCGCGCTCCTCGCGCTCGGCCTCGTGATCTCGGCGCTCTCGAAGTCGCAGGTCGAGGCGATGCAGATGGCGCAGATGCTCCTGCTGCCGTCGATCCTGCTCTCCGGCTACATCTTCCCGCTCTCGTCGCTGCCCGTCGCCCTCCAGTGGATCGGCCAGATCCTCCCCGCGACGCACTTCATCGCCGCGATCCGCGGCATCGTCATCCGCGACGCCGGCCTGCACGACCTCTGGCAGCACGCGCTCGCGCTCGTCGTGATCACCGTCGCCCTCCTGTTCGCGGGCGTGCGGGCGTTCAAGCGCGTCACGGGGTGACGAGCGTCGCGGCGTGTGGACCGCCGCGGAACTCGCGCACCGCCGCGCCCGTCACCCGGCGAACGGCTCGGTCTGCCCCGGCTTGCGCAGCATCTTGTCGACCTCGTCGAGGTGCAGCTCCTCGAGGTAGATCATCTCGCGCGCGTACTCCTCGAGCGCGACGGACCTCCCCTCGACGGCCGCGAGAAGCTTGCGGTAGGCCTCGACCGTGCGGCCCTCGTGCTCGAGGCTCTCGCGCAGGATGTCGCCGATGTCGTGCTTGGTCGTCTCGAGCAGCGAGCCGATCTTGAGCGACGGATGGCCGCCGAGCATCGTCACCATCTCGCCCGCCTTGTGCGCGTGGTCGAGTCCCTCCGTCGCGTTGCCCTTGAGCCAGGAGACGATCGGGATGCGGTTGTAGCCGTAGACCATGAGCGAGTAGTGCGTGTACCGCACGACCCCCGCGAGCTCGAGCTCGAGGATCTCGTTCAGGATGTCGATGACGTTCTTGCGATCGATGTTCGGCATGTCGTGCTCCGTCTCGGCCGGGGTTCCGCGGGCGGGACCGCGATTCTAGGGAGCGACCGTCGCAGGCCCCGGTTCACCCCTCGGAAACAGCCCGAGGCTCGGGCGTTCGGGTAGAAACGACGGGGTCGGCCCGGAATCCGGACCGACCGAAGTTCGACCACGACGAGGTGCATCCATGCTGATCCTGATCTCCGCGGCGACGCTCTGTGCGACGCCCTCCCCCGCCGACGACCCCGTCTTCGCCGCGCCGGTGCGCGTCGCCGTCGCGGGCGGACGCGTCGCGACCGACGCGCCGGGCTACGCGGCGCCAGCGCTCCACGACGTGACGGGCGACGGCACGAAGGACCTCGTCGTCGGTCAGTTCGACGGCGGCAAGATCGCGGTCTACCCCGGCAAGGGCGACGGCACGTTCGGCGAGCGCGAATGGCTCCGAGCCGGAGGCGAGATCGCGACGGTGCCCGGCGTGTGGTGATGCACGTCCTCGACGCCACAGTTCGTGGACGTCAACGGGGACGGCAGGATCGACATCCTCTCCGGCTGCTACTCGCGCCTGGAAGGGAGCATGGCGGGGCTCTTCTGGGTCCTGCCGGGACTGGAAGGCGGAGGCTTCGGCGCGGCCGAAGCGCTCCTCGGCACCGACGGCGCGCCGCTGATCCTCACCGGCGACAACGACCCGATCGACCGGATCTGCACGCGCCCCACCGCGATCGACTGGGACGGTGACGGCGACCTCGACATCGTCTCGGGGTGCTTCGAGGGCACGTTCTCGGTGTTCCTCGGCGAGGGCGGCGGGAAGTTCGCGCCGACGTGCACGCCGCTGACCGACGGGAAGGACCCCATCCGCGTGACGGGTGCGCACTCCGACCCGGTCTTCGTCGACTGGGACGGCGACGGGGACCTCGACCTCGTGAGCGGCGGCACCGACGGCGTGTTCCTCTTCCGCAACCGCGGCGGCTCGCCGCCGACCTACGGGAAGCGCGAGACGCTGCTCGAGGCGGAGCACTCGGGCATGCAGCTCGGCGACGACGTCGTGTTCGGCGACGCGCATATCACGACGCCGCAGTCCGACTTCCGCGTGTTCGTCGACGACCTCGACGGCGACGGACGCTTCGACCTGCTGATCGGTGACAACTCCTACGTGACGCGCCCGGCGAAGGGCCTCACCGAGGAGGAGGCGCGCCGGCGGCTCGCGGACTGGAACCGCAGGATGGACGCGCTGATGGAGCGCATGGAGCCGTCGGACGACGGCAGCATGGACCTCGGCGACGAGTTCGACGAACTCTACCGCGAGCGCGCGGAGTTCCTCGAGGAGGGCGGCGTCGGCACCGTCTGGGTCATGCGTCAGAAGGCGCCGGAGCCGGCGACGCGCGACGTCTGACGCGCGGCGTCCGGCTCACCCCGGCTCCGACACGATCCCGGTCGGCGGTCTCGTGGTGGACCTCCGGCGACTCAGCAGGGCGTGCTCGACATCTCGAGCAACGAGAACGTGCCGCCCTGCGGGTCCTGGACCACGCTGAACTTGCCGACCGGGATCGGCGTCGACGGGACGAGGACGCGTCCGCCGAGCTCGGCGACCTGCTTCGTCGCGGCGTCGCAGTCCGCCGTCATGAGGTAGACCTGCCAGTGCGACGGCATGCCGTCGAACATCTTGTCGTTCACGTCCATGACGCCGCCCTGGTCACGACCGCCGCTCTTGATCATCGAGTAGGAGCCGTGCGGCATCGGGACGTCGGCGTAGTCCCAACCGAACAGGTCGGCGTAGAAGCCCTTCGACGCGTCGGGCGTGCGCGTCATCAGCTCGACCCACGAGAACGACCCGGGCTCCATCGTCACGAAGCCCGGCCCCATGTGGTTCGTCGACTCCCACAGGGCGATCGTGACGCCCTCGGGGTCGGTCAGGAACGCGAGCCTGCCGTGGCCCGGGACCTCGGTGGTCGGGAAGACGACGTTCGCACCGAGTTCGCGCGCGCGCGACTCCGTCCTCGCGCAGTCCTGCGAACAGACGTAGGTGTTCCACAGCGGCGGGACGCCGCGCGACTTCATCTCGTCGTTCATCTCACCGATGCCGGCGACCGCCGCGCCGTTCTGCATGAGGAAGCCGTAGGGCGGGCCGCCGCCGGGCGTCTCCTGCTGGAACAGCGTCCAACCGAAGAGCTTGCCGTACCACTCCGCCGCGGCGGCGAGGTCGTGGGCGGCGAGGTCGATCCAGCAGAACTCGCCGGGCGCGAAGTCGTTGCGTGCGGGCATGGCGTTGCTCCTCTCCTGTCGTCTGTCGTGGGGCGTCGAACGGGCGGCGCGTCGCGCCGACGGGTCGGTCAGGCTACTCGGCGTCGGGCAGCAGCACGACGAGCGCCACCGCTTCCAGGCCGAACGTCGTGCTGCGCGCGCGGACCCAGGTCGTGCGCACGGGGTCGACCCCGGCGCCGTCCACGAGCGCCATCGCCGGTGCGTAGAAGCGGCGCGCGCCGGCCCGCTTCGCCGTCGCGGCGTCGAGCGCGAGGTCGAAGCGCTCCGTCGAGGGCACGAAGCCCGAGATCGCGGCGCCCTCCGTCGTGAAGCCCTCGACGTCCTCGATCGGCGCGAGCGGGACGAGCTCGAGGTCGATCGGCTCCGTCGGGACCGCCGTGCCGCTCGCCTCCGCGAGACGACCGAGCAGCGCACCGCCGACGAAGGCGTGTGAGCCGTCCGACGTGTCGAGCGCGATCGCGAAGTCCTCGTCGTCGAGGCCCGGTCGGTAGACGAAGGCGTGGAACGTGCCGGGGTCGCGCCGCTGCACGGCGTTCACCGCGCGTTGGAAGTCCTCGAACGGACCGAGCACCTCGCCCTGCGCGATCGCCATCCACTCGCCCGCGTGCTCCGCGCGGAGCGTGTCGCGCTGCGCCGCGTACGTGCGTTGGTTGCGGACGACGAGCTCGCCCCCCCACGCGCGCGCGGCGGGGGCGGGACGACACGACGCGGCACCGAGGGCGACGACGAGCCCGAGCAGCGCGCGTCGACCGAGCCTGATGGGATCCATGCGCGGATCCTAACCGCCGCCGCGCCGGACGCGGCACGCGCTCGTCAGCGTCGCAGCGGCTCGAACACGAGGTCGTCGAAGTCCGTCACGGCGTCCGACTTGGTCCACAGCCCGACGCCGCCGCGCTGGTGGAAGGTGTCGTAGGCCGTCGCCGTGATGGTCCCGTCGACGGTCGCCGTCAGCTTCGCCCTCCGCGCGGAACTCGAGCGTGTGCCACTCGCGGTCGTCCTCGGGCACCGCGACCCGACCTCCGGGGAGCGTCGTGCGCAGTCCGTTCGCGACGCGGAAGATGCGCAGGTCCTGCTCGATGCTGTTGACGCGGGCGACGAGATAGTTGTCGCGGTCGACCCAGTGCAGGATCACGCCTGCACAGTGGTCGGTGAGTCCGCCGTGGTAGCGGTGGGCGACGCGCACCACGGCGTCGGTCGCCTCGACGCCGTCGACGACGCCCTGCGGGAAGCGGATGCCCGTCGGGTCGTCGGCGACCTGACGCACGAAGCGCTCGCCGCCCTCCTCGACGACGCGCCAGTCCGCTCGTGTCGCCGTGACCGCCGACCTCGGACGCAGCGCGAGCGGAGGCGCTGACCGCGAGCGCGTCGAAGTCGAGCGCCACCGCGATGTCGGTGAGCGGCGGGAGGCCGCCGAGCTCCGCGAACTGCTCGTTCTCGTCCTCGTCCTCCTCGGGGCGCGGTCCGAGCGTCGCGGCGAGCGTCATCTCCTCGCCGTCGCGCACCACGTGCAGCGCGACCTCCTGTCCCGGCCGACGTGTGCGCACGGCGTGGCCCATCATCGGCTGCGACGGTGTCGCGTCGTCGTCGATCGACGTCAGCACGTCGCCGAGCTCGAGGTCGGACGCCTCCGCACCGGTGCGCGGATAGATCTTCGTGATGCGCATGCCGCCCTCGACGGGCTCGGCGTCGATGCCGAGGTAGCTGAGCGGCAGCACCGCGTCGAGTGCGAGGCGCGCGTCGAGGTGCGCGCGCGACGCCATCGCGCGCACGCGCGCGTCCATCTCGGCCAGGAACCGGTGGCGCAGCAGCACGGGGTCCAGGTCCTCGAGGACGGGCATCTCCTGCGCAGCAGCCTCTGGACGGGTTCCGCCGACGGCCCGAAGGTCGCGCCGAGGGCGAGCCCGGCGCGAGCGAGCAGCGACGAGTGCGGTGACGGGACGGGACGAGATCATCGTGGCTCCTTCGGTTCGTACGCTCCGGCGACCTGGTCGAGCGGCCGGGCGGAGCGCCGTCGTACCACGTCGCGCTCGCTCGCGACCCTCGGCACTTCGGCGAAGAAGGGCTCAGCGGAGGTCGGCGAGAACGTCGTCGAGCACGCCTCGAGGCGCGCGTCGATCGCCCCGGCGCGACGCGCTTCGCCTCGCGAACACTTCCGCCGCGTCGCACGGAGCGCGCGCGCGAGTCCGTCGCCCCGCACGTCGCGCGGGACGCTCGTCGCGAACGCGGCCAGGACGGCGGGCAGCCCGTCCGGGCACCGCGTCCGTACCGCGCCGGGAGTCCGCGCGCGACGCAGCGATCGCGAGCGCCGCGGCGTGCCTCAGCTCGTCGATCCAGTGCAGGGCGAGCCACGTCCGTCCTCGTCGCAGCGACCCGCGCGCAGCAGGTGGTGCACACCGCCGACGAGCGGGCGCAGCTCGGGCGCCGCGACGGGATCCGCCTCGGCGGCGCTCCCGAACAGGAGCTCGAAGCGCGGCCCGAGTGGCCGGAACGCGGCGCACGGCGTCACCGACAGGTCGACCTGCAGCGCGCCGGGCAACAGGAACACGCGGTACGTCGTCGTCCCGAACGGCACGTCGAACAGCACCGCGGCGTCGAACTCCCGCGCGAGCAACTCCTCGAAGGACCCGAGCACTCCGAGCGGCTCCACCCCCTCCGCGACCGCGAACGTGAGGTCGACGTCCGACCACGCGTCCCCCCCGCCGTGGGCGAGCGATCCGACGAGCGCCGCCGCCACGACGCGCGCGTCCGCGCGGGCCGCGGCGACCACGCGGGACCGGACGCGGTCGCGCCCCTCGCTCGTGAACGCGTTCACTTCCTCGGCAACCCTTTCGTGAACGCGAGCGCGGTCGCGACCCAGCCCGCGAGGTCGCTCTCCCCCACCCAACCGTCGGGGTCGACGAGGACGAGGCCGCGGATCGGCTTGCCCGTGAAGTCCATGGGGCGAGCGTGCGGCCGGCGCAACGCCGCTGCGTGGCCGTCGGGTCCGACGCGCACCATGAGGGCGTCGCCGGCGATGCCGCAGGTCATGTGGCCGCGCACCATGAAGGCGAGTCCGCCGAACATCTTCTTCTCGACGACGTCGGACTCCGACGCGAAGGCGTCGCGCAGCCGTTCCGCGAGGTTCTCGTCGTAGGCCATGGGCACGTCCGCGTGTCAGCCGTGCTGGAGCTCGAAGTCCCGGAGCAGGAGCACGACGAGCGAGATCGCCGGCCCGAGGATCGCGAGCATGACGCAGCCCGCGAGCGCGAACCCCGCGCGGTCGCGCTCGGCCTGCGTCTCCTTGCGCTGCGCGCGGTGCCAGCGCACGGCGAAGACGCAGCCGACCGCCGGGAGCACGAAACCGATCGCCGCGACGATCGGCGTCAGCGTCTCCGCCAGGACCTCGTCGAGCGCGAGTCGGTCGAGCACGAGCAGCAGAGCGCCGGCGATCGGGAGCAGCGCGAGGACGTAGGCGCGGCGGATGTCGCTCCGGCGCGCGTCGTGTTCGGTGTGGCTGGGCTGCATGTGGAGTGCCGGCGCGTCCGTCGACGAGGGCGCCGTGCTCAGTCGACGCCCGGGCCGACCGGCCGGAGCGTCGACTCCTCGGTGATCGATCCGTCGGGAGCGACGGTGAGCCTCGAACGACCGACCTCGGCGCGGCTCAGTCCCTCGGCGAACGCGTACTCGAACGGGAGCCCGGCGCGTCGGCCCTCGAGCACGAGCCTTCCCCTTCCGCCCACGCGGACACGGACGGTCACCCTCTTCGTGGGTTCGACGCGCTCGATCGTCGCGCTCCCCGCGCCGCGGATCCGCAGGTCGCGGAGTGTGTCCCTCGTCCTGTTGGTCAGCACGACGACGTGGACGGGGTCCGGTTCGTGCACCGCGGCCGCGAACATGCAGAAGAACGCGGCCGGGAAGTTCAGGACGAGCAGGGCGAACACGCTGCGTCGGGCGCGCCGGACGTCGCCCTGGTCGACGTTCGGATCGCGCGCGACCCGCGCCGTCCACTCGAGCAGGTGGAGCACGCCGACGACGAAGAGGAGGAAGCCCAGGAAGAGGATCCCCACCCCGATCCCGACCGCGTCGGTGTCGTCCGTCGACACGAAGTAGAGGAGCGTCGCGACCCCCGCGACCAGGGGCACGAGCGCGCACGCGATCGCGGGCCAGAGCGAGCGGGAGGAGCGACGGCGGCACCGCGCCGCTCCCCCGCACCGTCGCCGATGTCCGCAGGATCCATGCGCCGATGTTGCTCGCGCGCGCAGCCGTCGACGTCCGCGCAGTTTCCTGCACCGCCGCCACGAAGAACGCCGCGAGCTTCTCGGCGTCGAGTGCTCCGTCCGAACGGATCCCCGAGCACAGGTCGACGCCGAACGGCTCGACGTCGCGCACCGCGCGCCCGACGCTCGCGGTCGCAGCCCGCCGGCGAGGAACACCGACGACCGAGCGCGCGCAGCGCCAAATGACGCTCCGGCTCACCTCCCAGTCGTGCACGCGCTCAGTGCCGCCGGTTTCCTTCGTCGCTGCGCTCGGGCGACCGAGTCGAGCAGCACGGCGATCGACGTGCGGCGCGAGTGCGCGGCCTCGGCGACAACGCGCCGCGGTCCTCGACGTGCACGACCTGCACGACGCGCACCGACGGACACGCCTCGCGCAGCGCGCGGTAGGTCGCGTCGGCGACGGCGTCGACGAGCTGGACGACGCTCGTGCCGCAGCGGCGTACGTGCTCGACCACGTCGTCGGGCTCCGTGCGCGACGCAGCAGGAACGTCGCGACGCCGGGCGGCGCGGTCGCCGCCACGCTCGCGATGACGTCGTCCTCGATCGGACCGGGCCCGCTCGGCATCGCCGCGACGAGGCCGAGCGCGTCGGCTCCGTGCGCCACGGCGAGCGCCGCCTCCTCGGCGCTCCGGATGCAGCAGATCTTGATGCGGGTGCGTGTCGTCACGGCGGAGCGTTCAGACGGGGAGCCGGGGCAGGATGCGGCCGCGGACGCGCCGACGGTACACCTCGTACTCGTCGCCGAGCGCTCGTCTTCGGAGCGCTTCGCACACCGGCGAGGGCGCGGCGCCGCCCGCTCGAGGGCGTCGACGTCCGCGGCGTGGCGCCCGGCGCAGCAGCGCCTCGAGCGGACTGGCGCCGACGCGCGGACGCTCGGACTGCGGGGGCTCCACGGGCTGCATGGCACGAGGCTACAGAGAGGTCGCGGCGCACGGAAGCTCGCCGAGCGTCGGCAGGTCGCGACGCCTCGCGCGCCGCGTTCAGCCCCAGTACTCGCGCAGCAGGGGGTCGCTCTCCTGTCGAGCGATCTCCGCCTCCACGTACGTGCGCAGTGCATCGGGTGCATCGAGGTGCGCGACGCGGCTGTGCATGAAGACTCGGCGCACTTCGGCCTTGCGGAAGCCCGCCGTGATCGCGCGCGTCTCGACGTCGGTGAGGCCGGGGTGCCACAGGTCGACGATGAGGACGAGGCGCGCGGACTCGCCGCGGTTCCAGACCTCGTGTTCGATCGAGTCCTCGAACCACAGGCAACGCCCCTCGCTCCACGTGCGCTCCTCGCGACCGACGCGGATACCGGCACCGTCGGGGATCCTCAGGCCGAGGTGGCAGCGCAGGCGGAGGTTGTCGACGGAGCAGTGCGGCGGAAGCGAGCTGCCCGGTTGCTGGATCGAGAGCAGGGCCTCGCCCCAGGGATGGTCCGTGCAGACGCGCGGGAGTGACGCGATCGTCGCGCGCGTGCGCTCGCAGCGGCCGTCGCCCGGGCCGAAGTCGACGCCCATGTGGTGGAAGAGGTGCACGGTCCAGCCGCGCGCGATCCAACGCGGCTTGATCAGGTCCTTGATCCGGCCGAGGACGCCTCCGCGCGGTGCCGTCGCCGTGTAGCGCCGCGGCGCGTCGGCGGGGAGAGCCAGCGTCTCCGCGAGGATCGTCTCGAACGCGCCTTCGAGCGCCGCCGTCGCCGCGGGCTGCGCGCCGTCGTGGAACGGCGCGTGTTCGAGCCCGGGGAAGCACGGATACGTCGGCGCCTGCAATGCGACGTCCGTGGGCGCGTCGAGCTCCCCCGCCAGGCGGCGCAACCAGACCTGCACGCGCTCGAGGTCGGGCCCGCCCGACATCACACGGTCCCAGTACCCGCCCGCGCGCATGGCCGCGACGACGCGCGGGAGGTCGGGGTGGAGCGCCACGGTGCGAAGCGTGCGCGAGCAGCCGGTCCGTGCTGCACACCTTGCGCCCCCCTCGACGCCGCGGGTGCCGCATTCGGTACCGGGGGCACGACAGCGCCTTCGTCAGCGCCGCAGCGCCCGCAGCCTCCTCCGCACTCCGTCGTCGAGGCGCGCGTCGATGACGAACTCGAGCGCCCCGCGCACACCGGCGAGGCGCGGCGCCGCCCGCTCGAGGGCGTCGATCGTCCGCGCGGCGTGGCCGCGCAGCAGCGCCTGGAGCGGACCCGCGCCGACGCGTTCGCGCACCTCCGCGCGTTGGCCGTGCCGCTCGAGGATCAGCACGACGACCTCGAGCGCGCGCTCCGGCTCGTCGCGCACCAGGTCGTAGAGCGCCTCGGCGGGATCGTCGAACCCCGCGGCCAACCACGGCGCGCGCGACGCCTCGCGGTCGACGTCCGCGCGAACCCACAGATCGGCGAGCAGGGTCGCCAGCGGCACGGGTTCCGGTGTGCCGCGCTCGGTCACGACGCACCACCGGGCTCGACGACGGCGGCGGTCGGCGCCGCACGGACGTCGCCGGGACGCACTCGGTCCGTCGTCGACTCGGAGGCGTCGTGGCGCACAGCGGTGGTTCGCATGCGGTAGTGCAACCGCAGGAACACGGACCCGAGGAGTCGGAACTCGTGGTCCGCGCGCGATTCGCCGTCGTCGTCCCGCGCGACGCGGATGGTCTCGCGCATGGTGCGGACGCGCCGGGCGACGGCGCGGCCATTCGGGCGGCGGACGGTGAAGTAGAAGCCCGGGTCGCCGAAGCGCTTGCCGCTCGAGACCAGCGTGAGCGCGCCGTCCTCGCCGACCTGCGGCCGCATCACGACGACCGCGTTGCCGTTCGGGAGCGGGAACACGACGCGGAGGCACGGGCCGTCGTGGCCGGGGATCCGGCAGGCCCCGTAGCTCCCGGAGTAGACGGTGGCCCCGGTCCGGCGAAGCGTCCGCGCCCAGACGACGTGGCGCACCTCGCGCGACGCGGGCTCGACGAGGTGCACCACGCGGCTCGTCATGCCGTGGCTCGTGTCGAGTCCGGACAGCGGCACGTTCATCTGCTGGAGCCGACGGCTGAACAGTCGCGCGAGCAGTCCGCCGAACGGCCGGTACGCCGCGCACCACTGCGACCACGCGTCGAGTTCGTACTCCGACGTGCGCTCGTAGAAGCGCCGCACCTCCGGCGCAACGCGCGACGCGTCGAAGTTCGGACCGTCGAGGACCTCGAGACCCGGGACGAGCCCGCGGACTCCGCCCTCCTCCACGACCTCGAGTCGCTCGCACACGGCGAGCTCGCGGAAGCAGGCCTCACCGATCTTCTCGGTCCCGCCGATCGGCCCGTCGAGCCACGTCTGCTCGCGCAGGTCGACGCGACGCCCCGTCGCGCGCACCCACAGTTGCGTCACCCAGTCGTACGCGTTGCCGCGCTCTCGTCCGAGCCAGATCATGTCGCTCCCGCGGGGTCAGTCTAGCCCGGTGGATCGGTGCCGTACGGCGATCCGCTCGGCGATCACCTCGCCCGCGACGGCCCCGCCTCCTGCCGCGTGACGATCGGCACGTAGCCGACTTCGAGGCCCTCGGGCGGCTCGACGACGAGCGCGGCGTCGAGGCTCGCGAGCGTGCCGCGCGTCGGCGGCGGCAGGTACGTCTTCTCCTTCGTCCACGCGCGGTGGATCAGCTCGACGCGGCGCTGGAGTTCCTCGCGCTCCGCGTCGGTGAGTGCGGCGGCGCGGAGCGCCGGTTGGTCGGCGAAGCGGTACCAGCTGTACGTCACGACGCTCCCGTCGCCGAGTTCCGCGCGGAACGGTCCCGCGACCGGACCGGGCTCGGCCCACACGCCGTCCGTCGGCGTCACGTAGGGCTGCGGCGGCGCGTCGTAGGGCTCGACCATGCGCGCCCTCTCGAGCTCGTCGCGCACCGGCACCTCGCTCGCCGGCACCGGGCGCCAGCACGGCTCCTTCCGCTCGCGTCGAAGCGGTAGTACCGGGGACCTGCACGAGCGACGCACCGGTGCGTTCGACGACGCCGTCGCTGCCGTCGCCCGCGAGCTTCCAGCGGAAGCCGTACGTCGCCTCGTCGAGCGCCTTCGCCTCGGCGAAGTCCTCGCGCGCGAGCAACGCCCGGTCGCGCTCGCCCCCGCCGGGGATAGGCAGCGACCAACCGAAGCGCCCCGCGCCCTTCACGCGGTGCACGTGCGCGTTCGCCGCGTCGATGCGTCCTGTCGGCGCGGGCCCTCCGGCGAACCACGCCGCGACGCCGTCCCACAGCGCCGCGTCGGTGTAGCTCGTCATGCGGTGCACGAGCACCGACTCGCCGCTCGCGTCGACGGGGAAGCGCGTGCTCGCGATGCGCGCGAAGCTCGCACCGTCCTTCTCGGCGGTCGCCGCCGGGATGTGTTGCGTCTCCATCGACGACTGTCGCCCGGAGTCCGACGGACGGCTGTCGAGGAAACGCCCCGCGAGGTCCGGGCGCTCGACCGTGGGGCGCGAGAAGAACTCGGGCAGGAAGAACGCGACGGGCCCCTTGAAGTTCGCGGTGTCGAGGAAGAGCGTCCAGCAGCGGTTGCCCGTCGGCACGTCGACGCCGTCCGTCGTCGCCCTCGCCTCGGTGAGCGGCAGCGGCAGGTAGCCGTAGCCGAAGAGCTCGCCGCTCGTCCCCTGCGCGAGGTTCAGTCCGTCGGGCGGCCACACGATCCAGGGACTGAGTTGTGCAATGGCGTACTTGCCCGCCGGCCTGTCCCAGTCGCGCCCCTTGCCCGCGCCGGGTCCGTTCGCCCACTCGACGAAGTTCAGCGCGACGCCGCCCATGATGAACTTCGGCGTCTCCGTCGGAAAGCGCGTGTCGCGCCACCATCCGAGTCCGCCCTCGATGTCGGAGTAGACGTCGCCCTCGGGTCGCGGCTCCATCGGCTTCGCGAACATCCACGTGCCGAACAGTCCCGACTGGAACTGCGGCCCCGGATGGTGCTCGAGCATCGGCCACGCCGCGACGTGCATGGAGTAGCCGCCGCCGTACTCCGGCGGTGCTGCTTCGAGCGGAACCTGGAGGTAGCCGTGGAGCGGCGTGTCGTCCTGCGCCGAGGCGGGGACGAGGGCGAGGAGCGCAGCGATCGGGAGCGGAGCCATGGCGCGCGAGGATACGCGAGCCGCCGCGCTCACGGCCGCGGCGGCGCCGGCGGCTCCGTGCCGCGCGTGTCCCCGAGCGTCCCCGCGCTCTCCGGAACCCACCGGTGGCGCTGCAACGTGAGCGGGATCCCGCGCCTCCGAAACTCGCGCAGCAACTCCGTGCGTACGTCGTTCGTCAGCGCCCAGGCGTCCGACGGCGTGTCGACCCAGGCCGCGACCCAGCAGCGGATCGCGTCCTTCTCGATGCCGATGACCCAGAACGCCGGTGCCTCGCGACCCGAGAAGTGGCGACTCCGGAGCGGCATCGCGACCGCGATCTCGCGCACCTCGTCGAGGTCGGCGTCGGGTGCGACGAAGAACTCGACGTAGGCCCACTGGAAGCTGTCGAACAGCGAGTAGTTGAAGAACGCGGACTGCAGCATCCGGCTGTTCGGCACGAGGTAGCGCCGCCAGTCCCAGACCTTGATCGTGGTGTGCGTCGCCGTCACGTCCTCGATCGTCCCGTACCAGTCGTCGACGCGGACGGTGTCGCCGATGCGCACGAGGCGCGAGGAGCTGACGACGAGTCCCGCCACGGCGTTCTCGAGGTACGGCCGCAGTCCGAAGCCGAGCACCACCGCGACGACCGCGCCGAACATCGACGCCGTCGAGGCCGAGCTGTCCCCGAGGAACGCCGGCGCCGCGAGCAGCAGGGTGATGAGCACGATCAGCGGGACGAGCAGTCGTCGCAACACGCTGAAGTGCTTCTCGATGCTCTCGATCCCCCGCTCGCGCGCGACGGTCTTGGGGTCGTCGAGAGGCGTCCCCGTGCGAACCGACTCGAACCGCTTGCGCTCCTCCACCGAGCGCAACCGCAACCTCCGCGTGATCCCGAGCAGCAGGAGCGTGCGGACGAGCGCGTAGGCACCCGCGGCGAGCACCACGGTGACGTAGACGATCTCGGCGACGGACATGGCGAGCGAACGGTCGTCGCGCACCCTAGCAGTTCAGGTCGCCGAGATCGCCCCCGAGCCCGCGCATGTGTGCGCTCGGGCGCGCGCCCATGGCTTCGTGTCGAGTGCCGATGCGGCGCGCGTCACTCGAACGAGGTCGTCACGGCGACGTGCGACTCCCCCGCTGCTGCCCGCCCGGACCGATCTCGACGAGCACTTCGTCGGCACGGAGCGCCTCCAGCACGCGAGTGCCGTGCTCCGTGAACACTCGGCCGAGGTGCTCGTTCGTGGAGTTCCCGATCGTGATCCAGACGATCTGCGGCGGTGGTCCATGTCGCCGCACGAGCTCGACGAAGTCGGCGTCCTTCGTCACGACCACGGCGCCCCGCTCCCGCGCCCGCGCGAAGATGACGACGTCGGACGCGTCGCGGAGTCCGAGGTCGCGCACCGCGACCACGTCACAGCGCAGCTCGGCGGCGAGGCGAGGCGCCAGTGCGGGCGACAGCTGCGCATCCAGCCAGAGGATCACGCCGCGAAGTACGGGTGATCGAGACGCTGGCTGGCGAACTTCAGCACGGCGGCGACGTCGTCGAGCTCGAGGTCGGGAAGCTCCTCGACGACCTGCTGCGACGTCAACCCGGATGCGAGGAGGTCCAGCACGTCCGTGACTCGAATCCGCATGCCGCGGACGCAGGGACGACCGCCGCATTGCTCGGGATCGACGGTGATTCGAGGGGCGATCTCGGTCATGGCGCCACGATCGTACCTCGGCGTTCGAGCCCGCGCAGGGCCGGACGAGCGGAGGACGGCGCTCGACCTCGCCCTCGGCTCGCAGGCTCGACGCCGCAGATCGTCGCGGCCGACGGAGGTGCGGGATCGAACGGTTCGAGAACGACTCGGGCGGATTCCTACCGGTCGAACGCACGCGGCGCCGGTTCCGCACGACGCAGCTCGGGCGCGAGGCGCGCGATCGCGGCGCGCACGGTCTCGACGTTGCGGCGGTTCTTGCCCCAGTCGACGAGCTGGAACGGCGCCCGACTCCTCGAACGCACGACGACGGTACTTCCGTCCAACGAGACGTCGACCTCGTCGCCCCACGTCGCCCAGCTGATCGGCACGTGGTAGCGCAGGACCGCGGCCGTCCGCTCGACGAGCCGCCACGCGACGACGCGGACGAGAGCGCGCTCGAGCAGGTCGAACACGATCTCCGTGTCCAGCGGCTCCCCGGTCGGATCGATCTCGGCGACGGCTTCGGGCATGCGC
>JAWKUH010000015.1:0-122132 GCA_041398665.1 Planctomycetota bacterium | reverse complement strand
TGGCGTCGCCGAAGTGCCGCGAAGCGTCGAAAGGCCGACGTAGTCGGCCGTTGCGGTGTGCTGGCGCGGATCGTGGTGATTCATCCGGGCCAGCTCGCCCCGCCCTCGACGGACCGGCGCACGCGGCACGGCAGGAGAAGGAGAACCGCGCCGGCCACGAGCACGAACTCGGAGGCCACGACGTAGCGCGGCACGAAGAGATCCTGCGTCGCGGCGAAAGCGCCCGCGTTGACGAACACGAGCGTGAAGATCGGCAGCCATTCCTCGGGGACGAGTCTCGGTCCGACCGAGACGACGCCGGCGCCGCAGAGCCCGCGGGCCCGTCGGACGATGCGAGTCGTCACGCTCGCCGTCGCGACGAACAGGAGCACGAGCACGGCCGCGAGCGCCGGGCGGGACGTGCGCGGCGTGTCGACCTCGAGGAGGATCAAGTGATGAATGGGCGGGGTGGGACGCAAGGGCCCACCGACCGCGGCCGCCGTCGTTTCGTCGCCGCTGCCCCGACGACCAACGGACAGGTCCTTCGGATCCGCGGTCAGGAGCTGACGGAGCGTGTTGGGCGACGGAAGGATGTTCGCGATCGTGTCGGCGGCGATGTCGGTCAGGATCGTCGGCCAGAGCTTCTCGAGCGCCGTGCGGCCGAGCGCCTCGGTGAGTCGCGCGCGCACCGCTGGGTCGTTCGCGCTCACGAAGTCGACGACATTGCGGGCGTCGACGACGCTCGCGTCGTAGTAGGGCGCGACGAACGCCGGGAGCTTCTCGCGCACGTCCTCGGGCAGGTCGGCGTGGATGCGCTCGAGGTTCGGATAGGCGATGCGCGCGTGCACGATGAAGTCGACGAGGCCCCAGGCGTCGGGATTGCGGTTCGACGCGACGAGCGACGTGACCCCGAGGACCGTACCGGCGGCGACCACGACGAGCGCCAGGCACGCCGACGCGCGCCTCCGGATCTTCGAACGATCCCCGCGCAGGAGCCAGGACGCGGCGACGAGGAGGAGTGCAGCGGCGACCACGACCGCCGACTTCTCGACGCGCAACGACATGACGGCGCAAGACGCGAGGAACACGACCGCCGCCGACGACGCCCGACCGCCTCGGAGCAGGGCGACCTGACCGGCGCCGAGTACGACGAACGCCGAGAGTGCGAGCCCGTCGGGCTGCAAGGATCGTTGCGCGTAGAAGACGAAGGGGTCGAACATGGCGATCGCAGCCGCGAGCACCGTGGCTCCGGCGCGCAGACGCCCGACCCTCCCCGCGTAGGCGCAGGCGCCGAGGAAGATCAGGAACTGGACGACTTGGACCCGCGCGTGCCAACCGACGAAACTCGGAGGGTCCTTCCGTTCCTCCGCCCTCAGTCCGGCACCCCAGTCACCGCCGCCGAGGTCGTGGACGACGCGCAGGAACGGCGAGTAGGAGATGCCGCGGTACGAATCGACGACTCCGTCCCTCGCCGCGGCGACGTAGCCGGGCATCGGTACGTCGACATCGATGCCGGAGTACGCGTCGCCGGTGACGGGAGCGCGCTGGTCGACCTCGACGGCCTGCGCCCCGCACGTCAGCAGGACGACGACGAGCAGTGTCCAGAGGCAGCGCGTTCGCCACTTCGCGATCCACGACATGTCCTGCATCGCGCGGCCTCCAACTCGATCACAGCCCCGCGCCGAACTCGGGCGGACGCTCGCGCACGACCTCGGCGGCACCGTCCTCGCCGAGGATCTCGAGCACGTCGAGCTCGACGCAGCGACAGGCCGTGCCGACGAGTTCGCTGAGGCTCGGCACCGTCATGCCGTCCTCGCCGGAGAGGACCTCCTTCACATAGGTCCCGTGCTGCGTCGCGAGCGCGAGGTTCCAGCGCGTCGAGGGCTCGTCGCCGACGGGCTCGAACGACTCGAACTCGATCCAGCGCTCGCGGTCCTTGTCCGCGCGGCGGTGCGCGACGCGCTTCGGCGTCTTCTGCACCACGGTGCGGCGACCGCCGACGAGCGGCTCGAGCCGCTCGCGACCCACGGGGTCCTGGAACTCGACGAGCGCGCCGTAGCGCTTGGCGTGCGGCGTCTCCTTGAGCAGCGCCACGCGCGCCTTCTCGGAGAAGTGCAGGCCCTCGATCTCGAGGCGCCCCTCGTTCCTGCGGTTGATCTCGGCCTCGACCTCGGCGAGGTCGACGCCGTGCACCTTCGGACCCTCGAGCTCCAGCACGAACGGCCGTCCGCGCCCGAGCATGCGCACGTCCACGTCCTCGCGGCCCGCGCCGTGGAACTTGTTGCGCCGCGTCCCGAACGCCTTGCCGGCGACCCAGGCGACGAGCTGCTGGACGGAGTCCTTGGAGAGCGTGCCGAATCCCTCGCAGCGCTCGCAGCCCTTCCGGCGCCGCGGATGTCCCTTGCAGTCCGGGCAGTAGAAGACGGTCTGCGGCAGGTCGCGCGAGAGCTTGCGGTAGCGGCCCTCGAGGAAGACCTTGACCTTGGGCGGTTCGTTCATGGCGTGACCCCTCAGGATAACGAACGACGGGCGCGCTCGTCCCCGGCACCCCCGTCGCTACCATCCCCCCGTGCACCCCGTCCTGTTCGAGGTCTTCGGGAGGAGCGTCGGGACCTTCGGGACGTTGGTCGCCGCCGGATTCCTGGTCGCGGCCCAGCTCGTCTGGCCGGCGCTGCTGCGCCGCTTCGGCCCCGATCCCGAGCGCGACCCCGCGCGCTCCGCCGTCGTCGCGCTGTGGGTGCTGCTCGGGCTGCTGCTCGGCGGGCGTCTCGCGTTCGCGGGCGTCGAGATCGCGCGCCACCTCGCCGGCGACGCGGGAGCCGACTCGATCGGTGCGCAGTTCCTCGCACGGCCCTGGACCGCGCTCGACCCGCGCGGCGGCGGGATGGTGATGTACGGCGGGCTCGCGGGCGCGCTCGTCGCGGGCTACCTCGCGTCGCGGCGCACCGGGCTCTCGTTGCCGCGCGCCTTCGACACCGGACTCACGGCGGGCTTCTTCGGACAGTCCATCGGCCGCGTGGGCTGTCTCATGGTCGGCGACGACCACGGTGCGCGCGTCGCCGCGTCCTTCGAGGGTCTCCCGTTCCCGTTCGTCTACCGCGTGCCCGACCCGACCTGGCTCGGCGCGCATCCGCAGAGCCTGTTCCAGCGCGACCTCGCCGGCGAGGTCGTGTGGGCGACGCAGACCTGGATGTCGCTCAACGCGCTCGTCCTCGGCTGGATCGGCGTCACGATGCTGCGGCGCGGCGCGAAGCCGGGGAACACGGCGCTCGTGCTGCTCGTGCTCTACGCGTGCACGCGCTTCGCGATCGAGTTCTTCCGCGGCGACGTCGTGCGCGGCGTCTGGCTCGGCGGCGCTCTCTCGACGTCGCAACTCGTGTCGATCCCCTCGCACTGGTGTGCGGCGTGTGGCTCGTCGCGCGCAGGAGGACGGCGTGATTCTTCTCGGCGGAGTCGACGAGGCCGGACTCGGACCGTTGCTCGGTCCGCTGTGCATCGGTGCCGCGGGCCTGCTCGCGGACGAGGTCTGCGACCCCTGGGAGCGACTCGCGCCGGCGGTCTCGAAGGAGCCCAAGGGCGACGCGCACGGGCTCGTCGTCGGCGACAGCAAGCGCGTCTTCACCCGCAACGAGCGCGGACACCGACGACTCGAGACGAGCGTCCTCGCGTTCGCGTCGATCGCGCGCGGCGTCGTCGACGGGCGGCGCAGGCTCTCGCCCGAGGACCTGTCGCTCGGCGGCGAGGACGAGCGCGCGTGGCTCGAGCGCCACCCCTGGCACGAGGCGCGCCCGAAGGAGCTCCCGCTCTTCGCGAGCGCCGACCTCGTCGAGCTGCGCACGGACCAGCTCCGGCGCGCGCTCGAACGCGGCGGTCTCGGCGTCGCGGGCTTCGGCGTGCGCACGGTGGAGCCCGGCGAGCTCAACCGCGAGTTCGACCGCACGGGGAACAAGGGCGCTGCGACGTGGCGCTACGTCGCGCCCGCGATCGGGTACCTCCTCGGCGTCGCCGTGCGCGAGGGTGCGACCTCGGCGCACGTCGCCGTCGACCGCCAGGGTGCGCGCGCACGCTACGGGCCGTCGCTCGCGCGCGCACTGCCGAGCTATAGCGTCGAACTCGTCGAGGAGGGACCGGTGTGCTCGCGCTACCGCCTCTCCGGACCGGTCGAGGCCGAGGTCTGGTTCCGCGAGAAGGAGGACCGCGAGAGCTTCGCGACCGCGCTCGCGTCCTGCGGCGCGAAGTACGCGCGCGAACTCGCGATGGGCGCCTTCAACGCCTGGTTCGGCGAACGCGCGCCGGACCTCGAGCCGACGGCGGGGTACGCCACCGACGGCCGGCGCTGGCTCGGGGACGCCGCGCGCCGGGCCGGTGCGTTGCTCGACGGGATCGATCGCGAGCTGCTCGTCCGCAAACGTTGAGCTGCGTGCCGCGCGGGCTCTTCGCGGCCAACTCCCGGCGCGCGGGCGCTGGAGCACGCGGCGCGGCCTGATACCTTGCGCCGCCCCGTCCCCGCGAACACGTGAAGATCGCCATCCTCGGCGCCGGCGTCACCGGCCTCGCCCTCGCCCGCTTCCTCGTCGAGGAGGGCGTCGAACTCGCGTCGCTCTCGATCTTCGAGGCGGCTCCCGTCGCCGGCGGCCTGTGCCGCTCGAAGTCGGTCGGAGGCTTCACCTACGACGTCGCCGGCGGGCACATCCTGTTCAGCAAGGACACCGCCGCGATGGACTGGATGAAGCGGCGCGCGGGCGGCGACGAGGCCTTCTGCCAGCGCGACCGCAACACGAAGATCCGCTTCGGCGACGCGTGGGTGCACTACCCGTTCGAGAACGGGCTCGGCGACCTCCCGGAGCGCGCGCGGTTCGAGTGCCTCGCGGGCTACGTGCGCGCCTGGCACGACCGCACGAACGCCGACGGTTCGCCGCGCACGCAGGCTCCCGGCGACTTCGCGAGCTGGATCCGGTGGCGCTTCGGCGACGGCATCGCCGAGCACTTCATGGACCCCTACAACGAGAAGATCTGGAAGCGACCGCTCCGGGACATCACCTCGGAGTGGGTCGCCGGGCGCGTCCCCGACGCGCCGATCGAGGACGTGCTGAAGAGCGCCGTCGGCATCCGCACCGAGGGCTACGTCCACCAGTCGATCTTCTACTACCCGCTGCACGGCGGCTTCCAGGCGATCACCGACGGACTCGCGGCGGAGCTCGGCGACCGCGTCCGCACGTCGACGCCGGTGCAGCACGTGGCGCGACGCGGCGAGGGCTTCACCGTGGACGGCGAGGAGTTCGACGCGGTGATCAACACGCTCCCGCTCGACCTCCTCCCCGACGTGGTCGAGGGGCTCGACGACGGTGCGGCCGACGCCATGCGCGCCCTCGAGTACAACGCGGTGACGTGCGTCCTCGTGGCGCTCGACCGGCCGGACCAGCCGAACCTGTCGTGGATCTACCTGCCGCACCCGCAGCAGGGTCCCGCGAACCGCGTCACCTACATGTCGAACTACTCGCCGAACAACGCGCCGGAGGGTCAGTCGTCGCTCATGGCGGAGGTGACGTCGGACGGACGCGGCGAGGCGCCGGGGCCCGAGGTCGCCGACCTCACCGTCGAGGGACTCGCGCGCGCGGGGCTGCTCGTCCGCGAGAACGTGCTGTTCACGGACGTGCACACGTCGAAGCACGCCTACGTCGTGTACGACCACGGCTTCGCCGAGAAGCGCGCCGCGGCGATCGCCGGGATCGAGGAGCTGGGGCTGACGACCATCGGTCGCTTCGGTCGCTACGACTACGACAACTCCGACCAGTGCGTGATCAAGGCGCGCGCGCTGGCGACCGAGCTCGCCGCGGCGTGGGAGCGCGGCCGAGGGTGACGAGCGCGATCTCGGCCGAGCCCCGCCGAGTCGCGGTCGTGATCCCGACCTGGAACGGCGGGCCTCGCTTCGTCGAGCTGCTGCGCCGCCTCGCCGAACAGGACGTCGAGGGCGGGCTCCAGCTCGTGGTCGTCGACTCGGGGAGCCGCGACGGAAGCGCCGGCGCGGCGCGGCGAGCCGGAGCGTTCGTCGTCGAGATCCCGCAGAGCGAGTTCGGACACGGGCGCACGCGCAACCGCGCGATCGAACTCACGAGCGCCGACGTCGTGTGCCTGCTGACGCAGGACGCCCTCCCGCTCGGACCCGACTACGTGCGCACGCTCGTCGCCGCGTTCGACGATCCGCGCGTCGACGGCGCCTACGCGCGACAGGAACCGCAGCCCGACTGCGACCCTATCATCGCGGAACGGCTCAAGCACTGGACGGCGACGCGCCCCGATCCCGTCGACCAGAGTCTCGCTCCCGGCGACCCCGCCGCCGCGCGCGCCGCGTGGGACGCGCTGTCGCCGCACGAGCGGCTCGCGGCGTGCGCGTTCGACAACGTCGCCTCCGCCCTCCGTCGAACCACCTGGGTGCGCCATCCGTTCCCCGAGGCGACGTTCGGCGAGGACGTCGCGTGGGGCAAGCAGGTCCTCCTCGACGGCGGGACGATCCGCTACGAACCTCGCGCGCGCGTCGAACACAGCCACCGCGTCGACCTCGTGCGCGAGTTCAAACGCCTCTACTGCGACCACCGGAACCTGGCGACGCTCTTCGAGCTCGTCAACGTGCCGTCGTGGCGCAAGGTCTGGGACGGCTGGCACTGGCAGCGGCGCCGCTACTTCGAACTCCTCGACGGCGCCGCGGACCTCGGAACCCTCCGGAGGATCGGATGGAAGCTCTACGCGATCCCCTACTCGCTGGCCGAACCCGCCGCGCAGTTCCTCGGCGCGCGCAGCAATTGGAAGACACGGGAGAGCGGGCTCTGGCGCTGGTTCGACGGCAAGGTGCGGGCGAAGACGTGAGCGCCGGCGGACGGTTCGGAGCGGTGTGCGTACGCGGAGCGGTGCTCGCCGTGCTCGCACTCGGGCTCGGTGCGTGCGGCGAGCCGAAGGGCGGCGTGCCCCCCGGACTCGGGGCGCTCGAGCACGCACCGGATGGGCTGGTCGCGCGCATCGACGCCGACCTCCGCGCCTTCGGGCGCGTCGAGGACGGCACCGCCTTCCTCGGACGCGACGCGTCGGGAGAGCTCCTGGCCGTGACGGCGCGCTGGTACCTGACGCGCGACGCCGGCCTCGCGGACGAGATCCGCATCCCCTACCTCGAGGCGGCGACGGCGCGCTTCGAACTCGTGTCCGGCGACGGGACGCGCCGCACGACGGTGCGCGGTCGCGCTCGCGCCGGGCTCGACGCCGCGGCGTGCGACGTGCTCGTGCTGCGCGCCGACGACTCCGCGGCTCCCGCGTCGAAGGTCCTCGAGCTCACCGACTCGGTTCCCGAGGTGGGCGACGCGCTCGCGGTCGCCGTCGGCGGCGCCGAGCCCGCGCTCGTCCCTTCGAAGGTGGACTGGATCGGCGGCGCCGCTCGCATCTCCTTCGAGGTCCCGCGACGGGCCGAGCCCACTCGTTTGATCGGCTCGCCCGTGCTCGACGCGGACGGTCGCGCCTACGCCTGCGTCGTGTCCGTGGACTGGAGCGGCGAGACGGCGGCGACGTCGCCGTCGTTCGACATCGAGGCGCAGTTGCTGCGACCGTTCCTGCGTTCGCCCGCTCCGCTCGTCGGCGAACCGTTCGTCTACGACGACCCCGGGCTCGACACGGCCGTCTTCGACACGACGGGGACGTTGATGTTCCTCTCGAACCCGGTGCTCGGTGGCGCGAAGCTGCTCCGCTGGCCGTCGCTCGACGAGATCGCCGGTCCGAACCTGCCGCGCGGTCAGGGAGCCGGCGGATTCACGTCGACGGGCTGGCTCGTCACGGCGGGGCGCGGCGGTCGCTTCTCGTTGTTCGACCCGCTCTCGGGGCACGCCGTCGTCGAGGGCGAGGTCCCGCTGCCCCTCGTGGGCGCGGTCGAGGTCCTGCCGGGCGACATGGTCCTCATGGGGTCGCCGCTGATCGGGACGAGCGTGCTCGTCGACGCCTCGAGCGGCGAAGTGCGCCAGACCGTCGACGCCTGGGGGGCGTCCATCGAACGGTCGCCCGACGGCGCGACCCTCGCGTTCGGGGGCGGCGACGGGAGCCTCGCGCTCGTCGACGTCGTGGGTCTCGTACCGCACCCGCTCGACCCGCACGACGAGGAGGTCTCCGCCCTCGCGTTCTCGCCGGACTCCGCGCTGCTCGCGAGCGGTTCGTGGGGCGGACGGATCCTCGTGCACGACGTGAAGAGCCGGGAGCTCGTCCGAGAGCTGCCCAACGTCGGCAGCGACGTGAACGACCTCGCGTTCGTGGGCGAGCTCCTCGTGGTCGCCACGGGATCGACCGAGGACGGGCCGAACGGGCGCGAACCGACGGCCTGCTTCGTGCGCGTCTTCGACCCGCGGACGGGCCGCGAGGTCGCGCGCAGCCACGACCACGCGTCGCCGCGTCTCGCGCTCCTGCCGCTCCCCACGGGCGAGGACGGCGTCCGCCGCCTCGTCGGGCTCGGCATCGGCACCGAGCAGTTCGCCTGGGTCGTCCCGGTGGAGTGAGGTTTCCGCCCCTGGTCGGGACCTCGGGGCGCCCCCGGGGACGGAGGGCGGGGCCGGTGGTCGGAATCCTCGAGTCGCAACCCGCTGCGCCCCACGGCTTTGCGACTTCCTTCGCCGTCGGGCTCCAGTTCGCCGCCCTCCCCCGATCCCCCGGGATACGTTTCGGTGCAGGGGAGTCGTCGGAAGGGGCCGACGGATCCGCGACGCGATCTCCGGGGGGCCGGGGAACGCCACAGGGCGAAAACGCGTCGAATCCTGCGCGAACCGGGGGTAAAGCACGCCATGCGCAACGACGTCCACGCGGCCGGGGTCACCGCGGACCAACAGGGTCACGACCGCCACTCTTCGATCACCGCTCTCGCGCTGGGAGCGTTGGCGAGTCTGGGCCTCGCCGCGTGCGGCGGCAGCGGCTCGGGAGCGTCCGTGCCGCTCGGCCCGCCCGTCTCCCTCAGCTACGCGACGACCTCCGTCGAAGCGCTGCGCGACGTGTTCGTGCCGCCGATGAAGGCGGCCTACCAGGGCGGCTCCGTCGCGTTCTCCGTGAAGCCGGCCTTCCCGGACGGCCTGCACCTCAACAGCGTCACCGGTGAGATCACCGGCCGCCCGACGGTCGCGGCACCGGAGACGACCTACGTGGTCACCGCGTCGAACGCCGCGGGCTCCGTCCACGCGAACATCGACCTCGAGGTCCACGCCGAGTTCGATCAGGCGCGCGTCGTCTACGGCCTCAACTCGACGCGCAGCGAGATCTCGATCTGGCGCTACGACGCCGACACGAACACGCTGGTCCCGTCGGGGACCGTGGGGACCGGCCTCCTGCCCATCCGCGCCGAGGCCGACCCGCTCGGTCGCTTCCTCTTCGTGGCGTGCGCCGGCCAGGAGCGCATCGCCGTGCACCGGATCGACCCCCTGACGGGGAACCTCGAACCGGTCGAACTCGTGACCGCGGACGGCGCCACGTTCGACATCGCGATCGACCCGTCGGGCCGCTTCCTCTACAAGTCGAACCTCCACGTCGGAACGATCCAGGCGTTCCTGATCGACCCCGCGAGCGGGCACCTCGCCCTGACGGGTCCGAGCGTCCCGGTCCCCGGCCCCGCCGGCCTCACGATCTCGAAGGACGGTCGCCACCTCTTCGCGGGCTCGATCGAGGGCGACGCCATCGTCCACTACGGCATCGACGAGGTGACCGGAGCCATCGAGGGCGTGCTCGACGTCGTCCCGGCGGGCGACCCCGTCGACCTCTACTACGACGACGACTACCAGCGCCTCTACGCCGTCGACTTCCTGTCGAACCGGCTGCACACGTTCCTCGTCGACCCGGTCGACGGACACTTCACCGAGCTCTTCGACACCCCGACCTTCGGCGGCCCCGCGGCGCTCGTGATGAACGCGGGCGAGCTCTACGTCCTGAACCACAGTGACGCACTCGTGTCGCGCTTCAAGCTCGACGGCCCGAGCGGCGAACCGCAGCCCTGGACCGCCACGTCGCTCGCCGGTCGTCCGACGCAGATCGCCATGCTCGGTCCGGGCCTCGACGCGGTCGTCGCCCTCGACGACGTCGGCCTCGTCGGTCAGGTCCACCGCGACGACGCCGGCGACCTCTCGTGGAGCGACAGCCGCCCCACCTCCGCCGCCATCACCGACGTCGTCGTCGTGAACGGTCCGAAGCGCGAGTCGCTCCTCACGGTCGGTCTCTTCGCGGCGACGGCCCAGTCGCTCGAGCTCGCGTCGATCCTGAAGACCGAGAGCGGCCTCGAGACGATGCCGGCGACGCTGCCCGTCGGGCTCGACCCGGCGCGCATCGCGATCGACGGTCAGAACGAGCGTCTGTTCGTGGTGAGCCGCGGCTCCGACCAGATCTCCGCCTTCGCCTTCGACGACGAGCTCGGCCTGAGCGCGCTCGAGGTGAGCGACGCCGGCTACATGCCGCGCGACGCCGCGGTCGTGCCGGGCGGGAAGGCGCTGCTCACGCTGGACGCCGACCACGTCGTGCTCCGCAGCATCGGAGCGGACGGCGCGCTCGCCGCGCTGGACAGCGAGACCGTGGGCTCGATGCCCTGCCACGTCGCGGTTCACCCGTCGGGTCGGTTCGCGTTCGTCACGACCGACGACAACGTGTTCACCTACGCCGTCGACGCCCGCCTCGGGACGCTCGAGCGTCTGTTCGACAACGGCCTGAGCTTCGCCGCGGGAAGCGCGCCGAGCGGCCTCGCGATCTCGCCCGACGGCGCCCACATGGTCGTCGTCCTCGAAGGGACGGGCCGACTGCACGTCGCCGCGATCGACCCGATGACGGGTGACCTCACGAGCACCGGGACGCTCGCGACCGGCTTCGACTCGAGCGAGCCGAACTTCGACGCCACGGGCAGCCGCCTCCTCACGGTCGAACCGGTCGAGGGCAAGGTGAGCATGTTCTCCTTCGCGCCGAACGGCACCCTCTCGCTGCTCTCGCGGGCCGACTGCGGCTCCGACGCACGCGGTGTCGCCGTCGACCGCAACGGCCACAGCGTCTACGGCGCGGCCGCGGGCAGCGACTCGATCGAGGTCCTCGCTGTCGACGGCACCGGCACGACGATCGCGCCGGACACGACGGTCGACGTCGGCGCGGGGACGAAGCCCCAGGTCGTCGTCACGGCCTCGCTCTGGCGCGAGCAGGAGTGAGCCCGGAGGGCGCCGTCCGACGGACGGAGACCGAAGAGCGCGGCGCGGCGGGCCCACGGCCCACCGCGCCGCGTTCGTTCCGAGACCTCGCCCGTCGACCGTACGGGTGACGGCGGGTACCCGATCCCGTCGGGGTCGGTCACAATGACCGTCTCCCCGGACCCGCCCTCCCCGCGTCCGTCCCCATGATCGACCGCAGGCTCCTCGTCCTTCTCGCCCTCGGCGGGCTCGTCGCGTGCAACCGCTCGGGCTCCGACACCGCCGCGACGATCGGCCCGCCCGCCGTCTCGTACCCCGCCGCGACGCCGACCTTCCGCGTCGGGGTCGAGATCAGGCGATCGCACCGTCGGAGGTGGCCGGCGCGAGCGGCTTCTCGATCGTCCCCGCGCTGCCGCCCGGGCTCGTCGTCGACGGCGGTTCCGGACTGATCCACGGGACGCCCACGGCCCCGTCGCCGTTCACGACGTACACCGTGACCGCGACCGGACCGGGAGGCGCCGGAGCGACGGCGACGGTCTCCTTCGACGTCGTCGAGACGTTCGACGCGAGCCGGTTCGCGTACTCGTCGAACCTCCTCCCGGGCGCCATCGGACACTGGCGCGTCGACGCCGCGAGCGGCGAGTTCTATTCGGCCGGCGGCGCCGCGGCGAACGCTCCGGTGCGCATGGCGGCCCACCCGCTCGGCGACCGTCTGTTCGTCCTCGAGTTCGAGCAGGGACTGCTCCGCACCTTCGCGATCGATCCGTTCGACGGAGGCCTCACGCTCGTCGACACCGACGTCGTCGGCAAGTATCCGCTCGCGCTCGCCGTCGCCCCCGACGGCAGGAACGTCTACGTCGGTTCGAGCGACACGCTGCGGACCTACCGCGTCGACGAGGTCACGGGACTCCTGCTCCCGGTGCAGGTCCGTCCGATCCCCGAGATCTCCGCGATCGCGGTGCCCTCCGACGGCACGACGATCCTCGTCGCGAGTTCGAAGTTCAGCGCTTTCGGCGTGCTCGAACGCGACCCCGTCGACGGGTCGGTCCTGGGGCTCCTCGGGACCAACGTCCTCAACGCACCCTTCGCGCTCGCGTCGACGCCGGACTCCCGCCGCATCCTCGCCGCGAGCCTCGCGGGACACTCCGTCCACGTCTACGACGCCGATCCTCCGAGCCCCTTCCTCGTCGAGCTCGCCTCGGTCGCGGTCCCCGAGGGACCGTTCGACCTCGAGGTGCGCGACGACGCGCTGTGGGTCGCATCGTTCACGGCGCGCGCCCTCTCGCGCTTCTCGCTCGACGCGGACTCGCTCCCGGTGGTGCCCGGTGAGTTCGTCTCGCTGCCGGGGAGCCCGCCGAGCGTTTCGCCGACCGCCGGCGGCGGCTACGTGGTGCCGTTGTTCGACCTCGGTGTCGCCCTGCGAGCGGACTCGCCGAGCGGGACCATGGACGTCCAGGCTCTGCGGACCTTCGTCACCGACCTCGTGCTCGCACCGGCACCGACCGGACGGACCCGCACGACGCCGTTCGTCGTCGCGCTCGACGGAGGAGCGGGCGCGCTCGAGGTGCTCTCGACCAGCGACGGCACGCAGATCGGCCCCGCGGTCGCGGCCGGCCAGGCACCGTCCGTGATCGCGTCGGGACCGCACGGCGCGCGCCTCGCCGTCCTCGACGGCGAGACGGGCGGACTGCGGCGCTTCGAGATCGACCAGTCGACCTTCGCGCCGAAACTGACGGGCCCGATCGTGCCGACGGGCTTCGGCGCTCGCGACCTCCTCTTCGACGGGGACGGCGAGCGCCTCTGGGCGGCCGTCGGTTCGCAGCTCCTGACGCTGCGCGTGGATCCGAAGGGCAAGCCGGTGCTCGTCGACCAGACCGCGGTCGGGCCCGCCCCCGCGGCGATCGCGAGCGACAGCGCGGCGCGCTTCGTCGCGGTGACCGATCGGTCGGACGACCTGCTCCGCATCTTCCTCGTCGGACCGAACGGTGACGAGCCGGTGCCGGCCGCGGGCTTCCCGTTCGACCTGCGCGACATCGGCGACCCGCCGCTCGGCGCGGGTGCGCTGGCGTTCGAACCGGGCGGCCGCTTCCTCGTGGTCGCGCTCGAGTCGATCGGCGAGCTGCGCACCTACGCGATCCAGTCCGTGATCGGTTCGGCGACGTTCGCCGGCAAGATCGGCGGGCTCGGCACGCCGGTCGAGATCGCGTCGGCGCGCAGCGGCGACCGCATCGTCGTCGCCGACTCGTCGGGACCCGCGCTGCACCTCGTGGTGCTCGACCCCAAGGGCGTCCCGATCCTCGCGGACACGCAGCCGCTGTCGGCCGAGCCGGCCGGTCTCGTCCTCGACGCGTCGACGGACGACGCGCTCGTCCTCCTCTCGGACGGGACGTTCGAGCGGTACTCGATCTCGGGCGACGCCTTCGCGAGCGTCACCGGTACGAGCACCGGCGTGAACGCGCCGCGAGGTCTCGTGCTGCTGCCCGTCTGGGCGGACTTCTGAGGGCGCGCGCTCAGGCGCTCCCGGCCTTCTCCGCGCGCTTCCAGCCGTCGAGGTGACGGTCCAGGTAGTTCCTGAGCTCGGCGACGGCGACGCGCTCCTGTTCCATCGTGTCGCGGTGGCGCACGGTGACCGTGTCGTCGGTGAGCGTGTCCCCGTCGACGGTGACGCAGAACGGCGTCCCGGCCTCGTCCTGGCGTCGGTAGCGTCGACCGATCGCCGCCTTCTCGTCGTACGACGTCGTGTAGTGCGCGCGGCGCAGCATCGCGCCGATCTCGTGCGCCTTCTCGGGCATCCCGTCCTTCTTCACGAGCGGTAGGACGGCGACCGTGATCGGTGCGATGCGCGGGTGGAACCGCAGGACGACGCGCACGTCGTCCTCGAGCTGTTCCTCGTCGTAGGCCTCGATCAGGAACGTGAGCGCCATGCGGTTGATGCCGCCGGCAGGCTCGATCACGTACGGCGTGTACTTCTCCTTCGTCTGCGGGTCGAAGTACTCGAGCTTGACGCCCGACGCCTCGGAGTGCCGCTTGAGATCGAAGTCCGTCCGGCAGGCGATGCCCTCGAGCTCGCCCCAGCCGAAGGGGTAGAGGTACTCGACGTCGCTCGTCGCCGTCGAGTAGTGCGCGAGCTCCTCCTCGTCGTGGACGCGGATGCGCAGCTTCTCCTCGCGGATGCCGAGCCGCACGTACCACTGGAAGCGCTCCTCGACCCAGTGCTCGAACCACTGCCGCTCCTCCGCGGGCGGCACGAAGAACTCCATCTCCGCCTGCTCGAACTCACGCGTCCGGAACACGAAGTTGCCCGGCGTGATCTCGTTGCGGAAGCTCTTCCCGATCTGGGCGATGCCGAACGGCGGCTTGGTGCGCGCCGAGTTCATCACGTTCAGGAAGTTGAGGAAGATGCCCTGCGCCGTCTCCGGTCGCAGGTAGGCGACGGACCCCGCACCCTCGACCGGCCCGACGTTCGTCTTGAACATCAGGTTGAACGCGCGCGGCTCGGTGAGTTCCCCCTCGCACGCGCCGGGCTGCTTCGAGGGCTTCTCCGGGCAGCGCGCGTCCTCGAGCTTGTCGGCCCGGAACCGCGCCTTGCACTTCTTGCAGTCGACCATCGGGTCGGAGAAGCCTCCGACGTGTCCCGAGGTCTCCCACACCTTGGGGTTCTGGATGATCGCGGAGTCGAGCCCCACGACGTCCGTCCGCTCGGTCACCACCGACGTCCACCACGCCTCGCGCACGCGGCGCAGCAGCTCGACGCCGAGCGGACCGTAGTCGTAGGTGTTGCCGATGCCGCCGTAGATCTCCGACGCGGGGAACACGAATCCCCTGCGCTTGCAGAGGGAGACGATCTTCTCCATGAACTGGACGTCCTTGGTGGTCATGGCGGGCTGTTCGCGGTCGGAACGGTGCGGAGGGTCCTTGGGACGAGTCGGGGGCGAAGAGTCTAATGGCGGGAGCGGGCGCATCGGGCGCTCGAACGCCCGATGCGCAGCTACAAGTCGTCGTTCTCGCACGCTCTCGCCGCTCATCCCGAGCGGCTCCACCTCGCGGCGCACAGCCACCACCCGTGGCCCGACGTGTCGCGGAACGCCCAGATCGCCGCGTGGGACGACGCCGCCCGCCTCCTCGACGGCAAGTGGGACCGCGTCCTCGGCGAGGTCCTGCCCGAGGTCCGCAGCCGCATCGCGGCGCTCCTCCACCTACCGGACCCCTCGAGCGTCGTCGTCGCACCGAACACGCACGAGTTCCTCGTCCGACTCGCCAGCTCGTTCCCGCACGACCGCCCCGTGCGGCTCCTCTCCTCGGGTTCGGAGTTCCACAGCTTCACCCGTCAGGCCGAACGCTGGGTCGAGGCGGGACGCGCCACCCGCGACGTCGTCCCCGTCGAGCCGTTCGACACCTTCGCCGATCGCTTCGCCGCCGTGCTCGCCGAGGACCGCCACGACCTCGTCTGGGTGAGCCAGGTGATGTTCGACTCGGGCTGGCACTTCGAGGAGGTCTTCGACGTGTTGACCTCGGCGAAGACCGATGCGGTGCTCGTCGTCGACGGCTACCACGGCTTCATGGCGCTCGAGACGAGCGTCGGCGCCGCGTCGAACCGCGTCTTCTACGTCGCGGGCGGCTACAAGTACGCCATGAGCGGCGAGGGCGTCTGCTTCCTGCACTGCCCCCCCGGCGTGCACGAGCGTCCCGTCGACACCGGTTGGTTCGCCGGCTTCGACACCCTCGCCCGCAGCGACGGCGGCGTCGCGTACGCGCCGGACGCCACGCGCTTCTTCGGTTCGACCTTCGACCCCACGGGTCTCTACCGCTTCGCCGCCGTCCAACGCTGGCTCGCGGACGAAGGACTGACGCCCCGCGCGATCCACGACCACGTCGTCGCGATCCAGACCGCGTTCCTCGACCACGTGCGCGCAGGCCGCGCCGGCTCCCTCTCCCCCGACGACGTGCTCCCCGGTCCCGACTCGACGCGGCGCGGGAACTTCGTCTGCTTCCGCCGCGACGACGCGGGTGCGATCGCGCGGTGGCTGGGCGAGCGCGGGGTGGTGGTGGATGCGCGGGGGGATCGGTTGAGGGTGGGGTTCGGGATCTACCACGACCTGGCCGACGCGGAACACGCCGCCACCGCCCTCGGTACTGTCCCCGCTCGCTGGTGAGGAAATCGCCTTCTCCCTGCAACCGAGCCGCGATCCGCCGGTCCTTCCGGCATGGATCACGCGCAGGGATCTCGCTCGGACGACCGTTCCTTCCTCCCGCCCCGCTGCCCGCTCGGGGGCTGCTCGGCTTCGGTTCCCGGCGCGCCCTTCCGCTTCCGGCGCCGCGGCACCTTCCGGCGCGCGCTCGACGGGCGACTCGTCCAGCGCTTCGAGTGTTTGATCTGCGGCCGCTCGTTCTCGTCGCAGACGTTCCGCCTCGACTATCGGCTGCGCCGACCCGACACGCTGCTCGCGGTGTTCGTCGCGCTCGCGAGCAAGACGACGCTGCGCAAGACCGCCCGCAGCCTCGGCGTCGGTCGCTCGCACGTCGTGCGCCGGTTCGCGAGGCTCGCGCACCACTGCCACGACTTCCACGCCTTCCAGCTCGCGCGCGCCGTGAGCGCGGCGGTCTCGGCTCGTCGTTCCAGTTCGACGAGGCTCGAGACTACGAGGAGCACCGCAAGCTCAAGCCCCTCACGGTGCCCGTCCTGATCGAGGAGACGACGGGGTTCATCGTGAGCACCGAGGTCGCCACGCTCCCCGCGCGCGGCCATCGGAACGCGGCCGAGGAGGCCGTGAAGGCGCGGTACGAGGCGGCCGAGGGGTGCGCAAGGAGCGGCTCGGTCGCGGCGGTCGCGAGCACGGTGGACGCGCTCGTCGCGGCTGCGGCGACGAGCGGTCCGGTGCACGTCACGACGGACAAGAAGGCGAGCTACCGCAGCCGGCTCCAGCGCGCGCTCGGCGAGCGGCTCGTGCACCGGAGGATCGACGGGCGCGCGCAGCGCGGGCGCTCGAGCCCGCTCTTCCCGATCAACCACACGCTCGCGCGGCTGCGCGATCTGCTGTCGCGACTCGTGCGTCAGACGTGGGCCGCGTCGAAGCGACGGGCGCGCCTCGGGGAACACCTCGACGTCGTCGTGGCCTTCCGCAACTACGTCGACGGCTGGCGCAGCGAGCCCGCCGCGCGGCAGAGGGTGAGCGCCGCGCAGCAGCTCGGACTGTGCGACGCGAAGATCGATCCCCAGCGCTTCCTCACCTGGCGCGACCCCCTCGTCGCGGTGAGGGGGTGATCACCAGCGAGCGGGGACAGTACCTAGCGGGCGCCGATCAGATCGAGGACCGCCGAAGTCAAGCGCCCCCCAAAAACGTCCCGCGCCCGAATCACCCCGTTCCGATCCAGCACGAACACGCTCGGGAAGCTGCGGATCCCCCACGCCGCCGGCCACGGGCCCGAGCGCGCGCCCTGGTAGGAGGCCTCCCACTCGCGTCCGGCGGAGAGGAGGCGGTCGCGCGCGGCGTCGACGTCGGGGTCGACGTTCACGGCGACGACTTCGAAGCGCGAGCGGGGGTAGAGGAGGACCAACTGGTCGAGGACGGTGAGGAGGTCGCGCTCGACGAAGGGACCGTCCTCGTAGAAGGCGAGGACGACGACGCGTCCGCGCTTGGAGGCGAGGTCGATGGTGCGGCCCAGGACGTCGGGGCGGTCGAAGGTCGGGACCACGTCGCCGATCGACAGGTGCTCGAGTCGGAAGATCGCGCCGAGCGCGACGGTCGCCAGCTCGTGACGGACGTGCTCCTTCGCGATCCGCTCGAGGAGCGCGACGGCGGCGGCGTCGTCGACGGGCGCGACCTCGGAGAGCAGCGTCGCGGCCGAGAAGAGGCACCACGCGCGGACGTCCTCGACGCGACTCGTGTCGGCGACGTGGGTGAGCAGGGCGACGAGCGGGTCGCGCGAGGTCGGTGTGGCGACGGCCGGCGCTTCGCGCGCGAGCTCCGTGGGCCACGTCGCGTCGGGGTCGATCGAACGGAGCATCTCGAGCTGGCGCTCGCGCAGGTCCGCGCGCTCCGTCGCCGGGACGTCGAGGTCCGCGGCCGCGACCCAGCTCCACCACGCGGCGCGCAGCTCACCGGCGGCCGAGAGTGTCTGCATGGCCGGCCAGCTCGCCTCGACCGGGTGGGTCCCGGCGGCCTCGCCGGTGCGCGCCCAGTCGGACAACCAGCGGGTGCGGGCGAGGGAGCAGCGCTCGGCCTCGAGCCGGAAGGCGAGTTCGAGCACCGCGCTCCGCGTCCGCGGCGACCCGGGGGCGCAGGCGACCAGGTCGTCCGTCGTGGAGCGTCCCGGCGCCTCCGCGAGCGCACCGGCGACGAGCGCGGCTCGCGCGTAGCGCGCGTCGCGGACCGCGATCGTGCGGAGCGACGCGGCCCAGGCGGCGTGGCGCGACGCCGTGCGCCGCGCGGCGACGAGGGCGAGGAGCACGTCGTCCGCGTCGAGCGCTCGGTGCAGCGGCCCGAGGACGTACGTGGGAGGACCGAGCGCGGCGTCGAGCGCGAGGGCGGCGTCGACGTCGGCGCGGTCCGACTCCGCGAGCCGCGCGAGGATCCAGGCTGCGGCCGCGTCGGCCGTCGGCCCTCGGAGGGCGGCGCGCGCGCGCCGGAAGGCCGCCGCGACGCCGCCGTCCTCCTGGATCGGGTCGAGCGGCGCGGCGGACCAACCCGTCGGGACGCGCGGCAGCACGCGGTCGTCGCCCGAGCGGACCTGCGGCGCGCGCCCGGAGGATCCGCCGAGCCCGGCGACGACGGACCCGAGCCCGTCGGGGACGCCGGCTCGGGCGCCCGGAGCGAGGGCCAGGAGGAGTGCGATCGCGGAAGTGCGCACGTGTCGCGCAGGGTACATCGGCGAGCACGACGATCCTCGATGCCGCGCCCCAGGGCCTATGATTCTCGGCCATGGATCGACCGAGCGACGAGCCCAGGACGACCGCGTGGCGCTCCCCGCTGGCGTCCTCGCAGGATGCCGAGGTCGCGCGGATCGCCGACCGCGTGCGCGACGGCGCGAGGATCTCGCCCGAGGAGGCGCTCGTCCTGCACGAACGAGCGAGCCTCGCGACCCTGGGAGCCCTCGCCCACCACGTCCGTCGACGGCTCCACCCCGAACCCGTCGTCACGTACGTCGTCGACCGCAACGTGAACCCGACGAACGTGTGCATCACGGACTGCGGATTCTGCGCCTTCTACCGGAGGCCGAAGCACGCCGAGGCCTACGTGCTCGAGCGCGAGGAGATCCACCGCAAGTTCGACGAGCTCGCGGCGCTCGGCGGTCGCCAGGTCCTCATGCAGGGCGGCCACCACCCCTACCTGCGGACGGACTGGTGGTGCGAGCTCTTCCGCGACCTGCGCGAGCGTTACCCGCAGATCAACCTCCACGCGCTGTCGGCCCCGGAGATCGACCACCTCTCGAAGCTCGACAAACGCCCCGTCGAGGACGTGGTGAGCGACCTCGTCGACGCCGGCCTCGGGAGCGTCCCCGGAGCGGGCGCGGAGATCCTCGTCGAGCGCGTCCGCAAGATCATCGCACCGAAGAAGACGACGACCGATCGCTGGCTCGACGTCCACCGGAAGGTGCACGAAGCCGGTCTCCGCTCGTCGGCGACGATGATGTTCGGCCACGTCGAGACGCCGGCCGAACGCGTCGAGCACCTCGAACGGCTGCGCTCGCTCCAGGACGAGACGGGCGGCTTCACCGCCTTCGCCTGCTGGAACATGCAGCCCGACGGCGTCCCGGAGGAGCAGGACTACCCGGAGCGCGTGACGCCCGCCGTGTACCTCCGCGTCCAGGCGCTGTCGCGCATCTACCTCGACAACTTCGAGAACATCCAGACGTCGTACGTGACCCAGGGCATGAAGATGGCCCAGATCACGCTCCTCCACGGCTGCAACGACTTCGGCGGCACGATGCTCGAGGAGAACGTCGTCTCCGCGGCGGGCTGCATGCGCCTCGAGGGGATCGACCGGATCGAACGGATGATCAGCGGTGCGGGATTCACGCCGCGTCGCCGAAACTCGTGGTACGGCATCGACGACGAGCGCGAGAACTGCCCGTCGGGGCCTCGCACGCTCGAGGACGCGCGCCCGCCCGCCTGGAAGGAGGCGGTCCGATGAGCTCGTTCCCCGCGATCGCTTCGAAGGTCGAGCGTGGCGAACGGCTGACGTTCGAGGACGGACTCGCGCTCTACGCCCATCCCGACCTCCACGAGGTCGGGGCCCTCCCGAACGTGGTTCGCGAGCGACTGCACGGCGATCGGGCGTACTTCAACGTCAACCAGCACGTCAACTACACGAACTACTGCAACAAGTTCTGCAGGTTCTGTTCGTTCGACCGACTGCCGGGCCAGGCCGGCGCGTACATCCTCTCCCCCGACGAGGTCGGTGCCAAGATCCGCGCGCTCGCGCACGCGCCGATCACCGAGGTCCACATGGTCGCGGGCGTGTGGCCCAAGATCCCGTACGACTACTACCTCGACATCCTGCGCGCCGCGAAGGCGGCGCGGCCGTCGATCCACGTGAAGGCCTTCACGATGGTCGAGCTCGACCAGATCTGGAGGAAGGGGCGCGAGCAGGCGGGCAAGGAGACCCTGCAGGAGGTCCTCGCGGACCTCGTCGAGGCCGGTCTCGACTCGTGCCCCGGCGGCGGCGCCGAGGTCTTCAGCGAGCGCGTGCAACGCGAGGGCTACGCCAACAAGATCTCGGGCACGCGCTGGCTCGAGGTCGCCCGCGAGGTGCACCGCGCCGGGCTGCGTTCGAACTGCACGATGCTCCACGGTCACGTCGAGACCGCGGAGGAGAAGGTCGACCACCTCCTGCGACTGCGCGCGCTGCAGGACGAGACGGGCGGCTTCCAGACCTACGTCCCGCTCTCGTTCCACCCCGCGAACAACGAGTGGTCGCACCTGCCGGGCCCCACCGCTGTCGACGAACTGCGCGAGATCGCGCTGGGACGCCTGCTGCTCGACAACGTCGAGCACGTCAAGGCCTACTGGATCCTGATGGACGTGCCCGTGGCGCAGGTCGCCCTGTCGTTCGGCGCGGACGACGTGGACGGGACCGTGGTCGAGGAACACATCTACCACGACGCCGGAGCGACGACGCCGCAGGAGGTCGAGCGGCGCGAGCTCGTGCAGTGGATCCGCGACGCGGGGCGCATCCCGGTCGAGCGCGACACGCTCTACCGAGTCGTCCACGAGTGCGTGTGAGGGCAGCCCGGGAACCGCACCCACGGTGCCCGGTCCGCACCGACGCGACGCGAGCCCTTCGAGCCCGAGAGGCGGCACGAGCAGCGCGTCTCGACGACGATGGTGAGCGAACCGCCGACGATCCGAGACCGGCGGCTCGCGCCAGGATCAGGGGACCGCGAGTGTCGTCGTGCTGCCCGGCGCGCCGGTCGTCACGGTCGCGACGGCGGTGGGTGTCCCCGCGTAGTGCGCCGGCGCGCTCCAGAGTTCGATCGTGTACGCGGTGTCCGGCTCGAGGTAGAGGTTCCTGAAGTGTCCAGGGTCGTTGAAGTCGGGGCTCGAGATCCCGAACTTCTGCAGGCGGGAGTACGACTCCTTGAAGCGCGGGTAGCCCTCGGCTGCCTGCGGCTGGAACGCCGTGTAGGTCGCGGTCGGCACGTAGACGATGTGCACGACGCCGGGGTAGGTCGTGACGGAGTAGGTCCCCTCGATGTTCGCGTACTCCGGCAACGGGAGGGTGACGGCAGCCTCTCGCGAGAAGTGGGCGGGCTCCGACACGCGTTCGTTCGCCCGCACGGCCGCGCTCCACGCGTCCGACATGTTCCACGAGTAGGCCGTGACCGTGCGTGGCACCGTGCCGCCCTCGGACTTCCCGTTCGCCACGACGCGGTGACGTTCGAGCGTCCCCGGGGCAACGAGCACCGGCGCGGTTCCGCTGTCCCCGGTCTCGCCGACGGTGAGGTACGCGACCACAGGCGGTCGTGCGATGTACGAGAGGCCGAGCGGCAGCGACAGTTCCCCGTTGCGGCTGCGGATGTCGGTCGACCGCGCGAACCCCCACCCATCGGCCGAGTCGAAGAACACGCCGGAGTCGCGGAGCGAGACGAAGTCGCCCATCCACGCTTCGACGGAGACCGTGACGCCGGCGCGCCCAGCTGGGAACTCGACGTCGGCGACCAGGGTCCCGTTGTTCACCCACTCGATCGTCTGTGGGACCACGAACCGCTGCTCGTCCCATCTTTGTGTTTGAAGCGAAGCGTGACGTCCCCCGTGTACGGATCGCCGGTGATCGTCTTGATGTCGCCGGTGACCTCGACGGTGGCCTTCATGGGGTTGAAGTACGCCGTGGGATCCTGCACCGGCGTCTGCTGCGCCGGCGTCGGCGACACCGAGTGCGGGGCGGGGCCGCGGCACGTCGAGAGCACCGCGACGGTGATCGACGTGAGGACGATCGCGATGATCGTCGGTACGTGGTGCTTCATGCTCGTCGGTCCTGGTGAGCAGGGAGTACGTCGGTGAACTGGAGAGCGGCGCCCTGGCAGTCGTTCCACACGTACAGCAGGGACTTCGTGTCGAGATTCGGCCCCTTGCTGTCGAGGCGGCTCGCGCAAGGATCAGGGGACCACGAGTGTCGTCGTGCTGCCCGACGCGCCCGTCGTCACGGTCGCGACGGCGAGCGGAACACTCGCGCTGAGCGCGTCCCGCGACCACAGCTCGATGGTGTATGCCGTCGACGGGAGGAGATACGGGTCCGCGAACGTGCCCGGGTTGTCGTCGTCCGGACTGACGACTTCGGTCCCGAGCAGCCGGTAGTACGCCTCCATGCGTCGCTCGTAGCCCACCGGCTTCGTCGGCGTGAAGGCCACGTAGTCCGCGGACGGGAAGATGCCGATCCGACTCACGCTTGGATACGAGGTCGCCGAGAACGTGCCGGCGAGTTCCGCGTACTTGGGGATCGGGACGGTGATGCTCCCCTCCCGCGGCACGCTGTAGACCTCCGAGAAGAGCCCGTCGACCTCGAGCGCGATCGTCAGGACGTCCGCAGCGTTCCACGAGTACGCGTCGACCGTTCGCGGGACGGCGCCCGACTCTCGACGCCCGACGGCTCGAAGCCAGCTGAAGGTCCGTGCACCAGGCGTGATCATCAGGGTGGCGTCGCCCGTGTCGGTGGACTCCCCGACCGTGACTTCGGCGACGAGGGGAGGTCGGCTCAGATAGCTGAGACCCAACGGCAGAGTCGGGACACCGACTCTCTCGCCTACGAAGGTCGAGCGATGGAAGCCGTAGCCCTCGGTCCCGGAGAAGAAGACCGCCGTGCTTCTGTTCGCGACGGTCGACCCTTGCCAGGCATCGACGTTCACCGTCATCCCGACGCGCACGTTGGGCATCGAGATCGTCGCGTCGAGCTCGCCGTCGGTGACCCACTCCGTGCGCGTGTACGAATAGGTCTTGCCGTCGATGTCGTGATCGAAGCACAGCGTCAACACGCCCGAGTAGTTCGCTCCACCGATCGTTCGAACGTCCCCGGTGACGTTGATGTCGGCCATCTGCGCGGGCTCGGGATCCTGCTCCGGCGTCTGCTGCGCCGGCGTCGGCGCCACCGAGCGCGGAGCGGGGCCGCGGCACGTCGAGAGCACCGCGACGGTGATCGACGTGAGGACGATCGCGATGCTCGTCGGTACGTGGTGCTTCATGCTCGTCGGTCCTGGTGAGCAGGGAGTACGTCGGTGAACTGGAGAGCGGCGCCCTGGCAGTCGTTCGACACGTACAGCAGGGACTTCGTGTCGAGATCCTGCCCCTTGTCGCCGAAGTCGTCGTCCCACGATACGCCTTCGGGGAGTTCCTTGCCGCTCGGCGCGAGGCCCGTCGAGGTCTCCTTGACGTTGACCTCGACGGTGATCTCGCCGTCGGGGCCGGGTGTCCTGTTCCACTCCTTGTCGCGGGTGTTGTTGTCGTCTTCGAGGTCCGAGTGGTGGACGAACTTCGCTTCGCCGGAGATCACGATGTAGCCCATCGGCGACTCTTGAATGTCGATCACGCCCGTTGCGAACCGATCCGGCGGTCGTGTCGGGGTGGACGTCACCTCGAACAGCTCCCAGTCGTCGTCGACGATGGTCTCGCAGTCGACCAGCAGGTACTCCCCGAACTCGAAGCCGCACTGGCAGCGGTGCTCGGTCCAGGTGACGTGCTGAACGATCACGCCATGGAACTCCCGGGTGTCGGCGTCATCGGCGTCGAAATCCGGGTCCTCGGGCAGATGGGGCGCCGTCTCGGCCACTGCGCCGACCCAGAGCCTCCCGCAGGAGCCGCGGCGCGGCCGCCTCGGATCCCCCGCGGCCCACCGGGGCTCCTCCTCGAGTTCGTCGACCGCGCCCACGCCTCCCCCTCTCCGCGCGATCGGCACGCGCCTTGCGCAGGGTGATCTCGCGCGACCTCCGAGGCCCCTCGAACGACCGGTCCCGGGTGGACCGACCTCCTCGGTGGACGCGCGAGCGACCTCTCCGGGAGGCACCCATGTCCATCCACCGACTGCACGGACCCACGACCGTCCTCGTCCTCACGGCACTTCTCGCGTCGAGCGCGTGCACGCGGCACGGCGTGCTCGTCCCGGGGGAACCGACGCCGTACTACTACGACGCGGAGCCGAACGACGACTCGCGCCATCCCCAGCCGATCGGTCCGCTCTACCCGCCGGAACAGCTCGTGATCCGCGGCTCGGTGTGCGGCGTATGGGGCTTCGGCTACGACGCGACCGACGCGTTCGCGTTCCAGGCGATGTCGCCGGCGCGCGTCGAGTTCCATCTCGCCGCGTACGACGGCACCGCGGACCTCGACCTCTGCCTGGTCGACCCGTTCCTCGAAGAGGTCGTCGCGCACTGGGACTCGGCGGGCGACGAGTGGGGTTCGTTCGACGTGCCCGGCGCGGGCGTCGACTTCCACCTGGTCGTCGTCGCGTACTCCGGCACGAGCGACTACGACCTCGAGCTCCGAGCGGACCCGTTGCCGTTCCACATGCCGGTGCCCGCGGGACTCCGGGCGGAGATCCCGCTCGGCGACGCGGAGCCCAAGGAGGACTCGCTCCTTCGCGTGGCGCCGTACTTCCTCGGCGGCGAGGAGCGCGAGCGAGCGGAACGTGCGCGCGCGGTCGAGATCGCGCTCGCTCGTGTCGCACTCGAACGCGCGCGGGCCGCGAGCGAGTCGGAGACGGCCCGGTAGAGGGAGTCCGCCGGTTTCACTCGGGCAGGGGGAACGCCCGCCACCACGGTGAACGTGGCGGCGGGCACTTCCATTCGGTGCGTTCCTTCTTCGTCGGGTGGTCGAGAGCGAGCTTCCACGCGTGCAGGGCCACGCTCCTGTCCGGGAGCGGTTCCCCGGCGCCGTGTCGGAGGTCGCCGAGGAGCGGGAGTCCGAGCGACCGCGCGGCGAGCCGGATCTGGTGCGGCCGTCCGGTCTCCGGTTCGAAGCGGAGGAGCGCGACGGGCCGACCGTGGAACGTGCCCCGCGCCAGGACCTCGTAGGCGGTGACGGCACGCTGCGCTCGTTCCGTCTCGTGCGCGGCCGCGCGAACCGCACCGGTGCGGCGGTCCTTCGAGATCCACTGCTCGACGACACCGCGTGCGCGCCGGGGCGATCCCGCTCCCACGGCGAGGTAGGTCTTGTCGACGCGACGCTCCTTGAACGCGGCGGTCAACCTCGACGCCGCCTTCGAGGTGCGTGCGAAGCACACCACGCCGGAGACCGGACGGTCGATGCGGTGGACGACGCCCACGAACGCGCGCCCCGGTTTGTCGTGCTCGCGCTCGATCCACGCACGCGCCATGTCGAGCAGGCTGACGTCGCCGGACGCGTCCGGCACCGTCGGGACGCCGGCCGGCTTGGACACCACCAGGAGGTGGTTGTCCGCGAAGAGGACGTCGAGGCTCGCCGTCACGTCCCGAGACCGCGCTCGAACCGCGCGCAGAATCCGCAGGGCAAGAGCCGTCCGCCGTCACCCGACTCGGGCACGGCGAGCTCGCCGACGTCGGCCCTCCCACCCTCGAACGTCGCGAGCAGGTTCAGGAACGCGAGCGGCGAGTGCCCGACGGCGTAGGTCGAGAGCACGAGCAGACAGCGATCGGCGAGGAGTTCGCGCACGACGTCGAGGAGCTCGACGAGGTCGTCCTCGAGCTGCCAACGCTGGCCCTTCGGACCCCGACCGAAGTGCGGCGGGTCGAGGAGCACCACCTCGTAGCGGTTCCCGCGGCGCAGCTCGCGGCGCGCGAACACGAGGGCGTCGTCGTGGACCATGCGCACGGCGTCGTCGTCCAGTCCGGATGCGCGTCGGTTCTCCGCGCACCAGTCGAGCGACGCCTTCGACGCGTCGACGTGGGTCACCGCGAAACCGGCGCGCGCGGCGCAGATCGAGGCGACGCCGGTGTAGCCGAAGAGATTGAGGAGCGCCGCCGACCCGCCGAACGACGACCTCGAACCGGCGACGCGCGCCCAGTTCGGAGCCTGCTCGGGGAAGAGCCCGACGTGCTTGAAGGGTGTCGGACGCAGGAGCGCGCGGACGCCGGAGACGCCGCGCGGAGCGACGTCGACCGTCCACCCCTCGGCCGTCGTTCCTTCGGGGAGCCGACGTCGCGCCTCGAAGCGCCCGCCGCGATCGGACTCGCGCACGAAGACGAGGTGCGCCTGCGACCAGTCGTCGAGTCGCGGTCGCCACAGCGCCTGCGGGTCGGGTCGGTCGAGCACCAACGCGCCGAAGCGCTCGAGCTTGCGCCCCGCGCCGGAGTCGAGCAGCTCGTAGCTCTGGAACGGTTCCCAGGGGAAGACGCTCGGCCGCATCGACGAGAGGATAGCGGCCGCGGGACCGCGGCCCGCGTGCGACGCGCCTGCTACATTCGCGCGATGCGACGGCGACCCTTGAGAGTCGGTTCGGTCCCCTACCTCGTGGGGCGCCCGCTCGACCTCGGTCTCGGGTCGCGAGCGTGCGAGGGCGAGGTCGAACTCGTCCGAGCGGTACCGGCGCGCCTCGTCGCCGGACTCCGCGACGGCTCGCTCGACGTCGCACTCGTCAGCTCGATCGAGCTCTTCCGGCGACCCGGCTACCGCTACCTGCCCGGGCTCGCCGTCGTCGGTCGCGGCGAGCTCGCGTCGATCCGCCTCTTCCTCCGGCGCCCCCTGTCCGACGTTCGCCGGATCGCGCTCGACCCGGCGAGCCGGACGACGAGCGCACTCCTGCGGGTCCTCGCGACCGATCTCGGCCTCGACGCCGAACTGCTCGAGACGGGAGCCGACGAGGACCCGCGCGCGAGCGACGCGGACGGGTGGCTGCGGATCGGCGACGCGGCGCTGCGCGAGTCGCTCGAGGTCCCGGCGCTCCCGCGCGTCGACCTCTGCTCGACCTGGGTCCGAGCCACGGGTCTGCCGTTCGCCTTCGCCGTCTGGATCGTCGCTCCGGGCGCGCCCGTCGAGGGGCGCGAGCGGCTCTTCCGGGACTCGCGGGTCGTCGGAGCGGCGGCAGCCGCCGCGTGCGCGCGGGACCACGCTCGCGCGGCCGGACTGCCCGAGGCCGCGTTGCTCAACTACCTGCTCGAGGAGTGCTCGTACGAGATCGAGGACGAACTCGCCGCGACGCTCGAGGAGTTCCGACGGCGTGCCGCGGCGCACGATCTCGTCGACGCTACGCTCTCGGCGGTCCCCCACCACTCCTGAACGCGCGTGAGTCCCAGAATCCTCGACACCGATCGTTGCCCGCACTGCCGGGCGGACCTGCCCGAGCCGGTGCCGCGCTCGTGTCCGGAGTGCGGCGGCTCGCTGCAGAAGCGCTATCTCGAGTCGGGTTGCCTGACCAGCAAACCCATGCTCGTGCTCCTCGCGGCGGGAATCGCGTGGTCCGTCGCGCGCGCGCTCGAGTTCGCCTGACCGGAGCCCGGAACGGCCGATTCCCGCTCGAATCCGGCGATTCGAGCGAGTTACGAGCGATCGTCGTGCCGCGGCGGGGAGGCGCCCTCGACGCGCGTTGCGAAGGCTCGACCTCGGCGGCTATGAAGTCTCGTTGCGGGCGACGTCCGCCGCCTCTTCGCACAGCACCATGACCGACTCCTCCGCTCCCGACGGCACCGCGCCGACGCTCTTCGACCTCGAAGAACCCCAGACGCGCGAAGCGCCGCCAGCGGCCGCGCGCGGGAAGCGCACGAAGAAGGCCGCAGCAAGTGATGCTCCGCAGCGCGCGACGGCGGAGACGATGGCGGCCCGCCAGCGCGAGATCTCCGTCGCCGAATTCTTCACGAAGAACCGACACCTGCTCGGCTTCGACTCGCCGCTCAAGGCGCTGCTCACCGCCGTCAAGGAGGCCGTCGACAACTCGCTCGACGCCTGCGAGGAGGCGGGCATCCTGCCCGAGGTCACGGTCGAGATCTCCGCCACCGACCAGGAGGGACGCTTCCGCGTCGCCGTCGAGGACAACGGCCCCGGCATCGTGCGCGACCAGGTCGGCAAGATCTTCGGCAAGCTGCTCTACGGCTCGAAGTTCCACAAGCTCAGCCAGACGCGCGGACAGCAGGGCATCGGTATCGCCGCGGCCGGCATGTACGGCCAGCTCACGACGGGCAAGCCCGTGCGCATCCTCTCGCGCCCCGGGAAGCGCGCGAAGGCGCGCGAGTACCACCTCTCGATCGACACCGCCAAGAACCGGCCCGAGATCCACCACGACGAGGAGGTGGACTGGGAGCACGGTCAGGGCACGCGGGTCGAGATCGAGATGGAGGGCCGCTACCAGAAGGGTCAGCGATCCGTCGACATGTACCTCAAGCAGTCGGCCATCGCGAACCCGCACCTCACGATCCACTACGTCGACCCGGGCGGCGAGAAGGTCACGTACGAACGCTCGACGAAGGAACTCCCGCGCGAGACCGCCGAGATCAAGCCGCACCCGCACGGCGTCGAGCTCGGCATGCTCATCAACATGCTGAAGTCGACCGAGGCGCGTTCGCTGGGCGGCTTCCTCCAGGAGGAGTTCAGCCGCGTCGGACCGAAGGTCGCGAAGGAGATCGTCGACGCCGCCGGCAAGGGGCTCACGCTCAAGAGCTATCCCTCGCGGATCGCGCGCGAGGAGGCGAACGCGCTCCACGCCGCGATCGAGAAGACCAAGATCTCCGCTCCGTCGACGGACTGCATCGCGCCGATCGGCGAGGAACTCGTCCTCGCCGGGCTTCGCAAGGAGATCGATGCCGACTTCTACGCGGCGACCACGCGTCCGCCCGCGGTCTACCGCGGCAACCCGTTCCAGATCGAGGTCGGACTCGCCTACGGCAAGCCGGGCGGAGTCGGCCTTGAGGTGACCGACACCGGCCGCATCCAGAAGCGCAAGACGGCGAAGGAGGCGACGGAGGACCTCGTCGCGGACGCCGACGAACCCGTTCGCATCCTGCGCTTCGCGAACCGCGTCCCGCTCCTCCACCAGCAGTCGGGCTGCGCGATCACGAAGGGCGTCATCCAGACCAACTGGAAGTCCTACGGTCTGACCCAACCGCGCGGCGCCGTCCCCATCGGGCCGATGGCGCTCTTCGTGCACATCGCGAGCGTGTGGGTCCCCTTCACCTCGGAGTCGAAGGAGGCCCTCGCCTCCTACCCCGAGATCATCAAGGAGATCCGACTCGCGCTGCAGGACGTCGGCCGCAAGCTCGGCACGCACATCCGCAAGGGCAAGCGGCTCAAGCGCGAGTTCGAGAAGCGCAGCTACATCGAGAAGTACATCCCCCACATCGGCATTGCGCTGCAGGAGATCCTCGACCTCACGGACAAGGAGCGCGACGGCACGGTCGAGACGCTCGAGGACGTCCTGCACAAGAGCCGCAAGTTCTGACGCGGACGATGACCGACCGGATCCACCCCTTCGCGCTCGGCCTCGCGAGCCTCGCCCTCCCGGGTTCCGGGCAGGCGCTCCAGCGGCGGTACGCGCGCGGCGCGGCGCTCCTCGCGCTCGCCGCGGTGCTGTGGTGGTGTCTCCGTCTCGGCTACGTCGTCCACCTGTGGGCGGCGCTCGACGCCGCGCTGGCGCGACGCACGTCCTGACCACGAGATCGCAGTGAACACCCGGGCCCGCGACGGGCCCCACGACCGACATGGCGAAGAAGGCCGCGAAGAGAGTCACGAAGAAGGCGCCCGAGTCGGCGCCCGCGAAGAAGTCCTCCGGATCGGCGAGCGACGAGGACGTGCGCACGCTTCAGCTCATCAGCGACACGGCGACGCGGGTGCAGAAGTCGATCGACCAACGCATCCTGCCCGAGCTCAAGTTCCCGGTGAGGAGCCTCTCGAACGTCGAGTACGACGAGAAGAAGGGCTACTTCGAGCTGGGCAAGGGCCGCAAGGCGCGCGCTCTCTCGGTGAACACCGTCAAGAGCTTCGCGCAGACGCTGCGCCTCATGTCGCTCTCGAAGGAGATGGTCGAGAACGACGACTTCGCGACCAAGCGGGAGGCGTACTACGTCAGCAAGAACTGGGGCGAGTGCCGCTTCAACGACCAGCCGGAGTCCGACACGGTGATGGACGACATCGAGGCGATGGCGAGCCTCGACGGTCTGTCGCGCGAGCAGCTCCGCTACCGCCCCGAGGAGCACGGCGGGGCGCTCGCGGGCGAGCTCGTGGTCATCGACCACGACAAGGAGACGGGCCGCGAGATTCGCATCGACTGCACCCAGATGGGCAGCGGCGCGTACACGATCCCGAGCTCGGTCGAGCACCTGCGCTTCGAGACGAAGGCGAAGTTCGTCCTGGCCATCGAGACGGCCGGTATGTTCAACCGCCTCAACGACCACAAGTACTGGCGCGCGGCGAACTGCATCATCATCTCGATGGGCGGAGTCCCCTCTCGCGCGCAGCGCCGCTTCATCCGCCGGCTCTCCGACGACAAGAAGCTCCCCGTCTACTGCTTCGTCGACTGCGACCCCTACGGCATCGGCAACATCTACCGCACGCTGAAGGTCGGCTCGGGCAACGCCGCCCACATCAACCGGTTCTTCTGCGTCCCGCGCGCCCAGTACCTCGGCGTCACGCCGCAGGACATCATCGACTTCAAGCTCGAGGACGCGACGCACCCGCTCCAGCAGGTCGACGTGAAGCGTGCGAAGGACGCCCTCAAGAACGACCCCTTCTTCCAGCGGCACAAGCCCTGGGTGAAGGCGATCAACCAACTGCTCAAGATGGGCGTCCGCGCCGAGCAGCAGGCCCTCGCGAAGTGGGGGCTCAACTTCGTGATCGAGCAGTACCTGCCGCGCAAGCTCGACAACAAGAAGGGCTTCCTGCCCTGATCCGACGCGGGAGACCACGCAGGGAACCACGCAGGGAACCACGGAGCACACGGAGCACACGAAGGAACACGACGGGTCCTTCTTCGTGTGCTCCGTGTGCTCCGTGGTCCCTCCCGCGCGGCACGAAGTGGCGCGCGGGGGAGAACGAACGAGGCCCGACACACCTCACGGCGTGTCGGGCCTCGCCCTTTCGGAGTCCGTCCCTTCGACTCAGCGGACGGCGAACAACCTCAGGAAGTCGATCGCCGGCAGCATGTCGAGGTCGTTCAGCGCGACGACGTCCTCCGACACGACGAACCGGATCTCGAAGCGCACGAACTTCTTGTCCGTGAGCGAGACCGAGTCGACGTCGCTCGTCCAGGGCGTCGCCGTGGTGAGGTCGGGCTGCAGGGCGTCGTCCGCACCTGCGAGCTGGAACCTGACCACGACCTGGTTGCGCGGGTCGAGGAAGTCGCGCTGCGTCCCCGTGATCAGGAGCAGGTGACGGGGGTGCAGCGAGAACGACGCCGAGCCGCCGAGATCGGCGATCGAGTCGTTCAGCGAGCCGCCCGACGTCGCCGTCGTGAGCCTGAGTTGCTGGCTCCCCGGCACGTACTCGGCCGCGGCGACGGTGTGTCGACGCACGCCCGAGCCGCTCGTCGCGGTGAGCTTCACGAGGTAGCCGACGAGGAGTTCCGGCTGGTCCAGGAGTCGTCCTTGCGGCGTCCCCATCAGCGGAGCGCCGTCGACGACGATCGTGGTGCCGTCCGCCGCCACGAAGGGCAGCTGCGGACCCGGGCCGACGAGCGCCGGACCGAGGACCGGTGCCAGATCGTCGAGCTGACCGTCGCCGTCGCTGTCGATCGGCTCGCCGGTGCTCTTGTCGATGCCGGCGAAGACGAGGTCGACGAGACCGTTGGACTCGGTCGGACCGACGGGCAGGCTGATCCAGTCGGACAGCGTGCGCGACGTGTTGCTCTGCGTCGGAGCGAGGACCCAGGGGTTGGGCTCGGTCCGCGAGCTGAGCTTCGCGCCGAACGGCAGGAGGAGGTCCGTGTCGGGGTTCGCGACGTGCATCTGGATCACGCCGGGACCGCCGGGACCGCCGGCGCCGATCGCCGGGTCGTCGCCGCCGCCGGGACCGCCGATGCCGCCGATCGCCTCGATCGCCTCGTAGCCGAGGAGTCGGAGGTCGAGCTTGTCGCCGGCCTCGAGCACGACCCAGCCGCCGGAACCGCCCCCACCGCCGCCGCCCAGGTTGAGGTTGGCGGTGAAGGCCTGACCGCGTGCACCATCGCCGCCGTTGGCGAAGACGCGTGCGTTCGCACCGAAGACGATGTCGTCGCGCGCGGAGAGCACGAGGGCTCCCCCGCCGCCGCCGCCCGCGCCGCCGCGGTACTCACCGGTCGGAGCGGTCGGGCTGGGGAACGACGCGGAGATGACTGCGTCGCCGCCTGCACCGCCGCCGCAACCGCCGAGCGTCGTCGAGAGCTCGCCGGCGACGAGCTGCCCCGTCGCGGGATCGATGCGGTAGCCGCAGAAGTCGTTCGCGAGGTTGCCGTCGGCGAAGGGCGACGGACCGCGGTGTCCGCCCGAGGGGCCGAACTGGCCGTCCTCGGCGCCGTACACCAGCGGGTGGCCCGTGCTCGCGTCGGGGAACGGCACCGCGACGCCGGCAGCGCCGAGCGCCAGGCAACCGCCGCCGCCGCCGCCGCCCATCATCCACGAGATCGACATCGGGCCGTAGGCGGCCTCGCCGCCCTCGCCGCCGTTGCCGCTCGGCATGAGCGCCGGAGCGTGACCGGAGCCGCCGCGCGCCGCAGCGCCCGTCGCGGTCGGTTCGGGGATCCCGCCCCGTCCGCCGCCGGGACCGCCGACGCCCGCGAGGCTCGCGAGATCGGGCGTGCCCGTGCTGTTGTGCTTCGCGTCGGAGCCCGACACGTCGATGCGACCGTAGATCCGGATCTGCTCGGTGGCACGGACGACCAGCGGATGGTCGCCGTGGGCACGCAGCACGCCGCCGAGATCGATCACGAGGTTCCGCACCTCGACGACGCCGTTCACGACCTCCTGGGTCAGGTTCGTCGCGCCGAAGGGACCGCCGACGACGATGCCGCCGTCCGTGTCGATGTCGAGCGTCTGACCCGGCTTGACGTGGATGTCGAACGCACCGGTCGGCCCGCCCGTGCCGGCGAAACCGGCGGACGCGCGCACGCGCCCGTCCGCGATCGTGGCGGGCTGGACGAGGACCGCGGTGGTCGGATCGACGAAGGCCGGCGAGAGGTTCGGATCCTCGTCGAAGCCCTCGAAGAGGTCGAAGGTCCAACCGGACGGGTAGGCGCCCGTGACCATGATCGCGAAGTCGTCGCGGCGGACCGTGGTCGTCTCGCCGACGATGTCGCGGAAGCCGGCGTCGACCACGACGCGGATCTTCGACTCGGCCGGGAGGACGTACTTCGGCTTCAGGTCGATCCGGATGCCCTCGGAGCAGATGTTCGAGACCCGAACGCGATCGACGTCGAGCGGCTGCCAGGTCCCGTTCGGCACCTGGACCTCGAGACCGAGACGCTCGAGGTTCTCGTCGCTCGGGTCGACCGGTTGGTCGAGCACGAGGGCGACGCACACCAGGCTGTCGTAGGACGACGGCAGGTTGAGCGGGAGGTCGAGGATCGGGACCGCGAGGCCGGAGGCCTGGACGAACTCGAAGTACGTCTCGAAGTTCTGGGCGCCGATGACCAGTCGCGACGACTGGTCGAGGGTCGAACCGACGGGACGGACGACGGGCACCGGGGGACCTGCGACGGGATCCCACAGCGGGCCTCCCGGAGAGTTCGCGTCCGCCGAGCGGAACTGGACGTGCGCGCCCTTCACGAGCGGCTCGCCGTCCTGCGAGAGCACCGGGCTCGGATCACCGTCGGCTTCGACGTCGAGCACGTAGTCCGTGGCCTGCGCGAACCCGAAGGCGTCGAGGTCGAGGTCCTGGGGACAGGTCGGCTCGAAGACGACGACGCTCGGGGACTCGAGCAGGAAGGCTCCGCCGGCAGGAAGACCGCCGACGTCGGCGACGCGGAGTGAACTCGAGCCGAGCACCGCGGGATCCACGGCGCGCGAGAACTCGAGACGGATGGAACGGTTCAACTGCCAGGTGTCGCCGTCGGTGACGGAGATCGAGAGCAACTCGAACGGCGCGGTGGCGGCGACGCCGCCTCCCGAGCCTCCTCCGCTTCCGCAGGCGGCGAGCATGGCGAGCAGGCCGGCAGAAGCGACTGTCAGGCAGATCTTGGATCTTTGAGGGGTAGTCATTGGGCCCTCCTCCTCCAGGACGGACTCCGATCGAGACTACCACGCCACCCGAAGGAGGTGAAAAAATTGCAACATCCTTCTCCGCGGGTGAAGCGCGGAGCCGGTCGGGGCCCCGCCCGGCACCCCGTGCGGCAGCGCGGCGCCCGGGCCGCGCAGGCCGCCCCCGAGGACGGACCGCGGGGCGCGCCGGGCATCGGCGCGCCGGCGGAGCCGCTCGAACGCGAGCGCGCTCCGGCCGACGGGAGCGGGCGCCCGGGCGGCCCCCAGCCCCTCGAGGTCAGTTCGGGAACTGGCCGTTCGTCTGCTTCGCCGTGCTCTCCCAGAGCACGCGGCCGCCGAACAGCGCCTGGGCCACGGTGTAGCTCGCACCGAGCACGGCCGGGTTCACGATGTTCGGACTCGTGATGGAGAGCGCGATCGTCGGGCGCACGATCGCCCAGCCCGTGTCGACGTCCTGCACGCCGTTGCAGTCGAGGTCGAGCGCCGCGGGATCGTCCGGTGTGGTCGCCAGTCCCTCGGCCGTGAAGTAGCCCGAGACGTCGGCGAGGAGCACCTCGCACCAGCACGCGAACGCGAACTGCGCGGAGAGCTGGAACTCGTCGTCGTTGAAGATGACGAAGTCGACGTTGGTCAGGTACTCGGGTCCGGTCAGGCTCGCGAGGACGAGGTAGCTCGGAAGGACGCCGAAGAAGCTGTCCAGGTAGAGCTCGTCGGGGATCGGTTCGTACTCCGCCCCGTCGAAGTCGCGGCGACCATCGGCATCGAGGTCCGTGTTCGTCCCCTCGGGCAACGGCGACGCGAAGGGCAGCGCGTTGAGGCCGAACATGCCGCCGCCCGCGGTCACCACGTACTCCGACCCGATGAGGTGGTTGAACGACCAGTAGGTGTCGAGCTGGTTCGGGTCCATGGCCGACACCATGAGGTAGCCGGACGCGCCGAAGCTGCCGTTGTGGCAACTCGTGAGGACCGAGAGCATGTCGGCCGGCGTGAGCGTCTCGACGCGGTCCGAGATCGAGCAGTTCGCGAACAGGAACGGATTCGTGTTCGCATCCACGTTCACGTACTGGAAGTGGACGTCCGTCTCCCCACCGCCGTCGCGGCGCGTGTTCGTCACGCTGGCGACGTTGAAGACCGGGAAGGCGACGGCGAGCTGATTGACCGGAGGCCCCTCCCCCTCCTCGTCCTCGACGTCGCCGAGCACGCTCCCCTGGTAGGGGTAGAAGAGCACACTGCCGGGTTCACGCCCGTCGGCGAGCGCGGAGGAGGCGAGGAGGGCGACCGCGAGAACGGTGGACGGGGTGCGGCGGAACAGCATGGGGCAGGCGGGGAGCCGGAGGGCTGGAGGACGGAACGCTGGGAAGATGACCTAGCGTAACCCCGAAAATGGGGCCCCGTCGCGCCGTGCCGCGGCCCGGGGCGGCCCGCTCGACGAGGCGGGCGCAACTCCTCGCCACCGGAGGACTTGCCTCGGTCCCCGAACCCCCGGGCGGCGCGCGAACGGCTCCCCTACGAGAGCGGGGCGGCCGAAGCCGCCCCGCGTACCGACTCGACCGCGAACGGTCGAGCGTCTTTCGTCGAGCGCCGGATCAGTTCGGGAACGAACCGTTGTCCTGCTTGGTCGTCGACTCCCACATCAGGCGGGCGTTCATGAACGGCGCGGCGTCGTTCGTGAGGGCGCCGAGCACGGCCGGGTTCGTGATGTTCGGGCTCGTGATGGAGAGCGAGAACGTCGGGCGAACGATGGCCCAACCCGTGTCGAATTCCTGGATCTGGTCGCAGTTGATGTCGAGCTCGGTCGGGTCGTCCGGGGTGGTCGCGAGACCAAGGGCGGTGAAGTAGCCCGAGATCGTCGAGAGCGGCGTGTTCGCCCAGCAGGCGAAGTCGTACTGCGCCGAGAGTTGGAACTCGTCGTCGTTGAAGACGATGAACTCGACGTGGGTCAGGAACTCCGGCCCGGTGAGGCTGATCAGGACGATGTTGCCCGCGATCGCGCCGATGTAGCTGTCGATGTAGAGCTCGTCCGGGATCGTCTCGTACTCCTGGCCGTCGAAGTCACGACGACCGTCCTGGTCGAGGTCCGTGTCCGCGAAGTTCGCCTGGGGCGAGCGGAACGGGATGGCGTTCAGGCTGTAGATGCCGCCGCCGGCCGAGACGATCTGCTCGGAGCCGATCAGCCAGTTGAACGACCAGTAGGTGTCGACGAGGACCGGGTCCATGGCGCTGACGACCAGGTAGCCCTCGGAACCGAAGGCTCCGTTGTGGCAGCTCGTCAGGACGGACAGCGTGTCCGCCGGCGTGAGGGTCTCGACGCGGTCCGCGATCGTGCAGTTGGCGAAGAGGAAGCCGCCCGGGGTCGCCGTGACGTTGACGTACTGGAAGTGGATGTCGGTCTCGCCGTTCCCGTTGCGGTTCGTGTTCGTCACGTTGACGACGTTGAACACGGCCGGGTTGAACAGCTCGGAACGGTGGACCGGGTACACGAGGACGCTTCCCGGCTCACGCCCGTCGGCCAGGGCGGACGGTGCGAGGGCAGCGACGCCCAGGAGGGCGAGCGAGGCAGTGGTGATGAGGCGCATGGCCTTGACTCCTCCGCGGAGTAGAAGGATTCGGGGGCTCGGAACGACGATGTGCGCCGCTCCGAAGGGAGAAGGAATGGGAAGGAGTGTAGCGAGGGCTCGGCAGGGCCCAAAGTCGCCGACGTCCGCAGACCTGGGAGTCTCCCGTACGGTCTCCTTCGAGGTTGCAATTCGTAGGGCCGTCGATGCCCGGGCGCGGGGCCGCGCCCCCTCCTTTCGGCGATGAAACGCCGTTGCGCGGGGGCCGCGCCGCCCCTTCGCGCCCCACCGAGGTCGGTCTCCTCGCACCGCGCTCTTCGATCGCCGCGACCGAGCCGTTCGCACGCGGCGACGTTCCGGGGCCGAGACCCTTCGAACGGAACGAGCGGGGCGACGCGTGCGCCGCTCCGCTCGTCGTGCCGGACGTGCGTGCACGGCAAGGCCTCGGCTCGAGCGCGTCGGTTCGCGAACTCTCCGTCGAACTGCGGCGTGTCGCTCTCCCACAGGAGTCGCCCGTCGATGAAGGTCAGGGCGTTGTTGGAGAGCGAGCCGACGACGGCGGGGTTCGTGATCGAGAGCGCGAGGATCAGGTTGCCCGCGATGGCGCCGATGTCGTGGTCGATGGAGAGCTCGTCCGAGGTGCCTTCGTACTCCCCGCCGTCGATGTCGCGGCGGCCGTCGGCGTCGAGGTCCGTGGTGGCTGCGGCCGGCCGGAGCGACTTGAACGGGATGGCGTCGATGGCGTCGCCTTCCCGCCGAGCGCGACCATCTGCTCCGAACCGATCAGGTGGTCGAAGGACGAGGAGGTGACGACGAGTTCGGGGTCCGTCGCGGAGTCGACGAGGGAGCCGCGCCGCGGAGCCGACGTCCCGTCGTGGCAGGTGGCGAGGACGGACATGGTGTCGGCGGGCGTGAGCGTCTGGACGCGGTCCGCGATGGTGCAGTCGGCGGAGAGGAACGGGTTGCCGGCGGTGTCGACGTTGGCGTACTGGAAGTGCACGTCGGTCTCGCCCGCCCCGTCCGGTCGGTGTTCGTCACGGTGATGACGTCGAGCACCGGGGTCGAAGAGACCGGCCTGCTGGATCGGGTGGACGAGGACGCCGCCCGGTCGGCGGCCGTCGGCGAGGGCGGACGGCGCCGCCGCGACGAGCCCGGCGAGTGCGAGCATGGCGAGCGAGAGGGGCGCATCGGAGGTGAGGCTCGGGCATCGAGGTGATGGAGCTCGAGGCGCCACGGGAGCGGGCGCGGGATTCCATCGCGATGGCGTCATGACGCGAGGGCGAACGACGCGCTCGGGCCCACCACGACGAACGGCGGGGCGGCCCCGAAGGACCGCCCCGCGCACTTCTTCTCCCTGGAGAGGAGGAGACGATCAGTTCGGGAAGGACCCGTTGAACTGCTTCGTCACCGACTCCCACAGCAGGCGGGCGTTCATGAACGGCGCAACGTCGTTCGTGACGGCGCCGAGGACCGCCGGGTTCGTGACGTTCGCGCTCGTGATCGAGAGCGCGACCGTCGGGCGGACGATGGCCCAACCCGTGTCGAATTCCTGGAGACCGTCGCAGTTGATGTCGAGCTCGCTCGGGTCGTCCGGCGTCGTGGCGAGACCGAGGGCGGTGAAGTAGCCCGAGATGTCGCTGAGCGGGACGAGCGACCAGCACGCGAACGCGTACTGGGCCGAGAGCTGGAACTCGTCGTCGTTGTAGATGACGAAGTCGACGTTCGTCAGGTACTCACCGCCGGTGAGGCTGATGAGCGCCAGGTTGCCGGCGATCGCGCCGATGTAGCTGTCGATGTAGAGCTCGTCGGCGATGCCTTCGTACTCGGTGCCGTCGAAGTCACGGCGGCCGTCCTGGTCGACGTCCGTGTCCGCACCTTCGGCCTGCGCCGACGTGAAGGGGATCGCGTTGAGGCTGTACATGCCGCCGCCGAGCGAGACGATCTGCTCGGAACCGATGAGGTGGTTGAACGACCAGTAGACGTCGACCTCGTCGGGGTTCATGGCGCTGACGACCAGGTAGCCCTGGGCGTCGAACGCGCCGTTGTGGCAGCTCGTCAGGACGGAGAGCGTGTCCGCCGGGGTCAGCGTCTCGACGCGGTCCGCGATGGTGCAGTTCGCGAAGAGGAACGGGTTGCCCGCGGCGGTGACGTTGACGTACTGGAAGTGCACGTCGGTCTCACCGGTTCCGAGACGGTTCGTGTTCGTCACGTTGATGACGTTGAACACGGCCGGGTTCAGCAGCGCCGAACGGTGGAGCGGGTAGACAAGGAGGCTGCCCGGCTCGCGGCCGTCAGCGAGGGCCGAGGGGGCGGTGGCGGCGAGGCCGGCGAGGCCGAGGGCCACGATGGAGAGGGTGCGCATGGCAGGTTGATGGGCGCCGCTCGGCGCCCGCTACGGGGCATCCGACGCGCCTCCGGCACGTCCGGTAGGCGCGGAGGAGGAGGAAACGTGTTGGTATTCTCCCCCCCTGTGGCAACCATGCGGGAAGTATCTTCCGCTTATCGTCCCAAGAGTCGCAGTTCCATGGAGATCCGTCGTTCGGGTCTCGTGCCGCCCTCCGGGTGCAGGGTGCCGCTCGAGGAAGCCCCTCTTGAACGAACGGCGGGGCGGCCCCGAAGGACCGCCCCGCGCGCTTCTTCTCCCTGGAGAGGGTCCGATCAGTTCGGGAACGAACCGTTCGGCTGCTTCTGGGTCGACTCCCAGAGCAGGCGGGCGTTCATGAACGGCGCAACGTCGTTCGTGAGGGCGCCGAGGACCGCCGGGTTGGCGATGTTGTCGCTCGTGATGGACAGAGCGACCGTCGGGCGGACGATGGCCCAACCCGTGTCGAACTCCTGGAGACCGTCGCAGGTGATGTCGAGCTCGGTCGGGTCGTCCGGCGTCGTGGCGAGACCGAGGGCGGTGAAGTAGCCCGAGATGTCGCTGAGCGGGACGAGCGACCAGCACGCGAACGCGTACTGGGCCGAGAGCTGGAACTCGTCGTCGTTGTAGATGACGAAGTCGACGTTCGTCAGGTACTCACCGCCGGTGAGGCTGATGAGCGCCAGGTTGCCGGCGATCGCGCCGATGTAGCTGTCGATGTACAGCTCGTCCGGGATCATCTCGTACTCGGTGCCGTCGAAGTCGCGGCGGCCGTCCTGGTCGACGTCCGTGTCCGCACCGGCGGGCTGGTTCGACGCGAAGGGGATCGCGTTGAGCGAGTACATGCCGCCACCGAGCGAGATGATCTGCTCGGAACCGATGAGGTGGTTGAACGACCAGTAGGTGTCGATCTCGTCGGGGTTCATGGCGCTGACGACCAGGTAGCCCTGGGCGTCGAACGCGCCGTTGTGGCAGCTCGTCAGGACGGAGAGCGTGTCCGCCGGGGTCAGCGTCTCGACGCGGTCCGCGATGGTGCAGTTCGCGAAGAGGAACGGGTTGCCCGCGGCGGTGACGTTGACGTACTGGAAGTGCACGTCGGTCTCACCGGTGCCGACACGGTTCGTGTTCGTCACGTTGATGACGTTGAACACGGCCGGGTTGAACAGCGCGGAGCGGTGGAGCGGGTAGACCAGGAGGCTACCCGGCTCGCGGCCGTCGGCCATTGCCGCCGGGGCCATCGCAGCGAGGCCCAGGAGGGCAAGCGAAGTGGTGTTGATGAGGCGCATTGCCTTAGATACCTCTCGAGAGGTTTCGGGGTTGTGCCTGCATGGGCAGGCGAAGGACAAGGAACGAGTTCACGAGCCCGATCGATGGGGAGAGGCCCCGCGGGGATCCGGTCTCGTGGTCTTGGGGGGTCGGTGGAGTTCGGGACGGGACGCGGCGCGAGCCGCGCGAGTCACTTCGGTTCGTCGGGGGTCGGTGCGTCCTGCGAAGGACCGAACGTCTGGTCCTGCGAGCTCGACTCCTCCTTGGTGATGGCGGTCGCTCCCGGCGGAGCCTGCTCGAGCCGGCAGTACCACGCACCGTCGACCCAGTCCCACGCCATCGGCGTGGTGTTCTGGACACGCAGTGCGGAGGGGTCGTCGATCCGGAGTCCGCGGCGCATGTCGGCAGGCATGTTCGCGGGCACGAGCTCGACGTCGGCCCAGGCGTGCACGATCGCGGACAGTCCGTCGTCCGCGAGTTCGGCCTTGGCGATCTTCATGTCGTGGACCTTCATGACACCCGTGCCGAACTGCATCTCGTACACGCCGAGGCTGACCTTTCTGCGGTCCTCGGGAGCGAGCATGGAGTACTGCGCGGGGAGGTCGTCACGCTTACGGGCGTCGGTCCAGCGGGCGAAGGCCGTCTCGAGTTCTTCGCGACGCTCCGCGAAGCGAACGTCGCCGATGCTCCTCCCCCACGGCTCGGCGCCGGGGACGAGGTACCACTCGCCGCCGACACGAGCGAACTCGACGTCGAACGGCACGGACTGCGTGAGCCCGCTGCCGGAGATGTCGGCGACCGTCTTCACGACGGCGCGCGCCGCCTTCTGGTCGATGTCGAACCGGCTCGGGGAGATCGCGTCGACGTCGATCACGTCGAAGGACCAGAGCTGCGCCATGAGCGCGCCGTCGAACTTCTCGCGCGCTCCCGGTGCGACGAACGCCGCGATGGCGTCGACGTCCTCGGCACGGCGCGCGTCGGCGTAGGCCGCGAAGCGCGCGCGCAGCGCGTCCTCGTCGCGTTTCGCCGCGAGAGCGTCGAAGTCGACGAGGGCGAGGACCGTGGCGGATGCGGCGGCCACGCCAAGTGCGATCCACACCCAGACGGAACCGCGCGTGGTCCGAGTCACGTTGGAAGCGCTCATTTGCCCGCCTCCTTCGCACTCGAGACCTCGGTCGAACCGGAGACCGTCGCGAGGCTGGCCGCGAGGTCGACGCTCTTGATGCCGCCCGTCTGGACGATCACCGCCTCGTCCTTCCCGTCGCCGTTCATGTCGGCGACCGAGAGGTGGTAGTAGTTCTCCTTCTCGCCGAGGCGGCCCCGGACGCGAACGCCTTTCTCGAGGTCGACGTCGGCGACCATCAGGCCCTCGAGACCGAGCATCACGAGCTCGACCCCTTCGTCGCCGTCGATCTCGACGAACTCGGCGTCCTTGATCGACTCGGTCTGCGGCATCGGCGCGTCGATCGACTGCCACTCGCCGTCGACGAGTCGGAAGAAGCCGAGGGGCGGCGAGACCTCCGTGTGGAGGCCGAGCGTCAGGAGCTCCATCGTGCCGTCGCCGTCGAAGTCGTGCGGGAGCACCTGGAGGAGCGTCCCGCCGATGATCGGCACGGTGAGGCCGGCCGAGCGGTCGACGAACCGTTCGCCGTCGTAGGAGTAGATCTTCGGACCGCGGTTGGTCGCGGCGACGAGTTCGACGCGGCCGTCGCCGTCGATGTCCGCCGAGCGCACCTGGTAGCCGAAGTCGTTCGGCGGCAGCAGCTCGGCCTGGACGAACCAGGCCTTCGCGCTCGGGTCGTAGCTGTAGACGTAGAGGCCGCCGGTCCCCGAGAAGAGCCCGATGCAGGCCAGGTCGGCGCGACCGTCGCCCGTGAAGTCGGCGATCTCGACGTCGGTGCAGACGCCCATGCCCTCGAGGCCCGTGCTGACCTCGGTCCACTGGGCTTCCTCGTCAAAGCCGTTGCAGAGGTAGGCGCGCGGCGAGCCGTTGTGGCAGGCGAACGCCAGGTCGAGACGACCGTCACCGTCGAGGTCGGCGACGTCGACGCCGCCGTAGCCGAGGTCGCGGCGCAGGCCGCGCGTGTTCTCCTCGTACCCGCCGTCGCGAGCGAGCCAGGCGTGCAGGCCCTCGCCCTTGTTGCCGCCTCCCCACATGCGGAGGCTGGCGACGATGTCGAGGCGACCGTCGCCGTCGAGGTCCTCGATCGCGGGCTTGCCGCGCCAGATGCCGGCCTTCGGCAGGCCTTCCGTGGACAGCTCGACGATGTCGCCGTGCGGCGCCTTGATGGCGGCGTAGGTCGGCGCCAGAGCGCCGGGGTCCTTGACGACGAGCAGCCCGTTCGGGTCCATCCGGACCCAGTGGGACGGGATCACCCCGCCGCTCGCCATGATCTCCTTCGCTTCCTCCGAGATGTCGGCCCGACCCTGGTCGGCCATCTGCTTGAGCATGTCGTTCGACAGCGCGCCCGCAGCGGCGGCGTCGGCGACCGAGGTGCCCTCGGGGGCGCGGAACTCGTCGGAACGGAGGCCGTTCCCGGCCGGTTCGCGGACCGCGGGCGGCGCGTCGGCCGTCGCCGCGGCACCGATTCCGAGGAGCTGGTCCACCTCGACGGCGACGTTCGACGTGTCGGCGTCGCCGAGGCTCGCAGGAGCCGCGAAACGCCAGACGACGTAACCGGCCACCGCGACGGCCACGAGGCCGGCGGTGACGTTGAGGGGCGAAGCGCCGAGCGAGCGTGAACGGCGCGGGAGGGTTCGAGATGCGTGCATGCGAGTTGTGGAGGCTTCCGAGTTCGCGCCGGCAAGGGCACGGGGGGTGGCTCCCCCGCCCAAGGGTGCGCATGGAATGGATACCGCACGAAACCGCCTGCTGTCGGCGGTCGTCGTGCGCATTCCGTGAGCGACTCGTCCGGAGGTGCTCGGAAGGACCCGCGAGGGGCCTCGACCGGGGCGCGCCGATCCGGACCTTGGCTCAGGGCCAACGGAGTCCCGTCAACGTGCCTCGATCTTCTCCCTTGACGGGACCGTAGCCTGGCCCTTCCGAGACTGTCAACGAAGGAAATCGCAAATCGGTGGGGCCGACCGAACGGGCTCGGAGAGCCCGTGCGACCGACTCCCCCGACCGCGGGAAGCGCCCTTCCGGACGGCTCCGAGCTCCCCCGGGGGAGAGCCGATGCCGCCGGCAGGCCGCCGCCCACCGCCCAGGGTCAGGCCTTCGCGCGGCGACCGCGGGGGCGGCGGGCCTTGGGAAGGGCGACGCCGGCCTGTTCGAAGTGGTTCGCGATGGGTTCGCGGCCGTCCGCGAGGGCGTGGGCGAGCGCGTTGTTGCCCTCCTCCTTCGCGACGGCGAGGGCCTTGTCGAGCATGCGCACGACGTTGAGCGCCGCCTTGTTCGACGCGCTCTCCTCGAGCTCCTTGGCCTTCTGGCGGGCCTGCAGCTCGTCGATCTGCCGCTTGAGGTCGGCGATCTTCTCCTCGGGACTGCGGCGGATGCGCTTGGTGCCCTTCTTGGCCATGTCGGACTCGCTCCTCTTCGGGGGGTGGCGTGGTACTCGCCCGGGCCCGGCGCGCACCTGGGAGGGCGCGCGACCCGAACTTTCGGGCGACGAGTGTAGGGAGTGGCCGCGACGGGTCCCAGGGATCGTCGCTCCGAGCGAGCGCCGCGTCCCGCTCGCCTCACCTGCGCGGTGCGAGGAGCCCCTCCCACACCGCGGCGACGCGCCTCGCGACCGCGGGCCACGTGAACGCCTCGACCGCCTCGCGGTCCGGAGCGATCCCGCGCTGGGCGCGGCGGAGCGCCTCGTCGAGGGCCGAGGACAGTCGCTCGGCGAACGGCTCGAGCTCGCCGGGCGCGCAGCGCTCGCCGCCCTCGCTGCGCGGTCCCCGGACGACGACGAGCCCCTCCCCCAGCGTCGGCGCCAGCTCGTGGACGACGCCGGGGAGGTCCGTGGCGACCAGCAGCGCCCCTGCCGCGGCCCCCTCGAGGAGCACGAGCGGCAGCCCCTCCCAGAGCGACGGCAGGACGAGGACCGCGGCCGACCGCAGCGCGCGCACGAGGTCCGCGTCGTCGAGTCGACCCGCCACGAGGACGCCGGGCTCGCCGCGCGCACGACGGGTGAGTTCCTCGCCCTCCTCGCCGGAACCGCTCCCGACGAGGACGAGCTGCGCGCGCGGCCGCCGTTCGCGCAGTCGTCGGAAGGCGAGCAGGAGCGCGTCGACGCCCTTCGCCGCACTCGTCTTGCCGACGAAGACCACGCGTTGTCCGCGCAGGAGTTCGCGCCCGTCCGGCGCGAAGCGTTCCTCGGCGAAACCCGCGCCGACGACGTGCACGCGTTCGCGCGGGACGCCGAGCACCTCGGCGTAGTGCTCGGCCTGCTGTCGGTGCAGCGCGACGACGGCGTCGGCGCGGGCGAGCGAACGGGCGACCTCGGCACCGACCTCGGGCACGAGCTCGAACTGGCGCAGATCGGAACCGTGTCCGTGGACGACGAGCGGGACGTCGCGGCAGCGTTCGCGCGCCGTCGCCGCGAGCACCCAGGCGTGGTGCGCGTGCAGGAGGTCGGGGCGGAACTCGTCGACGGCTCGCGCGACGGCGTCGCCGAGGACCGCGCGGTAGTTCGCGAGTTCCGTTCTCGTCATGCTGCGCCAGGTGCGCGTGGGGTACGGCATGACGTCGCTCATGCCGACGACGCGATGGGAGACGTCGGCGCCGGGCGCGTCGCCGTCGCGCTCGCGTGCGAACGTCACGCGGCGGACGTGTTCCTCGGGGATCCCGACGGGTCGGTCGGCGCTCCCGTGCGGGACGCCGACGAGGGCGGCCTGCTCGAACTCGGGCGCGAGGCACGGCAGGAGTTCGTCGAGCGTGACGCCGGAGCCCGTGAGCTTCGGCCGCTGGGAGAGGAGGTGCAGGATCCGGCGCACGGTCGCGAGCCCGGACTCCGCGATCGGAGCTCCGGACGTGCCGCGAGGCTACCCTCTGCGGTCGTGACGTCTCCCGCGCTCCTCACCGCGACGCCCCTCGGACCCCTCGGGTGGATCGTCCTCGCGACGGTCCTGCTCGTCGCGTGGAACCTCGTGCGGACCGATCGCGCCCTCGCGCGGTTCCGATCGCAGCGGTTCGCCTGGTGGCAGGACGCGCGGACCGTCTGGTGGGGACGGATCGAGCCGCGCGCCGACGGTTTCGCGCTGCGTTTCGACGCGCCCTACGCCCCGCCCGGCGAAGCGCGCCGCAGCGCGGTCCTCGCCGATCCGCGGCTCGCGTCGAGCTCGATCGCGCTCGTGCGCCCGCACAGCTCTCGGGAGCTCTTCGCCGAGCTCGAGCGCCGCGAACTCGTCCGAACGCGCGAGCGCGGCGGCGACGCTCCGGCCTGGTGGCAGGAGCCCGGGGCGCTGTTCCGGAGCGCGCTCGACGCGGCCACCGACCTCGTCCAGCGACTCGCCGACCCGCGGCGCGGTCGCCCCTGCCAGGACGGCTTCTCGCTCGAACGCGCACGCGGCTCGTGGGTCGTCCTCGAACTCGCCTGCGGCGCGCAGGTGCGCGGCATCCTCGTCGAGATCGGACGCGCCTGGCTGGCACTCGTCACGCCCCACGACGACACGACGACGCGCGCGCGCGTCGGACCGGGTGCGGCGGGCGGAGGCGCGACGGACGGCGACGCGCCGGTGCGCGTCGAGGCGCGCGGCGACGTTCTCGCGGTCGCGGCGACGACGGCACCGGTCGAGGTGGAGAGCGTCACCGGTGGTGCGAGGAATTGGTCGCTCGGCGTGACGGTGCTCCCCGGCACCGAACTCGTGCTCCCGTTCGAGGACGCCGCGCAGGCCGTCGGGGAGGTCGCGTTCGGACGCGGCCACGACGTCCTCGCGCCGCGCGCCGGCGCGCGCGTGCTGTTCCTGTCGGAGCGCGACGCAGGGGGAACGACGCCGTGAGCACGCCGACCTCGCTGCACCTCTCGCGCACCGACGCCGACGTGTTCGTCCCCGACGGCGTCGCGATCCCGTCGGCGCTCGCGCGCGTCGAGCGTCTCGCCGTCGTCGCGCACCAGGACGACGCGGAGTGGATCGGGCTCCACGGGATCCTGTCCGCCTTCGACGGCGAGCCGTCGTTCGGCGCCGTCGTCGTCACCGACGGCGCGGGGAGTCCGCGCGGCGGTCCGTACGCCGACGTCGACGACGCGACGATGTGCACGATCCGGCGCGAGGAACAGCGCCGGGCGGCGCTCGTCGGGCGCTATGCGCTCTGCGTCCAGCTCGCGCATCCGAGCGCCGCGGTGCGCGACCCTTCGAACGGCGACTCGACGCGGGACCTGGTGTCGATCCTGCGGGCGACCGCACCGCGCACGGTCTATCTGCACGCCCCCACCGACCGGCACGAGACCCACGTGGCGGTCTGCGTGCGCACTCTCGAGGCGCTGCGCCGCGTCGACCGCGAGAGCGGCGGCAGGGTGCGTCCGGAGCGCGTCCTCGGCGTCGAGGGCTGGGGCGACCTCGACTGGCTGGCGGCGCAGGACCGCGTCGCGCTCGACGTGGGTGCGCGGCCGCACCTCGTCGCGGCCCTCGTCGGCGTCTTCGACTCGCAGATCGAGGGCGGGAAGCGCTACGACCTCGCCATGCGCGCGCGCCACGTCGCCAACGCGACCTTCGGAGCGCCGCGCGAGGTCGACCGCTGCGTGGCCCTCGCGCTCGCCGTCGATCTCACCGCCGTCGCGCGCGACGGCGGGCCCGACGTGCGCGCGCTCGTCGACGGACTCCTCGAGCGCAGCGCGCAGGGCGTCCGCGAGCGGCTCGGCCGCGTCCACCCCTCCTGAGACACGCGCCGCGGGGCCGTACCGAAGGTCCCGGCGCGCGCCGCCGGGAAGGCGGAGAACGGAGCGGAGCGGTGGATCGAAACCCGAGCGCCGCCGCGTCCTACGATGGTGGCCCGATGGTGCGGATCCACTCCCTCGGGAGCACGAGCGCTCTGGCCGCCGGCTCCCTCCTCGTCGCCGCGATCGCGTCCGCCGCCGCGTCGACGGGCGCGCGTACCCAGGACTCGGGCGGGAGCGCGCCGTCGCCCCTCGCGTTCCCGAGCGACGAGGAGCTCACGCAGGGACTCGAGTCGGTGTACCGGCCCTTCGTGGAGACGCACTGCGCGTCGTGCCACTCGGGCTCTTCGCCGGAGGCCGGACTCGACCTCGCCTCGCCGAGGTCGGCGGCGGCGCTCGCGGACCGGGACGTCCTGATGGCCCACGCCGTCGATCGCGTGCGACTCGGACAGATGCCGCCCGACTCGCAGCCGCGGCCGTCGGCGGAGGAGGTCGACGCCTTCGCGGGCTACGTCGCGCTCGCGCTGCGTTCGGCCTACGACCCCGCGCGCGCGGGCGACCCCGGACGCAACGTCCTGCGGCGCCTCTCGAACACCGAGTACGCCAACACGGTCTTCGACGTGCTCGGCGTCCGCTTCGACGCCGAGGAGTTCTTCCCCGCGGACAACGTCGGTCACGGCTTCGACAACGTCGCCGACGCGCAGACGCTCTCCGACCTGCAGCTCGAGCGGTACCTCGACGCGGCGGCGACGGTCGCGGAGAGCGCGATCGCATGGGAGCTGCCGGGCGATCCGCCGGTGCGCACGTTCGTCGCGACCGAGCTCGAGGGCGGCCACCTGCGCGCGCGCAGCAACCGACAGCCGACGGACCTGCGCATCCTCGACTCGAACGGCGAGTGCGGACTGACGATCGAACTCCCGCGCGCGGGTCGCTACCTGCTGCGCGCCCGCGTCGCCGCCAACCAGGCGGGGAGCGAGCTCGCTCGCATGGAACTGCGGCGCGACTCGCAGATCCTCGGCTCGTTCGACGTCGTCACGAAGAGCATCCTCGACCCCGAGGAACACGAAGCCGAGTTCACGGTCCCCGAGGCCGGTCGCTGGTGGGTCGCCGCCGCGTTCACGAACGACTTCTTCGAGCCCTCCGTCGACGGCGGTCGCCCCTTGGACCGCAATCTCGTGGTGCACGGGCTCGAGGTCGTCGGGCCGCTCGACCCGCCCGGACCGACCGAGCTGCAGACGGCGCTCGCCGATCGCTTCTCCGCGGAGCGCAGCGAGAAGAAGCGTCTCGAGTCGAGCGTCGAGTGGCTCGCGACGCGCCTGTGGCGCCGCCCGCCGACGGGCTCCGACGTCGCGAAGCTCATGAAGCTCGCGCCGCGCAGGGCCGAGTACGACCAGACGCTGCAGATCGCGCTCACGGCGATCCTCGCCTCGCCCCGCTTCCTCCTGCGCGTCGAGGAGGATCCCGGACGGTCCGAGGGGATCCGCCGGCTCGACGGGTACGAACTCGCGACGCGGCTCTCGTACTTCCTGTGGAGCTCGGCGCCGGACGAGGAACTGCTCGCGCTCGCCGCCGACGACCGGCTCCAGGACGACGACGTCCTCGCCAACCAGGTCGACCGCATGCTCGAGGACCCGCGCTCGGGCAACCTCGCGCGCAACTTCGCCTCGCAGTGGCTGCAGACGCGCCAACTCGCCAAGCACTCCGTCGACCTCGAGCTCCACCCCGACGCGACGCCCGACCTCCTGCGAGCCATGGAGCGCGAGACGCTCCTCGTCTTCGAGGCGGTCCTGCGCGAGAAGCGCTCGATCCGCGACCTGCTCGACAGCGACTTCACGTTCGTCAACGACGTGCTCGCGAAGCACTACGGGATCCGCGGCATCGAGGGCTCGTACATGCGGCGCGTCCCGCTCTCCGGGACGTCGCGGCGCGGGATCCTCATGCACGCCTCGATCCTGACCGTGACGTCGCAGCCGAACCGGACGTCGCCGGTGAAGCGCGGTCGCTGGATCCTCGAGACGCTCCTGGCCTCGCCGCTCCCTCCTCCGCCGCCGGGTGCGGACTCATTCGGCGACGACGATCCCGCCACCTTCGACGCGAAGACGATGCGCGAGCGCTTCGCGCTGCACCGCGAGCGCGCGGTGTGCGCCTCGTGCCACGACCGACTCGACCCGCTCGGGTTCGGACTCGAGCGCTTCGACGCCGTCGGCGGGAAGCGCACGACGGTCGGCGGGCAGCGCGTCGACGCGAGCGGCGTCATGCCCGACGGACGCAGCTTCGACGGCGAGGTCGAACTCGTCGCGCTCGTGCGCGACGCCGACAAGGACGGCGACTGGTACTCCGGACCGAGCCTCGTGCGGGGCGTCGTCGAGAACCTGCTCGTCTACGCCCTGGGCCGCGGGCTCGACCCTGCGGACCGTCCGACGGTCGGAGCGGTCCTGTCGCGGCTCGATCCCGCCCACCCCACCCTCGACGACGCGATCCGTGCGATCGTGTCGTCGGCCGCCTTCCGCGAACGCCGGACCGACACCGCGAGCCGATGACGAACAGGACGAACCTCGCGCGTACCTCGCGCATGCTCGGACGACCGCTGGAGCGCAGGACGCTGCTGCGCGGTCTCGGTGCGACGCTCGCGCTGCCGCTGCTCGACGCGATGCAGCCCTCGCTGCTGCGTCCCGGCGCCGCGCCGTCGGTCCCGAGTCGACTCGTGTACGTCTACGTGCCGAACGGCGTGAACCAGGACGCGTGGTGGCCGAGCCGCGAGGGCCGCAACTACAAGCCGAGCCGCACGCTCGCGGCGCTCGGCGACCTCAAGGACAAGACGCTCGTCCTCCGCGGCCTGACGCACGACAAGGCGCGCGCGAACGGCGACGGACCGGGCGACCACGCGCGTGCGGCGTCGACGTGGCTCACGGGGGTCCAGATCCTGAAGGGCGGCGCGACGGTCCGAGCCGCGCAGTCCGCCGACCAGATCGTCGCGGCCGAGGTCGGAGGCGAGACGCGGTTCCGCTCGCTCGAGATCGGGTGCGAGCGCGGTCAGAGCAACGGGGAGTGCGACTCGGGCTACGCCTGCGCGTACAACTTCCACGTCTCGTGGAAGGGCGACGCGCAGCCGCTCCCCCAGGAGAACGACCCGCGCATGCTCTTCGAGCGCATCTTCGGCGACGCGCAGAGCGCCGCTTCGGCCTCCGTCGCGGCCGAGCGGCGCGAGCGCCGCAAGAGCGTCCTCGACTACGTCGGCGACGAGATCCGCAAGCTGCGCCGCGACCTCGGTGCGGGCGACCGCCACAAGATCGACCAGTTCGCCGACGCCCTGCGGGAGTTCGAACGGAAGCTCGAGTTCTCCGAGGGCGACGCGCTCGTCCTCCCCGACGGGACGCAGAAGCCGACCGGGATCCCCGGCGTGTTCAGCGACCACGTCCGGCTCCTGTTCGAGGTCCTGGCCCTCGCGCTCCGCGCCGACCAGACGCGCGTCGCGACGTTCATGTACGCGCGCGAGGTGTCGAGCCGCACCTTCCCGGAGATCGGCGTCCCCGACGCGCACCACGCACTCTCGCACCACGGCGGGAACGCCGGCACGCTGCTCAAGCTCGAGAAGATCGACGCGCTGCACATGCAGCTCTTCGGCGAGTTCCTCGCGAGGCTCGACTCCTACGAGGAGGGCAGCGACAGCGTGCTCGACCACTCGATGATCGTGTACGGCAGCTGCATCAGCGACGGCGACAAGCACAACCACGAGAACCTGCCGACCCTCGTGGCCGGAGGCGGCGAGCTGGCGAAGGACCGGATCAAGCTCGATCGCTACGCCGACGTGGGCAACGAGACGCCCATGAACGAGCTCCACATCGCGCTGATGAAGCGCATGGGGATCAAGCTCGATGCGTTCGGTGACGCCGACCGCGAGCTGTCGATCTGAGGCGCGGCCCGGCGGCCGCGCGGGGAACGAAGCGCGCGGCTTCGCGCCGCGCGGGGGGAACGAACACGCGACCTTCGGTCGCGTGGCACGAACACGCGACCTTCGGTCGCGTAAGCGAACACGCGACCTTCGGTCGCGCGGGGCCAACACGCGACCTTCGGTCGCGTGGGGATCGAAACACGAAGAAGGCGAAGAACGGAAGGCGCCGCCTTCGGCGGCGGAACAAGGAAGGCACAGGACCGCGGCGCGAAGCGCCCCGCGGGTCCCTGCGTCTCGCCGCGAAGCGGCGCCTTCGTGCTCTTCGTGTCCTTTCCGGTCGTTCCCTTCGTGTCGAAACTGCGGACTTCGGCGCCGAAGGCGCCGAGCGCAGCCCTCGATTTCTTCCTCGAGGCGCGGCGCGACCGGCAGGCCGCGCGGGAATGCAGCGCGCCGCTTCGCGCCGCGCGGGAATGCCGCGCCGCTTCGCGCCGCGCGGGGAACCACGGAGCACACGAAGCACACGCGCGCCTTCGGCGGCGGACCACACAGGAGGAACGCAGGACCTCGCGGGTCCTGCCTTCAGCGCCGCGCAGCGGCGCCTTCGTGCTCTTCGTGCCCCTTCTGCCGTTCCCTTCGTGTTTCTTGCGGCCCGCAGGGCCGCCGCGCCGTCGGGCGCCGGCACGTGACTCAGCGCGCGGCGCGGTAGGCGTCGAGCAGGAGCCTCGCCCCCTGGATCGGCGTCAGCTTCGACGCGCGCACGTCGGCACGGACTCGTTCCATGCGCGCCGCGACGTCGGGGTGCGAGCGGAACGAACGGTCGAGCTCCTCGTGCACGCGCTCGAACAACCAGCGCTCCGACTGCGCCTCGCGGCGCGCGGCGAGGGCTCCGTTCGCGCGCTCCTCGTCGAGCCGCGTGCGGACGACGTCCCAGAGTTCGGCGAGACCCGCTCCCTCGAGCGAACTGACGCACAGCACCGGCGGGACGCGCACACCGGGCTCCGCACCGAACGTCGCCAGTGCCGAGCGGAGGGCGCGCGCGGAGTCCTCCGCTGCACGGCGGCGCTCGCCGTCGCACTTGTTCACGGCGACGAGGTCCGCGACCTCGAGGATGCCCCGCTTGATGCCCTGCAGCTCGTCGCCCGCGCCCGGTAGCGCGAGCACGACGAAGAAGTCGACGAGGTCGCGCGCCGCGTACTCCGACTGCCCCACCCCGACCGTCTCGACCAGCACGACGTCGAAGCGCGCCGCCTCGAGCAGCACGATCGTCTCGCGCGTGCGGCGCGTCACACCGCCGAGCGTCGCAGCGGAAGGACTGGGCCTGATGAAGGCGCCGTCGAGCTGCGCGAGGCGGTCCATGCGCGACTTGTCGCCGAGGATCGATCCGCCCGACACCGCGCTCGACGGGTCGACGGCGAGCACGCCGACCCGGAGACCGCGCTCCACCAACATGCAGCCGAGCGCCTCGACGAAGGTGCTCTTGCCGACGCCGGGCGGACCGCTCACCGCGACGCGGTACGAGCCGCCGGCGTCCGGGAGCAACGCGGCGACGAGCTCCTGCGCGCGCGCCTCCTGGTCGTCGCGCCGGCCCTCGACGAGCGTGATGGCCTTCGCCAGGGCGGAACGGTCGCCCGCGCGAACACCTCCGGCGAGCTCCGCCGTGTTCAACCCCGCTCCTTCGCCTCGATCGCGTCGACGAGGCCGATCGCGGCCTCGGTGATGACGGTGCCGGGTCCGAAGACGGCGACGGCACCGGCCTCGATCAGCGCCGGGACGTCGCCCGGCGGGACGACGCCGCCCACGACGATCAGGACGTCCTTCCCGCCCTGCGCGTCGAGCTCGGCGCGCAGCGCCGGAACGAGCGTGAGGTGCCCCGCCGCGAGCGAACTCACGCCGACGACGTGCACGTCGTTCTCGATCGCCTGACGGGCCGTCTCCCTGGGCGTCTGGAACAGCGACCCGACGTCGACGTCGAAGCCCAGGTCGGCGAGCGCCGTCGCGACGACCTTCTGGCCGCGGTCGTGGCCGTCCTGGCCGAGCTTGGCGACGAGGATGCGCGGCTGGCGTCCCGCGCGCTGCGCGAACGCGGCGACGCGCTCGCGCGCCTCCGCGATCGTCCTGTTGTCGGCGGGCATCTCGTTCTTGTACACGCCGCGCAGCACGCTCGGCTCGGCGCGGTGCCGTCCGAACACGCGTTCCAACGCGGAGGACATCTCGCCCACCGTCGCGCCGACGCGCGCCGCCGCGATCGAGGCCTCGAGCAGGTTGCCCTCGGCTCCGGCGGCGACCTCGGAGAGCGCGGCCAACGCGCGCTCGACGGCCGCGCCGTCGCGCTCCTTCCGAGCTTCGAGGCGCTCGATCTGCGCGCGCGCACCGCGGCGTTGTCGATCTTGAGCACGGGCACGTCGTCGGCGCGGTCCGGGCGGTGCTTGTTGACTCCGACGATGACGCGCTCGCCCGAGTCGATGCGCGCCTCGCGCGCGCGGCGCACTCCTCGATGCGGCGCTTCGGCAGGCCCGCCTCGATGGCGCGCCATGCCGCCGAGTTCCTTCGACCTCGGCGATGTGCTTCCGAGCTCTTCTCGGCGAGCCTCCTGCGTGAGTCGCTCGACGTAGTAGCTGCCGCCGAGCGGGTCGGCCGTCCGGCAGATGCCGCTCTCGTCCTGGAGCACGAGCTGGGTGTTGCGCGCGATGCGCGCCGAGAAGTCGGTGGGCAGCGCGAGCGCCTCGTCGAGGCTGTTCGTGTGCAGCGACTGCGTGTGCCCGAGCACCGCCGCGAGCGCCTCGACGTGCGTGCGCACCACGTTGTTCCAGACGTCGGTGGCCGTGAGCGACCAACCCGAGGTCTGGCAGTGCGTGCGGAGCATCGACGAGCGCTCGTCCTTCGGCTCGAACGGCGCCATCAGCTCGGCCCACAACAGCCGCGCGGCGCGCAGCTTCGCGACCTCCATGAAGGCGTTCATGCCGATCGCGAAGAAGAACGAGAGGCGCGGCGCGAACCGGTCGACGTCGAGCCCCGCCTCGATGCCCGCTCGCACGTACTCCAGTCCGTCCGCGAGCGTGTAGGCGAGCTCGACGTCGGCGGTCGCCCCGGCCTCCTGCATGTGGTAGCCGGAGATCGAGATCGAGTTGAAGCGCGGCATGCACGCGCTCGTGTAGCGGAACACGTCCCCCACGATCCGCATCGACGGTGCGGGCGGGTAGATGTACGTGTTCCGGACCATGAACTCCTTGAGGATGTCGTTCTGGATGGTCCCGGTGAGCTTCTCGGGCGCGACGCCCTGCTCCTCGGCGGCGACGACGTAGAGCGCGAGGATCGGCAACACCGCGCCGTTCATCGTCATCGACACGCTCATCCTGTCGAGCGGGATGCCGTCGAACAGGATGCGCATGTCCTCGATCGAGTCGATCGCGACGCCCGCCATCCCGACGTCGCCCGCGACGCGCTCGTGGTCCGAGTCGTAGCCGCGGTGCGTCGCGAGGTCGAAGGCGATGGACAGTCCGCGCTGACCCGCCGCGAGGTTCTTGCGGTAGAAGGCGTTGCTCTCCTCCGCCGTGGAGAAGCCCGCGTACTGGCGCACCGTCCACGGACGGCGCGCGTACATCGTGGTGTAGGGGCCGCGCACGTAGGGCGCGAAGCCGGGCATCCAGTCGGTGCTCGACGTGCCCTCGCGGTCCGACGGGCCGTAGGCCGCGAGCAACTCGATGCCTTCGGGCGTCGGCGAGGAATCGCGACGGCCGTGCAGCACCCAGGGCGGTCCACCAGCGACGTCGTCGAAGTCGAGCGACGCGAAGTCGGGAAGGTCGTTCGCGCTCATCGTCCGGCCCTCCCGGTCGTCTCGGTGTAGCGGTTGACGCCGACGACGACGAGCGAGCCGTCGGCCAGCGCCGCGTCGCGCGCCGAGCGCCCCTCGGCGAGACAGCTCTCGAGCGCACCGGTAGCGACGAAGCGTGCGAGCCCGCCCGCGCGCTCGATGTCGCGGAAACGCTCCCAGGCGGCGCGCGCCAACTGGTCCGTGAGGTCCTCGACGTACCACGCGCCGCCGGTCGGGTCGGCGACGGCGTCGAGCCAGGCCTCGTCGCGCAGCACGGCGTGCGTCGTGCGCGAGAGCCGCAGCGCGCGCCCGGTCGCTCCCTCGAAGGGCAGGACCTCGATCGCGTCCGCGCCGCCGAGCGCGGCGGTCACGGCTTGCGACGAGGCGCGCACGGCGTTCGTCGCGGTGTCGACCTCGGCGAGGGCGAGGCGCAGGCCGACGGCGCGGATCTCGACGGACCAGCGTTCCTGTTCGAGCATGTGCCCGAGCGTGCCCGCGAGCGCGCGCGCCGCGCGCAGCTTCGCGACCTCCTCGAAGACGTCGCGACCCGTCGCGAGGCGGACGGCGTAGCGCAGGGCGATGCCCGCGTTCGCGCGGAAGCGCTCGACGACGCTCGCGAGGAACCACGCGAGCTCGAGCACGGCGTCGCCGCCGCGCTCGCGCAGTCCCGAGGCATCGACCTCGAGCGCGAGAACTCCTGCCGGCACGAGCTCGATCGCCCTCGCATCGACCGCGAGGTCGATCGGCGCGGAGACCGGCGCCAGCGTCGAGGCGCGGAACGGGTCGATCGCGCCGACGCACGTTGCGTGGGACCGCAGCGCCGCCTCGAGGATCCGCGGACACGTCGCGACGAAGCGCGCGCCGGCACCGTCCAGTGCCTCGACGAAGCCCGCGACGTCGGCGCGACCACTCGTGTCGACGAGCCGCAGCGACTCGATGCCGAGGCGCCGAGCGTCGCTCGCGCGCGTCGCCGCGTCGTCGTCACCGAGGTCGACGGTCTCCGTGGCGACCCAGCCCGCGTCGGGCCGAACGCCCTCGTACCGATCACCGACGGGCCCCTTCTCCGGACCGTACACCGCCAGCGCGACCGCACCTGCCGGGGTCCGGCGGGCGAGTTCGACGTCGGGGTCCTCGTCCTCGAGCTCCGCGCGCACGCGTTCGCGCCATTCCTCGCGCGTCGCGGCGCGCAATCGCGCGTCCTGCTTCACCGTGGGCTCCTCCGGTCCGCTCTCACATGTTGCGTCGGTACTGACCGCCGACCTCGTAGAGGGCGTGCGTCAGTTGCCCGAGCGTGCACGTCTTGGTCGCCTCGACGAGGCGTTCGAACACGTTCCCGCCCTCGAGCGCGGAGCGCTTGAGCTCGGCGACGTGCTTGGCGCTCTCCGGTCCGTTGAACCGGCGGACGCGCTCCACGTCCTCGATGCACGCGTCGCGCTCGGCCGTCGTCGAGCGCACGACCTCGGCCGGGACGATCGTCGGCGAGCCCTTGGGATCGAGGAACGTGTTGACGCCCACGATCGGGAGCTCTCCCGTGTGCTTCTTCGTCTCGTAGAAGAGCGACTCCTCCTGGATCTTCGAGCGCTGGTACATGCGCTCCATCGCGCCCAGGACGCCGCCGCGCTCGGAGATGCTGCGGAACTCGTGCATGACGGCCTCCTCGACGAGGTCCGTCAGCTCCTCGATCACGAACGCACCCTGGAGGGGGTTCTCGTTCTTCGCGAGGCCGAGCTCCTTGTTGATGATGAGCTGGATGGCGAGCGCGCGGCGCACGCTCTCCTCCGTCGGCGTCGTGATGGCCTCGTCGTACGCGTTGGTGTGAAGCGAGTTGCAGTTGTCGTAGATCGCGTACAGCGCCTGCAGCGTCGTGCGGATGTCGTTGAAGGCGATCTCCTGCGCGTGGAGGCTGCGGCCGCTCGTCTGGATGTGGTACTTGAGCTTCTGCGAGCGCTCGTTGCCGCCGTAGAGGTTCTTGATCGCCTTCGCCCAGATGCGTCGCGCGACCCGTCCGATGACGGAGTACTCCGGGTCGACGCCGTTCGAGAAGAAGAACGACAGGTTCGGGGCGAAGTCGTCGATCCGCATGCCCCGCGACAGGTAGTACTCGACGTAGGTGAACCCGTTGGCGAGCGTGAAGGCGAGCTGCGTGACCGGGTTCGCGCCGGCCTCGGCGATGTGGTAGCCGGAGATGGAGACCGAGTAGAAGTTCCGGACGTCGTTCCGCACGAAGTAGTGCTGGATGTCGCCCATCATCCGCAGCGCGAACTCCGTCGAGAAGATGCAGGTGTTCTGGGCCTGGTCCTCCTTGAGGATGTCGGCCTGCACCGTGCCGCGCACACGGCGCAGCGTGTCGGCCTTCACCTTCGCGTACAGCTCGGGCTCGACGACGCGGTCGGCCGACACGCCGAGGAGCGCCAGACCGAGCCCGTCGTTGCCCGCGGGCAGGTCGCCGCGGTAGCGCGGGCGCTGGACGCCGCGGGCGCGGTAGAGGTCGTCGACGCGGTCGTTCGCCTCCTGCAGCTTGCCCTGCTCGCGCAGCGCCTTCTCGCACTGCTGGTCGATCGCCGCGTTGAGGAAGAAGCCCAGCACCATCGGCGCCGGGCCGTTGATCGTCATCGACACCGACGTCGACGGGTCGCACAGGTCGAAGCCGCTGTAGAGGCGCTTCGCGTCGTCGAGCGACGCCACCGACACGCCGGAGTTGCCGACCTTGCCGTAGATGTCGGGCCGCTCGTGCGGGTCCTCGCCGTAGAGCGTGACGGAGTCGAACGCCGTGGAGAGTCGCTGGCCGGCAGGCCGTGGCTGACGAAATGGAAGCGGCGGTTCGTGCGCTCCGACGCGCCCTCGCCCGCGAACATGCGCGCGGGGTCCTCGCCCTCGCGCTTCAGCGGGAAGACGCCGGCGGTGAACGGGAAGTGCCCCGGCGTGTTCTCGCGCAGCAGCCACACGAGCAGGTCGCCCCAGTCCCGGTACCTCGGGAGCGCGACCTTCGGCACGCGCAGGCCGGACAGTCGTCGTGTGCAGGTCCTGCTCGATGACGCGGTCGCGAACCTTGAACTGGTACTTGTCCGCGGCGTAGCGGCGCTGCACGTCCTTCCACGTGCGCAGGAGGTCGCGGCAGAGGGGTCGAGCCGCGCTTCGGTCTCGCGGTAGAGCCGCACGAGGTCCGCGAGGTAGTCCGGCTCGCCCTCGACGTGCTCGATCACGCGGACGACGTCGGAACCGCCCTGGAGCGCGGCGTCGTCGACCTGGATGTGCCGGACGCCGACGCGCTCGCGGAGCTGCTCGATCGTGCCGGAGAGCTGGTACAGCTTGCGCGCGATGCCTGCCTGCTCGCGCACGAACGTCTCGTAGGAGTCGCCGCGCTCCGCGATCTCCGACAGGTAGCGCTGACGGTCACCGGGGATGACGTAGCGCTTCTCCGCGACGCCCGACTCCGGGTTGAAGTGCGAGACCAGTCCGGCTCCGGTCTTCGTCTCGATCGCCGCCATCAGGCGCGAGTACAGGACGTTCGTGCCGTGGTCGTTGAACTGCGCGGCGATGGTGCCGACCACCGGGAGGTCGTCGTCCTCGCCCTCGAACGCGTTGTGGTTGCGCCGGTACTGCTTGCGCACGTCGCGCAGCGCGTCGAGCGACCCGCGCTTGTCGAACTTGTTGATCGCGATGACGTCGGCGAAGTCCAGCATGTCGATCTTCTCGAGCTGGGTCGCCGCGCCGTACTCCGCGGTCATGACGTAGAGCGAGACGTCGCTGTGGTCGACGATCTCGGTGTCCGACTGGCCGATGCCGCTGGTCTCGACGATGACGAGGTCGAAGCCGGCCGCCTTGCAGATGTCGATGCTCTGGCGCACGTGCGCGGACAGAGCGCGAGGTTCGACTGGCGCGTCGCCAGGGACCGCATGTAGACGCGCTCGTTCGAGATCGCGTTCATGCGGATGCGGTCGCCGAGGAGCGCGCCTCCGGACCTTCGCTTGCTCGGGTCGACGCTGATGATCGCGACGCGCTCCTCGCGGAAGTCCGCGAGGAAGCGGCGGACCAGCTCGTCCACCATCGACGACTTGCCGGCCCCGCCCGTGCCGGTGATGCCGAGGACGGGCACCTTGCGTTGCGGCGCGACGGCCGCGAGCTGGCGGTCGAGCTCGTCCTGGAGCTCCGGCAGGTTCTCGGCGACGCTGATGAGGCGCGCGATCGCGAAGACGTCGCCCGACGAGAGCCGCTCGACCAGCGCGAGGTCCTCCGGCCGCGCCGGCGGCCGGTCGCAGCGGCGCAGGACGTCCGCGATCATCCCCTCGAGACCCAGGGAGCGGCCGTCGTCCGGGGAGTAGATGCGGTCGATCCCCGCCGCGTGCAGCTCCTCGATCTCGGTCGGGAGGATCGTCCCGCCGCCCCCGCCGACGATGCGGATGTCGGCGCTGCGCCCGTCGAGGAGCTGACGCATGTACGTCAGGTACTCCACGTGCCCGCCCTGGTAGGACGTGAGCGCGATGCCCTGCACGTCCTCCTGGATCGCGCAGTCCACGACCTCGGCGACCGAGCGGTCGTGGCCGAGGTGGATGACCTCGGCCCCCTGCTTCTGCAGCAGGCGCCGCATGATGTTGATCGCCGCGTCGTGCCCGTCGAAGAGCGACGCCGCCGTGACGATCCGGATGGGGTTCTTCGGCCGGTACGGCGCGTCGGTCGTGGCTTCGCTCATGGACGGTCGGTGAGCCGCGTGCAAGGACTCGGCGAAGGGCCGATGGTACCCCCGTCGAGGGCCGCGGGCCACGCCGGGACGCCATCCGACGGAGTCTCACGGGCGGCCCCGAGGCGCGGCGGCCGCGCCCTCCGGAGTCGAAGGACGCGGCCGCCACTCTCGATCGGGTCGACCTCGTGCGGGTCGATCTCGCCGGCGCTCAGCCGCGCTCGGCGAGCTCGACGGTCAAGGTGACCTCGGCGCCGTCGCGGACGACGACGATCTCGACCTTGTCGCCGGGTTCGTGCTCGCGGAGGAAGGCGCCGAGGTCCGCCGCGTTCTTCAGCTCCTTGCCGCCCCACTTGATCATGTTGTCGCCGATCTGCAGGCCCGCCTTCGCGGCCGGACTGTCGGCGGTGACGGACTCGACCTCGACGCCGTCCTCCCAGTTCGGGTCGTAGGAAGCGCCCACCGGCTGGATGCCGAGCCGGACGCGCGAGCCCGCGGGACCGCCGCCCGTCGCCGGCGGCTCCTGCGACGGCGGCGGCGCCTGCGCCTCGTCGTCGCGCTCCCTGGTGCGGCTCCCCTGGCGCGTGGCGCCGGCGTACTCGAAGCGCTCCGGGCGGACGATCATCGCGCGCGCGATGTCCTCCCACAGCAACATGGAACGCACGGCGTCGACGCGGTTGATCTTGTCGACGGTGTCGCGCGGCGTGTGGTAGTCCGCGTGGAGCGGCTCGCAGATCGCGAACAGGACGGGGACGCCGGCCTGGTAGAACGGCCAGTGGTCGCTTGCCGCGGGAGCGTCGCCCTTGCGAACGACGTCGAGCGGGCTCGCGGCGAGGTAGGGCTCGACCCACTCCTTGAGGCCGCGCGCGCTGTCGAGGCCGCTGACCGCGAGCTTGCGGTCGACGATGCGCCCGATCATGTCGAAGTTGAGCATGAGGACGTGGTCCTCGATCGGGCGGATCGGGTTGCGCGAGTAGTAGAACGAGCCGACGAGGCCCGCCTCCTCCGCGTCGTAGCACTGGATCAGCAGGGTGCGCAGGTTCGCGTCCTCCGGCTGTTCCGCGTACCACTTCACGAAGCGCTCCCCGAGCATGATCATCGCCGCGCTGCCGCTCGCGTTGTCGTCGGCGCCGGGGTGGAGCTCACCGGGGAAGCCGCGCGAGCCGTACTGACCCATGCCGAGGTGGTCGAGGTGCGCGCCGACGACGACGATCTCGTTCGCGAGCGCGCCGCGGCCGGGGATCAGGCCGCTGACGTTCTGTCCGACGAGTTCCTTCTCCTCGGAGATCACGGAGAGCGTGCAGGTCCCGCGGAGCGGGAGGAACACGCGACCCGCGTCGGCCTCCTTGCGCAGCGCCAGGAGGTCCTTGCCCTGCGGACCCGCCGCGCGAACGAGCGCCTCGCCCGCCGAGATCGAGAGGCACGCGACGGGGACGTCGACGCGCGAACGACCGGAGCTCGAGAACAGCGGCAGCGACTCCGCGCGCTCGTCGGCGCAGCCCGGCGGGTTGACGATGAGCACGCCGGCCGCGCCGCGGTCGACGGCGTCGCCGACCTTGCGCGCGAAGCCCGCGCGCGCGCTCCAACCGCGCTCGTTCCACTGGCTCGAGCCGTCCTCGTTCATCGGCTCGAAGCGGAACATGACCGCGATCTTGCCGTGCAGGTCGTCGCCCTCGGCGTAGCTCGAGTAGCCGCCCGAACCGCGCTCGATCGAGTAGCCGACGAACACCGCCTCGCCCGTCACGGTGCCGCTGCCGCCGATGCTGAGGCCCGTGAAGTCGGTGCCCGGCGTGGCCGAGTACGAGCCGACCGAGAAGGCCTGCGACACGAGGTCCGACTGCGTGGAGATCGGGAAGTCCTGGCGGAACGACGGGTTCCCCGAGGCGTCGACGTAGGCGGGCTGCAGGCCGGCCGCGCGGAAGTGGTCCTCGACGTAGTCCTTCGCGATCTCCATCCCGCGGCTGCCGGGGATGCGTCCGTCGAGGAAGGGGTGGCCGAGGAAGGAGAGGTGGTCGTTGTACTCGCGGACGAGCGGTGACGCGGCCTGGATCGCTTCCTCGATCGTCGGCTCCTCGGCGGCCGTCGCGTCGGCCGTCTGGGCGAGCGTCGCTCCGACGGTCGTCGTCGAGAACGCGGCCAGGGTGAGGCCGAGGAGGAGGAGCGTCGCCGGAGCGGCCGGCACGGGATCGGTCGTCTTCATCGTCTGGTACGGGGGTGGCGGTCCGGTTCGTGGTCGAGGACCGTCGGGGTCGGGAGCCGTTCGCGTGTTCGGGGGCGACGGGGCCAACGCAGGGGGCCCGCATCTTCGTACGGGACGAACACGAGCGCGAGATCGATCCGTCGGAGTCCTTTCCGGGCGTCTCGGATCGCGATCCCTCGCGGCCGCGAGGAGCGCTCCGACTCCGACGGGGTCGCCGTCGGGGTCGTCGTCGAGAACGAGGTGGGAGTGGGCTTCGGCGGAAGGGACGCGTCTCGTGTCGTCGGATCCGCTCGCTGCGGACCGGACACGCGCCGGGGACGTGGGACACCTCACTACGCACCCGGCACCCCGAGGATTGTACGTTTGTCGCCCGTGACGACCCCGGAACTCCCCTTCGGGCGCTTCGCGCGCCTCGCCGTCGCGCTGCTCGCGGTCGCCGTCCCCCTCTGGACCGCGGCTGCTGCAGCGGGGGCCCCGGCGCGAACGGCGGACACCCGCGCCGGTCTCCACCCCTCGGACGGACCCGACATCGACGTCCGCATCCGCATCGACACGAGCGGCGTCCGCTTCAAGCTCTCGCCGAACCTGGCCTACTGCGACGAGGTCACCGACTTCGTGCGCGAGCTGGAGGAGAAGCTCGACGAGGCGGAGTACGACCCGCTGCTCCACGTCCTGTTCGACACCTTCTCCGAACACCTCGTCGTGACGATCGACGGGGAGCGGGTCATGCCCGAGCTCGACGGCGAGCTGCGCGTGCTCGAGGCCCTGCCCGAGATGGCGAAGTACGCACCGGTCTTCGGTGCGCGGGCGCAGACCCTGACCGAGTTCAAGCTCGTCTTCCCCACCGACGTCGAGCCCTCGCGCGTCTCGATCCTGTGGGAGCGCGAACTCTTCCCGCCCAACTGGTCGCAGAACTCCGACTGGGCGCTGACGCGCGAGCGCATCCCGCCGCCGATGGTGATCCGCGCGCAGATCAACGACGGCAGCGGCGACTCGCCGCTCGAGTTCACGGTCGAGGAACCCGAGTTCGTGTGGCACGGCCACGTGACGAGCGCGCTCGAGCGCTTCCTGCCGGTCCTCGAGGCGAAGGAGCCGGAGCGCGTCGCGGTCCCGATCCCGACGCTGGTCCTCGCGTGCTGCTCGCTGTTCGCGCTGTTCGCGGGCCTGCGCGCGGCGCGTCCCGCGCGGCCCAGGGTCTTCTCGGCGGCCGCGATCGGGTTCGTGCTCGCCGCCGCGCTCCTCCCCTACGGGCGCGCCGAGTTCGAGGTCGGCGACGCCGAGGCCGTCACCGAGCCGGAGGCCGTCGCGATCTTCGAGCCGCTGCACACCAACATGTACACGGCCTTCGACTTCGAGGACCGCGACGAGATCTACGACGCGCTGGCGCACTGCGTGGCGGGCGACCAGCTCGACGCGGTCTACCAACAGATCTTCCGCAGCCTGATCATGCAGGACCAGGGCGGGGCGGAGAGCCGCGTGAAGGCCGTGCGTCACCTCGAGACGCACCTCGAGTCGAGCGGACACCTCGCGCAGTACGACGCGGACGGCTTCACGGTGCGGACGCGCTGGCAGGTCGACGGCGTCGTGACGCACTTCGGACATAGCCACGAGCGCACGCAGGAGTACGCGGGTCTGTTCACGGTCGGCGACGTCGACGGCGAGTGGCGCATCCTCGGCGACGAGCTCCTCGAGGACTTCACGGTCGAAGCGAATCCGCTCGACGTGCGATGAGCGCGACGGGCGGGTCGGGAGCGCGGGGAGCGATCGAACTGCGCGACGCGGCGTGCGGCTACGGCCCGGGCGCGTTCCGGCTCGTCGTGCCCGAGCTCGCGGCGCGCCCGGGCGAGCGCATCGCGCTGATCGGCCCGAGCGGGTGCGGCAAGAGCACGTTGGTGCAGCTCCTGGCCGGGATCCTCCCGGTCGAGAGCGGCAGCGTGCGCGTCGACGGCGCGGAGCTCGCGGCGCTCTCCGAACCCGCGCGCCGACGCTTCCGCCTGCAGCGCATCGGTCTCGTGTTCCAGGACCTCGAGCTCGTCGACTACCTCTCGGCGCTCGACAACGTGCTCCTGCCGTTGCGACTCGCGCCGGGTTCGCGCGTGACACCGGAGCACGTGGAGCGCGCGCGCGAACTGGCGCGGCGCCTCGACATCGAACGACTCCTCGACCGTCTGCCCGGCGAGCTCTCCGGCGGCGAGCGACAGCGCGTCGCGGTCTGCCGCGCGCTCGTGACGGAGCCGGCGATCTGCCTCGCCGACGAGCCGACGGGTCACCTCGACCAGAGGAACGCCGAGGCGGTGCTCGACCTGTTCGTCGAGGAGGTCGCGCGCCGCGGGACGACGCTCGTCCTCGTCACGCACGACCACCGCCACCTCGACCGCTTCGACCGCGTGCTCGACGGCGGCGAGGCCTTCGCCAGCGCGAAGGGGGCGAGTCGGTGAGGGGTCTCCTCTACCTCACGCTGCGCTACCTGCGCCGCCGCCCCGTGCCGAGCGCGCTGCTCGCGGCGTGCCTCGCCGTCGCCGTGCTGCTGCCCGCGGTGACGCACCTCCTCACGTCGGGGTTCGAGCGCTCGTTGCTCGACCGCGCGCGTTCGACGCCGCTCGTCGTCGGCGCCGAGGGCCCGCCCCTCGACCTCGTGCTGAGCGGGCTCTACTTCTCGCACACCGGCGACGACACGATCACGACCGGCGTCTGGCACCGGATCGCCGAGCGCGACGACCTCCTCGCCGTCCCGCTCGACGTGCGCTTCACCGCGCGGCGGAACCCCATCGTCGCGACGAGTCCGGAGTACTTCGAGCAGCGCGGGCTCGTCGCCGTGCGCGGCCGCGTCCCCTACGTCGCGGGCGAGGTCGCCCTCGGCGCCGACGTGGCGGCGGACCTCGGACTCGGTCCGGGCGACACGCTCTTCTCCGACCCCGTCGACTCGCTCGACCTGTCCGCGCCGCCGTCGATCAAGATGCACGTCGTCGGCGTCCTCGGCAGAGCGCGGACGGCGGACGACCGCGCGGTCTTCGTCACGCTGGAGACGGCCTTCGCGCTCTCGGGCGTCGCGCACGGTCACGGCGACGTGTCCGTCGAGTCGGTCGACCCGAAGCTCGTGATCGGCGCGGACTCCGAGGAGGTGCGGCTCTCGCCGGCCTACGTCACGTACAACGAGCTCACGCCCGAGAACCTCGCGACGTTCCACCTGCACACGGACCCCGAGGCGATCCCGATCTCGTGCGTCCTCGTGTTCCCGCGCACGCCCAAGGCGCGGACGATGCTGCTCGCCGAGGGCAACATCGAGCACGTCTTCGGCGCCGTGCAGGTCGTCGACAGCGAGGACGAGTTCGGACGGTTGCTCGAGCTCGTCCTCGGGCTGAAGCGACTGCTCGACGCCGTCGCGATCGTCCTGCTCGTCGCCACCGTCGCGCTCGGAGCCCTCGTGCTCGGCCTGTCGATGAAGCTGCGCGAGACCGAGATCCACACGCTCGACCGTCTGGGGTCGAGCGCGCGCACCGTCGCTCTCCTCCACACCTTCCAGATCGGGTTCGTCGCACTGGCGGCGCTCGGGGCGGCGGCCGTCGTCGTCCTCGCCGTGCTCCTGCTCGACCCCGACCTCACCGTCTTCCTCTGACCACCGAGAGAACGTCCCCGATGAAGCACCTCGCCCGCGTCCTCGTCGCTCCCGCCCTGCTCCTCGCCGTCGCGTCGTGCGGCGGGAACTCCACGTCGAACGCCGCCGAGCTGGACGGCGTCGCCGTCACCTTCTACCCCCTGCGCGACTTCGCGGAGCGCCTGCTCGCGGACGACGTCGAGGTCGACTGTCCGCTGCCCCCGGGCGAGGACCCGATCTTCTGGCAGCCCGACCCGGCCGCGATCGAGCGCTTCCGGAGCGCCCGCGTCGTCGTCTCGAACGGCGCCGAGTTCGAGAAGTGGCTGGCGAGCGCCAGCCTCCCGGAGTCGCGCCACGTGCGCGCGGCGGACGGGTTCAGCGATCGCTTCCTCGAGTTCGAGCACGGCGTGAAGCACAGCCACGGGCCCGCTGGCATGCACGAGCACAAGGGCACGGACGGACACACCTGGCTCGACCCCAAGAACGCGTTGATCGAGGTGCGCGCCATGGAGACGGCCTTCGCGAAGGCCTTCCCCGAGCACGCCGACGCGATCCACGCGCGCGCGGGCGAGCTGGCGAAGGACCTCGCCGACCTCGACGCGCGGTGGAATGCGCTCGTCCCCGAGCTGGAGAAGGTCCACCTCCTGGCATCACACCCCGCCTACCAGTACGTGGCGCAGCGCTACGGCCTCGAGGTCCGGAACTTCGACCTCGATCCCGACGCGATGCTGCAGCCCGACCAGGCGCACGCCGTCGAACGCGCGGTCACGGAAGCGACGAAGCCCGTCGTGATGCTGTGGGAGTCCGAACCGAACGCGACCCTCGAGAAGGCGCTGCGCACGGAACTGCGTGTCACGAGCGTCGAGTTCTCCCCCGCCGAGAACCCCGACACTCCTCCCGAGGGCGGCTACGTCGCGATCCAGCGCGCGAACCTCGATCGCCTCGAGGCCGCGGTCGCCGCCGCGCTGAAACGCTGACCGAAGGGCGCCTGCGGCGCCGAACCACACGGTTCACAGGGAGCCGGGGAGGACGGTGAGGCGAGACGGCCCTGCGTGTCGACGAACGAAGGCGGACTGCGACGGCGACGGGTTGTGGGACTCCTCGAGTTGCGAATCAACTCGCGGTCGTTCCTCCCCGTCCTCCCCGGCTCCCTGTGAACTGTGTGGGTCGCGCGGCCGACAGGCCGCGCGCACGCCTCAGGCCTTCGCGAGCGCCTTCTTCAGGTTCTCGTCCAGCGTCGCCAGGAACTCCTGCGTGGTCTGCCAGGGTTGGTCCTTGGAGATCAGGATCGCGAGATCCTTCGTCATCTTCCCCGACTCGATGGTCTCGACGCAGACGCGCTCGAGCGTCTCGCAGAAGCGCACGAGCTCCTCGTTGCCGTCCATGCGCCCGCGGTGCGCGAGGCCGCGCGTCCACGCGAAGATCGACGCGACAGGGTTCGTCGACGTCTGCTCGCCCTTCTGGTGCAGACGGTAGTGGCGCGTGACGGTCCCGTGCGCCGCCTCGGCCTCGACCGTCCTCCCGTCCGGCGTCATGAGCACGCTCGTCATGAGCCCCAACGAACCGAAGCCCTGCGCCACGGTGTCGCTCTGGACGTCGCCGTCGTAGTTCTTGCACGCCCACACGAACGCGCCGCTCCACTTGAGCGCGGCCGCGACCATGTCGTCGATCAGTCGGTGCTCGTACGTGACGCCGGCCTCGGCGAACTTCTTCGCGAACTCGCTCTCGTAGACCTCCTGGAACAGGTCCTTGAAGCGCCCGTCGTAGGCCTTGAGGATCGTGTTCTTCGTCGAGAGGTAGACCGGCCACTTCCGCGCCAGGCCGTAGTTCATGCACGCCCGCGCGAAACCTCGGATCGACTCGTCGAGGTTGTACATCCCCATCGCGACGCCGCTCTCGGGGAAGTCGAACACCTCGTACTTCGTCGGCGCGCCGCCGTCCTTCGGCTCGAACGTCATCGTCAGCTTGCCGGGCCCGGGCACCTTGAAGTCCGTGGCGCGGTACTGGTCGCCGAACGCGTGACGACCGATGACGATGGGCTGCGTCCAGCCCGGGACGAGGCGCGGCACGTTGCTGCACACGATCGGCTCGCGGAAGACGGTGCCGCCGAGGATGTTGCGGATCGTCCCGTTGGGCGACCGCCACATCTTCTTGAGGCCGAACTCCTCGACGCGCGCCTCGTCGGGTGTGATCGTCGCGCACTTCACGGCCACGCCGACCTTCTTGGTGGCCTCGGCCGCGTCGACGGTGACCTGGTCGTCCGTGGCGTCGCGGTGTTCGATACCGAGGTCGAAGTAGAGCAGCTCGACGTCGACGTACGGGAGGATCAGGCGCTCCTTGATGAAGCTCCAGATGATCCGGGTCATCTCGTCCCCGTCCATCTCGACGACGGGGTTCTTCACGGCGATCTTCTGCACGCTGCTCGCTCCTTCCTCCGGCTGGTCCGGGTCTGGGGTGGTCGGGTCGGAGAGGCTACCGACCTCCGCGCGCGCTCCGAGCACGGAAAGCACGGCACTCCGCGCCCTCGGGTCCGAGGGGACTTGATCGGAACGGGGAGGTCGGTCGATGATCGTCGGGCCGCCGCGGCGGCCGCTCCACCATGCCGACCTGGGTCAAGATCACCGGTATCGCACTCGTCGTCGCGGGACTCGTCGTCCGCTCGCAGGGCTGCTGAGGGGACGCGGTCAGCATGCTCGGTACGGGCATGATGGTCCTCGGTGCGCTGCCGCTCCTGTTCGGCGGATCGGGCAGGAGCTGAGGCCTCCGCTGACGCGCCGGTCCGGCGCGTCCGACCAGGGCGACGTCAGCGCGCGACCGAGATGGTCTTCGGCGTCGTGAACTGCCGGAAGCCCTCGACGCCGCCCATGTAGCCGAAGCCCGACTGCCGCGCTCCGACCCAGGGCGCGCGGCTGCTGCCGGCGAGGTAGCGGTTCACGCCGACCTGCCCGCTCCGGATGCGGCGCGCGACGCGTTCGCCGCGTTCGAGGTCGCCGGTGAACACGTTCGCACCGAGCCCGTAGGGCGTCGAGTTCGCGAGTGCGACCGCCTCGTCCTCGTCGCCGCCGAAACGCCGCAACGAGACGACCGGTCCGAAGGTCTCGACGCTCGCCATCGGCGTCGCCGCGGGCACGTCGGCGAGCACGGTCGCGGGATAGAACCAGCCGGGTCCGTCGGCGGGCGTCCCGCCGAGCAACAACCGCGCGCCGTCCCCCACCGCGCGTTCGACCTGCGCGTGCACCTTCGCGCGCTGCCCCTCGCTCACCATCGGCCCCATGCGCGACGCGGCGTCGAAACCGCTGCCGTGGTTCCAGGCCTTCGCGCGCTCGACGACGAGCGCCTCGAAGCGGTCCGCGACCTCGTCGGCCACGTAGACTCGCTCCACGCTGCAGCACACCTGACCGGTGTTGCGGAGTGCGTGCATGACGACGGTGTCGGCCGCCGCGTCGAGGTCCGCGTCGGCGAACACGACGAGCGGGTCCTTGCCGCCGAGCTCGAGCACGAGCCGCTTCAGGCCGCGACCGGCCGCCTGCATGATCCGCACGCCCGTCTCACGGCTCCCGACGAAGCCGATCATGTCGACGTCGGCGTCGACGAGCGCGGATCCGACCTCGCCGTCGCCCTGCACGAGGTTCAGCACACCGTCGGGCAGGTGGTTCCCGATCAGCTCGGCGAGCGTCGCGCCGACGAGCGGCACGTGCTCGCTCGGCTTGAACACCACGGTGTTCCCGGTGAGCAGCGCGGGCAGGAGGATGCTCGTCGGCATCGCCACCGGGAAGTTCCAGGGCGTGATCGCGGCGACGACGCCGAGCGGGTCGCGCACGATCGTGCTCGTCGCGTCGCCCTCGGACACGTCCTCGGGTTCGAGCGCGCGACGCGCCGTCTCGATCGCCGACTCGATCTCCCTGGGGCGCGAGGCGACCTCGCGGCGCGCCTGCTCCACGGGCTTGCCCATCTCGCGCGTCACGAGCTGCGCCAACTCGTCGGTGCGCTCCGCGATGCGCTCGCCCGCGCGGCGCAGCAGCTCCGCCCGCGCCTCGAACGGCACGTCCGCCCACTCCGCGCTCGCGGCGCGCGCCGCGGCGACGGCGACGGCGACCTCCTCGGGCGTGGCGACGGGGATCTCGGCGATCAGCTCGCCGGTGGCGGGGTCCAGGTCTCGGATCGTCCTCGTGCTCATGGCGCGAGATGATCGCCGAGACGGCTCACAGCATCCAGCCGCCCGCGACGGGAACGTCGGCACCCGTCACGTGCGAGGCCTCGGCGGAGAGCAGCCAGGCCGCCGTCGCGGCCACCTCCTCGGGCCGGCCCGGTCGTCCCTGCGGGATGCGCGCGTGGAGTTCGCGGTCGAGCGTGGCGGGGTGCGCGCCGTCGTGCGGGACGATCCCGGGTGACACGACGTTGACGCGCACGCCGTGGCGCGCCTCCTCGACGGCCCACGACCGCGCGAGGACGAGGAGCGCACTCTTCGCCGCGGCGTAGGCCGCGCACTCCTTCCGTGCGCGCAGCCCGGCGAGGCCGGCGACGCCGAAGAGCACCGCCGCGCCGCGCGCATCGCGCAGGTGCTCGCGCGCGGCGTCCAGGACCTCGATCGCGGTCGCGACGTTGTTCGCGAGGAGGTGTTCGAGCCGATCGCGGCCGGTCGTCGCGAGGTCGCCCTCGTGGTAGTCGCCGACGGCGTGCACGAGGCCGTCGAGGCGGCCGTCGATGTCGAGGACGCGCGCGACGAGCGCGGCGCCGCTGCCCGCCTCGACGAGGTCGGCGCGGTGGACGCGTTCACCGAAGTCGCGGGCGAGCTCCTGCGGGGCCGAGTCACCGCTGCGCCACACGACGTGGACGCGCCATCCGTCCGCGGCGAGCCGCCGCGCGACCGCGAGTCCGAGCCCGCGCGTCGAGCCCGTCACGAGGGCGACCTTCTTCGATGCCGTCACGCGGGGAAGGTAGCAAGTCGAGTGGAGAGCGCACGAAGACCGCGCGCCGCCCGAACGGCGCCTTCGGCGCCGGAGGAACGCGGCGGCCCTACGGGCCGCGGAAACACGGAGCACACGGAGGAACACGAAGGGTCCTCCTTCGTGTGCTCGGTGTGCTCCGTGGTTCCCCGCCCGAAGGGCGCTGCGCCGTCTCCCCGTTCTCCCCGGCTCCCTGTGGAACTTCGTGGGATCGCGCAGCGATCAGTCGAGCATCCCGACGCGCTCGGGCGGCCACACCCGCAGGCGCACCTTCCCGCGGAAGAGGTCCTGCGGGACCTGCCCGAACTCGCGGCTGTCGCTCGAGTGCGGACGGTTGTCGCCGAGCACGAAGAAGTGCCCTTCCTTGACGCGCGTCCAGTGGATCACGGGCTCGTCGATCTCGACCGCGTAGGGCTCCTCGACGAGGTCGCCGTTCACCCACAGGTGCGAGCCGAGGATCAGCACCTCGTCACCGGGCAGCGCGACGATGCGCTTGATGTACTCGAGCCCGGGCTCGACCGGCGAGCGCAGCACCGCGACGTCGCCGCGCTCGTACGAACCGAACGCGCGCGTCCAGGGCTCGACCAGGATGCGGTCGCCGTCGTGGATGCCGGGCTCCATGGACCGCCCGCGCACGACGGAGAGGTTGAAGAGCACGCAGTACAGCAGGGCGCTCGCGAGCGCCACCCCCCCCCCGTCGCCCACGAGGATCCCGAGGATCTGCAACGGGCGCGCGAAACCCGCCCTCGACCTCCTCCTCGCAGCGGCCCCGCGTCGCATCCCGCACCGATCGGACCGGCGCGGCGCTCGACCGAAGTCCGATCGCGAATCCCGGCAGGACCTCCGCCGGACGCCGCGCGGACGCACGACGGTTGGTCGAGCCGCGCGATTGTCCTATCCTCGCTCCCGCCGTGGACCCGCACTCTCTCGACAGGGAGGGGGACGGCGCTGACGCGCGACCCCCTGGGGCGCCGGAAACTCGTGAGAACGGCTCCAGCGAGCCGGGCGGCCGGGGCTCCGGGAGACTGGTGGTGGTGGCGAACCGTCTGCCGGTGAGCCGCGTGCGGCTCGACGACCCCGACGAGGACGGCGCCGGCTTCGGCTGGGAGACGAGCCCGGGCGGGCTGGTCTCCGCCCTCTCCCCCATCCTGCGTTCGCGCACCGGCGCCTGGGTCGGATGGTCGGGCGACGCCGGCGAGGCGCCCCGACCGTTCCGCCACGACGACATCGATCTCGAACCGGTGAGCCTCTCGGCGGACGAGCTCGAGCGCTTCTACCTCGGCTTCTCGAACTCGACGATCTGGCCGCTCTACCACGACTCCGTCCGCTTCCCCGAGTTCAAGCGGAGCTGGTGGCGCACCTACGTCGAGGTCAACCGACGCTTCGCCGAGGCGGCCGCGCGCACGCTCGAGTCGGGCGGCACCGCGTGGATCCACGACTACCAGCTCCAGCTCGTGCCGGACATGCTGCGCGAGCTCCGGCCCGCCGCCCGCATCGGCTTCTTCGACCACATCCCGTTCCCGCCGGTCGAGCTCTTCGCACAGCTCCCGTGGCGGCGCCAGATCCTCGAAGGTCTCCTCGGTGCCGACCTCGTCGGCTTCCAGACCGAGCTCGGACGCGCGAACTTCGTCGCCGCGGCGGAGCGCTGGACCGACGCCAAGGAGGTCGACGGTCACCTCGAGCGGCGCGGACGGAGGATCGAGACCCGCGCCTTCCCGATCACGATCGACCACCGTCGCTTCGCCGAGATCGCGCAGCGTCCCGCGGTCGTGCGTCGCGCGCGCGAGATCCGCGAGAACCTCGGTCCCGAGCGGCGCATCCTGCTCGGCGTCGACCGCCTCGACTACACGAAGGGCATCGACAAGCGGCTCAAGGCGATGGTGACGCTCCTCGAGGGACGCGAACGCCACGGTCGCGACCCCATCCTCGTGCAGATCGCGGTCCCGAGCCGCGAGCTGATCCCGGACTACGCGGAGATCCGCGAGCGCGTCGAGGCACAGGTCGGGCAGATCAACGGGATGTTCGCGGGACTCGGCCGCGCGGCGGTCGAGTACCACTACCAGAGCGTGCCCGTGGAGGAGCTCGTCGCGTGGTACCGCGCGGCGGACGTCATGACGGTCACGCCGCTGCGCGACGGCATGAACCTCGTGGCCAAGGAGTTCGTCGCCGCGCGCACGGACGGCGACGGGGTGCTCGTCCTGAGCGAGTTCTGCGGCGCCGCGCGCGAGCTGCGCGGCGGCCTCCTCGTCAATCCCCACGACGTCGACGGGATGGCCGCGACCTTCGAGAGGGCGCTCGCGATGGACGAACACGAGCGACGCGACCGGATGGAGGCGCTGCGCGCCGTGGTGACGTCGAGCGACGTCTTCGACTGGGCCGACGCGTTCCTGGGGGCGCTGCGAGGTTGAACGGTCTCCCCTCGGAACTGGACGGTGCGCTGCAGGAGCTCGCGCGCGTTCCCGTCCTCCTCGTCGCGAGCGACTACGACGGCACCCTCGCCGACATCGTCGAGGATCCGGCCGCGGCCCGGCCCGATCGCGAGTCGATCCTCGCGATCGAGCGACTCGCCGCGCTCCCGCAGACGCACGCGGCGGTGGTGTCGGGTCGCGGCCTCGCGGACCTCTCGGAGCTGACCGGAACACCGCGACGCGTGCGGCTCGTGGGCAGCCACGGGAGCGAGTTCGAGCCCGACTTCGCGACGAGCCTCCCGGCCGAGACCGTCGCGCTGCGCAGCCGCGTGCACGAGGCGCTCGGCGAGCTCGCGCAGCGCTTCGAGGGCTCGTCGGTCGAGCGCAAGGCCGTCGGCGCCGCGTTCCACTACCGTCGCGTGTCGCCCGAGCGCCGCGACGAGGCGCGCGACGCGGCGGTCGAGGCCGCGGGCACGATCGACGGCGTGCACGTCAAGCACGGCAAGCTCGTCGTCGAGCTCTGCGTCGTCGCGACCGACAAGGGTCGCGCGCTCGAGTCGCTGAGGTCCGAGGTCGGCGCGACGGCCGGCATCTTCGTCGGCGACGACGTCACGGACGAGGACGCGTTCGCGACGCTGCGCGGACCGGACGTCGGCGTCAAGGTCGGCGAGGGCGACACGGTCGCTGCGTACCGAGTCGCCGGTACGCGCGACGTCGCGCGCGTCTTCGCGAGGCTCTACGAGCTCCGCCGCGAGTGGACGACGGGACGTGCGACCGTGCCGATCGAGGAGCACGCGCTCCTCTCCGACCAGCGGTCGTGCGCCCTGGTCACGCCGCAGGCGCGCGTCGTCTGGTGGTGCGCACCGTCGATCGACAGCCAGTCGGTCTTCGCGGAGCTGCTCGGCGGGCCCGTCGCCGGTCGGCTCTCGGTCGAGCCCGAGGACGGGAGCCCCGCGCGCTCCCAGTCGTACGACGGCGACACCATGGTGCTGCGGACGGAGTTCGACGGCTTCACCGTGACGGACTACCTCGACGCCTCGATGGGTCGCCCGAACCAGCGTCCCGCACGATCGGACCTGGTCCGCGTGCTCGAGGGCGCGGGTCGCGTGCGCGTCGAGTTCGCGCCGCGCCTCGACTACGGGCGCCAGATCACGCGCGTCGAGCCGCGCGAGGACGGCGTCGTCGTCGGCGGTGCGCTCCGTCCGCTCGTGCTCTTCGCACCGGGCGTCGACTGGCAGGTCGAGACCGAGGGCGCGCACACCAAGGTCGTGGCGACGATCGACCTCGACGACGGGCCGCGGACGCTCGAACTGCGCTACGGCACGTCGAGCCTCAGCTCGCACCCCGTCCCCGAGGCGAAGCGCCGCGAACGCACGACGCGCTACTGGTCGGAGTGGGCGAACCACCTCGAGGTCCCGGACGCGTACCGCTCGGAGGTGGTGCGGTCCGCCCTCGTGCTGAAGGCGCTCTGCCACGGTCCGTCCGGCGGCATCGCGGCCGCGGCGACGACGAGCCTCCCCGAGCACCTGGGCGGCGTGCGCAACTGGGACTACCGCTTCACGTGGGTGCGCGACGCCGCGCTGTCGGCCGACGCGCTCGTGCAACTCTCGAGCTACACCGAGGCGATGGCGTACCTCGACTGGCTGCACGAGGTCGTCGCGCGCGAGGCGGGGCCGGAACAGCTGAGGCCGCTCTACATGGTCTCGGGCAACCCCGTCGAGTTCGAGGCCGAGATCGGTGAACTCGCGGGCTACGCGGGCTCGCGTCCCGTGCGCATCGGCAACGCCGCGGCCGGTCAGATCCAGCTCGACGTGTTCGGTCCGATCGTCGCGCTCGTGCTGGCGCTGGCCGAGCGCGGCGCGCCGCTCTCCGACGAACACTGGCGACTCGTCGAGGACATGGTGCGCGCCGTCCAGCACCGCTGGCAGGAGCCCGACCACGGGATCTGGGAGATCCGCCGACCGCCGCGCCACCACGTGCACAGCAAGACGATGTGCTGGGCGACGCTCGATCGCGCGGTGCGGCTCGCGCGGATGTGGGGCACCCCCGTCGAACCGGCGTGGGAGAAGCTGCGCGACGAGATCCGCGCGGAGGTCCTCGAGCGAGGCTGGAACGAGCGCGTCGGCGCGTTCACCGCGGCCTACGACTCCGACGACCTCGACGCGGCGGTGCTCCAGATCGGACTCTGCGGCCTCGTCGACGCGGACGACGCACGGTTCCGCAGCACGGTCGACGCGCTGGAGCGCGAGCTGTTCCGCGGCCGCACCCTGCTGCGCTACGTCTCCGACGACGGTCTCCCCGGGATCGAGGGCGGTTTCCACCTGCTCACGGCATGGCTCGCGGACGCGCGCATCCTGCTCGGCCAGCGCGAACGAGCCGAGGCGCTGTACCGGGGCCTGGTCGCGTCCGCCGGCGCGACCGGACTCCTCCCCGAGCAGGTCGACCCCGAGTCCGGCGTCGGACTCGGCAACCATCCGCAGGCGTACTCGCACCTCGCGCTGATCCACACCGCGCTGCGCCTCGCCGGACGCATCGCGTGAGTCCACCTCGGGGACGGAGCCCGGGCGACGACTCGAACGACGCGGAGCGGTTGCTACCGTGTCGCGCCATGGAGGCGAGGCGGCACGACGGGCGGAGCGAGCGACCGCGTTCGCCGCGCGACGCCGCGCTGCGCGCGATCGCGGTCTCGTCCCTGCTCGTGCTCGCGATCGACCTGTGGCTCCCGTCGGGAGTCGTGCTCGGGAGCCTCTACATCCTCCCGGTCTTCGCGAGCGCCTGGTTGGCGTCGCCGCGCTTCACGAACGTCGTGGCGTGGAGCTGTTCGGTCGCCGCGGTCCTCGGCGCGACGATCGGCATCGCGAGCGGACCCGGCGCGACGCCCCTCGGGATCGGCGTCCAGCTGGCGCAGGCCCTGTTCGTCATCCTCGTCGCGAACCGGCTCGCGCACCTGCGCATCGCCTCCGAACGGGGACTCGAACGCAGCCGCGAACTCGTGGCGACGGCACTGCGCAGCATCGCCGACGCCGTCGTCACGTCGGACCGCGAGGAACGCGTCACGCTCGTCAACGGACCGGCGGAGCGGCTGCTCGGGTGGAGTTCGGACTCGGCCGACGGCCGGCCGATCGCCGAGGTCGTCCGGCTCGAGCCCGACCCCGAGACGGACGCGCCGAGCGACCCGCGCGCGCCCCGCCGACAGGTGCTGGTCGCCCGCGACGGGACGCGCGCCCCGGTCGAGGTGACGTCCTCCCCCATCCGTTCGCCGCGCGGCGAGGAGCTGGGCCGCGTGCTCGTCCTCCGCGACGCGCGCGACCTCGTCGCGTACGAGGCGCGCATGCGCGACCTCGCCTACCGCGACGGACTGACCGGGCTCGCGAACCGGCGGTCGCTCGACGAGCGACTCGACCTCGAGCTCGCGCACGCCCGCCGCAGCGGCAAGCGACTCGGGCTGCTCTTCATCGACCTCGACCGCTTCAAGCAGATCAACGACACGCTCGGGCACCGCGCCGGCGACCAGCTCCTCGTCGCCGTGGCGCAGCGGCTCTCCGCGTGCCTGCGCGAGGCCGACACCGTCGCGCGCATCGCGGGCGACGAGTTCACGGTGCTCGTCCCGGAGCTCGGCTCGAAGGACGACGTCGCCGGCGTCGCCGCGAAGATCCTCGACGCGATGGTGCGACCCGTCGTGCTCGAGGGAACGGCGACGCCGATCTCGCCGAGCATCGGTGCGGCGGTGTTCCCCGACGACGCGGCGAGCGCCGAGGAGCTCGTGCGACGCGCGGACCTCGCGATGTACCGCGCGAAGAGCCTGGGCGGCGCGGGCTACGCGGTGCACGAGGGCGAGGCCGCGCGCTGGACGCCCCGGACGCACGACACCGGTGCGAACGGCAAGGCGTCCCGGCACGGGAGCACGCGGGGCGAGGGCACGCGCGCGTGAGCCGGATCGGCACGTTCCGCGCGGCGCTCGTCGTCGCGGCGAAGGAGCTGCGCAGCGCGTTCCGCGACCGCCAGACGCGGACGTACACGCTGCTGATGCCGCTCGTCATGTACCCCGCGATGTTCTGGATCGCGCTGCAGGCGTCGGCCCTGGTGCGGGGACTCGAGTCGGCGCGCGCGGTGCGCGTCGAGGTCGTCGCGGGAGCCGGGGCCGACGCGCGCGCGCACTCCGTCGTCGAGGCGCTCGAACAGGGTCGCGATCCCTCGACCGATCCCACGGAGTACCGCCTCGGCGACGGCTCCTCGGGTGCCGTCGCGCGCGGCGACGGCCCCGACGCGCGCGTCCGCGTGCCCGGCGACGGACCGCTCGAGGTCGAGTACGACGCGTCGCGCACCGGGTCGATCCTGGCGAGCGAGCGCGTCGCCGCGAGGCTCGGCGACGCCGTCGAGACCCGTCGCGAGGAACGGCTCGGCGCACCGGTCGCGGCGCTCGCGCCGTGGGAGTTCGAGCGCAGGGACGTCGCCGCGCCGGAGCAGCTCGGCGCCTTCGTCGTGTCGGTGATGCTCCCGCTCATGCTGATCGCGATGGCGACCATGGGCGCGTTCTTCCCCGCCGTCGACGTGACGGCGGGCGAGAAGGAGCGGAGGACGCAGGAGACCACGCTCCTCGCACCGGTCCCGCGCGCCGCGATTTTCGGCGGTCAGATCGCGAGCGTCGCCGTCGCCAGCGCTGCGGCCACGGCGATGAACCTCGTGGGCATGACGATCGCGGCGAACCACCTGCTCGGGATGCTCTCGTCCGACGTCTCGTTCTCGCTGCCGATCTCGAAGGTCCTGATGCTCGCGCCGCTCGTGTTCGCGACGGTGCTGTTCCTCGCGGCCGCGCTGACGGCGATGGCGAGCTTCACCGACACCTTCAAGCAGGGCCAGTCGCTGCTCGGCGCGGTGCAGACGCTCTTCATCCTGCCGGCGATGGCGAGCACGTTGCCCGGGATCGAGCTGACGTACGGCCTCGCCGCCGTCCCGATCGTCGGCACGAGCGTCGCCATGCGCGACGTCGTGCGCGCCGACTCGCTCTCGGACCTCGCGCTCGGTCCGATGCTCGTCTCGATCCTCTCGATGGCGCTGCTGGGCGCGGTCGCCACCGCGCTCGCGGTGCGCGCGATGCAGCGCGAACGCACCACCGCGCCCAGGTGGGTGCTGAAACTCACCGGCCGAGCCGGGAAGGCCGGGAAGTCATGAACGACACCACACACGGCGCGGCCGTCGTGACGCGCGGACTCGAGAAGAGCTACGCGCACCCCGTCGAGGGCGAGGTGCGCGCGCTGCGCGGACTCGACCTCGAGTGCCGCTTCGGCGAGATCTTCGGCCTGCTCGGACCGAACGGCGCGGGCAAGTCGACGACGCTGCGCATCCTCGCGACGACGCTGCGGCCCACGCGCGGCACGGCCGTCGTCGACGGCGTCGACGTCACGGTCGACCCGCAGGAGGTGCGGCGCCGGATCGGCTTCCTCTCGGCGACGACCGGGCTCTACCCGCGCCTCGACGCGCGCGAGACGCTGCGCTACTTCGGCACGCTGCACGGGCTCGAGAAGCGCGCGCTCGAGGACCGCATCGAGGAACTTGTCGAGTCGTTTTCGATCGGACCCTTCGCGAAGCAGCGCTGCGAGCAGCTCTCGTCCGGACAGAAGCAGCGCGTCAACATCGCGCGCGCCGTCCTCCACGACCCCGACGTGCTGATCCTCGACGAGCCGACGACCGGTCTCGACATCCTGGGGACCAGCGAGATGATCGACTTCATCCAGTCGCGCCGCGACGGGAGACGCTGCGTGCTCTTCTCGACGCACGTCCTGAGCGAGGCCGAGCGCCTCTGCGACCGCATCGGCATCATCTACGGCGGCGACCTGCTCGGCGTCGGCACGCTCGACGAGCTGCGCGCCGAGACGGGCGCGCAGTGGCTCGAGGACGTGTTCCGCGAGTACGTACGGCGCGCGCGGGAGAAGACGACGGCGTGAACGACGCGCCGCGCTTCCGGGCGATCCTGCGCTGCGAACTGGTCCGCCTCCTGCGCGACCGTCGCGCGCTGTTCCTCGCCGTCGTCCTGCCGATGGCGCTCTACCCGCTCTACTTCGTCGGGATCGACGCGCTGAAGGGCGAGGCCGAGCGACGGCGCGCCGACGAGACGGTGCGGCTCTACGCCGACCTCTACGCGGCGCCGAGCGACGTCGCACTGGCCGTCTCCGCCGCGTTCGAGGACGTCGAGAACTTCTCGTGGACGAGCCGCGCGTGGCCGGCGGACGCGGAGCCCGCGACCGCGGAGGAGCTCGAGGCGCTGTTCGAGCGCGAGAACGCGCCGGACGGCACCTGTGGTTGGTTGGTGGCGAAGCGCGTGGAGTCCGACGACGGCGCCGACGACGAGGCCGCGCCGCCGATCGCGCTCGAGCTGTGGTACGACGGCTCCGACGAGAACGCGGGGGAGCTCGCCTCGCGCGTGCGCGACGCCCTCGACGGCGCGAGCGACGCGTGGGTGCAGCGCGAGCTCGCCGCGCGCCTCCCGTCGGATCCGCAGAGCGAACTCGCGCTCAACCGCGTCGACGTGGCGAGCCCCGTCGACGCGGCGGGCGCGAGGCTCGGCCGCTTCTTCCCGCTCGTCGCCGTGCTGATCCTGATCTCGGGCGGCGCGTACGCCGCGCTCGACGCCTTCGCGGCGGAGCGCGAACAGGGCACGCTCGAGACGCTGCTCGTCCAACCCGTGCCCGCGCGCGTCGTGAGCTGGGCCAAGTTCTCGGCCGTCGCGCTGTGCGCCGGCGTCGCCCTCCTCGGCAACCTCGCGAGTCTCGTGGCGTGCGCGGCGAGCGGACTCGTGCCGGTCGACGGCGCGGACGGCACCGACCTCACCGGCGCCGTCGGCCCGGTGTTCGCCGGGCGCATCCTCTACGCGCTGCTCGTCGCGACGCCCGGAGCGATGCTCGTCTCCGCGGTGCTGTGCGCGCTCTCCGCGCGCGCGCGCACGTTCCGCGAGGCGCAGACGCTCGTGTTCCCGCTGACGATCTTCGGCGCGCTCGCAACGGCGCCCGCGACGCTTCCCGGCGTCGAGCTCGTGCCGACGCTCGCGGCGGTACCGATGGTCGGCACGGCGCTGGCGATGCGCGACGCCCTCGCGGGTCACCTCTCGTTCCTCGCGCTCGTGCTCAGCGTCGCGTCGTCGAGCATCGCCGCGGCGTTCGCCCTCTCGCGCGTCGGCGACCTGCTCGACCTCGAGGGTCTCCTGCAGCACGGCGACACCGAGGCCGAGGGCGCGCAGCGCCGACGCCGCTCGCGCCGCGCGCTGTCGTTCGGCTGGGCCGCGGTATTCCTGATCTACTTCGTCGGCTCCTGGTTGCAGAGCAAGGAGCTCGTCACGGGACTCGTGACGACGCTGTGGGGCATGGCGCTCGGGATCGCGCTGCTGCTCGCCTGGGTGCAGTCGCGCGACGGCGGAGCCCCCCTCGCCGGCGAACTCGGCCTCGTGCGTCCGAACCTGCGCTCGTCGCTCGCGGCCGTCGTCGGCGCGGTCGGCATGCTCGGTCTCGCGGGCGTGCTGATCGACTGGCAGTCGCAGGTGCTGCCGCTGCCGCCCGGACTCGGCGCCGAGATCGCCGCGCTGACCGACCTCGCGCCGTGGCAGGCGTTCGCGCTGCTCGCGCTGAGTCCGGCGATCTGCGAAGAGCTGCTCTTCCGCGGCGCCATCACCTCGGGCCTGCTCCGCGACCTGCCGGCGCGACGCGCCGTGCTCTGGCAAGCCGCCCTGTTCGGACTCGCGCACGCCTCGATCCACCGCTTCCTGCCGACCTTCGCGGTCGGACTCGCGCTCGGGACGCTGCGCGTGCGCTCGCGCTCCGTGCTGCCCGGCGTGGTGATGCACGCGCTCTACAACGGAGCGCTCGTCGCGCCCGCGATCCTCGGGTGGGACGAGTCGGACGCCGCGTGGCTGCAGAGCCCGTGGCTGTTGCTCGCGCTCCCCGTCGCTGCGCTGCTCGCAGCTCCGCGCGCGCGCGTCAGCCCGCGCTGACGAGCAGCGCGAGGCCGCCGAACGCGATCGCGCTGCCCGCCCAGGCCTTCCAGCCGAAGCGGTGCCCGAGTGCGAGCCCGATCGGCAGCGTCCAGAGCGGCGTCGTGCCGAACAGCACCGACGACACACCGGCGGGCAGACTCCCGAGCGCGAACGTGAACGCGGGCAGGTTGACGACCGCGGCGACGAGCGCGGCTCCGGCGAAGGGCACGACGAGCCGCGGCTTCCACGGCTCGCTCAGGCGCACGAACGCGCGCGAACGCGGGCGCGCGAGCTGGAGCGCCGCACCGATCACGAGTGCTCCGCCGACGCCGCCGACGAGGCGCGCGACGTTCGCGACCATGTAGACGCCGAACTCGGAGCCGGCGTCGGCCATGACCCTGCGTCCGCACGTCACGGCGAGCGCCTGGCTCGCGGCGGCGGCGGCGGCGAGCAGGAAGCCGAGCTTCGGTCGCGGCGGCCGTTCGCCGCCCTGCGTGGACGTGCTGTCGAGCAACACGACGACGATGCCGACGAGCACGACCGCCATCGCGAGGATCGCGCGCGGCGTCAGCGTCTCGCCGTACCACTGCCAGGCGAGGACGGCCGCGATCGGCGGGATCAGGTTGCCGGACAGCGCCGCGAGCTGGACGCCGCACAGGTGGAACGCGGCGAAGTAGAGCGCGTCCCCCACCGCGAACCCGAGCAGTCCCGACAACAACAGCCAACCCGCGTCGCTCGTCGTCGGCAGCGGCCACGACAGCGCCGCGGCGAGCACCGCGAACACGATCAGCGCGAGGCCGTTCTTGAACAGGTTCGCCGCGGGCGCGCCGACCTCGCGGTTGCGGTGGAGCAGGCGCGCGAACTGGTGCGAGCCGAGCGCCCAGGTCGCGGCGGAGAACAGCCCGGCGGCCACGCCGAGCGCGTAGGACGGAGCGTCGGTCGTCACGGACGGGTCGGCGCGCCGTCGCGCGCGCCGTTCGAACGATTCCGGAGACGAACGCGAGCGCGCGCGCGTCGGGACGCGCGCGCGCTCGCGGCGAGGTCGTGGCGGCGGTCCCGGCGGACGGGCCGCATCGACGTCAGCGCGCCTTCTTGGTGGCGGCCAGGTACTTGCCGGAGCCCATGCCGAGTTTGCGGACGCGCTTGCGGCCGCGGGTCGGACCGCCGGACTTGATGCGGGACTTGCCCATGGTTCGTGCTCGGTGCTCGGGTCGGCGGACCGACCGGTCTGTTCTTCGGATTCGCGCTCGAGAGCCCGCGCCGTCGCGTCGACGGGGGTCGATCCTCTCGATCGAGCCGAGCAGGGTACAGGCGCGTTCCCGTCGCGGCAAGCTCCGCGCCGAACGAGGTGGGCGCCGGTGCCCCGCCCGCGCTACCGTCGCCCCTATGGCGCGCCGCCGCATCTTCGTCGGGGACGTCCAGGGCTGCGACGACGAGCTCGGGGAGCTGCTCGACCTCGTCCGCTACGACCAGGGATCGGACCTCCTCCACCCCGTCGGCGACCTCGTGAACCGCGGGCCGCGGAGCCTCGCCGCGCTGCGCCGACTGCGCGACGCCGGCGCCCTCCCCGTGCTCGGCAACCACGACGTGCACCTGTTGCGCGCGTCGGTGGGCCTGCGCGCCCTGGCGGAGGGCGACACGATCGCGGAGGTGCTCGCGGCGCCGGACCGCACGGAGCTGCTCGACTGGCTCGCGGCGCAGCCCTTCGTCCGCGACCTCGGCGACCTCTACCTCGTCCACGCCGGGATCCACCCGCGCTGGGCCGATCCCGAGGCGGTGCTGGCCGGGCTCGACCCCTTGACGCGCACCCCCGAGATCGACTTCGCGACGCGCGTGCGCCACTGCGACGCGGAGGGTCGGCGGCCGGAGGACGACGACGACCCGCCGCCGGGTTTCGAGGCCTGGGACCACTTCTACGACCCGTCGCGGCACGACGGTCGGCGCGTCGTCTTCGGTCACTGGGCGTCGCGCGGACTCGTGCGGACGGAGCGTGCGATCGGCCTCGACACGGGCTGCGTCTGGGGCGGCCGGCTCACCGCGTGGATCGCCGAGGAGGACCGACTGGTCCACGTCGAGGCGCGCCGGGTCTGGCGTCAGCCGGGACGCGGCGGTGGTTGAACCCGGGTCGACGTCGCGCGCGGACACCGCGCGGCCCCTGCGACCGGGCGTCGCCGACGTCGCGATCGCCGCGTCGATCGGCACCGCCGCGTTCCTCTTCTTCCGCGCGTTCGCGCAGCGCCGGCTGTGGGGCGACGGCACGGGTCTGTTCGACCTGCTCGCCTGGGAGGGACGACCGTTCTGGCACGTGCACTACCACGTGGGGCTGCTGCCGACGGCGGACGTCCTCCACGCGCTCGTGCGGTCGGAACTCCCCTACGACGACTTCCTCCTCGCCTCGAGCGTCCCGACCGCCGTCGCGCTGTTCTGCACGTTCCTGCTCCAGCGCGCGTTCACCGTTCCACGCACCACGGCGGCGCTCGTCACCGTGCTCTTCGGTGCGACGCCCGCCTGCTCGTTCTTCGCGACCGTGCTCGAGGTGCACGCGCTGCACCAGGGCGCGGTCGCGGTCGCGTTGCTCGCGACCGTGTTGCTCGCGCGCCGGCTCCCGGTCCGGGCGTTCGCGTTCGTCGCGCCGGCGGTGTTCGCGCTGGTCGCCGCCTCGCACGCCACGGCGATCGTGCTCGTGCCGGGCTTCGTGCTCTGCACGCTCGCGCTCCTGCGGTTCGAGCGCGGCGCAGAGCTGCAAGCCTTCGGCGCGCGGCGCCTCGCCGCGACCGTCCTCGTGCTCGCGACCGCGGCGTGCGTTCTCTCGGTCGGCTGGTACGAGCTCGTCGGCCGCGTGCAGAACCACACGAGCGGCGCCGCCGCCATGGCGTCGATCCTCGTCGAGCACAAGAAGCCCTGGGACACGACCCAGCTCACCGACGAGTGGTTCCGGCCGCTCGGCGCGGCGCTGCCCCTCGTGCTGCTCGCGCTCGCGCTGTTCCTCGTGCCGAGCGTCGCGCGCGAGCGCGGCGGCGCGCTCGGATCGCGCGTCCGGCTCGTGTTCCCCGGCCCGTTCTGGTCGCGCCTCGCACCAGTGCACGCGCTCGCCGTGCTGCTCGTGCTCGCCTGGTCGACGCTCCCCTTCGTCTTCACCAACTGGTGGAACGTCCGCTACAACCTCGGCGGCTACCTGGCGGGCGTCGCGCCCGCACTCGCGCTGCTCGTCGGCGTGCTGGTCGCGGCACCGCGCCGCCGCAGCGTGCGCGCCGCGCTCGTGCTGGTCCTGTCGGCCCTCACCGCGCTCCAGGTCGAGGACCGGCGCGTCCAGCTGACGGCGCTGCGCGACGAGATCGAGTCGGCGCATCCCCGCGTCTTCGACGTCGCGCGCGACCGGCTCCGAGGCGGCGGGGCGCTCCTCACGCTCCAGGACGACGTGTGGGACGTCGGGACGTACGTCCCGGGCGTGGAGCAGATCGACCTCTCGGCGATCGCGCGCGTCAGAGCGGACGGGATCTTCGCCCTGCCCGTCGAGGCGCTCTTCGAGCACGACTTCGACGCCGGTGGGAGGCCCGTGCTGCTCGACCTCGGCTACCAGGTCTACGCCGCGGCGACCGGGACGGAGTTCGCGGACCGCGTGCGTCGCTTCGAACAGTTGCTCCTCGAGGCGCTACACCTTCGAGCGCGTCGACGACCCGCGCGCCTCGGTCGTGCGCCTGGTGCGTCGGAGCCCGGGTTGACTCACTCCGCGGCGCCGCCGCGCTCCCTGGCGTTCCGCGCCTGTTCCTCGATGCGCCACTTCGGCGCCTCGAGCACCGCGCAGCCCACGCACGGCTTCGGGTAGTCGCCCTCGAACATGCGGCGCCGCAGGTCCTGCGCCGCCGGTCCGTTCCAGACCGCTTCGAGGCCGTCCTCGAAGACGTTGCCGGGTACAGCTCCTGCGGCGCTCGACAGCACGGGAACGCGCGGCCGTTCGGCTCGACCTCGAGGTAGGTCATCACCATCGGGCAGAAGCCGACGAACTCGTTCGCGAGCTCGGTCTGCATCAGCTCGAGCGCGCGCGCGTTCGTGAGGCGCATCGGCACCTCGGAGTAGCTGTACTCGCCGCCGAGTCCCGGGCGCATGTTGAGCAGCAGCCCGACGCCGCGCTCCTTCGCGCGGCGCTTCATGGCCTCGAGCTTCTGCGCGACGTACTCCTCGTCGTGCCGCGCGAAGGGGTCCATCTCGGCGAAGTGGCTCGACGTCGGCAGGAGCTCGAGCACCGACACGCGCAGGACGCCGAGGTCGGCGACGAAGTCGACGTACTCCTCGAGCTTCTCGAGCACGTCCTCGACGAGGACCATGTGCAGCGTCACCGGCACCTGCGCCTCGGCGCAGCGCACCACCGCGTGGCGCATGTGCTCCACCACCGTCTCGAACACCGCGGGCGGTCGGATGCGCTCGAAGACCTCCTTCTCGTGCGAGTCGAAGGAGATCGTCACGCGGTGCAGCCGCGGGAGGATGCGTTCGAGCTTCTCCGGCGTCAGGAGCATCGCGTTCGTCGTGATGTCGAGCCAGACGTTCTCGCGGACGAGGAGGTCCTCGAACTGGTCGAACTTGACGAGCAGCGGCTCGGACAGCGCGATCGGCACCCAGCTCGAGACGGTCCTGAAGACCTCCTCCAGGAAGGGCCGCTGGAGGTCCTTGGGCGTGTTCACGACCGGCGGCTCGTCCGCCTGCGGGCACATCGGACAGCGCAGGTTGCAGGCCGAGGTCGTCGAGTACTCGAGCTGCGACGGGCCGGACGACCACACGACGTTCTTCTCCGAGAGGTCGCGCGTCAGACGGACGAAGTTCGCGAGGTCGCGCTGGTGCTTCGGGCGGTCGTCGGACATGGGGCGTTCCGAAGGATACCCCGACGAGGGCTCCGCCCGTGGCGTCGCGCGCAGCGCGCGGCTATGGTCCGGCCATGGCCGACGACCACGTCTCCTCGGACGGTCCCGAGCTCCGCTTCGACGACCCCGCGACGCACCGAGCGCTGCGCGACGCCGCCGTGCGGACCCTCGCGCACAACATCGACCTCGTGCGCGGGTGGTTCCTCGAGCACGTCGAGGAGCGACTCGGGGCGAAGGACCTGCCGCCCGCCGTCGACCTCAGGATCGACGAGGCGGTGCTGCGGTCGTGGTTCGAGGACTGGTTGCAGCGCCGCGTGAAGGACGACCCGCGCTTCGGTGGCGCCTGGCTCGCGGAGCTCGTCGAGACCGAGGCGGGCCGCGCCGCGCAGGCCCTCGCCGTGCGCGACCGCGTGGCCTTCGGCGACTGGACGCGCGCCTTCGCCCTGGGAGGCCGCGCGCGCGCCCTCACGGCGATCGGGCCGCCGACCGCGCACCTCGACCGGGTGGGCAACCCCGAACTTCCGGAGGGTGTCGGTGACCATGCGGAACTCGAAGCCGCGCGGCCCGCGACACCTCGGCGCTGCCGGACACGGAGCAGCGCGAGGGCTACCACAGGCCGCGCCACTTCGACTACTGGCTGAGCGGCCTCGCGGACTTCCTCGCGATCGAGCGCACGCTGCGGCGGCACGGCGTCGAACTCGGCGCGGGTTCGGGCGTGCTGGAACTCGGCTGCGCGTCGGGGCGGGTGCTGCGCCACTTCCGCCACCAGGCGGACGGCCTCGACCTGTGGGGCTGCGACATCAACGCGTCGCACGTCGCCTGGCTCGAGAAGTACCTCCCGCCCGACCTCAAGGTGTTCCAGAACACCGTGCTGCCGTCGCTGCCGATCCCGGACGGTTCGTTGCAGCTCGTCTACGCCTTCTCGGTCTTCACGCACATCGACGAGTTCGAGCGGAGCTGGATCGCCGAGATCGCGCGCGTGCTCCGGCCCGGCGGCGTCGCGTACCTCACGGTCCACACCGAGCACACCTGGAGCATCGTCGACCGCGCGGGAGCGCTGCGGGGCGACCTCGAACGGATGAAGGGCCAGATCGCGGAGTACGACGTCGGGCCCGAGCTCTTCGCCGGTCCCCTGCCCGACGACCGCACCGTCTTCCGCTGGACCTCGGCACTCAGCAACAACACGACCGTCTTCTACTCGAAGGAACACCTCCGCCGAGCCTGGGGGGCGTTCCTCGACGTCGTCGAGATCGTCGAAGAAGGCTCGAGCTACCAGGACGTCGTCGTCCTGAGGAAGCGCTGAGGCGCGGCGCGGCCACGACCACGACCACGACCACGCGACCTGCGGTCGCGTGCGGAGAACACAGCGTGGCCCTTCGGGCCACACGAATCGAAACACGAAGAAGGCGAAGAACCGGAAGGCGCCGCCTTCGGCGGCGGACCACACGGAAGGAACGCAGGGACCCGCGGGGCGCGACGCGCCCCGCGGGTCCCTGCATTGCAGCGCCGCTTGGCGGCGCCTTCGTGCCCTTCGTGTCCTTTCCTGTCGTTCCCTTCGTGTCGAAACTGCGTGGACTTCGGCGCCGCAGGCGCCGAGCGCAGCCCCTCGCGCCCCTTTCGGAGCGCGCCTCCTCAGCCCTCGCTCTCGGCGGTGACCTCGGCGGGCTCCTCCGCCTTCTCCGCCCGGAGTTGACGCAACAGCTCGGCCCGCACGTCCTCCGAGCGCACCCCGCACTTGAAGAACGCGTTGTGTGCCATGCGGTCGGCGTCCGTGAGGAGCGCGAGCAGGAGGTGCACCGTCCCGACCTGGCCGTGGCGCAGTTCGCCGGCGAGGCGCCGCGCCTCGGTGACGACGCGCTGCGCCGACTCCGTCATCCCGGCCGTCGATCCGCCGCCGCCGCGCTGCTGCTGCGCCTGTTGCGTGCGCTGCGCCTCGGCGGCGCGCTTCTTCGCCTCCTCGTCCGCCGGCAGCGTCTGCAGGCGCGTCATCAGCGCGCGTCCCAGCGCGTCGCGCGACGAACCCACCTTCTCGAGCGTCTTCGCGAGCGGTCCCTCGCCGTCCTGGAGCATCCCGAGCACGAGGTGCTCCGGCCGGACCTTGCCGTGGAACATCTGACCGGCGGCCTGGAGCGCGACCTGCAGCGTCTGCTGCGCGCCCGGTCCGAGCGGGAGCTGCTCCGGCATCGGATCGACGTCGCCGGTCCCCGAGACCTCGTCGAGCGCGGCGAGCAGCTTCGCCGGATCGAGGTTCGCGCCGGCGAAGACCTCGCTCATGCCGCTCGAGGTGTTCTGCAGCACGGCTCCGAGCAGGTGTTCGGCGTCGAGCGTGCCCTTCTTCGTCCGGGCGACCTCCTCGCGCGCGCCGTTCATGACGTTGCGCGCGTCGTCGTCGAAGAACTCGAAGAGGTTGCGGGTCTGCTGCTGGGGCTGTTGGGCGTTCATGGCTCGATGTCGGCGCGGCACGCGCTCTCGAAGGTGGTCGGAGGGCGAAGAGGGTAACGCGCGCCCTCGCCCCTCCGGACCGGCGTCCCGCGCAAGTTCTCGCGCGCGGCGGTGCCCGCGCGGACGCCCGGCTCAGCCGAACAGGCGCCGCCAGAGCTGCGACTCGAACCGACCCTGCGGGTCGAGCCGCTGCTTGAGTTCGAGGAACGCCTCGAGGCGGTCGGCCGGGAGGAAGCGGCGCGGCGTGCCGTGCGGCAGGGTGAGGTCCTTCGCGAAGTAGAAGCGGCCCCCGCCTTCGAGCACCATCTCCGTCAGCTCGCGGCAGTGCTGCCAGAGATCCTCGCGGCGCGACGGGACGACGCGGAAGTCCATCGCGAAGCTCCAACCGTCGACGGCGTGCGTCAGCCAGAACGGGTCGGGCCGGTGCCGCTTGAACACGCCGAGGTACGGAACGATCCCCTTCCGGTGGCAGTGCTCGAGCATGCGCGTGTAGGTCGCGTACGCCGTCTCCTTCGGGAGGAAGCTCTGGTACTGGATCAGTCCGCCGGGACCGTAGGCGAGCTTCCAGTTCGGCACGTAGTCGAGCAGGAACGCGAACGCCGCGTGCGCCTGCCGGAAGGGTCCCTTCGTCGCCTCGTAGCGGCCCGCGTGGAACTTCGTCGCGTTCAGGATCGGCATCCCGACGTCGTTGCAGACGGGACGCAGCGCGCGCCAGGCCTCGCTCTTCGGGAAACCGAGGATCGACGTCGGCAGCTCCTGGTGCGCGAGGTCGAGCGTCTTCTCGGGCCGGCGGTCCTCGCCGGGCTCGAGGTAGCGCGCGACGTGCACGGCGCCGCGGCCGAGCTGCGAGCCGCGGGCGAAGCAGTCGATCCAGCCGACGTAGTAGTCGATGTTCGGTAGCTCGCGCGCGTGGATCTCCATCATCTCGCGCAGGTCCCGCGCGACGAGCGCGCGCACCTCGAGGTCGCCGGAGTGCACGCGGTGCGTCGCGAGCCGCACGCGCGTCATCACGCCGAGCATACCGAACCCGCCGATCGCCGCGTGGAAGAGGTCGCTCTCGCTCTCGCGGCTGCACGTCACCTTCTCGCCGTCGGCGAGCACGAGGTCGAACTCCAAGATCGCGTCGCCGATCGTCCCGGCCTTGAAGTTGTTCTTGCCGTGGATGTTCATGGCCGCGGCGCCGGCCATGGTCGGGAACATCGTCCCGCTCACAACCTTGGGCCAGAAGCCGCGCGGGAGGATCGTGCGCCACAGCTTCGCGACCGTGACGCCGCCCTCGAGCTCGGCGACGCCCGACTCCGAGTCGAAGTCGACGACGGCGTCCATGCGCGTGACGTCGAGCACGTGGCCGCGCATCGCGACCGAGGCGTCGCCGTAGCTGTTGCCGCCCCCGCGCAGGCACAGCGGGACGTTCTCGCGCCGCGCCGCCGCGAGGACGGCGCGCACCTCCTTCACGGAGCGCGGGCGGTAGACGCGCGCGCGCGCTCCGACGGCCCGACCGAAGCCGTCGACGTACTCGAAGCTGCGCTCCACGCGCCGGAGCCGCTTCAGCGCCTTTCCGTCGTCGCCCACCGCGTTCCGTCCCTCAGACGTTCAGGTGCCGGAAGAGGAAGGACGGGATCGACCTGATGATCGTCCCGACGATCCACCAGCGTCGGAAGACGTAGCGGACGTTCGCGCGGTTGCGCGCGGCCGAGAGGATCTGCGCCGCGGCCTGGTCCGGCGTCGCCACCCAGAACAGGCCCTTCATGCCCTCGGTCATCGCGGTCGCGACGTAGCCCGGTTTGATCGTGCAGACGTGGACGCCCTGCGACGCGAGCCGGTTGCGCAGCGCCTCGAGATAGGTGTCGAGCGCGGCCTTGCTCGTGCAGTAGACCGGGTTGCCCTTGCGACCGCGGTCGCCCGCGATCGACGAGATCCCGACGATCGTGCCGCTGCGCTGCGTCCGCATCAGCCTGGCGACCTCGTTCGTCCAGGCGATCGCGCCCTTGACGTTCGTGTCGACGATCTCGAAGTCCTTCGCCGTCGAGTACTCGTCGGGCTCGATCTTCGGCATCGCTCCCGCGGCGAACACGAACAGGTCGAGTCCGCCGAGCTCGCGCACGACGCCCTCGAACAGTTCGGGGACGGCGTCGAAGTCGGTGACGTCGTGGGCGCGCGTCGTCACGCGCCCGCCGCTCGCCGCGCACGCGTCGGCGCAGGACGCGACGAGCTCCGCGAGCCGATCCTCCCGGCGCGCGATCGCCGCGACGCGGTAGCCCTCGGCCGCGAGACGGCGCACGAGCGCGGCGCCGATCCCGCTCGAAGCGCCGACGACGACGGCGCGTCGGTGCTCGGCCGGGACGCCGGCGATCTTCGGTGCGCGCGCGGACGCGGGGAGCGTGGACTCGGACATCTTCGGAGTGGGCGCGACGGGGTCGCGGGTTCGGGTATTCTCGGTCCCGAGCGTCCTCGAACAAGAGCCGATCGCGTCTCGTCGAGCCGCCCGAATCCCGTGTTCTCCCCCACGACGCAGTCGTCCCCGAAGGACCCCGGCGAACTCCGAACTCGACCCGCGACGTCGAACGGCGACGCCGCCGATCTCTCGTCGGCCGGCCGGAGCGCGTTGCGCCGGGCCGCGACCTTCGGTGCGCTCGCCGCCCTCCTCCTGCCGCTCGCCGCCTGCACCGACGGATCGACGGACGGCGCGACCGGTGGCAGCGAGGCGGCGCGGGTCGAGGCTCCCGAGCTCGAAACGGGGCCCGCGCGGCGCGTCGACGGCGTGATCCTCTTCGTCGTCGACACCCTGCGGGCGGACCGCATGTCCGCGTACGGGGCCGACCGACCGACGACACCGGCCTTCGACGCGCTCGCGGAGCGCGGCACGCTCTACCGCCGCAACTACACGCAGGGCTCGTGGACGATCCCCGCGATGCTGTCGATGTTGAGCGGACTCTCGATCGCGGAGGAGAGCGACGCGTTCCCCGCCGCGACGCCGACCTTGGCCGAGCTCCTCTCGGAGTCCGGCGTCGAGACCGCCGGCTTCGTCGGCAACCGCATCCTCTCGGGCGAGCGCGGCTTCATGCGCGGCTTCGGCGTCTACCAGCGTCCGAACCCCGACGTCCCGAAGCTGTTCGCGCGCAACACGAAGACGGCGACCTGGGTCGCGCGTTTCGTCGAGTGGTACGGCTCGCGGAGCGCGCCCGAGCGCCCCTGGTTCGCGTGGATCCACTCGTTCGACCCGCACCAGCCCTACACGCCGTCCCGACCCTTCGACGTGTTCCATGCGCGGAGCGACTACGAGAAGGACGTCCTCGTGCCGCGCTGGCACTCCTACGCGCCCGAGGTCGACGCGCTCAACGCCGACCTCGAGGACGCCTGGGACACGAACCGCGCGATCACGTCCATGGCCGAGTCGCGGCTGCTCTACGACGGCGAGGTGCGCGAGACCGACCACGGGCTGCGGACGCTGGTGGAGTGGCTCGACTCGTGGAACGGGTTCGAGCACGTGCTCCTGGTCGTCGCGGCGGACCACGGCGAGATGCTGTGGGAGTACGAGAAGGACCCCGCGCGCGTCGAGGCCGTCGTCCGTAGGACGGGCGGCCTGCCGTACGGCCTCGCGGACCGGTTCGCGAGCAAGCACACGCTCAACCTCGAGGAGGAGCTGATGCACACGCCGCTCCTCCTCGTGGGTCCGGGCGTCCCGGCCGGGCGCGTCGAGACCGACCTCAGTGCGAACCTCGACATCTTCCCCACCGTGCTCGACGCGATGGGCGTGCGCTACGACGGCCGCTTCGACGGGACCTCGAAGTTCCGCACCGAGGAGCCGCGCCGGTTCGTGTTCGGGATCGGCGGCGACTCGACGACCGTCGTCACCGACAACGGGCTGCGACTGATCCACGAAGAGGTGCGCGAGGCCTCCCTCGTCGACGAGTTCCCCCCGCGCACCCGACTCTTCCGCACCGGACACGACCAGGGCGGAACCGACATCGCGGCGGAGCGCGCGGCGATCGTCGAGGGGCTGATGGAGCGCATCGCGCGCTGGCGCAAGGACGTCGGCTTCGAGACGACGATGCTCCAGGACCCCGAGTCGCAGCACGAGGTGCTGCAGTCGCTCGGCTACATCGACCCCGACCTCCAGGCTCCGGACGGACAGGAGCGCTAGAGGTCGGGAGTCCGTCCCGGTGCGGGTCGACGGGCGCGCGAGCCGACCGTCGCGCGTGGACACGGCGCACCTCCGCGCGCGATGATCCGCGCGAGGAAGACGGCGATGCACCACGAGGGACGCGGGAACGGGACGGGACGGAGCGGCGAGCTACTGCGCGCGGCGCTGGTCGGTGCGGCGCTCGTGCTCGGGAGCTGCGGCGACGACGGAGCGAGCACGAGCGGCGGCGTGCCGGTCGCGCCGACTCCCGACGGGGCGACGGCGAACGGTCCGGCGACGGACGCCGACGACGTCGCGGCGACGATCGCGCGCGAGCGCGCGGCCGGACTGTTCGCGGGCGACCGAGCGGGCGCGGCGCTCGCGGAACTCGAACCCCTCCTCGAGCGCGACCCCGTCGACCCCGACGACCTGGTGCGCGTCGCGATCTGTCTGCGCGAGCTCGGCCGCGAGCCGGAGCGCACGGAGGAACTGCTGCGCACCGCGCTCGCCGCGCGTCCCGACGACCCGCGCGCGCACTACGTGCTCGGTCGCCACCTCTACGAACTGGCCGAGATCGACGAGGCCGCACCGCACCTCGAGCGCGCGGCGGAGCTCGCGCCGGACGACTGGCCCGCGCGCATCGCCTGGGCGAAGATCCTCGAGGAGCAGGCGTTCGACGCCGAGGACGGCGGCGACGACGTGCGCGCGGAGGAGCTCTACGGCCGCTCCGAACAGGTGCTGCGCGACCTCGTCGACCGCGGCATCGAGTTCGGCGGGTCGTGGTACCTCTCGACGCTCTACCGACTCGGGACGCTGCTCGCGGAACGCGACGAGATCGAGGAGAGCCGCGCCGTGCTGGGTCGCTGGAAGGAGCTGAAGCAGCGCGACATCCCCGAGCCGAACAACAAGGAACTGCTGCGCGGCGAGCTGGGCGTCGTCGCCGCGCCGAGTCCGGTCGCGCGCCGCGCGGACCCGCCGCGCGGTCGCGCGAGCCTCGAACGCGTCGGCCTCTGGACCGGACTGCCGACGCCGGGGCGCGCGCTCGCGATGTCGCGGCGCGAGCGCTGGTACGCCGTCGAGTCCGGCGACCTCTCGGGCGCGATCCCGAGGCCCGGCGCCCCGCCGGTGCGCTCCGTCGTCGGCGAGGGCGAGCTCTTCTGGGCCAGTGCCGACGGACTGTGGTCGCTCGGCGAGGGCGGCGCGAAGGCGCGACTCCTCGAGGGCGACTTCGCGCGCGTCGTGCCGATCGAGCTCGGCGAGGACCGCGAGACGCGCGAGGAGTTCCGCGGCGAGGTCGACGGCGAGGCGTACCTCGTTCGCTCCGCCTCGAGCGACCTCGAACTCGTCGTCGTGCGCGGCTCGACGCTGCTGCTGTTCGAGACCGACGACGACGGTGCGTGGAACGCCGAACCGTCGCAGACGATCGACCTCGGCGCCGCGATCTCGGACGCGATCGCCGTCGACGCCGACCACGACGGCGACCTCGACCTGATCGCGGTCGGCGCGTTCGGCGCGCGACTCGTGCGCAACGACGGCGCGGGCACCGGCGGAGCGTTCGAGGTCGTCCCGTTCGAGGCCGAGGCCGCGAAGGGGCCCTTCGACTGGGTCGTCGCCGAGGACCTCGACACGGACCGCGACACGGACCTCGTGTTCGGGTCGGCGTCGCGCGCGCTGCTGCTCGACGACGAGCGCGGCGGACGCTTCACCGACCGCAGCGAGCGGCTCCCCGCCGAGATCCGCCGGGAGCGCGCGCCGCTCGTGCTCGACCTCGACGGCGACGCGTTCCCCGACCTCGTCCCCGGCGGCGGTCGCCCGTTCCTGCACAGCATCGTCGGCGAGTCGTTCCGCGCCGCGGGATCGGGGTTGCAGAGCGCCGCGCTCGCGAGCGACGTCTTCGCGAGCGGCGTGCCCGACCTCGTCGCCCCCTCCGAGACCGGGCTCGCGTTCGCGCGCGCGGACGGCGGCGCGCCCGGGTCCGTGCCGGGCGGACCGACCAGCGGCGCGATCGCCTGCGACCTCGACCGCGACGGGCGCGAGGAGATCGCGGCGTGGAGCGGCGGCGAGGTGCGCCTGCTCGAGCGTTCGAACGACGCGAACGCGATCCCGCTCGCGCTCGAGGGCGTCAAGGACAACGCGCGCGGCGTCGGCGCGACGGTCGAGGTGCGCGTCGGGGCGCTCTACCGCCGGATCCGCTGGAACGGCGAACCGCTCGCGGTCGGACTCGGCGACGCGACGAAGGCCGACGTGCTGCGCGTGACCTGGCCGAACGGCGTCGTGCAGACCGTCGTCGACGTGCCGGCGAACCGGCCGCTGCTGCTGGAGCAGATCGAGGGCCTCGTCGGCTCCTGCCCGTTCCTCTACACGTGGGACGGCGAGAAGTTCGTGTTCGTCACCGACGTCATCGGCATCACGCCGCTCGGGCTGCCGATGGCGCCGGGGCAGCTCGTGCCGCCCGATCACGACGAGTGGGTGCTCGTGCGCGGCGAACAGCTCGCGCCGCGGCGCGGCGCGAACGGCGACGAACTCGTGCTGCAACTCACCGAGGAACTGCGCGAGGTCACCTACTTCGACCAGGTGCGACTCTTCGCGGTCGACCATCCGGAGGGCACGGAGGTCTTCCCGAACGAACGCTTCCAGTTCCCGCCCTTCCCGCAGGAGCACCTCTACACCGTCGAGAGCTCGACACCGGTCGTGGCGGCGCTCGACGCGCAGGGCCGCGACTGGGCCGACGAGCTGCGCGCGACGGACGGGCGCTTCGCCGTGCCGTTCGTGCCGAATCGCGGTCAGTACCTCGGACTCGCGAGCCCGCACACGCTCGAGCTGCGCTTCGACGCCGACGCGGTGCGCGCGGCGGCGCACCCGCGCCTCCTGATGACGGGCTGGCTCTACTGGACCGACGCGAGCGTCAACGTCGCGGCCGCGCGCCACCCGCTCTACGAGTTCGTGCCGCCGATCGTGCAGATCCCCGACGGCGCCGGCGGTTGGAAGGAAGCACCGCTCGCACCCGGCTTCCCGGCGGGCAAGACCAAGACGATGGTGCTCGACCTCGCGGGCGTGATCGATCCCGCCGACCCGCGGCTGCGGATCTTCTCGACGCTGCGGCTCTACTGGGACGAGATCCGGCTCGCGACCTGCGACGACGCGCTCGAGGTCGTGCGCAGCGAGGCGCCGCTGCTCGGCGCGAAGCTGTGGGAGCGCGGCTTCAGCCGGCCCGTGGTGCTCGGCGGCGACGAGCGCCTCGAGTGGTTCGACTGGGACCACCTCGCGGACCCGCCGCGCTGGGACCAGCACCCCGGTCAGTACACGAAGCTCGGCGAGGTCGCGCCGCTGCTCGACGCCATCGACGACGAGTTCGTGATCATGGGCAGCGGCGACGCGCTCGAGGTGCGCTTCGACGCGAGCGCCTTGCCCGAGCTCGCACCGGGGATGCGCCGCGACTACCTGCTCTTCCTCGACGGCTGGGCGAAGGACCGCGACCCCAACACGGAGGAAGCGCTCTTCGTCGAACCCCTGCCGTTCCACGGCATGGCGGGCTATCCCCCGCCCGCCGGCACGGCCTACCCCGACGACGCGGAGCACCGCGCCTACCGCCTGGAGTGGAACACGCGCCCGGCGAAGCGCTGGATCGAGCCGCTCGTCCCGCGCCGGCGCTGAGCGGCCCGGGGCGCGATCCACGCAACTCCGTGCGCCGCGCGGAGCTGCGCGCGCGGACCTCCGCGCGTAGGAAGCCCGCGCCGCCCCCCGGGTCCCCCCTCGCGCCACCCCGATAGACTTCGAGGGCACGATCCCGGTCGCGCGGCGCGAACGGCGCCCGGCCGCGGATCCGTCCGCCCCGCTGCGCGCACCGCCGCGCACCGCTCGACGTCCACGTCCGCCATGCTCCATCGAACCGCAGCTTCCGCCGTCCTCGCCACCACGCTCCTCGCCGCGCCGGCCCTCGCCGACGACCCCTGTCTGATCCAGACCGGCGGTGCCCTGGGTCAGCCCGCGAGCTGGACCATCAGCGGGGGCGACCCCGGCGCCTTCTGGTTCCTGCTGTTCGGCGTCGTCGAGGTCCCGACGCCGATCTTCACGATCACGCTCGACATCCCGATCGACCTCTACACGACGAGCCTCGCCATCGGCGCGTACGGCTTCCTCGATCCGAGCGGCGGCGTCACCTACAACGCGACGCTGCCCGCGGGCGCCTCGTTCGACGGCAAGTGCTTCCGCGCGCAGGCCGCGCTCAACTTCCTCCCGGACACCGTCACGAACCTGACGCGGCTGCCGCTCTCGTTCTCGCAGTCCTTCCGGCCGACGTTCACCGCTCCGAACCCGCTGACCGCGATCACGGGCGGCACAGCGATCGAGGGCGACAAGGGTGCGATCCGCGTCCTCGGCGGCTCCGGCGGCACGAGCACGACCTTCGACCCGCGCCTCGAGGAGTTCACCGACGGCATCCTGCCCTTCGTCGCTCCCGGATTCACGTCGAGCACGGTCCTCGCCGACGGGCGCGTCCTGTTCTGCGGCGGCATCGACCCGGTGTCGGGCGACCCGACGGCGGACGCGATCGTCTACGACCCCGTCGCGAACACCGCGACGACGGTCCAGATGGCGCACGCGCGCCTCGGCCACTCGACCACGCTGCTGAACGACGGTCGCGTCTTCGTCGCGGGCGGGCTCGAGACGATCTCGATCGACATCAGCGACCCGTCCTCGCTGCTCGACCCGGCGACGCTGCTCGGGCTCCCCAACGACATCCAGGTGTCGACCGAGTTCTTCGACCCGAACACGAACACGTTCTCGAACGGACCGAACCTGCCGGACAAGCGCCTCATGCACTCCGCCGTGCGGCGCGCGAACGGCAACGTCGTGATCTCGGGCGGCGTGTCGGCCTTCGCCGGCTTCCCGCTCATCACGAGCGCGGTGCGCGACTTCAACCCGTCGACGGGCAGCTACGGCATCTTCCCGGGCTTCATGGCGACGGCCCGCGCCGGACACGACTCGATCCTGACGGCGAGCGGCGACGTGCTGATGATCGGCGGCCTCGCCGCCGACGTCTCGACCTTCCTCACGACGCAGGACCCCGCCGACATCGTCATCTCGGGCGTGAAGACGATCGAGCGCTTCAACGCGGGCGGCATCCCGAGCACGACCGTCGTCGGCACGTTCCAGACGGGTCGAGCGTTCTGCTCCACGGCGAACCTCGCGGACGGCAGCGTCCTGATCGCCGGCGGCTTCGCCATCGACCTCTCCGACCCGCAGAACCCGCTGATCGAGAACTCGGCGAAGGTCGACCGCTACTTCGGCGGCGGCGTCTTCGCGACGCCCGTCGACATGGCGGAGGGACGCATCCTCCCGCTGCTCGTCCAGCTCGACACGGGCGCGGTGCTCGTGGCCGGCGGCCTCGGCATCACGGCCGAGATCTACCAGCCCTGACCCAGGGGCGGTCGTCCTGCGGCGCGGGCGAGGTCGACGGCGGGAGCCGTCACCTCGCCCGCGTCGCGCGTTTCCGCCCCACCGTCACGAGCGCGATGCCGCAGAAGACGATCGCGGCGGAGACGAACAGCTCGCGCGGGATCTCCTCGCCCAGCCACAGCGCCGCGCCCGCCGCGGCGATCGAGGGCTGCAGGTAGATGTAGATCGCCGTCACCGACGCGGGCACGCGCGTCAGCGCGAACGTGTTGAGCAGGTAGGCGAGGAAGGTCGGGCCGACGAGCAGCAGGACGAGTCCGGTCCAGCCGTCCGCGCGCAGCTTCGGGTCCGTCGCGGTCGGCAGCAACTCGTGCCCGTGCGCGAGCCACGGCACCGCCCACAGCGACAGCGCGTACACCCAGAAGAGGAACGCCGCGGGCGGGATCTCGCGCAGCACGCGCCGCGACAGCACGAGGTAGCCGGCGTACGCCAGCGTGTTCGCGACGATGAGCGCGTTGCCGGTGACGGGATCGCTGCCCGCGCTCGCACCGCCCTTCGCGGCGAGCAGCAGGTAGAGCGCGCCCGCGAGCGCGATCGGCACGCCGAGCAGCTGGCGCGGCGCGAAACGCTCCTGTCGCGTGAGCGCCGCGATCGCGAAGGTGAAGACCGGGATCAGCGTCATGAGCAGCCCCGCGCTCGCCGCCGAGGTCCGCGACGTGCCCTCGAGCGCGAGCACCTGGTTCGCGATCACGCCGAGCAGCGCGCACACGAACAGGCGCGGGAAGTGACGACGCTGCGGGATCGCGTCGCGCCCGTGCAGCGCGAACGCGACGGCGCCGACCGACAGCGTGCCGAAGGCGATGCGCCAGACGGCGAGCGCCTTGGGTTCGAGCCCGCCCGCGACCGCGAGCTTCACGAACACGGGGAACAGGCCGAAGACGACCTGGACGGCGAGGAGCGCGAGGTGTCCCGCTCTCGTACCGCGCGCCGCGCCCGTGTCGCTCGCCGTCGCCGCCGCCCCCATCGCGCGGCACGATGGCCGCTGCATCGCGCAATTGGAAGCGTCGTGCGCGAACAGCACGCCGGGCGGGACGACGACGAACGACGCGTCGGACGAACGGGACGAGCGCCTCGTGCTCGACGCGATGGACCGGCCGAACGTCGTCGCGATCACCGCGCGGCGCGATCGCGCGGCGACCCGGCAGGACCGCTTCGTCACGCGCGAGGCGCCCTCGAGGTCGCGGACGGCATGGTCGACCCGGGCGAGGACCGCGCCGACGCCCGCGGCGCGAACTCTCGAAGGAGACGGGGTGCACGGCGCGTCGGGACGTCCTCGGGACGGTCGACCCCGAGCCCGCTGCGAAGGACGACCGCGCGCACCACCGGCTCGCGACCGGTGCGGTGCGGACGCGCGAGCAGGAGTTCGACCCCGGCGAGGACGTCGCCGTCGCGCCCGCGGGACGTGGAACCCCGTTGACCGTCGGCGCGTGGGCTCGGCGCGGCGACGGATCCGCCGCGCGCCTTCGTCCGCGTGTCGCGAGGGCTACCATGGCGGCGCCATGAGCATCCGTCCCCTCGCCGCGATCGCGGCCGTGTCGCTCGTCGCCTGCCACTCCTTCTCGCCGCCGCCGCCGACCGACGTCGGGCTGTGGCCGGACGCAGCGGGCGGGACGAGCAGTCCCCCGCTCGCCGAGGTCGTCGAGGCGCACTGGAACGGCTTCCTCGAGACGAAGCCCGAGTTCGCCACCGAGGTCGGCGACCCGCGCTTCAACGGCGAGGTCGAGGACCGCTCGATCATCGGGCGCGAGGCGCGCGTCGACGCGCTATGGCGACTCGAGCGCCGCGTGCAGGACATCCCCGAGGACCGGCTCGACCGCGACGACACGCTGACGCGCAACCTGCTCCTGCGCGAGATCAAGGCGGAGAGCGACGCGCTGACCTCGGGCTACGACGAGTGGGACCCGGGCCGCGCGCTCGACCTCCTCGTCGAACTCGTGACGCTGCCCGAGGTGCAGCCCGTCGCGACGGCGCGCCAACGCGACCAGCTCGTCGCTCGCTGGACCGCGCTCGCCGACGCCCTGCGGCGCGAACGCGAAGGCCTCGAGCGCGCGGCGAACCGCGGTCGGATCGCGTCGCGCGCGTCGCTCGAACGCATCGAGGCAATCTGCGACCGACTGCTCGAGACGCCCGTCGTCGACAATCCGCTCGTCGCGCCGGCGTCGGGCGGCGGACGCTGGGTCGAGCTGCCCGTCGACCTCCCGCTCGCGGTCCTCGCCGAGCGCGAGTACGGAGATGCCGCGCGCCAGCTCGAACTGCGCCTCGTGAACCGCCACCTCCAGCGCGGCGAGGTCCGCGCGCTCGGGACCAAGGTGCTGCTGCCGAGCACGACCGACCCCCTCACGCCCGACGAGCGCGGGCGCTTCCTCGAGTCGGTGATGGTCGGCGTCGAGAACGAGGTGCTCCCGGCGCTCGCGCAGCTGCGCGCGACGATCTCGGACGACCTCCTCCCGCGCAGTCGCGGCGACCAGCGTTCCGGGCTCGTGCACCTGCCGAACGGTCGCGACCTGTACGCGTCGTTGCTCGCGCTCGGGGTCGGCGACGGTTTCGCCGACGCGGACGCGTTCGAACGCACCGCGGACGACGTCGACGCGCTGCGTCGCGCCGTCGTCGCGCGCGGAGCGAGCCTGCTCGGGAGCGAGACGCTCGCGGGCCTGCGCGACGCGCTGCGCCGCGACGAACGCACCGCCGTGCGCGACGAGGACGCCGTCCACGCGGCACTCGAGGCGTCGGCGCGCGAGATGCGCCTCGAACTCCCGTCGAAGTTCGGGACGGTCCCTGCGGCGGGCTACGTCCTCGAGCCGATCTTCCCGGCGCTCTCGCCCGGCGTGGACGCCTTCACCTACGTGCCCGGCGACGAGCGCGGGGCCGCCCACGTCTACTTCGACGCGGCGCGGCTCGCGACGCGGTCGGTGGTGGAGCTGCGCGCGCTCGCGCTCCGCGAACTCCTCCCCGGGCGACACTTCTTCGCCGCGACGGCGCGCGAGAACGCGGAGCTGCCGCGCTTCCGCCGGCACGACGACGACGCCGTGACGAACGTCGGCTTCGGCCTCTACGCGCTGGCGATCGGCACCGACCTCGGCTACGTCCGCAGCGACACGCAACGTCTCGGTGCGGACCTCGTGAGGCTCGAGGCCGCGGCGCTCGCGGCGATGGACTACGCGGTGCACCACGACGGCTGGAGCCGCAAGCAGGCGCTCGAGTACCTCGTCCAGAACGTCCCGCACGAACAGCAGGACCTCGCGGTCGAACTCGACCTCGTGCTCACGCGGCCCGGTCGCGCGTTCGCGACCTGGCTCACCGCCAAGGAGTTCGAGCGCATGTACCTCGCCGAGCGCGACCTCGCCGGAGCGGCCTTCGACCCCGCGGCCTACCAGCGCCGCATCTCGTCGTTCGGACCGGTGCCGGCGAGCTACCTGACGCGGGCGGCGGCGCGGTGAACCGCGTCGGCGCGACCCACGGGCCGCGCGGGGTTCGCTCCGCCGCGGTCCTCGTCGCGCTGGCTGCGCTCGCCGGTTGCGGCGCGGGGGACGACGCTCGCGGCCGCGTCGACGGCGTCGTGCTGTTCGTGTGCGACACGCTGCGGGCCGACCGACTGTCGTGCTACGGCTACGAACGTCCGACGCCCGGCATCGACCGTCTCGCGAGGATGGGGACGCTGTTCGAGAACCACCACTCGCAGGGTCACTGGACGCTCCCGTCCATGACCTCGATGATGACGGGGCTCTACGTGCAGCACGAGAGCCAGGCGCTGCCGCTCGACCGCCCGACCCTCGCCGAGACGCTCTCCGAGCACGGCGTCGAGACCGCGGCGTTCGTCGGCAACAAGGTGATCGGTCGCGAACGCGGCTTCTCGCGCGGCTTCGAGTCGTTCTTCGTCGTCGAGAACCCGATGACGCGAGCGAGCGAACTCGTCCGACGCTTCGACGCGTGGCGCGACGAGCGCGAGAAACGCGACGAGCGGCGCCCGTGGTTCTGCTGGATCCACACGATGGACACGCACGGGCCCTACACGCCCCTGCCGGAGGACGCGATCTACGAGGGCACGCGGCGCCCCGGTCTCGAGGACCTGCGGAAGCTCTGGGCGGGAGCGACGAAGGACGTCGAGGCGCGCAACGCCGGCGTGCAGGACTGGCTGCCGCACCTGCAGGCGATGCAGAGGATGAACGCGTTCAGCAACGCGTACGACGGCGAGGTCCGTTCCGTGGACCGCGCGGTGTCCTCCGTGCTCGACCGACTGGAGCGCGACGGCGACCTCGAGCACACCGCGATCCTCTTCGCCGCGGACCACGGCGAGATGCTCTTCGAGTACGAGCACTACCCGGCGCGGCTCGACGACCTCGCGCGCCGCGAGGGCGGGCTCGTGAAGGGGCTCGCCGACTGGTTCGTCGACGGACACGAGGACTGGTTCTACCCGCAGAACTGGAACACGCCGATGATCGCCGTGGGCCCCGGCTACGCCTCGGGTCGGCGGGTCGACGCGCTCAGCGCGAACATCGACATCTACCCCACCGTCCTCGAGTTCCTGGGTGTCGCGAGGCCGTCGGTGCTCGACGGCGACCTGCTCTCGAACGCCGACTCGCGCGAGTCCGTCTTCGCCCACGGCCGCACGACGACGGCGGTGCTGCGTCGCGACGGGATGCAGGCCGTCGAGGTCGGCCGCGGCCGCTACCTCGAGGACGCCACGAAGACGCTGGTCTTCGACGCGCGCGCTCCGCGACTCGTCGACCTCGGTGACGAGCGGCCGGAGCTGCGCGACGAACTCACGTCGACGATCGCGGCCTGGAAGAGCGACCGCGCGTTCGTGCCCAACATGGACGTCCCCGAGATCACGTCGAGCGTCCTGCGACAGCTCGGCTACGCGGAGCTCCCCGACGAACTCGACGAGTCGCACGCGGAGGGCGAAGTCGGTGACGGTGACGGTGACGAGGAGTAGGTCGAGATCGTGAGCAGGTTCGACGTCTGCGTCCTCGGTGCCGGTATGGCCGGCCTCGCGACCGCGTGGCACCTCGGCCGAGCGGGCGTGCGCACCGTCGTGCTGGAGCGCGAGGCGGCGCCGTTCCGCCACTCGTCCGGGCTCAACGCGGGCATCCTGCGCACGGTGGTCGAGAACGAGGCGCTGGGCGAACTGGCGGCGCGCGGTTCGCGCGCTCTGCTCGAACCGGACCCCGCGCTGTCTCGTTCGTCGTTCGTGGACCGCGTGGGACTGCTCCTCGTCGCCGACGACGAGCGGAGCGCGCGCGAACTCGGTCGCATGACGACGTTCGCGGCGTCACCGGTGTTCGAGGTCGAGCCCACCGAGGTCGCGGAGCGCGTCCCCCACGTCCGTCCGCGCGAGCACGTCGCGGCCTTCCACCTGCCCGAGGAGGGCACGATCGACCTCGAGGCGCTGTCGCACGCGCTGATCGAGGGCGTCCGGAGTTCGGGGGGCGAGATCCGACCGGGGACGACGGCGCTCGAGATCACGACGCGCGACGGTCGGGCGCGCGCCGTTCGGACCGAGAGCGGTTCGATCGAGGCGGGCACCGTCGTGGTCGCCGCGGGCGGTTGGGCCGGCGACCTCGGTGCCGCAGCGGGCTCGCGCGTGCGCCTCGCGCCGACGCGCCGCCACGCCGCGCGTGCGCGCGTCGCTCGCCCCGTCGACCCGACCTGGCCGGTGTACTGGAACCTCGGCGATCCCTTCTACACGCGGCCGCTCGGGGGCGATCTCATGGTCTGCGACTGCGACCAGGTGCCGATCGAGCCCGACGCGTGCGCGGTCGACCGGGGAGCCGTGGAGCGCCTGCGCGACGCGGCGAACCGCCACCTCGCGGACGCCTACGCGCCGGTCGAGCTCGACACGTGGTGCGCGATGCGGACGTTCGGCGACGGCCACGTCTTCACGCTCGGACCCGATCCCGACGTGGAAGGTCTCGTGTGGGCGGCGGACTCGGCGGCCACGGGATCACGACCGGCCTCGAGGTCGGTCGGCTGGTCGCGCTCGCCGCGCGCGGTGTCGACGACGTCGGTCTCCGTGCGCATGCGCCGCGTCGTTCCGGGTGAAGGTGGTCGGCGCTGTACGCCGGCGCCTTCGGCGCCGAGGAACGCAAAGTTCACGAGGAGGCACAGGACACAGAGACCACGCGGCGCCGCCCAGGGCGGCGCCGGAAGTCGGGAACCGACGCGTGCGCAGCGGGCCTCCGACCGAGCGCCGACCATCGTGGTCTCTGTGTCCTCTGTGGCTCCCTGTGAATTCCCCCGCGCGGCGCGAAGCGGCGCGCGGCAATCTCCCGCGCGGCCGCTGGGCCGCGCTTCGAGGTCCTAGCGCTCGCCGCCCTTCGCCTTCGCGCGGCGCCGACCGTAGTAGTGGCCGGCGACGAGACCGGGGACGAGGCCGAGCACGCCGGAGATGGTGAGCGCGACGTACATCGGCGTCTCGACCCTCCCGAGCCCGAGGTGGATCGTGACGGTGTCGTCGTTCATCACGGCGAACACCACGAACAGGACCGCGAACAGGACGGCGAGCTTGACCAGCGGCGGCCAGCTCCAGATCCACTTCAGGAATCGCATGCTCGCCCTCAGCCCTTCCCGGCCCGGTGGTAGATCTCGCCGCCCTTCTCACGGAACTCGGCGGCCTTCTCCTCGAGTCCGGCGCGCAGCGCTTCGTCCTCGCTGACGCCCTGCTCCTGCGCCGCGCGACGCACGTCCTCGGTGATGCGCATCGAGCAGAACGCGGGGCCGCACATCGAGCAGAAGTGCGCGGTCTTCGCGGCGTCCGCGGGCAGCGTCGCGTCGTGGTAGGCGCGCGCCGTCTCGGGGTCGAGGGAGAGGTTGAACTGGTCCTCCCAGCGGAACTCGAAGCGCGCGCGGCTGAGCGCGTCGTCGCGCTCCTGCGCCAGCGGGTGCCCCTTCGCGAGGTCCGCGGCGTGCGCCGCGATCTTGTACGCGATCACGCCCTGCTTGACGTCCTCGCGGTCGGGCAGACCGAGGTGCTCCTTCGGCGTGACGTAGCACAGCATCGCCGTGCCGTACCAACCGATCTGCGCCGCGCCGATCGCCGACGTGATGTGGTCGTAGCCCGGCGCGATGTCCGTCGTGAGCGGGCCGAGCGTGTAGAACGGCGCCTCGTGGCACAGCTCGAGCTGCTTGGTCATGTTCTCGCGGATCTTGTGCATCGGGACGTGGCCCGGACCCTCGATCATGACCTGCACGTCGTGCTCCCACGCGACCTTGGTCAGCTCGCCGAGCGTCTCGAGCTCGCCGAACTGCGCCTCGTCGTTCGCGTCGCGGATCGAACCGGGGCGCAGCCCGTCGCCGAGGCTGAAGCTGACGTCGTACTTCTTCATCAGCTCGCAGATGCGCTCGAAGTGCGTGTAGAGGAAGTTCTCCTCGTGGTGCGCGAGGCACCACTTCGCCATGATCGAGCCGCCGCGCGACACGATACCGGTGAGCCGCTTCGCGGTGAGCGGGACGTAGCGGAGCAGCACGCCCGCGTGGATCGTGAAGTAGTCGACGCCCTGCTCGGCCTGTTCCTCGAGCGTCTCGAGGAACAGGTCGATCGAGAGGTCCTCGATGCGGCCCTTCACCTTCTCGAGGCACTGGTAGATCGGCACGGTGCCGATCGGGACGGGCGAGTTGCGCACGATCCACTCGCGCGTCTCGTGGATGTCCTTGCCGGTCGACAGGTCCATGACCGTGTCGGCGCCCCAGCGCGTGGCCCAGCGCAGCTTCTCGACCTCCTCGTCGATCGAGCTCGAGACGGCGCTGTTCCCGATGTTCGCGTTGATCTTCACCGCGAAGGCGCGGCCGATGAGCATCGGCTCGGTCTCGGGGTGGTTGACGTTCGCGGGAAGGATCGCGCGACCCGCGGCGATCTCGCTGCGCACGAACTCGGGATCCATGCCCTCGCGCGCCGCGGCGAACGCCATCTCGGCCGTCACCACGCCGCGACGGGCCCAGTGCATCTGGCTGCGATTGCCGTCGCCCGAGGCCTCGCGCTCGGCGATCCACTCCGCGCGCAGCGCGGGCAGGCCGTCCTTCGCGCCGTGGCCCTCGGGGCCGCTCGTGTCGTAGACGTCGAGGTGTCCCGGCTCGCCGGACAGCGCGATGCGGCGGTACGGCACCCGCAGCGTGCGGCCCTCGTGGACGACGGTGCGGTAGGACTTCGTCGAGGCGGGGAACGGAGCGGCGGCACTCGATGCGGGCGCGCCGCTCGGCTGGTTCGGTCCTGTCATGGTCGTGGGTCGCGGCGCACCTGCGCCGGGCGTGGAGTGTAGGACGCCGCGGCCCGCGGACGACCGCCGCCGGGCGCGAACCTCGTGACGTGCCCCGGGGGAGCGCCCGAGCCCGGCGTCAGCGCTCGAGGGAGGCGCGCCGCGAACGGTCGAGCGCGACGGCTCCGACGATGATCGCGCCGGTCACGATCTCCTGGACCCAGTTGGAGAGGCCGACCTTGACGCAGCCGTTCGCGACGACCGTCATGATCAACGCACCGACGAGCGTGCCCCGGATCGACCCCTCCCCGCCCGAGAGGCTGGCTCCGCCGATGACGACCGCGGCGATCACCGCGAGCTCGTAGCCGCCGGCGGTCGTCGGGTCGCCCATCGTGATGAAGGAGTACTGCAGCACGGCGGCGACGCCCGCACAGCCGATCCCGAAGACGTAGACGAGGACCAGCGTGCGCCTCACGTCGACGCCGCACAGTCGCGCGGCCCGGACGTTCGAGCCGACCGCGAGCACGTTGCGACCGAACGGCGTTCGTCCGAGGAGCACGGCGGCGAACGCGGCCACGGCGAGGAGGATCCAGACGCCGAGCGGGAGGCCGAGCACGGACTCCGCGCTCGACATCAATCCGTCGAGGCCGCGGTCGTCGGGGTAGATCGGCTGGTTCCCGCCGACACCCTTGGCGAGTCCGCGCAGGGCGCCCCACGCGCCGAGCGTGACGATGAACGGCGAGAGTTCGAGCTGCGGGAGGTGGCGGCGGCCCGCGACGAGGGCGATCGCGCCGCACGCCGCCGCGACGAGGAGCGCGAGCGCGATCCCGAGCGGCTCGGACGCGAGCACCGACACGACGCCGAACACGAGCGACGCCGCGACGACGTGCGGTCGACCGGCGACCGCGCACCCCACCTGGAGTCCGACCAGCGCTCCGGCCGCGATCCCGCCGAGCGCGGCGACGAGCGGCCCCGCCCCCGCGTCGAGCAGCAGCGCGACGACCATCGTCCCGAGCGCGATCGTCGAGCCGACCGAGAGGTCGATGCCGCCCGACGCGATCACGAACGTCGCGCCGACGGCGGCCGTGCCGACGACGGCGGTCTGCACGAGCATCAGCCGTTGGTTGTCGAGTGCGACGAAGTCGCTGCCGGCGAGGACGGCGAAGAGCACCCAGACGGCGACGAGGCCGACGAGCGGACCGAGCGCGCGGAGGACCTGTCCGTACCGCGTCACGCGAATCCTCCGTCGCGCGCGGTCGCGGCCGCGAGCAGCGCGTGCTCGTCCCACTCCTCCACGGGTCGTGCGGCACCGAGGACGCCGTTCCTCGCCACGGCGACGCAGTCGCACAGCGCGAGGAGTTCGGGGAGGTAGCTCGAGACGACGAGCACGCCGCACGGCAGGTCGCGGCCCTCGCCCTGCGCCAGCGCGGAGACGATGCGGTAGATCGCGGCCTTCGCGCCGACGTCGACGCCGCGCGTCGGCTCGTCGAGCAGCAGGAGTTCGACGTCGGCGTGCAGCAGGCGCGCGAGCGCGACCTTCTGCTGGTTGCCGCCGGAGAGGCTCCGCACGGCGGAGTCGACGCCGGCGCCTCGCACGCCGACGCGGCCGCACCACGCGTCCGCCGCGCGACCGAGTTCGCTCGGCGACAGCCAGACACCCGCGCGCGCGACGCGATCCAGTCGCGGGAGGCACAGGTTCTCGGCGATCGAGCGCGACAGGGCGAGCCCCTCGCCCGCGCGGTCCTCGCTCACGAGCCCGACGCCGCGGCGCCACGGCGAGCGCGCGACGCGCTCGTCGCCGAACGGCCCCGAGAAGTCGTACACGAGGCGCTCCTCGAGCCCGAAGCACTCCCGCAGCATCTCCGTCCGCCCGGAACCGACGAGACCGGCGATCCCGACGATCTCGCCGCGACGGACGCGCAGCGTCGCGCCGCGTCCGTCGCGGCGCGCGACCTCGAGGAGGAGTTCGCCGGGCGCGCGTCCCTTCCGTTCGAACGACTCGAGTTCACGCCCCGCCATGGCGTGGACGAGGAGTCCGTCGTCGTACTCGCCGCGCGCGAAGCTCGCGACGCGTCGACCGTCGCGCAGGACGACGACGCGGTCGCACAGTCGGTCGACCTCCTCGAGCGCGTGCGAGACGTACAGGATCCCGACGCCGTGCGCGCGCAGGTCCTCGACCAGGTCGAAGAGGTGCTCGGCGTCGGCGCGCCCGAGGCTGCTCGTCGGCTCGTCGAGGACGACGAAGCTCCGTTCCTCGGCGACGGCGCGCGCGATCTCCACGAGTTGGCGTTCGGCGGGCGCGAGTTCGAGCACACGCGTGCGCGGATCGACGCGCTCCGCACCGACGCGCCGCAGTGCTTCGCGGGCGATCTCGTTCGCGCGCGCGACGTCGACGAAGGGCCCGCGCGTCGGCAGGGACCCGAGCCGCACGTTCTCCGCGACGGTGAGGTGCGGGACGAGCGAGAGTTCCTGGTGGATCGTCGCGATGCCGCGCCGGCGCGCCTCGAGCGGCGAGATCGGTGCGTAGGGTTCGTCGAACAGCGTCATCCCGCCCGCGTCCGGACGCACCGCGCCGGAGGCGACGCCGATCAGCGTGCTCTTCCCCGCTCCGTTCTCGCCCACGAGGCCGAGGACCTCGCCGCGGCGCAGCTCGAGGTCGACGTCCGCGAGTGCGACCGTGGCGCCGTACCGCACCCCCACGCCCTCGAGCACGAGGGAACCGCGACGGCTCGCCGCTGTCGGACCGGTCGCGACGCCGTCGTGCATCGCAGGAGCCTACTCCACGAGCGCGCGCACGTCGGGGTCGGCGAGGTCCGCCGCGCGGACGACGACCGCACCCGTGTCGGTGACGGGCGGGATCGTCCCGCCCTCGAGCAGGGTCTGCGCGAGTCGGACCGCCTCGCGCCCCATGCCGACCGGGTCCTGGACGACGAGCGCGTCGATCTCGCCGCGCTCGAGCCCTTCGATCAACGGTGTCGACGAGTCGAAGCCGACGAACACGAGGTCGTCGAGCAGCTTCTCGCGCCGCAGCGCGAGCAGCATCCCGGCCGTCGTCGGCTCGTTCGAGCAGAACACGCCCTTCGCCCGGCGGAGCATGGGGAGCATCGCCAATGCCTCGGACTGCGCTCCAGCGGACGTCGCTCCGGCGTAGCGGTCGGAGACGAGGACCTGCATCCCGGGTCGCTCCGCGATCGCCTGGAGGAAGCCGCGCTCGCGCGCCTCGGTGCTGGCGGACCCGACGAGGTAGCGCAGGAGGACGACGTCGCCCTCCCCGCCGAGGAGTTCCGCGAGCGTCTCGCCCGCCAGCCGTCCCGCGGCCTCGTTGTCCGTGCCGACGTAGCCCGCGAAGTCGACGCCGGGTTCGCCGTCGAGCATCGAGTCGAACACGACGACGGGGACGCCCTTCGACACGACGTCCTCGACGGTGCGCGCGAGACCCTTCGCGTCGAGCGGCGCGATGCAGAGCGCGTCGACGCCCGAGCCGACGAGCTGTTGCACGACCGCGATCTGTCCCGCGCGGTCGCCTTCGTCGAGCTGCGCCTTCCACACGACCTCGACGCCGAGCTGCGACTCCGCCTCGCGCGCGCCGCGCTCGACCTTCGTCCAGTAGGAGTGCGTGGTCCCCTTCGGCACGACGGCGATGCGGTGCGCGCCCGAGCCGCCGGAACGCCCGCCCGACCCCGCCGTCGCCCCCGCCGGCGCGCCGCCGTCGCCGCAGGCCGGCAGGACGAGGAGGGCGAGGAACAGGGAGAGGCGCGGGGCGAGGGGGGCGGCGGTGCGGTGCATGGGGCGCTCAGGGCTGGAGGGCCGGATTGTATTGACGGAACACCTTTTCAGTAGCGAACATCCGCCACAGGCGTCCTCTGCACTCCGACCCGCGCCGTTCCGGCCCGCGCCATGCCGCCCCCGCCCTGGAGAAGGGGCTCGACATCCTCGAACCTCCTCGACGCGCGCGACGAGGGTCTCTCGCAGCGACAGGTCGCCGACGCGCTCGGCCGGACGGTCGGCGAGATCTACCGCATGCTCGCCTGTCTCGTCGACCGCGGCTACGTCGGCATCGATGACCGGGCGATCGCTACCACCTCGGCACGAAGCTGTTCGAGCTGGCGCACCGTCATCCGCCGGTGCAACGCCTCCTGACGTTGGCGATCCCCGTGCTGCGCAGCGTGGCGCGCGAACTCGACCAGTCCTGCCACCTCGTCGTCCCCCACCACGGTCGCGCGGTCGTCGTCGCGCAGGAGGACTGCCCGGGTTCGCTCAGCTTCGCGGTGCGCATGGGCACGGAGGTGAAGCCGCTCGACACCGCGTCGGGCCGCGTCCTCCTCGCGTTCCGCGAACACAAGGAGCGCGTCGACCTCGTCGGCGGCGGCGCCGACGCGGAGGAGCGGCTCGGTGGGATCGAACCCGCGCTCGCCGTGGTGCGCGCGGAAGGCTGCTGCGAGATGGAGAGCCGACGCGTGCGCGGCATCCGCGACACGAGCTTCCCGATCTACGACCGTGTCGGGCACGCCGTCGCCGCGCTCACCGTCCCGTTCGTCGAACGCATGGACATGGATCCTCCGTTCGACCGCGAACGCGTCCGGTCGGTGCTCGGCGCCGCGGCCGCGGAGATCTCGCGCGGCATCGGGTCCGGCGAGGGCGGAGGCGAGGAGTGAGCCTCGGGCGGGTCGCCGCGCGTACGCGGCCGTGGCCCCGCCCCTCGAACCCGAGGCCGATCGTCGCCGTGGGTTGCGGCGGGATCGTCCGCGCGTCCCACCTCCCGGCCTACCGCGCGAACGGACTCGAGGTCGCGTTCGCGCACGACGCCGATCGCTCGCGGGCCGAGGAACTCGTGCGCGACCACGGCGTCGCCGAGGTGCTCGACGACCTCGCCGCCGCACCGGAGGACGCGATCTTCGACGTCGCCGTGCCCCCGGACGCGCTGCCGGGCGTGGTCGGAGCTCTGCCGCGCGGCGCCTTCGCGCTGCTGCAGAAACCGATGGGCGTCGACCTCGCCGGTGCGGACCTCGTCCTCGCGACGTGTCGGGAGCGCGGCATCACCGCGGCCGTCAACTTCCAGCTGCGCTTCAGCGCGCTCGCGCGCGAGCTCCGCGCCCTCGTGCGCGCCGGAGCCCTGGGCAGCGTGACCGAGGTGCGCGTCACGGTCGACGTGCACACGCCGTGGGAGCTGTGGCCCTTCCTCGTCGGGATGCCTCGGATGGAGCTCTGCATGCACTCCATCCACTACCTCGACCTCCTGCGCGACCTCCTCGGCGAGCCGCGCGGCGTCGTCGCGCGCACCTGGCCGCACCCCGGCGCTCCCGGCATCCACAGCACGCGCACCGTCGCGATCCTCGACCACGGCGACGCGTTGCGCTGCGTCGTCTCGACCAACCACTCGCACCGTTACGGTCGCCGCCACCAGCGCTCCGAGATCGCGATCGAGGGCGACGCGGGCGCGGCGATCGGGAAGATGGGCGTGAACCTCGACTACCCGCGCGGCGAGCCCGACACGCTCGAGGTGTCGGACGGTACGACGTGGCGCGAGGTGGAGCTCGACGGGAGCTGGTTCCCCGACGCGTTCGCCGGACCGATGTGCAACCTCCAGCGCTTCGCCGCCGGCGAGGACGACGTGCTCGTGACGCGCGTCGAGGACGCGTGGCGCACCATGGCGGTGGTCGAGGCCTGCTACACGGACGCGCGCACGTCGAGCACGGCGATCCCGACCCTCGGCGACGGGGACGCGTCGTGATCGACGCGCACCAACACTTCTGGCAGATCGGTCGCTGCCGCTACGACTGGCTGACGCCCGAGCTCGGGCCGCTCCACGCCGATCACCTCCCCCGCGACCTCGAACCGATCCTCGCTCGCCACGGCGTCGAGAGGACCGTCCTCGTGCAGGCGTCGGACACGGTCGAGGAGACGCGCTGGTTGCTCGAACTCGCGCGCGACAACGCCTTCGTGCTGGGTGTCGTCGGTTGGGTGCCGCTCGACGCACCGGACGCACCGCGCGTGCTCCGCGAACTGGCGCGCGCCCCGCGACTCGTCGGCGTGCGGCCGATGCTCCAGGACCTCGAACGCGACGACTGGATCCTCGACGACGCGGTCGCTCCGGGGCTCGACGCGGTCGAGGAGCTGGGACTCGTGTTCGACGCGCTGGTCCGGCCGCGTCAGCTCGGCGCGATCGTGGAGTTGGCACGGCGGCGCCCCGGGCTCCGCATCGTGCTCGACCACCTCGGGAAGCCCGACATCGCGGCGGGCCCGGGATGGAGCGGACTCGCACGCTGGCGCGACGAACTCGCACGGCTCGCCGAGTCACCGTCCGTCGCCTGCAAACTGAGCGGACTCGCCAGTGAAGCCGGACCGAACTGCGACGCCCAGGACCTCGAACCGTACGTCACCCGTGCAATGGAGACGTTCGGTGCCGAACGCCTGCTGTGGGGCAGCGACTGGCCGGTGTGCGACGCGGCGTGCGGCTACGATCGTTGGCTGGAACTGACACAAAACCTGCTCGGAAAAATGACGAGCGATCGTGCGGCCCTCGTGCTCGGGAGGAACGCGGCTCGCGTGTACGCTCGACGTCCCCCTCCCGGTTCCGACCACCCTTCATGAAGTCCCCCGTCATCCGCGCGGTCGAGGTGCACGACGTCAGGTTCCCGACGTCCGACGCCCTCGACGGTTCCGACGCGGTCCACGTCGACCCCGACTACTCGGTCGCCTACGTCGTCCTCCGGACCGGCGTCGACGGCCTCGAGGGTCACGGTTCGACGTTCACGCTCGGCCGCGGCAACGAGCTGTGTTGCGCCGCCGCGCGTTCGCTCGCGCAGATGCTCGTCGGGACGAGTGTCGCGGAGCTCGAGCGCGACATGCTCGGCGTCTACCGACGGCTCACCCGCGACTCGCAGATGCGCTGGGTCGGTCCCGAGAAGGGCGTCGTCCACCTCGCCGCCGCCGCGGTCATCAACGCCGTCTGGGACCTGATCGCCGTCGACGCGGGCCTGCCGCTGTGGCGCTACCTCTGCGAGCTCCCGGCCGAGCGCCTCGTCGCGGCGCTCGACTTCACGTACGTCTCGGACGTCCTCACGCCGACCGACGCCCTCGAGATGCTGCGCGCGGAGCGCGGCGCGAAGCGCGAGCGCATCGATCGACTCGAGAAGGAGGGCTACCCCGCGTACACCACGTCGTGCGGCTGGTTGGGCTACTCCGACGAGCGCATCGAAGGGCTGTGCAAGGACGCGCTCGACGCGGGCTGGAACCACTTCAAGGTCAAGGTCGGTCGGTCACCCGAGGACGACGAGCGTCGCTGCGCGTTGGTCCGCGACCTGATCGGACCCGATCGGAGCCTCATGATCGACGCCAACCAGCGCTGGGACGTCGACGAGGCGATCGCGAACGTGCGTGCGCTGGCGCGCCACGACATCCGTTGGATCGAGGAGCCGACCTCGCCCGACGACGTGCTCGGTCACGCCCGTATCGCGAGGGAGGTCGCGCCGATCAAGGTCGCGACCGGCGAGCAGTGCCAGAACCGCGTGGTCTTCAAGCAACTCATGCAGTCGGGCGGCGTGCACTACGTCCAGGCCGACGCGTGCCGTCTCGGAGGCGTCAACGAGTTCCTGACCGTGCTCCTCCTCGCGCGGCGGTACGGCCTCCCGGTGTGTCCGCACGCCGGCGGCGTCGGTCTGTGCGAGTACGTGAACCACATGGTGTCCTTCGACTTCGTCGCACTCACCGGCACGACCGACGACCGCATGTGCGAGTACGTCTCGCACCTCGACGAACACGTCGAGAACCTCGCGGTCGTCGAGCGCGGCCGCTATCGCGCGCCGAGTTGGAACGGCTACGGCGCGCGCCTGCGCCCGCAGAGCGTCGCCGAGCACGCCTTCCCGCACGGCCCGCTGTGGAGCCGGAGACTCGCCGCGAGCGCGAGCTGAGCGCGACCATGGGCAGACTCGAAGGCAAGGTCGCGCTGGTCACGGCCGCGGGCCAGGGCATCGGGCGCGCGACCGCCCTCGCGTTCGCGCGCGAGGGCGCGGTCGTGCACGCCACGGACCTCGACGGTTCGAAGGTCGCGGAACTGCGCGGCGGATCGGACGGCCGGATCGAGAGCGCGGCGCTCGACGTGACCGACGCAGCGGCCATCACAGAGACGGCTCGGCGCATCGGACGCGTCGACGTGCTGTTCAACTGCGCCGGGATCGTGACGCACGGGACGATCCTCGACACGCCGCCCGAGGAGTGGCGGCGCGCCTTCGACGTCAACGTGGACTCGATGTACCGGACGATCCGCGCCTTCCTGCCGGCGATGCTCGAAGCGGGTCGCGGGAGCATCGTCAACATGTCGTCGGTGGCTTCCAGCGTGAAGGGCGTCCCCGTGCGTTGCGCCTACGCCGCGAGCAAGGCCGCGGTGATCGGTCTCACCCGCGCGGTCGCGGCCGACTTCGTCGGGCGCGGGATCCGCTGCAACGCGATCTGTCCTGGTACCGTCCAGACCCCGTCGCTCGACGAACGCATCGCGGCCCTCGGCGACCCCGTCGCGGCGCGCGCCGCCTTCGTCGCACGACAACCGATCGGGCGCCTCGGCACCCCCGAGGAGATCGCCGCACTCGCCGTCCACCTCGCTTCGGACGAATCGTCCTACACCACGGGATCGGTCGTCGTCGTCGACGGCGGCTGGAGCAACTGACCCATGAAACTGATCCGATTCGGCGACCCCGGTCGCGAACGACCGGGACTGCTCGCCCCCGACGGGACGCGTCGCTCGCTCGACGGCGTCGCGCCCGACCACGCCGGCGACGCCCTCTCCCCCGCCGCCATCGAGAAGCTGCGGTCGATCTCGGCGGAGTCGCTCCCGGTCGTCGACGAGCGCGAGCGCTGGGCTCCGCCCGTCGCGGGCGTGGGCAAGTTCCTGTGCATCGGACTCAACTACGCCGACCACGCGGCGGAGACGGGCGCCCAGGTCCCGCCGGAACCCGTCGTCTTCATGAAGGCGACGAGCGCGATCGTCGGACCCTACGACGACGTCGTGTTGCCGCCCGGCTCGAAGAAGTCGGACTGGGAGGTGGAGCTCGGCGTGGTGATCGGCTCGGTCGCGCGTTACGTGCCGCTCGAGAAGGCGCTGGACCACGTCGCGGGCTACTGCGTCGTCAACGACCTGTCCGAGCGCGAGTACCAGCTCGAGCACCACGGACAGTGGGTCAAGGGCAAGAGCTGCGACACGTTCGGCCCGCTCGGTCCATGGCTCTCGACGCGCGACGAGGTCACGGATCCGCAGGCTCTCGACCTGTGGCTCGAGGTCGACGGCAAGCGCTACCAGGACGGCAGCACGCGGACGATGGTCTACTCCGTCGCCTTCCTCGTGAGCTATCTGTCGAAGTTCATGTCGCTGCACCCCGGGGACGTCATCTCGACGGGTACGCCGCCGGGTGTCGGGCTGGGCCAGGACCCGCAGGTGTTCCTCCGCCCGGGTCAGGAGATGCGGCTCGGCATCACGGGCCTCGGCGAACAGCGGCAGCGGACGGTCGGCGGGACCGCGTCGCCGCGATGAGAGCGCGCGCGGGACACTCGCGTCGCCGCCGATGACGCGCTCGCCGCGCGTGTGCGTGGTCGGCGGCGGGATCGTCGGTCTCGCGGTCGCCGATCGCGTCGGCGAGCTGCTCCCCGACGCTCGGATCACCGTGCTCGAGAAGGAGCAGCGGGTCGCCGCGCACCAGACCGGTCGGAACTCCGGCGTCCTCCACTCCGGCCTCTACTACCGGCCGGGTTCGTCGCGCGCGGAGAACTGTCGACTCGGAAAGCGGCTCATGGAGGAGTTCTGCCGCCGCCACGACGTCGCGTACGAGATCTGCGGCAAGGTCGTCGTCGCGACCGAGGAGTCGCAGATTCCTGCGCTCGCGGAGCTCGAGCGGCGCGGCCGCGCCAACGGCATCGAGCTCGAGCGCATCGGCCCCGAGAGACTGCGCGAGCTCGAACCGCACGTCGCCGGCGTCGCGGCGCTGCACGTGCCGGAGTCGGGCATCGTCGACTACATCGGCGTCGCGGAGCGACTGGCCGCGCTCGTCGGCGACCGCGGCGGACGCGTGCTGCTGGGAGTGCGGGTGCTCGCACTCGAGAGGCGTGCGAACACCGTGGTCGTCGAGACCGAGCACGGCGGCGAGGAGTACGACGCGGCGGTCTGCTGCGCAGGGCTCCACAGCGACCGCCTCGCGCGGGCGAGCGGTCTCGACTGGCGCGAGCGGATCGTCCCGTTCCGCGGCGAGTACTACGAACTCGTCCCGCGGGCCTACGGACTCGTCCGCAACCTCGTCTATCCCACACCCGATCCGCGCTTCCCCTTCCTCGGGGTGCACTTCACACGTCTCGTGGCCGGCGGTGTCGAGTGCGGTCCGAACGCGGTGCTCGCGCTGTCGCGCGAGGGTTACCGCTGGTCGGACGTGTCGGTGCGCGACGTCGTCGACGCCCTGGGGTACCCGGGCTTCCTCCGCCTCGCCGCGAAGCACTGGCGCACCGGTCTCGGTGAGGTCGTACGGTCGCTCTCGAAGGCTGCCTTCGTGACGGCGCTGAGGAGACTCGTGCCCGAGCTGCGCGCCGAGGACCTCGAGCCGGCGGAGGCCGGGGTGCGCGCCCAGGTTCTCGATCGTTCGGGCGCTCTCGTCGACGACTTCGTCCTGCGCGCCGACGGTCCGATCGTGCACGTGCTCAACGCACCCTCCCCCGCCGCGACCTCCGCCCTCGCCATCGCGCGACGCGTGGTCGCGCTCCTCCCGCAGCACCTCGTAGGAGAAGTCGCGTGAAGGACCCCGCCGCCGCCTCCCTCTACTCCGAGTCCGCACTGCGCGCGTTCTGCTCCGGAGTCTTCCGCTCCTTCGGCGTCCCGCAGGAGGACGCCGACCTCGCCTCGGACGTGCTCCTTCTCGCGGACCTGCGCGGCGTCGACTCGCACGGCGTCGCGCGCATGGCGGCGTACTTCGAGATGCTCGACGCCGGTCGCATCAACCCGACGCCGTCGCCGAGCGTGGTGCGCGAGACCCCGAGCACGGCGACGGTCGACGGCGACAACGGGCTCGGGCTCGTCGTCGGGCCGTGGGCGAACGCGGTCGCGATGGAGAAGGCACGAGCCGTCGGGAGCGGCTGGGTCTCGGTCTGCAACACCAACCACTTCGGAGCGGCGTGCTGGTACGTGCTCCGCGCGCTCGAGCGCGACCTCGTCGGCTGGGCCATGACGAACAGCACGAAGATCGTCGCGCCCCACCGCGGCGCCGTGCGGATGCTCGGGACCAATCCGATCGCCATCGCGTTCCCGGGGCTCGAGGAAGCGCCCATCGTGATCGACATGGCGAGCTGTGCGGCGGCGTACGGGAAGGTCGAGATCGCGAAGCGACTCGGCCGACCGATCCCGCTGGGATGGGCCGTCGACACGGAGGGACGCGACACGACGGATCCACTGGACGTGGTCGAGCGCCGCGGTCCGCTCCTTCCGCTGGGTTCCGACGAGGAGCACTCCGGCCACAAGGGCTACTGCCTGGCGGTGATGGTCGACGTGCTCTCGGCCGTGCTCTCCGGTGCGAACTGGGGACCCTTCACGCCGCCGTTCACCTTGGCCATGGAGGACCCCGAGCGCAGCGTCGGTCGAGGGATCGGGCACTTCTTCGGCGCCATGCGCATCGACGGCTTCATCGAGCCCGACGCGTTCAAGCGCAGCATCGACGACTACGTGCGGACAATGCGCTCGACGCCGTCGCGACCCGGTGCAGGTCCCGTGCTCGTACCGGGCGATCCGGAGCGCGCTGCCCACGCCGAGCGTTCGCGCACCGGCATCCCGCTCGTCCCCGCCGTCGTCGCGGATCTCGAACGTGTCGCGGATCGCACGGGAGTCGACCTCCCGTCGCCGATCGGGAGGAGTTGACCCCGGAACAGGTGCGGGCGCCTCGGGTCCGTCGACCCTCGGCGCCCGCGTTCGCGAGGAAGTTGCTCTTCGTCCGGCGCGCACTCCGCGCGCCTCGGTGTCAGCGGTTGCGGTACTTCGAGTGGCAGGCCGAGCAGGACTGCTTCACCCAGTCGAGGGCTCCGTTCGCGCGCTCGACCGCGCCGGCCTCGCCGGTCTTCACCTCGCGCAGCGCCGCGAGGAGGTCCGAGGACGCCTTCACGGAGTCGGCCATCCACTGGCGGAAGTCCTCGGGCTCCGCAGCGACCTCGTCGAGGCCGTTCGCGCGAGCGAAGTAGTCGGCGAGGATCTCCGCCTCGTTGACCGGATCGATGTCGGGGTGCGACGGATCGATCGCGTAGTCGTCGCCCGCGAGACCGTCGACGTTCTCGAAGGCCCGCGAGATCGGGACCATCGCTCCGCCGATCCCCTCGAGCGGCGCCGCCGAGTGGAAGTCGAAGCGGTACGCGCGCGACTCGGCCTCCGTCGGGAGCTCGGCGGACGCGACCGACCAGTAGAGGCCGGAGTACTTCGACGAGGTGCCGCACCACTGGCGCATCTCGGCCAGCGCCTGCTCGCGAGAGACGCCGTCGAGCACGAGTCGGCCGAGGGCGGCGCCCGCGGGACCGCGGTGCTTGCCGTGGAAGCAGTGGACGTAGAACGGACCCTCCAGCTCGCGGAAGGTCTTCACGATCTCCATCTCCTGCTCCGGCGTCATCCCCTTGTACTGGATCGGGACGTGCACGTAGCGGATGCCGTACTTGGCGGCCGTCTCCGCGTCGGGCGCCTTGCCGTCGACCGAGAGGATCGTCTTGACGCCCCACTGCGACAGGCGCTCGATGGCGGCCTCGCCGTGCGGCTCCGACCCCGTGATGATGGTGTCGCTCAGCCGGTAGACGTTGTGCAGGTCGGAGTACTCCGCCGGCTTCTGGGCGGGGAGCGTGATCTTCGTCGCGGTCTCGTAGGCGTTGCTCAGGTTCTGGACCGGAGGAGCGACCGCGACCGGCAGCGCCTTCGGTGAACCGAGGCGGTCCGAGGCGCAGGCGGTCGCAGCGAGACAGAGCGCGAAGGGGACGAGGAGTCGTCGCATCGATCGGAGGTCGGGGTGCCCGGTGAGGAGCGGGGAAGGGTCGAGCCGGACGCCCTCGAGGAGAGCCGGTCGCGTGGGACGTCCTCCCCAGGCAAGCAGCGTGCCCGACCGACCGAACGCGCGTCCGCCACACGAGCGCGACACCTCGCGCGCGCGGGGCGGTCGCGCGTCGTCACGCCTCGGTAACGCCGGCCGGGACGTCGATGGGACGAACGGGCGACCTTTGGAACTCCGACGCGACGGACGCTCCGTGCGGGTCTCCGACGAGTTCCACGGCGTTCGCGGCGGCGCGGGGAGCCGCGCGCGACGAGCGCCGCTCGGAGCCTGTGCCGACCCCACGTGCCGGGGTGGTAGCGGTGGAGGGACTCGAACCCCCGACACGCGGATTATGATTCCGCTGTCTAATAGCTGAGCTACACCGCCCCGGCTCGCGCGAGCCCTGCCGCAGCAGGGCACAGGCTCCAGGCACGTCGCCGCGGTCGTCCCGCCGCTCGCTCCTCTCGGACCGAACTCGGGGCCCCGAGAGCGAGCAAGATGCCCGGCGGGGAGCCGGACTTCAAGCGCGAAGAACGACGCGCCGGTCGATCCCGGTCGCGCCGGCGCGGCAGGAACGAGCGGCCCGTCCCAGACGCCCGTTCGCCACTCGCCCTCGGTTCGATGCGCGCACCTCGACCCAGGGGAAGGCCGATCGGTCGATGGGCCATCCGTCCGCGGCCGAGGCTCGCGAGCGCGCCCCGCCGCGTCGAGTTCGTGGACCGGACTCCGTCGATCGCGCCGGCACCCGCGACCCTCGGCGCGGCTCCCGACTACACAATCGTTGCGATGTGGTTTCGAACGGTCGCATCGGTCGCCGAACGCGCGATCGACGGTCCACGCGTGCGCCAGTACCCGCGAACGCGACTCTTCGGAGTGGTGACGACAGCGATCGATCACCGTGCAAACCACGCGTCGTGTCGGCGTTCCGATCACGCGCAGAACGGTCCGTCGATCACGGAACGACATGGACGATCGTTCATTCCGTCGGAACTCGAAGTGCCGAATGCGTTCAGGAACACAGCGTCTCCATTCACGTCTTTTTTGACCAATTGTCGCGGCTTCGGACCAGGACGGCGGCTAGAAAGAGGACTGAGGAAGCACAGGAAACCTGTGTCGCCGACGAAGCACAGTGTTGCGAGCCACTGCGTTTCAACAGCTCGGCGGCCTCTCTCTCCCTCGGGCCGGTGATGGGCAAGGATCACCGGCCCCCGCTCTATTCCGGCCGAAGTTTCGCGCGCGGCAGGGCGGTGCCCATGCTCGCGGTCGGAGCCCGCATTCGCGGGAGGACGTGACGCGGACCTCGAGCGAGGACCTCTGGGGAACTCGCATTCGCGACGCATCGGTCGCGGCATCGTCGTGAGGACCGCACCGTCCTGGGGCCGCACCGTCCTGGGGACCTTGCGTCGCCGCGACCTCCGACGGACACCACGCGCACGTGACGGCGCGTGGGCGCGCGACGCGGAACGGCGCGTTCCGCGGCCGGCGGCGCTGGTGGGATCCAGGGCGTCACGACCCACTTGTCGAGCACCGGCCCGCCGTGGATCGTGAGGCGCTTGATGGCGGCGTCGTACTCGTAGTCGACGCCCGCGAGCGCCGCCACGCCGTTGACGACGACCGAGCTCGGAGCGGCGGCGAAGCCGTCGAGGCGGAACTCGTCGTCGGACCCGTCGACCGACTTGGTGTAGATCGTGAGCGGGCCGGGTGCGAAGCCGACGAGGTGGTACGGCAGGCTCGCCCACTCCACGTTCTTCGTGTCCCTGAAGGCCACCACGTTGGTGGTCCGGTTCACGACCCACGTGAAGGTCGAGAACGCTCCGGTCGCGCTCTGGTGGACGTCGAACCACCACGCCTGTCCGCTGCGGTCCATGACCTGGTGACCGGTCGGCGGCATGGTGAGCACCTTGCTCGACAGGAAGTCGAGCGCGTCCTTCTGATCGAGCGTGTCCCAACTGTGCGTGTTGGGGAGCGCCGAGTGGTCGTCCGTGCTGACGTCGAGGCTCGCGACCCCGGAGAAGACCGAGAGGTAGTCGTGCAGTCCGAGCGCCGAGGTCTGGAGGAACGGCAGCGAGTCGTCCTGGGCGTAGAACGTCCGCGTCGCGATGTACTCGAGGTTGCGACCCTGGTGCAGCCCCGAGACGAACGCTCCGGTCGTCGGGTTCAGCTTCACCGTCGACGCCTGCGCGTACTCGAACGGGAACTGGGTCGGCGAGCCGCCGAACCAGAAGTCGAGGATGTCCTGGACGGCCGGCTCGGTGTCCCAGACCCAGGTCTTGTCGTGGTTGCCCGTGTGGAGCACGAGTCCGGCGAAGATCGGGTGGTAGGGATCCTGGTGACGCGCGGCGAAGGTCGCGCAGTCGCCGGCCCCCATCGAGAAGCCGATCCCGTACACACGACGGCGATCGACCCAGGGCCAGAAGACGTTCGCGGCGCAGTCGACGACGTGCTCGACGTTGAGCTGGGACGCGACCGAGGCGTAGGTCTTCTTCGCGGCGCCGAGGGGCGCGACGCAGAACCAGCCGCGTTGCCGGCACTCTTCGATCAACGACGTGTTGTCGAAGGCGTCGAAGTGGTTCTTCCCGTACTGGTGGAAGACCACGAGCATCGGACGCGGACCGAGCGCGATGCTGTCGAGCGGGACGTAGACGAGCGTCTTCTCGACGAAACCGCTGGGCGTGTCGAAGAAGACGACCTCGACCAGGTAACCGGTGCTCCAGGTCTGGACGACGGTGGCCTGCGGCGGCTGGCCGGGGAGGGCCATCGTTCCGTAGTCGACGGCCTCCTGTTCCTGCGGAACGGGGCTCGTCGCACCCCCTTGGGTCGCCGCCACGGTCGCGAGGACCGCGGCGAGGAACGTGCTCGTC
>JAWKUH010000014.1:0-131806 GCA_041398665.1 Planctomycetota bacterium | reverse complement strand
CGCGCTACTCGGGCCCACTGCACTTCGACGCGCACGCCTACCGCACGGAGGACGACGCGGGCGTGTGGGAGTTCGCGAAGGGCTGCATGCGCACCTACGAACTCCTCGCCGAGCGCGCCGCCGCCTTCGACGCCGATCCCGAGGTGCGCGACCTCTTGGCGGTGCAGCGCGACCCGGTGCTCGACCCGCTGCTCGAGGAACCGTACTCCGCGGCGAACGCGACCGCGCTGCACGACGTTGCGATCGACGTCGACGCGGTGGCGGCGAAGGGGCTGGGGTACGAGCGGCTGGATCAGCTGCTCGTCGAGCACCTCATGGGGGCGCGCTGACGAGAGCGCCGACGCGCGCGCTCAATCCACGCGCGTCGTCGTCCCCCCAGCTCCCGTCGTGAACGTCCGGTCGGTGCCGAACACGACGTACTCGGTGTTCGGGAGGAGGTTCTCGATGCGGACGGTCTCGCCGGGACGACAGGCCTCGGTCCAGAGGAGTGTGAAGCGCCCCGACGAACCGACGGGGTGGACCTTCGTGATGCGCGACCCGTTCGGCATCGGGCCGAGGAACTCGTAACTGCCCTCGACCGCGGCCGCGGGTTGCAGGCGGAATTCGAACAGTCCGGCATCGTCGACCTCGACGTCGACCTTGCCCGTCGCGACGCACCCCGTCGACTCGCTGTCGGCCGCTCGCGCTTCGCCGACGACGACGAACGTCCACGTTCCCGGAAGGAGCTGGTGCGACTTCGACCATTCGCCCGGGTGCAGCTTCGACTCGCGCAGCTTCATCGTCGCGGACTTGCCGTCGCCCACGCGCTCGGCGACGACGCGGACGTTCTTCGGTTCATACGGGGTCGACACGGCGCGCACCTCGAAGGCGCGTTCGGCGGTGAGCTGGAACGGGAGCTCGACCTCGATCGGCGCTGCGCCGACCTCGAACTCGACGAACACCGGCTCCTCGGGGATGTCGAAGCGACTGCGCAGTCCGAAGTCGATCGTCCCCGCGAAGGCGCGCGCGACGTAGGAGCCCGGCTCGAGTCCGTCGAGTGCGATCGGCTGGAACGCGTCGGCGTGGAGGTCGAAGCCGCCGGGTCGCGCGTCTCGTCTCGCTTCGAGCAGGTCGAGCGACCACGACATCGTCGCGCGGAGTTCGGCGAGCACGCGTTCGTCGACGTTCTCGCCGCCGACGAAGACCGGCACGAAACGAACGGCCGGCGTCGTCGCGACGGCGAGTTGTCCGACGTCCAGCGTCTCTCCCGCGACGAGGTCGACGAAGCGAGCGTACCTGCACTCGGCTCCCGCCTCGTCGCCCCACTGCGCGGTGAAAAGGTGGCGGTACGGAGGGAGCGTCAAGACCTCGAACGGGCCGCCCCTGTCGACGTACCGCCGCGTGCCGGTGAGAGCGGTGCTCACCCCGGGCGAGGAGAGCTCGACGAAGCCGTACGACGTCGCCTTCGGGAATGTGCCGACGACGCGCGCGGACTTCACACGGTCGACGGCGACGGTGATGCGATCGCGCAGACCTTCGGTCCCGTCGATCACCAGCGAGATCGAGGGCGCGCTCGGAGTTCCGAACTCGCTCAGAACCGCGAAGTACGGATCCTCGGTGCTGCGCCGAAAGATCAGTTCGTAGTCGATCCCGACGGGAAGGTCGTCGACGACGATCGGCAGCGTCACTCCCTCCGGAAGGTCGACGATCGCGTACGTGCCGAGGATCTGCGAGCCCTCGACGGTGAAGTACGGCGCCGCCGATTCGACCCTGAGATAGCGCCGAACCTGCCGTCCGCGCCACTTCTCGTCGTGTTCGTCGTCGAGCAGTCCGCGGAGGCTCGAGCCGCTGCCGTAGAGGTTCTCGGCGGGCGAGTTGCCGAACAGCGGCTGTTGTGCGTTGTCGGTCAGCGAGCGCCTCGCCTCGAGCTCGGGGTCGAGCGCCGCGACGGCGACCTCGACGTCGAGCGGCGCGATCCGTCCGCGCTGCACCGGGACGACGAGCGTGTCGCCGACGCGCGGCACGAGCTCGATCGCCAGCGAGCGATGGAGCGCGAGTTCGACGGGATCGCCGACCCGATCGACGAGCGACGACGCGTGGACGAAGCGCGGGCAGTGCCGGTCGGAATCGAGTGCGACGAGCGCCTCCGTGTCGAGCATCTCGCGCGTCACGACGCCGTGGATCGAGTTCCGCGTGCGGTCGCCCTTCGCATCGATGTACCAGACGAACGCGTCCTCGATCGTCGCGCCGTCGGCGTCGACCGCGCGCACCACGTCGGACCAACGGAGCGTGTCCGGATCCGCGATCGCGCGCCGTTCGGACCTCGATCCTTCGGGAGCCGATGCAGGAATGCTCGCGGGCTCCGGTGCGCTCGCCGCGAGAGCCTGTGAGTCGTCGAGCGACGTCGCATCGCCCTCGCGCGTCGGAAACGTGCCGAACGACGGCTCGGACTCCGACTCGAAGTCGACCGTGACGTGGCGGAGGACGAAGAACCAGGAGAGGAACGCCGCTACGACGACGATGGCGATGGGCAGGTAGCGCTTGATCATCGAAGGTCGGGTTCGAGTTCCTGTGTAGTCGTCCAGCGCGCAAGTGGAGTCGAATCGTCCGTACCGGCCGCGTCACTCACCGACCCGCACCGTCGTCCCCGCCGCTCCGGTCGTGAAGGTGAGACCGCTCGTCTCGGCCACGTAGGTCGTGTTCGGCAGCAGCCCGTGGATCGTCACCTCCTCGACCCTCTCGAAGATGCCTCCGAACCACTTCCCGTGCTCGGGCCACTGGAGCCCCTGGACTCCGACGGTGGGCCACGCATTCGACCCCTCGCCGACGAACGACGTCCGCTTGCCGACCGCGCGCGCGGCGAGTTGCACCGGGAGCTCACAGGTCGAGTGGCCGACGACGAAGTCGACATGGGTGACGCAGACGTAGCTCGGGAGCTCCGTCTCGTCGGGCAGCGTGTCGGTGTCCAGCGCGAACAGCTCGGGAACGCACGCGACGGAAGCGAACCAGGCACCGGTGCCGGCCGTGATGCGCGTCGTCCCGATCCACGTCGCACCATCCTCGCTCGCGCGAACGTCGAACTCCTCGAGGCCCCCGCGTCCATGCTCCTTGCTCGCCACCCACGCGCGCACCGTGTAGGGGATCTTCGGATCGGAGCGGGGGAACTCGACGCGCAGCTCGACGGTTCCGCTGCTCGCCAGGCAGATCGGGAGTTCGGCGACGGCATCGCCCTCGGCGAGGTCGAGCTTCACGGTCTCGCCCTGCGTGGCGAGTTGGGTGTACGGCGGCTCCTCGGCCCCGGGGAACGTCACGGTGGTGATCGCAACGAACGACTCGTACGGCGCAAGTCCGCGCACGGCGAAGGGGAGGACGTCCGTGCGCTCGAGGTCGAGCAGGGGCGAAGGGTCGTTCGGATCCTCGCGCTCTCTGCCGAGCCAGAGCCTCCACGAGATGCCGGGAGCGGAGTCGCTCGGCACGCCGTCGATCGTCAGGTTCGGTCGCACCTCGACGCTGCGCGAGCCGGCGGCCGGTTCGAGGACGCCGACGTCGATCCGTTCGCCCTCGCCGATTTCGAGCATGCGGGACACGAGGAAGAGGTCCTTCGACTCGTCGGTCCACGTCGCTTCGAGGTGGTAGTTGCCCGGCGTGAGGTCGGTGGCCTCGAACGAGCCTCCGTCGTCGACCTCGAGCTTCCCCGGTCCGGTCCAGGTGACGCCGCCCATGTGTCGGTGCAGCGTCGCGTTGCGCTCCGAAACGCTCCGCGGGAATTCTCCGCGCACCGCCGCCGAGCGTCTCACGTGGAGCGCGAGCGTGCGCAACTCGCCCTTCGCGAGCGGCTCCAGCTCGAGCCGGACCGACAGCGAGTCCGGCGAACCGTTCGGATCCATCCCGAGCCCGACGCTCGAGCCCGATCCGTCGCGACTCGAGCACCAGACGTCGAGACCCACTCCCGCAGGGACGCGTCGGGGCTTCGTGGGGAGTCCGTCGTCGAACGAGAAGGCGACCCAGTCGCCGGCAGACGGAGCACCGGCGTTCGCGAGGTCGAGCGCGCGGCGCACTCCGCGATCGACGAGTGCGAGCTTCATTCGGCTGAGTCGCTGCTCGTTCGTCGCCGTCTCGGCGAAGACGGGGTCCACGCGCATGACGAGCATCACCGAGCCGGCGGATGGAACGCTCGTCTGGCTCCTTCCGGACACCTTTCTCGGCACCACCTGTGCTTGCGTCCCGCTCTCGACCGAGGCCGAATCGACTCCCAGCACGAACTCGATCGAAGCGCAAGGCGCGAGGGCGACTTCGAGAGGCGCGGTCGCCTCGGGATTCGACTCGCCGCGTTCGCGCAACGCGCTCGGCATGAAGTAGCGCGCGAAGTGCGTGGGCGAGTCGATCCGCGCGATGCATCCCACGGCGAAGTCCGCGGGGCTCGCGGCGTCCTGCAGCGCGTAGGTCCGCAGCTCGCCCTTGGTGCCCGCGACACACACCGCGGCGTCGGCGACGGGCGAGCCGTCGAGCAGGTCGAAGGGAGCGAGGAGGTCCGACCAGCGTGTCGCTCCGCTCGTCGACGCCGCGATGCGTGTCGAAGCGCTCGACTCGTGGCTCGCCGCGCCGCTCGCGTCGGGGGGGGGGCCGGGCCGCGCGGGCGCGAGGGCCGGGGCCGGCAACGCGCGGGCCGGGGCGCGGCGTGCGTCACGTCGAGCTCGGGCGACGGCGCGTCGCGGGCAGGAAGAGCCAGGTGAAGAAGACCGAGGCGAGGACGACGGCGACCGGGGCGGAGCGTTTGATCATCGAAGGGCAGGTTCGAGGGACGTGGATCCGGCGGGAACGAGGTCCGCGTGCGCGAGCATCGGACGATCCATGTCGTGGGACGACCGATGCTACCGCCCCGCTCCCGATCGCGACTTCGTACCGGCACGGCGTCCGCGAAATCCCGCGGGTCGCGGTCGGACGCGTCCGCGCCGGCCCCTACGCTGTCGCGTCCGTGCTCCCCGCCCTCGCCATCGGCGCGTTCGCGCTCTGCACTCCGCTCGCCTCGCACGACGGCTCGGGCGACGACTCCGACGGCGACTCGTCCGACCAACGACGGCACGACCAGCCGAGCGAGGCCGTCGAGGCCGAGGAGTACGGCGCGGCCGTGGCGTTCGTGCTCGACCTCGGCGGACTGCGACACACCGCGGCGCGCGCCGGTGTTCTGACCGAGATCCTCTCGACGGCCGACCTCTCGTGGGTGCCGACGGGTGGCGCGGATCCCGGGACGCTCGACCTGCGGAACCTGCTCGACATGGTGCTGTCGATCGACCTCGGCACCGCGGCCGGACTCACCGGCGCGACGCTCGTCGCCGACGTGCAGTGGATCGCGGGCGACGACGGTTCGGCGGCGACGGGCGTGCTGCAGAACTTCTCGAACGTCGACGCCGAGCACCGCTTCCAGCTCGCGAGCATCTGGTACGACCAACGCGTCGAAGCGACGGGGACCGCGCTGCGCCTCGGGAAGATGGACGCGAACGAACAGTTCGCCGCGGTCGACGCCGCCTCGCACTTCGTGCACTCGTCGATGGGCTTCAGCCCGACGATCCTCGCGCTGCCGACGTACCCCGACCCGGCGTTCGGCCTGACGGTGACGCAGGAGCTCGGCGCGTCCCTCGAGATCGCGCTCGGCGTGTTCGACGGTTCCGGCCAGCGCGGCGTGCGCACGGGCTCGAACGGTCCGAGTTCGCTCCTGCACGGCGGCACCGACCCGTTCTCGATCGGCGAGGTGCGCGCGACGTGGAGCGCGGCGGGCGGCGGCCGCCTCGCGTTCGGCGCGTGGCACCACGACGGGGACTTCGCGCGCTTCGACGGCGGCGTCGACGACGGAGCGAGCGGCGCGTACGCCGTGTTCGAGCAGCGCGCGTGGACCGACGGCTCCGACGACGCGCGAGCGATCGACGCGTTCCTCCAGCTCGGCACCGCCGACGACGCGATCTCGCCGATCGCGACGCACGTCGGACTCGGCGCGACCTTCACGCGCCCGTTCTCCGAACGCTTCGACGACCTCCTCGGCGTCGGCATGTCGATGGCGCGCACGAGCGACGACCCGGCCGCCGGCTTCGACCGCGACCACGAGACGGCGATCGAGCTCTTCTACGGCTTCGCCCCGGCGCCGTGGATCCGCGTCAAGCCCGACGTGCAGCTCGTCCTGAACCCCGGCGGTACGTCGCAGCACGGCGACGCGCTCGTGCTCGGCCTGCGGACGACGCTGTCGCTCTGACGCGCGCGGACGGAACCTACTCCGCGACGAGCGGCGCGGCGTCGTCGCCGCGCGAGCCCGCGTCGCCGCCCGCCGCCTCCGCGCGCCGCTGCTTCTCGTTCGCGAACATCACGATCGCGACGAGGAACGCGACGGCCCAGATGGCCGCGGAGATGGCGATGGGGGAGACTTTCTTCTTCGTCGCGTTCACTCGAGGTCCGTGGTCGGGCCGCGACCCGGGGGTCGGAGCGACGGAGTCTACAACTCCGTCACCGTCCCCCCCGCCCCCGTCGTGAAGTGCACGTCGCCGCGCGACACCGCGTACTCCGTGTTCGGGAACAGGCCGCGCAGTTCGAGGCTTCCGCCGCCGGACGAGTCCGCCGTGAACCACAGGATCGACGCACCGTCGGGCAGGTCGACGGGGTGGACCGAGACGAAGTCGCGCGAGGGATCGCCGGTGAGCGCCTCGGCGCTCGCGCGACAGGTCGCCGCGCGCTCGAGCGGGACCGCGGTCTCGGCGGTGCCGCCGGACGTGACGGTGACGCTCGCGCGGCCGACCCAGCTCGGGCGCTCCGTCGCGTCGCCGTCGTAGACGAACGTGTCGACGACGACGACGAGGTCGTAGTCGCCGGGCGGGAGCGTGAACTCGGCCCGCGACTCCCAGGGCTCCTTCCGCGCGTAGACCGCGCCGTCGAACTTGAAGCGCGAACACGTCTCCGTCGCGCGATCGATCGCGAGGCCCGAGAGCTCGTGCGCGTAGTTGCCGTCGAGCGCCGGCACTTCGATCGTCACGACGCACGGCGCGGACGGTTCGACGTCGATGGGCAGCTCGACGGCGGGAGCCGAGGCCGACGGCTCGAAGCTCGGCGGTCGCGACGTCTGCTTCCAGCGCAAACGCTCCGCGACCTCGCCCTCGAAGGCCACCGGGCCGACGTTGGCGAAGTGGCGGCCCGGCTCGAGCCCGGCGACGACGAACGGCTCGAGATCGGTGCGCACGTAGTGACGACCGAAGGGGTCGGCGGCGCCCGAGTCGGACGCGGGCTGGACCGAGACGGCGAACCGGATCGGCTCGTCGGTCGGCCACGGTTCACCGTCGAAGAGCAGCTTCGGCACCAGCGTCACGCTCGGCGCGTCGGGCGCGACCGCGAGCGTACCGAGGTCGCGCGACTCGCCCGGCGCGAGGTCGAACTCGAACGTCGTGCCGCGAGCTTCGCCGTCCTCGGACCAGGTCGCGGTCGCGACGTAGTGACCGGGATCGAGCGAGGTGAGCTCGAACTCCTCCGACGACTCGAGATCGCGCGCGTTGCGACCGCGCCACGAACCCTGGTCCTCCATCCAGCGCCGCGTGTGGAACGCGCGGTCGCTCGAGTTCGAGGTGAAGCGCCCGCTCAACGCGCACGACTCGGCCGCGACGACCTCGACGACGCGCACCTCGTCCGGTGCGAGCGTGACGCCGAAGCCGTGCGTGTCGTCGCTCGCGCCCGTCGGGTCGACGAGGGCGACCTTGGTGCCCATCTCGCTCGGCACGCTCGACTGCACGAGGATCGGGACAGCGGCGGGGACCCTCTCGAGGTCGACCGCGGGCAGGTCGCCGCCGTCGACCTCGCGGCTGCAGCGCGCGCCGATCGTCGGCGGGAGGTCGAGGTCGAAGAGCTTCTCCGCGGCTTCGGTGCGCAGGAGCCAGCGCACCTGCCGCCGCCGCCACTTCTCGTCCTTCGCGTCGTCGACCAGCTCGTCGCCGAACGCCGCGACGTTCTCGAAGGCGCGGCGCGCGTCGAAGTCGATCGGTGCGCCGTCGCCGAGGTGCGCGTCGAGCGGTTCGACGTCGTCGTCGAACGACGGGTAGAACGTCTGGAACGTCACGCCCTCGGGGAGCACGCTCCACGAACCCGAGGCGACGAGGCGCAGGGTCGCGACGGGGTGCAGCGCGACGGGCCGCGGCGCGGCGACGTCCGCGAGCTCCGCCGGCACGAACATCCGCGTGAGGTGGTGCGGCGAGTCGATCACGCCGACGCAGCCCTCGAGCAGGTCGTTCGGGCCGATGGCGTCGCCGAGCGCCAGCGTGCGCCGCTCGCCGTTCGCGGCGACGTGTCGGATGCGCGCATCGGCGACGCGCGACGCGTCGAGCGCGTCGAACGGCGCGAGCACGTCGGACCAGCGGCGCGCGCCGCCCGCCTCGGTCACGCTCGTGCGCGCGGCTTCGGACTCCTTCGCGGCCGTCGTCGCGTCGGCGGTCGGCCCCGCGCTCTCCGCGAGGTCGACGTCGGCGGTCTCTTCCGCTCCGGTCTCCGGGGCCCCGCGATCCGTCGCCGATTCCGCCGCGTCCGACGGACCCGGTCGGTCGAGCAGGAAGAGGAGGGCGACGAGAGCGAGCAGCGCGATCGCGACCGCGAGGATCGCGGCGGTGCGGCCGCGGCGTGCGACGGGGGGAACGGTTCGGTCCATGCGAGCGGGCTCGGGGTCGGGGAACGAGGCGGGCCGCAGGATTGCACCACGTCACCGCGGTGCGCGCGACCCGCTCAGCCGCCGAAGGTCGTCGTCTCACCCGGACCGCCCGTCGTGAAGCGGATCTCGGTGCCGACGACGCGGTAGACGCGGTGGGGTTCGAGGCCGGAGATCGCGAACAGGTCGGGCCGATCGCTCTGCGGAGAGGCATACCAGATCGAGCTCACCGCGTCGGGCCAGTCGTCGGGTACGACGGCGAATCGTGGCTGCTCGCCGGCGACGACGTCGGCGAGCCGGCCGACCACCGTCGCGGTGTTCTCGAGTTCGACGCCGATCGCCGTCGTCCCGTGTGCTCCGACGTCGACCTCCGCGCGACCGATCCGCGCCCGCCCGTGGAGGACGAGAATCGTCCAACGACCTGGTGGGAGCGTGAGGTCGCACCTGACGAACTCACCGCGTTCGCCCGAGCGCACCCTCGGATCGAACGTCCCGTAGGCCGCACACTTCCCGTCGGGCGAGTACGCGTACGCGGCCATGTCCCGGCCCACGAGTCCGGGCACGGACTCCGCCGCGACCTCGACGCGGACGACGCCCGCGGTCAGGACGTCGAGCGGCACCTCCACCTTCGCGTCGCCGTGCGTCAGGTCGACGAGCAGCGGACCCACTCTCCTCGGGAGGTAGACACCGTCGTACTTGCCCGACCAGCCGCTCTCGTCCTCGCTCCAGATCGACGTGACGGTCGTGAAGATCTCGAAGCACTGGGCGCGGAGGCCGGGGAACGCGAAGGGATCGAGGTCGGTGCGCTCGGCGAACGCGCCTCCGTCGAGGCCGAACCGCCACGAGTCGCCCGGCAGCGACGCCAAGACCTCGAAGGTGAACGACTCGGAGTCGCGCACCGACTCGTCCTGGAACGCGCCGTCGATGCGGAGGCGCGGCACGATCGTCAGGACACGGGAGTCCGCGTCCGGCTCGATCCGTCCGAGGTCGAGGTCGTCGCCGGCGCGCAGGTCGAACTCGCGCGTCGCATTGACGAACGGCGTGTTCTCCTCGTGCCAGGTGCAGCGAACGACGTAGTGGCCGGGCGGGACGCAGTACTTCGTGAAGCTCTGCTCGTCGTCGTCGTAGCGGCAGACCGAGCGCTCCCAGGTGTCGTCGGACACTCGGGCGTAGAGCTCCGCGTCCGGCTCGATCGCACGCTCCGGATAGCTGCCACGCACCGTCGCGAGCACCTCCGACGAGATCAGGACGTCGCGCGTCTCGCCGGGGCGGAGCGGCGTCGCGAATTGCATCCACCTCCGTCTCGGCGTGTCGAGCGGTGCACCGGCCTCGACGAGCGCGTGCACGACCGAGACCTCGTCGTCGACATTCACCATCACTCCCGCGCTCGTGTTCGCGGGGACGCGTTCGATCGTGAACGGGTAGTCGACGCGACCGTTCGCGACGTGACTCGCGAACACGAACGACGGCGTCGGCTCGTCGAGCGCGACGAGGGCGCGCACGGACGGTTCGTCGCACACCTCCTTCGCGGCGCCGACGCGCCACTCCGACGGATGGTCCTCGCGGACCAGGTCGAGGAGTGCACTTCTCAGCCTGTACTGGTCGTGCGGACCCTCGTAGTCGCGCCAATCCAGGCGGATCGAGTCGCCGCCGGGCTCGGGCTCGTCGTACGCGGCGATCTCGAACCACGTCGCGTCGCGTCCGCCCGCGAAGTTCGTCTCGGGCACGATCCGGATCGTCGCGGTGGGGCGGAGCGAGACGCGGACAGGCAGGTCGCTGCGCTCGCGCAGGTCGGCGGGCACGAACACGCGTCGCACATGACTCGGTGCGTCGAGCACGGCCGCCGCGCCGTCCGCGAGATCGCCGTTCGCGACGACGTCGTCGAGCGCGATCGTCCTGCGCGATCCGTCTGCCGCGACGTGCACGATCGTCGCATCCTCGATCGGTGCGTCCGTGCCGAGTTCGTAGGGCGAGCAGGTCGCGCCAGCGCAGAGTTCGAGCGACGTGCGTCCGGCGCCGGCGCTCGACGCGGCGTCGACGGCGCGGTCGCGATCTCGGATTCGCTCGACCCGGCCGTCGACGCGAGTGCGACGTCCTCGGCCGGCGTCCTCCCCGTCGTACCTCTTCGCGCGACGCGCGCGTCCTGCTCGGCGCTCCCCGAGTTGTTCACGAGCAGCGCGACGACGAGCGCGACGAGCACGGCGACGAGGGAGTGCGAGCGCCGCCGCGCGTGCGGCGCCGCGCGGCGATTGCGGTCGGGACGATCGGCTTCGGTCATGGAGCGGGGGCGGCCGCGGGATCCACAGCCATTGGAGCACGCGGGCGCGCGTCCGCGCCGCTCGCGCCGACCGACCTCTCCGTTCAACCGCCGACGGGCGTGACCGAGCCGGACGCCCCCGTCCGGAAGCGCACGTCGCTGCCGACCACGCGGTACTCCGTGTCCGGCAGGAGCGCGAGGAACTCGAACGAGCCGTCGTCGAGGCGACGGACGACGGCGATCGCGAGCCTCGCGTCGCCGTACTCGGCGATGGCGACGCGGGGAGCACGCCGGGCGCGAGTCCGAGTGCCGAAGCGCTGCGCGCGCACTCGCGGCGTCGACGAGTTCGATGCGGATCGCTTCGTCGGCCGAACCCGTGCGCTCGAACCTGCCGATCCTGAACGGCGCCTTCGAGGTCGGGCGTTCGGCTCGCGCGATCAGCGTCGTGCGGCCCTCGGGGAAGCAAGTACTCGTGTTCCGGGACGCTGCTGCCAGTGGCTCGTCGCGTCAGCGTTGCGGCACGATGAACGTCCCGGTCTCCGGGTCGATCGCGATGAAGTCGGGTCCCGCGGACGGCCGCCACCGCCAGCACGAAGGACACCGCGACGAGCTTTGCCCGTCGCAGCCGGGCGACGAGCTCCTGCTCGGCCGTTCCTCCGTCGATCCACACCTCGAGCGGCGCTGCGAGGTTCGAGTGCGCTCGCACCGGGCGGGAGGCGAGGCTCCGCCGAGGGGCGGTGAGCAGCAGGGCGATCTGGTCGTTGGATCATCCCTCTCGACGATCGAGACCTCGTGCCTCCCGCGCTCGAGACCCGCGAACTCGAGTCGACCACTCACGAGCGCGCGTTCGACGCCGACGAAGCGGCGCTCCTGCTCGTCCGACGCGGACGCTGTAGGAAATTCAGGTAGGCATCGGCGTCCGACACGTCGGCTACCAGGGCTCCGTCGACGACGACGCGTACGTCGAGTGCGAGTCGACCGAGACCGCCGAAGTCGAGCGTGCCGACGTCGAGTGTCTCACCCGGAGCGAGCTCGAGTCGTCGCTCGACGCGCCCGAACGCGCCGTCGCTCCCGACCCAACTCGCCTCGAGGATGTAGCTGCCCGAACCGATGCCGGTGAACTCGAAACGACCGTCGTCGAGGACCGGCCTTCCGGTGCCCGCGGCGTCGTCGAAGAAGAAACCGGACGAAGTGCCTGCGGAACGTTCGGTGGAACTGTTGAGACGGATGACGGACATCTCGTCGTTCATCGGTGCGAGTCGGCCGTCCGTCGCGTCCGCTGCGCGCCAGCGCACCGTCCACGGTCGGCGTCGGCCCGTAGGCGCCCGACGACGCGCGCGAGCGGCTCGGCGCGGATCTTCACGAGTGCCGTTGCGCCGCGGACGTCGGGCGACATTCCGCCTGCGGACCGATTCATCGCGGTCCACGCCCGTCCCCGACGCGGAAGGTGTGCACGACCGACGCGTCGCGCGAACGGCACGCGCACGGAGAACTGGCCAGCGGGAAGGCCTTCGATCCGGATGGGGAGCGTCCGCACGTCACCCACCGAGACCGTGCGCTGCTCCGGCATCGGCGCGCGCTCCACGAGGTCGATGCGCGAGTCACTCGCCGCGGCCGCGAGGTCCTGCGCGAGGACGCATCGCAGCTCGGCCGGCACGTCCTCGGTGGTCACGCGCCGCACGAGCCTCGTCGAAGTCGCTCGGTTCCGCTCCGCCGCCGCCGATCGAGCCGCCGCCGTTGCGGACGTCGAGTGCGAAGCTCGCCCTCGATCGTTCGGCGCTCCCGTCCTCGAACACGAACTCGACCGCGAACGTGCGCCGCAGCGTGAACGTGAACGGCGCCTTCTCGAGCTCGCGCACGTCCGACGCGCGGAAGACGCGCGGCAGGTGCTGCGGCGACGAAACGACGAGCAGCGCGCCGTCCTCGAGCGACGCGGGACCGACGGCGGCGCCGAGCTCGAACGCCTCGAGGATGCCCTTCGTCCCGACGACCTGGACGCGCGCGTCCTCGATCGGCGCGCGGTCGGTGTGGTCGATCGGACGGAGGAGGTCGGCGAAGCGTACGGCGCCGGCGTCCGCCGCGCGGCGCGCGGTCCGACCCTCCTGCGGCGCGCTCTCGACCGGTCGTTCGCCCGAGGTCACGGGCGCGCCGACGTCCTCGCCGGCGAGTTCGACGTCCGTCGGACCGCTCGACCCGGTTCGCACCGTCTCGCGCGACGCGTCGACGCGACCACCGTCCGCGCCGTCCCCGAGCAGGAGCCACGCGACCGCGGCGACCGCGCACGCCACCACCGCGACGGCGATCCGTCGGTGCGTCGTGGGCTTCACTCCACGAGCTCCGTCACCGTCCCCGCCGCTCCGCTCTCGAACTCCGCCTCGGAGTCGAACACGGCGTAGTTCCGGTTCGGCAGGAGGCCGCGCAGCTCGAACGTCCTCGTCTTCGTGATCCAGCTCGACCACAGCGCCGCCATGTCGCGCGGCATGTCGCTCGGTGCGGCCATCACCGGGGCGGTGCTGGTGCCGTCTCGACCGAAGGCGGCGAGCGAGCCGCGCACGGCGGCCGCACGCTCGAGGTGCAGCGTCACGCTCGGCGACTCGCCCGGAGCGACGTCGAACTCGGCCGTGCCGACGAAGTCGACCATCTCCTCCGCCGGCGGGTCCTGGAGCGCGCCCATCGACATCGAACGCGAGGTCGCGGCGACGACCCAGTGACCGGGCGGCAGCGAGGTGGTCGTCCGCCGGCTCCACGCCTCCGTGGCGTCGAGCTCGAAGCCGTCGTCGAACTCGATGCCGTAGCACAGACCCGTCGACGTCTCGTACGCGCGCGCCGCGACGGCTTGGATCACGTCCTCCTTCCCGGTCGGCGGCGAGACCACGACGACCTCGCACGCGACGGCGGTGCGCACCTCGAGCACGAGTTCGACGGTGGCGTCGCCGTGCACGAGGTCGACCTCGACGTGGTTCTTCCAGTCGGTGACGCGGAAGCGCTCGGCCAGATCGCCGGGCAGCGCGAACGGCGCGACGAGCAGTCGGTAGCGCGCCGGTTCGAAGCCCGAGAGCTCGAACGGTTCGAAGTCCTCGCGCTCGACGATGCGCGCGACGCCGCTCGGGGCGCCGGCGATCTCCGGCACGTCGCCGATCGTCATCGACCACACCGCGTCGTGCACCGCGGCGAGCACGCCCGCGTCGTCGTCCGCGCCGTCGAGCACGAGGCGCGGCACGACGTGGAGCGACGGTCCGGCGTCGGGCGTCAGCAGCCCGAGATCGACGTCCGCTCCGGGCGGCACGTCGACCTCGCGCAGTGCGCGCGCCGCTGCGCCCGACGGCAGGCGCCAGGTGGCTTCGACGACGTGCGCGCCCGGCGTGATGTCGGTCGCGCCGAACTCGCCGTCGGTGCCGATGGGGGTGCGCGAGACCTCGTACGTCCCGCCGCGCGCGGACCGCCGCACGATGTGCGCGACGCCTTCGGTGGAGCCGGCGGGGATGCGCCCGCGCAGGTTCGCGGCGCGTTGGAGGCGCACGGCGACGACGAGCGGTCGCTCCGCGTCGACGACCCGCTCGAACCAGACGTAGCGGCTCCACTCGCGCTCCACGTCCCACGTCGGCTCGCCGATCGAGACGTGGAAGCCCTCGGCCTCGTGCTGTTCGACCTCGACGTCGAGCAGCGCTCCGACCGGCACGTCGTCGAGCACGATCGGGAACTCGCTGCGACCCGTGAGCTCGGCGTAGGCGAAGCACCCGACCGTCGGCGGACCCTCGAGGGCGAAGAGGGGAAGGAGGCGCTCGTACCGCAGCGCTCGCTGCAACTCCTCCGCGAGCCACGCCGCCGGCGGGTCGCCGTCGACGATCTCGCGCAGCACCGTGCCGAACGAGTGGATCGCCGCGAGCTCGTGCGCCGTGTCGAGTCCGAGCTCGGCGAGGTGCGGGTCGAGCGCGGCGGGGACGTCGTAGCGCCGCGACTCGCCGACGCGCAGGTCGAGCGCGGGTACGTCTTCGATCGACGGATCCTCGAGCTCGATGCGCAGCTGTCCGGCGGCGCCGAGCGCGATCGGCAGCGGCTCGGTCCGCCGAGCGAGTTCGCGCGTCTCGAAGGCGCGCGGACAGAACCCTCGGGCGACGAGCACCGCCACCGCGCCGATCGCGAGGTCGCTCGGACCGACGACCGCGTCCAGCGCGAGTTCGCGTCGCTCGCCGCGCTCGTCGACGTGCACGAGACGCGCGCCCGCGATCGGCGCGCCGCTCGCGACGTCGACCGGTGCGAGCAGGTCGGACCAGTGCACCGTGCCGACGGCTTCGTCCGACGTGACGCGCCGCGAGGCCTGTTCGTCGTCGGGCGCCGCGATCGAGGGCGTCGCCTCCTCGAGCTCGACCGGCGCGGGCGGGGCGCTCGGTACCGTGCTCGGAACGGGCACGGGCCGCGCCGGTGCGGCGACCGGTCGGAGCGCGGTCGCGCGGTCGAACAGGAACCACGCCGCTGCGGCTGCGATCACGACGACGACGGCGACGAGCACCACGATGATCGGTCCGGCGTCGTCGCTTCGCTGCTTCATGCGTGGTCGGCGCCGCGCGGGCGCGAGCGCCTAGTGTGCCTCGACCTCGATCGTCGTGCCCGATGCGCCCGTCGTGAAGCGGGCCCCGCCGGGCTCGAACACGTACTCGGTGTTCGGGAGGAGGCGGCGCAGGTGGACGCGCGGGCCCACATCCGCGTCGAAGTCGCGCAGCAGCGCGAAGTACGTCTCGAACTCCGCCGGAGCCACGCGCGCGACGCCGGGCTTCGCCGGGTCGACGCCGGCCGGCGGATCGAGTCGTACCTCGGCGGCGTCGACGAGATCGATCGCGAGGTCGCTCGTCGCACCGTGCACGACGGCGACGTCGGCGCGCCCCACCCAGTCGGGGAAGCGCGCGGGATCGCCGCCGGCCGGAGGCTGCGGGCCGAGGCTCTCCTCGACGACGACGACCGTCCACTCGCCCGGCGGCAGGGCGATCGTGCCCTCGCACACGGCCGAACCGTCGTCGCGCTCCTCCCACGTGAGACTCGACTCGGCGCGAACCACGCGCCCGGTCGCTCGATCGATCGATGCGACGTCCGGCGCCGTGAGCACCGACCGCCGTGTGTCGGCGATCGCCAGTCGGAGGGCGACGGTGCCGGTCGACTCGAGGTGGACCGGGATCTCGACGCTCGCTTCGCCGCCGTCGAACGAGATCCACACACCGCTCGAGGCGCGCGCGTATCGGTAGCTGCGCGCGAGTCCGTCGGGGAGGACCACGTCGGGCGTCCAGAAGTCGTAGGAGCCCGGCACCGCGCCGCGGATCTCCGTCCCCTCGAAGCGGTCGAAGTGCACGGAGCGGGCATGTCCGGTCGTCGCCAACCGCTCGCCGGGGATCGTCGTGTCCACGAACGACTCCACCGTCGCGTCGCGCATCGCACCGTCGAGCAGCGTCGGGTCGCGTTCGCCGTCGACGACGAGCACCGGAACGACGTGGATCACCCCGTCGACGACGTAGTCGACGGTCCCGAGGTCACGGTCCTCGCCGGGAGCGAGGTCGATCTCGTAGCGCCGGTTCGCGAGCGCGCCGTCCGCTTCCGTCCAGAAGCAGTCCACGCGGTAGGAGGCGGCGTCGAGCCCGGGCTCGCGAACGCGCCGTCGCGATCGACGATCGCCCCAACGCCCATGCCGACGTTCGGACCGTCGGCGATCTGGAGCACGGCGACGCTGGCGTCGCGCGCGCCCGCGGCGAACCGGCCGCGGACGTGCGCCGCGCCGTAGGTGCGTGCGAACACGCTGCGTCGCGCCCCGCGATCGATGCCGGCGTCGAGCTCGACCGCGAGCGTCCACGCCTCGAGCGCCGCGCCGGCGTCGAGCGAGAGCACCGCGCGCCACTCGCCCCAGATCGGCTCGACGAGTTCGACCGTGATCGCGACGTTCGCGGGAACCTCGACCTCGAACGGGACGGGCGCGGCCCTCGCCGCGCACCCGCGAGGATCGAGTCGACGCGCGGAGCGTCGTCGAGTGGCGAGGCCGTGACGGACGGCTCGATCCGCGCGCGGGCGGCTCGGCGCTCGACGGCGTCCCGCGAAGCGTCGAAGAGATCCGCAACGTCCTGCAAGCGTCCGGACGACGATTCAGCGGCACCACTGCGAACGATCACGGCAGGTGCCGGCGCTCCGTCGGGCCGCGGCTCTGCGAGTTCGACCGCGAGCGTCGCCGAGGGCCAGAGCTCGACGCGCTGCGGAGCGCCTTCGTGATCGGCGAGCGCGCTCGGCAGGAACGCCCGCGGCAGGTGCGCGCCGTCGTCGAGCGCGGCGACGACGTCCTCGCGAGATCGCCGTCCTCGATCGCGTCGTCGAGCGCGCGCGCGAAGTTCGAGCGACTCGTCGACGAGCAGCACGACGGCTCCGTCGAGCGCCGATCCGTCGAGCGCGTCGACCGGTGCGAGGAGGTCGCGCCACGTGCGAGTCGCGCTGCCCTCGACCGCCGTGCGCCGATCGCTCGACGCGTGCTCGACGGCGCCGATCGGAGGGTCGCCGCCCTCCAGCCGGAGCTCCGCGCCCGTCGCTCCCCGCGTCGTCGGAGCCTCGGTCGCCCCGTCCACCTTCGGAGACACGGACGCGGAGAGCGCCGCGACGTACAGGACGTACAGCCCCCCGCCGACGAGGAGCAGCACGAACGCCACGGCAAGGACGAGCCGCAGAGGTCCGACGTCGTCGCGGTCGTCGGTCATCGGAGGTGAGGAGTGCGAGTGGGCAAGAGTGCGAGAACTCGAGGCGCGCCTAGTGTGCCGTGACCTCGACCGTCGTGCCCGGTGCGCCCGTGGTGAAGCGCAGGCCGAGCGGCTCGATCACGTACTCGGTGTTCGGGAGGAGCCTCTCCAGCAGCGTGCGCCCCTCCGGATCCGTCGGAGCGCCTTCGAGGCCGAAGCCCGACCACGGTGCGGCGGCGATTCGGCACGACGCCGCTGCCTCGGGGTCCGCGCTCTTCTCGAACGAGAGCAGCGCGCGCGCTCCGACGACGAGGTCGACCTCGACGGTGACCCGCGTCGTCGGTCGCACGACGACGCTCGCCGAGCCGACGAGATCGAGCACGTCTCGACCGTCCGCGACGCCCTCGGTCCACGACTCGCCGTGGACGAGCACGGTCCACTCGCCCGCGGGGAGGAACATCGCGTCCGCGACGGACCTCCGACCGTTCGGTTCGAGCACGGACTCGGTGGAGCGCTCGCCCTCGACGAGGCGGTCGTTCGTGCGATCGATGGCGATCGGCCGGGACACGCTCGTCGATCGACCCCCGCTCGACGGGAACCGAACGACGAGGTCGACCGGCGAGACGGACTCGAGCTCGACCGGGACCGTGAGTTCGGCCCCGTCGATCGGGACGTCGACCTCGAGCTGCCCGATCCCGACGGACCGATGCGTCGTGCGCAGCGCCTTCGGCGACATCACGTGGGTGGTGACGGTGTAGTGACCGGGTTCGATGCCGCGCACCGTCGCCGCGTCGAGCGAACGGAACGTCATGGACCTCGGCTCGCCGCCGCCCGTCCGGGTCAGGCTGCACACGAGCACCGTGCCCAGGTCCGCGCCCGAGAGAAGGCTGGGTTCGACCACGCCGTCGATCACGAGCTCGGGTACGAGACGCAGCGTCGTGAAGTACGTCGGCTCGACGAGACCGAGATCGGCCTGCTCGCCGGCCGCGAGATCGAACTTCCGATCGAGGATCACGCGCGACGCGTCCTCGGACTCGAGGTCGCACGACAGGACGTAGTGCCCCGCTTCGAGACGCTCGAAGGAGAAGAACCCCTCGGCGTCGGTCCCTTCGAAGTACGTGATCTTCGCCACCCTCTCGTCCGACATCGAGGCGAGGACCACCTGCACGGGCTTCGAGACGCCGCCGATCCTGCCGCGGACGCTCGCACGATTCGCGAACGAGACGAGCACGTCGTAGCGTTCGTGCGGTTCGAGCGGGCGTCCCGTGAAGAGCGACGAGCCGAACTCGCGCACTTCCGGCGGCGCACCGGGGATCGTGAGCGTCGCCGTCGCGTCCGACTCGAGTGCGGCGATGCGCAGCGGAACTCCGGAAGGGACGTCCTGGATCTCGAACGCCGCGCCCTCGTCGCCCGACGGAGTTGCGACACGTTGCCAGTTCGGAGCCGCGGCGGAGAGGTCGAGGAGCGCGACGACGTCGGGTCGTCGCAGCAGCCTCCGAGCCTCGCTCCGGCGGATCGACGTCGACGTGGTGTCGGACGTGAGTCGCGCGATCGATCGTGCGAAGCCCTCGTCGAGGCCGAGGATCGGCCCGCCCGGATCCAGGGGCAGGATCGCCAAGCTCGGCCACGGCACGGTGACGTCGTGCGGGTCCGACCGCTCGAACCGGATCGACGCCGTCGGTCGCAGTTCGGTGAGCACCGGGACGTCGTCGCGCCGCGCGAGGTCGACGGGCAGGAAGGGACGGGTCACGTAGTCGTCGTGCACGAGGAAGGCCACACGTCCCTCGGCGAGGTCGCCGTCGAACACGACGGCGTCCCACTCGATCGACCGGAGCGCACCCTCCGCGTCCACCACGCGCAACGCGACACCGTCCACCGCGGCACCGTTCGACGCGTCGACGGGAGTCACGAGATCGGCCCAGGTCACGACGTCCGTGCTCCGCTCGGTCGGACGCCGTTCGATCGACGTGTCGTGGACCGAGAGCTCGGTCGCACCGGACCCTTCGCTCGCGAGTTCCGCGACGGGACGGCTCGGCGCCGTCGGGACCGGAACCGGCGTCGCGCGCACCACGACGGGCGCCGGCGGCGCGGCGCGCAGCAGGAAGAACGCCGCGGCGCTGAGGATCAGCAACAGGGCCAGCGCGGCGAACACGATCAGGATCGGTCCGCCGTCGTCGCGGTCGCGCGTCATCGCTCGGGTCCGGTGCGAGGGTGCAAGAGGCTCCTAGTGTGCCGTGACCTCCACGGTCGTGCCGGGTGCGCCGGTCGTGAAACGCGTGCCGCCGGGTTCGAGCACGTACTCGGTGTTCGGGAGCAGGCCGTGCAGGAGCACGCCCGGCCCCGGATCGGCGTCGCGCGACGTGAGGTCGACTTCGAGTGCGGGGAGGTCGAACGGGTGGAGGGTCGAGAGCGCGCCGTCGCTCGGAAGCGCGAGCGAGACCGAGGCTGTCGGCTCGAGGAACTTCGACGCGCGTACCCTCCCGCGTTTCCCGACCCGGACCTCGTCACGACCACCGAGCACGACGACGTTGTCACCGACCGGATCGCGTGTTTCGACGAACACGACGAACGCCCATCGGCCGGGTGGTGCATCGAACGCGGCGAAGCCGCCGTAGGAGGGAGCGTCCTCTCCCAGGAAGAGCCACGGGACCACGCTGCGCGGCTCGACGAGGCGATCGCCTCCGACCTCGACGAGCTGCGCCGAGGCATCTGCGAGCTGCGAGCGTTCGCCGACGTCGACGACGAACCCACCGACGACGTTGCCCTTCGACTCGAGCCCGAAGTCGACATCCACTCTGCTGCGCCAACTATGTCCCACGCGGCAGCTGGAACCCTTCATGGTCCGGTACGCATCGAACTCGTCCGTGATCGGAGCGCCGAGGATCGGGCATGCAGCTCCGACGCCGTAGATGCCCGGCGCGAGCCCTCGCAGCCGAAGTCCGGTCGATGCCGGGTAGCGGATCGTCGTTCCGAAGAGCTGTTCGGAGCGTTCCTGCGCCTCCCACGCCTCGTCGCTCACGTCGCGCTCCCACGAAAGCCGCGACTCGAGGACCACGCCCTCGATCGCGCCCTCGGGCAGTGACACGAACGCGACGTCGGGAAGGCTGTTGACGAGCAGTCGTGACGGAGTGAAGTCGATGGAGCCGTCGCCCATCGCCTCGACCTCGCCGAGGTCGTGACGTTCGCCGGGTCGCAGGGCGATCTCCTGGAGCGCGATGACCATCGCTCCGTCCTCGTCGGTCCAAGCACAGAACACCGTGTGCCGGCCCGCAGCGATCCCGGAGAGGGCGAACGTCCCGTCCTCCGCGACGTCGACGATCGTCGAGCCCGAATGGGACTCGTCACCCCGCTCCGACGATTCGAAGTTGCCGACCTCGACCCGCGGGTCGCGCGCTCCGGGCGCGAAGCGACCGACGATCGTCGCGCGTTGGGACGTCGCCGTCTCGTTCACCGTCGCTTCGGTCGGAACGGCCGAACTCCCGCTCCTGCAGCTCACCGCGAGCAACCCCGCGAGAAGGAGTGCCGTGCGATTCCCGATCGTGTTCCGAGCCATGGTGCGAGCCGCCGCGGGTGGCGCGGCCCGCGGACGATCACCACACTACCAGCCCATGACCATCGCGATCGGACTCGACGTCGGCACGCAGGGCGTGAAGGGCGTGGCGGTCGACGGCGAGGCGGGCGCGGTGCTCGCGCGCGCGTCGGCGCCGCTCGAGCTGCTCTCCGGTCTGCCGCGCGGCGCGGCGGAGCAGAACCCCGCGGACTGGCTCGCGGCGATCGAGCGCGTCACGCACGAACTCGTCGGCGCGGTCGGGCGCGACCGCGTCGCCGCCGTCGGCGTGTCGGGGCAGCAGCACGGGCTCGTCGCGCTCGACGCGGACGGCGCGCCGGTGCGCGCGGCCAAGCTGTGGTGCGACACGAGCACGGCCGACGAGGCGGCGGAGCTCACGAAGGAGCTGGGACGACCCGTGCCGACGGGCTACACCGCGCCGAAGGTGCGTTGGCTCGCGAAGCACGAGCCCGAGAACTGGGCGCGGACCGCGCGCGTCATGCTGCCGCACGACTTCGTGAACCTCGTCCTCACCGGCGAGTTCCGGACGGAGCCGGGCGACGCGTCGGGCACGGGCTGGCTCGACGTGCGCGAGCGGCGCTACGACGAGAACGCGTTGGCGACGATCGACCAGGAACTCGCCTCGCGCGTGCCGCCGCTGCTCGAACCGGAGCGCGCGTACGAGATGCACGGCCGCGTGCGCAAGGTCGCGGCGGAGCGCTTCGCCCTGCCCGAGGGCGCGCTCGTCTCCGCCGGCGGCGGCGACAACATGATGAGCGCGATCGGCAGCGGCGCGACGCGGGCGGGCGTGCTCGTCGCGAGCCTCGGCACGTCGGGGACGGTGTTCGCGCACTGCGACCAGCCCGTCGTCGACCAGCAAGGACTCGTCGCGCCGTTCTGCGGCTCGACCGGCGGATGGCTGCCGCTGGTCTGCGTCATGAACCTCACCGGCGTCGCGCAGGAAGTGCGCTCGGAGAGTCGCTTCACGCACGACGAGTTGACGGAGCGCGCGCGCGAACTCCCGCTCGGCGGCGACGGGTTGATGTGGTTGCCGTACCTCCAGGGCGAGCGCGTGCCCGACCTCCCGCGCGCGACCGGCACGTTGCTCGGGATGCGCACGGGATCGCTCGAGCCCGCGCGGCTCTACCGCGCGGCGCTCGAGGGCACGAGTCTCAACCTCGCGTGGGGAGCGCAGCGGCTCCTGCGCTTCGGCGTCGAGGCGAGCGAGGTGCGCCTCGTCGGCGGCGCCGCGAAGAACGCGCTGTGGCGCGAGCTGCTCGCGGGCGCCTTCGCGCTGCCCGTCGTCGCGCTCGAGGAGCCGGAGTCCGCCGCGCTCGGCGCCGCGGTGCAGGCGCTGTGGTCGCTCTCGCACGAGCGCGGCGCTCCGCAGGACGTCACCGACGTCGCCGCGCCCTTCGTCGTGCGCGGAGCGAGCAGCGAGCCGCGCTCGAGCGAGTCCGACGCCTACGCGCAGTTGATGCAGCGCTTCCGCAGCGAGGTGAAGCGCCTCTACGGCGTGGGTTGACCTCGCGCGTCAGAGGTCGGTCGTCGAGCCGCCGGCTCCGGTCGTGACGACGACGTCGCTGTCGACGACGACGTACTCCGTGTCCGGCAGGAGGCCGTGGACGACGATCGGACCGCTCGTGGACGCGTAGCCCTGCCAGGTGTACGACGTCATCTCCGGCAGGTCCGTGGGATGCAGTCGCGTCCAGGCCTCGTTCTCGCCCAGACCGAGCGTCGCGCGGTCGATGCGCACGGATGCACCGAGCACGAGCGGTACGGCGACGTCGAGCGGTACGCCGGGCTCCACCGTGAACTCGACGCGACCGACGTAGCGTGCGGTCGCGTCCCACGCGGGAGCCTGGGGGGACACGTCGGGGTGGGCGAGGACGACGACGCTCCACGCGCCGGGTTCCAGCATCTCGTCGGCGTGCGCGGACCAGCCGGACGCGGCCGCGCCGTGCTCGTTCGGGTCGAAGACGAGCATCCGACCCGAAGCGCCGTCGGAACGACAGGCGTACGCCAGGAGTTGTTGTCCTGCGTCCACGCCCGGCACGTCGACCGAGATGCGGCAGCGCGACGCCGACTCGAGCACCAGGTCGACGTCGAGCTCCGTCGTCCCCGTACCGACGTCGACCTCGCGGACGTCGAGCGTCGTCGTCGTGAGGTAGCGCTCGCGCACACCCTCGGGCAGCGCGTTCAGGGACACGATCGCGAAGTACGAGCCCGGTTCGAGCCCGACGACGCGCTGCGCCTCGAGGCCGACCATGTCGACGAAGTCCCGCGCGTCGTCGATCGCGATTCCGAGGCGCGCACCGACGTCGCCGGCCGAGCGACGCCCGATCGTGAGGTGCCAGCGCGCGTCGCGCATCGCTCCGCCGAGCAGCGTCGGGTCGGGTGCTCCGTCGACGACCAGCCGCGGGCGCAGGACGAGCACGCTGCCGTCCGCGCCGCCGATCTCGCCGACGTCCTTCCGCTCGCCCTCCGCCAACGGGAACCACAGGTCGCGCAGGCCGACCGTGCCGTCGCTCTCCTTCCACTTCAGCGCGAGGTGGTAGTCGCCCGGCTCGAGATCGTGGAACTCGAACGAGCCGTCGGCGTCGGCCGGGAGCGGGCCGACCGTCGTCGACCTCCCGTTGGGTCGGCCCGTCGGTCGGAACGTTGCGCTCGCCGTACCGCGCTCCGTCGACGACTCGAAACGACCCGCGATGCTCGCGCCCGTGACCGCGCGCACGCGGACGATCGCGCGCGCGCCGGGCGAACGGAACTCGATCTCGAGCGGCGCGCCGGTCCACGTCGCACCGTCGTCCTGCGACATCTCGAAGCGCGTGGCGGAGCCCCCGGTGCTGCGGACCTCGTACGCCGATCCGAGCGGCAGGTCGTCGAGGGCGGTTGGGAAGCGTTCGACCGACGGGTCGAAGTAGCGCGTCCACGGCGCGACGACCGGTGGACCGTCGAGCGCGAGCAGCGCACCCAGCGCCTCCTGCTTCCGCACGAAGCGCACCTGCCGACGCCGCCACCCGTCGTCGTCGCGCGCACCGACCAGGCGACGCGCGGTGTCCGCGTAGGACTCGAACACGGAGCGCTCCTCGATCGCGAACCCCGGGTCGAGCACGTCGCCGTCCTCCGCCCGCACGACGTACGACCACGGCTCCGCGTCCGCCGCGCGCTCGCCGTCGGAGCGGAACTCGATCGCTCCCGCCGCCGCGAGCTCGATCCGCGTCGCGCCCTCGCGCTCGCGCAACTCGTCGGGCCTGAAGAAGCGCGGCACGTACCGCGGCGAGTCGATCGCCGCCAGTCCGCCGTCGTCGAGGTCGCGCGCGCCGACGTGGTCGCCGAGCCGGCGCACGACGCGCGCGCCCTCCGCCCCGATCACGACGACGATCGCGTCGTCGATCGCGGCGCCGCTCGCATCGTCGACCGGCGCCACGAGGTCGCTCCAGCGCCGACCGTCGAGCACGTCGCCGAGCGCCGTCCGCGCCGGCGCCTCGATCTCCGTTCCGGAGCCGCGCAGCGTCGAATCGGCCAGTTCGACCTCGCCGCCGCGCGTTCCCGACACGTCGGGCTCCGCGGCGCGCGTCCCGTCCGCGCGCGGCTCGTCGCCTCGCTCCGGTCCGAACAGCACCAGGGCGACGACCAGCGCGACCGCGATCGCGAGCACGACCGCGAGGACACCCGCTCTCGACGTCCCCCTGCGAGCTCGTTCGTCCATCGATCCGTCCCCGGGGCGGCGGGCGCGTCGGCTCGCTCGTCCCCGCTCAGCGCTTCGCGACCGCGGCGCAGCTCCAACCGAGGTAGCGACCGCCGTGCTTGTCCGAGAGTCGCATCAAGGCGATCGACGTGCGGTCGATGCCCTCGATGTCGAGCGCGGACTCCTTGGTGATGCGCAGCGCGTGTGCCTTCCCGTTCGCGACGATCTCGGCGACGTACTTGCGTTCGAGCGCCATGTCGCGGATCGGTCCGGCGGCGTCCGCCGTCGCGAACTCGATCTCGTGCGTCATCGGCCGGACCTCGTCCGCGTCGTCTCCGGAGCGCACGAGCGCCTCGACCGCGCGGCGGTTGAGGATGTGGCGCATCGTCTCGGGGAACGGCTTGAGGAACGTGTGGTACTGACTCCACTCCGGGTCCTTCTCCACGTCGAGCGTCGCGCCGCGCACGCGGCAGGACTGCGCGGCGCGATCGAGCGCGTCGTGCGCCTTGCTCGCCTCGCGCACGAAGGCGTAGAAGACCCACTCCTTGCGGTAGCTGATGCGACCGACGAAGCGACCGTCGACGCCCTCGACCGCCTTCGCGACGGCGTCCTCGAGCTGTTCGAGCAGCTCGAAGTCCTTCTCCGACGTCAGCCCCGTCGTCAGCGGGTGCGGCATCGGCACGTGCAGACGCACGAGCGTCTCGAGGCCGCGCTGCGAACCCGCGTCGACGTCGAGGTCGACGAGCAGACCGATCGGATCACCGTCCAGTTCGGTGGCGTAGAACTCCCAGCCGAGACTCATGGGGAAGGGGCGTCGCGGTGGGGACGAACCGCGCGCGGGGGGTCTCGCGCTCAGCCCGGACGCTCCGCGGCGATCGTCGCGCGGATCTCGTCCTCGAGCTCCCGCGCGAGGTCCGGGCGAGTGTAGCCGAGGTCCGTGCGGCGAAGGAGCACGTCGGCGGGTTCGAGGGCGTCCTCCCGGCGGATCGCCTCGAGCACGTCGGCGAAGGTCGTCTCGTCGTCGATCGGGCGGTCGGAGCCCTCGGCCGAGGCGACGGCGTCGGCGAACCGACCGTGGCGCCGGACGAGCGCGGCGCGGCGCAGGCCGGCGGCGTCGGGCTGCCGCCGCACCCAGTCGGGCTCGGACACCGCTCGGTCGAGCGCCCCGACCAGCCGGACGGAGCGCGTCGGCGAGGCCCGGCGACCGTCGCCGATCCCCGCTCGCCGGCAGAGCTCCGACCCGAGCGTCTCCGCCATGCCGCGGTAGGCCGTGAGTTTCCCGCCGGCGATGGTCGTGACCGAGCCCTCGTGGACGACCCGTTCCTCGCGCGAGCGCGCCGACGGGTCGGACTCGGGCGCGGCGAGCAGCGGGCGCACGCCGGACCAGGTCGAGACGACGTCCGCGACCTCGAGCTTCGCCGCGGGTACCAGCGCGTTCGCCGAGTCGACGAGGTAGCGCACCTCGTCGGGCGTCGGCGTCCCGCGGTCCGCGAGCGTCGAGTCGACGTCGGTCGTCCCGATCACGGTGTGCGCGGGCCACGGCAGGAGGAACATCACGCGGCCGTCGAGCGGCGACGTGAAGACGACGGCGCCGTCGGTCGGGAGTCGGTGGCGCGGCAGCACGGCGTGCGTGCCGCGAGTGGGGGAGAGCCACTTCCCGCCGAGGCCGGCGCGGGCGCGCAGCTCCTCGGTGAAGGGTCCGCCGCACAGCACGACGCGTCGCGCGCGGACGCGGCCGATCGAGGTGCCGGTGAGCACGTCGGTGAGCTCGGCCTCCACGCCGTCGTCCTTCGTCGCGCCGGCGTGCTCGAGCTTCGCGACCTCGACGCGCGACGCGCACACCGCGCCGCGCTCCATCGCCGTCCGCACCGTCGCCCACACGAGACGCGAGTCGATCGTCGCACCGTCCTGGTAGCGACCGGCGCCGACGATCCCGTCCGCGACGCCGGGGATCGCGCGGCGCGCCGCGGCGGCGCCGACGACGCGCGGCACGCCGAGCGGGTGCGGCAGCGAGAGCAGCGAGTAGAGCGCGAGGCCCGCCGCGAGCTTCAGCCGTCCCACGCGTCCGCCGCGGAACAGCGGGAACGTGAAGCTCTCCGGCCACGCGAGTCCCGCGGCGTTGCGCATGAGGAGCGAGCGCTCGAGGCACGACTCGCGCACGAGGCCGAAGTCGTACTGCTCGAGGTAGCGCAGCCCGCCGTGGAGGAGGCGCGACGACGCGCTCGACGTCTCGCCGCCCCAGTCGCCGCGCTCGACGAGCGCGACCGCGAGTCCGCGGCACGCGAGGTCGAGCGCCACGCCGGCGCCGGTGATGCCGCCGCCGACGACGAGGGCGTCGAACGGTGACGCGACGAGTCGTTCGACGCGGGAACTCCGACTCTCGAGTTCGGGCGGCACGTCCACGACGAGAGGGTGACACGAAGCACCGCCGATACGTCGCGCCGTCACCGCGGAGTCCTCGACGCGGATCGGTGCTCGGACCGGCGACGGCCCACGGCCGCGGCGCGCCACGTCTCGCCCGCCCGACCGGTCTCGAACGATGACGGACGCCGATCGGAACCGACGGGACGCGGAGGCGATCGTCGGCGACGCCTGGGAGTGCCTCCGACCCGGCGCGACGCCGAGGTCGGAGGCGCGCTTCCCGCTCCGCGCCGACCCGGACGATCTCGAAGGGCTCGGCGCGCCGACGCCGGGGCTCGAGGTTCCGGGCCCCTTCCACCCGGGTGATGCGGAGCCGCCGAAGGGTGTCGAGGACGACGTCATCGCACGCATGGATCGTTGGTTCCACGACCTCGCGCTGCGGCGCAGCTGAGGTGCTCGTCGCCGACGCGCAACGACTCGAGGGCTCGCCCGAGATCGGCGCGCAGGTCCGACGGGTCCTCGAGCCCGATCGAGAGTCGCACGAGGCGTTCCGACGGCGGCCGCACGGTCGGCGAGAGTCCGCGCGGCACCGACGCGTGCGAGGTGTGCCGCGGGAGGCAGACCGTGCTGCGCACCGAGCCGAAGCTGACCGAGATCGAGAAGAGCTCGAGCGATTCGGCGAAGCGCACGGGGTCGAGGCCGGCCGCGAGTTCGACGGCGACGACGGAGCCGGCGCCGCGCGCCTGGTCCGCGAGGACGTCGCGACCCGGTGCGCCGTCGAGACTGGCGTGGTGCACGGCGGTGACCTCGTGGCGCGCGGGCGAGGGCGCGCGCGAGTTCGAGCGCTCGTCGCCGCCGCCTGGTCGTTCGAGACGTCGACGCGTCGAGGCCGCGCGCGCACAGCCAGGCCTCGAACGGTGCGAGCGCGGTGCCGCGGCGTTGGGTGCGGCGCGCGAGCTCCGCGCCGAGCGCCTGTCGCGCACGATGACGGCGCCTGCCGTGATCGGCGTGTCCGCCGAGGTGCTTCGTCGCGGAGAGCACGACGGCGTCGGCGCCGAGCGCGAGCAGCTTCCGCCTGCAGATAACCGGAGCATCAAAGTTGTCGACGGCGAGTCGCGCGTCGACGTCGCGGCAGGCGCGCGCCGCCGCGCGCAGGTCGCACACCTCCTGCAGCGGGTCGGCGACTCGACGAGGAAGCCAGTGCGGGCGCTCGCGACGGAGGGCCGCCGTGCGAGTGCCGCGGAGTCGCTCGCGTCGACGTCGACGACGCGCGCCTCGCGCTCGTACGCGAGCTCCGCCGCGAGCCGCAGCGTGCCGCCGTAGAGGTCGCGTCCCACGAGCAACGTCCCGCGCAGGCAGAGCGCGAGCACCGCGTCGATCGCCGCCATGCCGCTTCGCGTAGGCGAGCGCGCAACTGCCGTCCTCGAGCTCGGCGATCCGCCGCTCGAGCACCGCGCGTCGGGTTGTCCGTACGCGAGTAGTCGAACGCGTCGAAGCCGTCGGCACGCGACTGCGTAACGTCGCCGTCTGGTAGAGCGGCAGGCGACGAGGCGGGTGAAAGGTCCGCGTCGATCGCAGGCGCCGCGCACGAGGCGCGTCGCGGCGTCGAGCGAACGTCGGTGGAAGGCCGTCACGCCGTCACCTCCGCGTTCTTCACATGCTCAGGTCGCCGCTCGAGCAGCTCGAACAGGTCGCCGAGCACCGCTTCCGTCATGTCCGCTGGCGCCGGTGCCGTCGATCCGAGCGCAGCCGTCCGGGCGAACTCCACGACGAGCGCGTTGCGCGCGCCCTCGACGCCGGCGGCACGACTTCAGCACGGTCGACGTCGACGAGCCGGACCGAGGTGTGCGACCGCGACCCGCCCGCGTCGCGGACGAGCTCGGCGCGTGCGGTTCGTTTCACGCGTCGGCCCGTTCCCGGAGCGTCGCGATGCGGGCGACGACGGCGTCGTCGACGTGTTCTGCGCACCGTCGCGACGACGCGCTCGGCTCCTGCTGCACGGGCGAGGAGCACGAGCTTCTGCGCCGCGTCGGAGCCGTCGAGGTCGAGCGTGGCGTCCGCCTCGCACAGTCCGCGAGCGCGACGGCGGAGGCGTGCTCGGAGCGTCGCGCTGCCGGGGCGTGCGAGCGCCGCCGAGCACGGTGTTGACCGTGCCGGATCGCCCCGATGCCGCGACCTCGAACCCGCGCGCGACGAGGGCGCGCACGTCGAAGGTGCGCAGGGCGCGCGCCGTGGAGGCAGGCGCGCGCCCGCCAACGCCGATCGTCCTCGAGCCTGGCCGCGCTCGGCGAGCAGCGCCTTGTTCGCGCTGACGACGTCGATCCCGCACGAGCCGCTGCGCGGACGGTGCCGGTGCCGCGTCCGTCCTGCCGACGAGTTCGACGACGACATCGGGGTCGGACCGAGAACAGGTCGAGGCCGTCCGTCCACGCCACGCGGGGTCGACGGCGGCATCGCGCGGCTTCGACCGGTCGCGCACGAGGAGACTCGCGACCACGAAGCGCTCGGGGAGTGCGTGCAGCAGGCGGAGCACCGCGGTGCCGACCGTGCCGAGGCCGACCAGTCCGACGCGGAGCGCGCGGGACGGTTCGCGCGTCGCGAGGCGCGTCGGGCCCTCGCGGCCAGCGTGAGTTCGCCGATCGCCCCGACCTCGAGCGGTGCACCGTGTTCGCGAGCGAGGCGCAGCTGGGGCGTGCACCACGTCGCGGACGCGCGCGACGGCGTCGTCGAACGCGAGCGTCGCGAAGCGCCGAGGCGCCGCACCGTCCGCGTTCGGGTCGCTCTCGTAGAGGCCGTCGACGTCCTTGAGAAGCACGCAGCGTCGTGCGCCGAGCTCCGTCGCGGCGAACACGGCCGTCGTGTCCGAGCCGCCGCGGCCGAGGAGGACCGTCGAGCCCTCGGCGTCCGCCGCGAAGAAGCCGGGCAGGACGACGACGTCGACGCGTTCGAAGGCGCGCTCGAACTTGGCGGTGTCGAGCGCGACGGGATCGGCGTCGAGCGGATCGCCCGCGGCGCGCAACACGCTCGCGGGATCGACGACGCGCGACGGTACGCCGGCGCCGTCGAGGGCGAGGGCGAGGAGGCCCGCCGCTTCGCGCTCGCCCTGCGCGAGGATCGACGCGCGCAGCGCGGGCGGTGCGTCGCCGCCGTCGCGCTCGAGCACCGCGAGGAGTCGGTCCGTCGCGTCGCCGATCGCCGAGACGACGGCGACGACGCGTTCGCCGCGGCGGACGTGGCGGTAGATCTCGTGCACGGCGCGCGGCAGGTCGGCGTGCGAGCGCAGGACGGACGAACCGAACTTGAGCACGACGAGGTCGCGACCGAGCGGGTCGGTGGTGGAGGAGGGCCGCGTCACGCCGTCACCTCCTCGAGGTCCTGGAGCGCCGCGCGTTCGAGGGCCTGCGCGAGGTCGCGTTCGACGTCGAAGGGGTCCTCTTCACCACGAGGTCCGCAGAACCCGAGGCGAGCCTGGACGGTGGCGTCGGTGATGCCGAGCGCGGCGCGCTCCTCCTTCGGCGAGTACGAGGCGTGATCGTCGCGGGTGCGTGGACGAGCGTTCCCGGCGGCGCCGAGGCTCTCGGCGAGCGTGCATATTCCGTCGAGGCGAGGAACGTGCGCGTGCGGCGCCGCTCCGGCATCGTCGTCGCCGGCGAGGTCGAACGTGACGATGCCGCCGCCGATGCGCCGTTGGCGGCGGGCGAGGGCGTGCTGCGCGAACGAGCTGAGAATGGTATCACGCACCGCGCGCCATCCCGCAGATCTTCGCCCTCGAGGAAGCGGGCGACGCGCAGCGGAGCGTGCGTGCTGTTCGAGGCGCAGCGGCAGCGTCTTCAGGCCCTGAGCGTGAGCCACGCCTCGAACGGCCTCGCACGCCGCGTCGAGCACCGTGCGCACGTGTACCGGAGTCGTTCGGCGAGCGCGGTGCTCGGCGCCGCGATCGGCGACGAGGAGCGCCCGCTGTCGTCGTGTTGTGCTCCTCGACGTACTTCGTCGTCGAGCACCGCGACGTCCGCGCCGAGCGCGAGCATCGTCTCGGCCGCGAACGCGGTGAGGAACGTGTTGTCGACGGCGACGAGCGCGCCGCGTGCGTGCCGCGAGTTCCGCCGCGGCGGCGACGTCGGTCAGTTCCTGAAGGGACTGCCCCACCGGCCGCACATCCAGGAATGATCGCGCGGCCGTTCGAGGGCGCGGGCGAGCTGGGCGAGGTCGGTCGTGTCGCAGAAGCAGGGCTCGAGTCCGAACGGTGCGAGCACCTCGCGGACGAGTCGCACCGTGCCGCCGTAGACGACCTTCGAGAGGACGACGCGCTCGCCGCGGGCGCAGGTCGTGAGCACGAGACCCGCGAGGGCCGCCATGCCGGTGGCGAAGGCGAGGGCGTGCTCCGGGCGCGTGCCCTCGACGGCGGCGAGCGCCTCCTCGAGGGCGCGGACCGTGGGGTTGTCGCAGCGCGAGTAGGTGAAGCCCCTGTGCTCGCCGAGCGCGTGCTGCGCGAAGGTCGTGCTCTGGCAGATCGGCGCGACGAGCGCGCCCGAGCCGGGGTCGGGAGTCCGTCCGCCGCGCACCGCGAGCGTGCGGGCCAAGGCGGAGCGTGAGCCCGAGCGCCCGGGCGACGAGCCGGAGCAGGTGAAGAACGAAGCGTCGTCGGAAGTCGTGGAGTCGTGCATGTCGAGAGCGCCGCTCCTGCGGCCGTGCCCCGCCCCCCATGGGCGAGAGCGGCGCTTTCTATCGACAAACGCATGCAGATGCCACGATGCGTCCAAGGAATCCGGATGCCGATATGTTTCGGTTCCGGCCAAACGAACCAGGTTCGGTTGACCAAGATCGCCCCTGGCGATGCCGCCAGGGGGTGTCGCGCGCCGGGTCGTGCACAGGCGAACCAGGCTTGCGCCTGGAATTGGGCAAACGAACCAGGTTCGGTCGGCCTCACTCCTTCGACAGCCGCCCCTCGAACGGGCCGAGCGGCAGGCCGGTGTCGGTGCGCAGGTTCGGCTCGTCGCCCGCGCGCCAGCAGAAGCGCACGGCGACCGGCGCCTCGACCTCGGGCGTGCCCACGAGGATCGTGTCCTTCTCGGCGCCCTCCTTGCCGACGAGGAGCACCGCGCGCGCCTCGCGGTAGATGCCGTCCGCACCGGCCACCTCGAACGTCGTCGCCGGCCCGCCGTCGCTCGTCGTGAAGCCCGCGCGCGCGTCGTCGAACTCGAGCGACAGGCACGCCACGTCGGGACCGTCGCCCTCGAGCCCGAGCTCGGCGCGCGTCGCCTTGCCGCGCAGCACCGAGCGCAGTTCGGGGCTCTTGTGCGGCGCCTTCTCGAAGCGCAGCTTGCGCACGTCGGTCGCGGGGAGCATCGGCGCGTACGTCCGCGCCAGCGCCCAGTTCGCGAGCCGCTCACCGACCTCGAGCTTGCGCCGCGGGTGGATGTCGTTCGGGTTCCCGACGTCCGTGATGACGGCCATGCCGGTGTGCGCGAGCTCCGCGCCGCCGTTGCCCTCCATCACGCGCTCCTGCGCGATGCGCAGCCGCGACCACTGTCCGTCGTCGCCCGGACGCGCCCACGGCGCGAGCTGCACGAAGTAGAACGGGAACGGCGTCGGGTCGAAGCCGCGGCTCCCGCGCTCGCCGCGGAACAGACGGCGCCAGTCCTCGATCATCGCCGGGAACAGCCGCGCGTACTGCTCGGGACGGTCGGCGTTCGACTCGCCCTGGTACCAGATCGCACCGCGGAAGCGGTACGGACCGAGCGGCGCGATCATCGCGTCGTAGAGCGCCGTCGGCGAGTTCTGGTGGAACCAGCCGTTGCGCGGGAAGTCGCCGAGCTCGCCCAGCGAGAGTCCGCGGCGCCACTTCCACTCGCCCGCGAGCTCGACGCTCTCGACCGGTCCGTCCACGGCGCGGACGCGCATCGATCGCGCGTCGCCGTGCATGCCCGCGCCGCCGCCGGTGTCGACGCACAGCACGCACAGCTCGTGCACCCCGGCCGTCGCCACCTCGAGCGGCAGGCGGTAGCTGCGCGGCTCGTCCCAGCGGTTCCACACGCGCGTCGACCCGACCTCGATGCCGTCGACCCAGACGACGTCCATGTCGTCGACCGGGCCGAGTTCCAGCACGAGCGCGACGCCGGCCAGAGCTTCCGGGACCTCGAACGTCCGGCGGAACCACAGGTCGCCGTCGAAGCCGCCGTCGGGGTCGCCAGGCACCTGTGCGGCCTCCCAGCCGGAGTCGTCGTACTCCGTCGCGAACCACCTCTCGCGCGCACCGGGATCGCGTTCGAACAGCGACGTCCACCACGCGCCCTGACGCTCGGCGAGCGAGCGCTCGACCCCGCCCGGAGCGGCCGCCTCCGCCTCGATCCGGTCGAGCGCGTCGTCGAAGTCGCCGAGCCGTCGCAGCGCCGGCGCGCTCGTCCAGGCCTCGCACACCGTCCCGCCCCAGTCGGACTGCACGACGCCGATCGGCACGTCGAGCTCGTGCACGAGCCGGTTCGCGAAGTGGAACGCGACCGCGCTGAAGCCCGGGACGGTGTCCGGCGTGCACACCGTCCAGCTGCCGCGACAGTCGTCCTTCGGCGCGAGCGCGATCTCGTTCGCGACCTGGAAGAAGCGGATCCGCGGTTCGTTCGCCGAAGCCAGCGCCTCCGCGTACTTCGCGTCGTCGTAGCGCGACCAGCGCGCCGCGCCGACCGACCACTCCATGTTCGACTGGCCCGACGCGAGCCACACCTCGCCGGACCACACGTCGCGGACCGTCGCGCTCGCGCCGTCCGACGGAGCTCCGACGGACGCGGATCCGCTGCCGACGAATGCGATCTCGTAGGGCCCGCCCGCCGCCGGCGTGCGCAGCTCGGCCTCGAAGCGGCCGTCCGCGTCCGGTGCGACCTCGATCGCGCGCCCGTCCCAGCTCGCCGTGACCGTCACACGGGTCGCGTCGGGACACCAGCCCCACACGCGCGCGCGGCTGTCGCGCTGCAGCACCATGCCGTCGGAGACGAGCGCGGGGAGCCGGAGCGCGGGTTCGGTGTCGGAGCCCGCGCCGAGCGGAGCGAGCGCGAACGGGAGGACGAGGAGAGCGTGCAGCATGCGGGCGAGCCTACCGCGCGCCCACGCCACTAGGATCCGCGGCATGGTTCCTGCCTCGCACCGACGTCGTCCGCTCCGCCGCTCCGTCGTCGCCGTCGCGCTCGCGCTCGCGTGCGCATGCGGCTCGACGCCGCCGGCGGCGACCGCACCGGAGTCCGCGCGCACGCCCGATCCGCAGCCGACCCCGGCACAGAGCCACCCGTCCGCGCAGCCCGACCGACGCGCGTTCCTGCCCTACTGGAACAACTTCGGCGTCGGCCGCGACTTCGAGTCCGGCGGAACGATCCAGGTCCCGCTCGCCGGACAGGGCGACGTGCGGTTCCCCGAGCACACGAAGCTCTACCTCTTCCGCACGAAGGTCCGCGTCGGCGACGCGATCCCCGGTGTCGATCGAGCACGTGTCACGGAACTGGTCGGACGGCCGCTCGTCGGACTGCAGGGCCCCGGCGGCAAGAGGATCGCCCCTCCGATGTTCGCCGACCTCCAGGTCGTCGACAGCGACCACGGCATCGCCGTGATGTACGGTCCGACCGACGACGTGAGTCCGGTCGTCTTCGTGACCTTCTCCACCGCCGAGATGCGTCCGCTGGGCGTCGGCGGCGACGAGTTCGGCGAGGCGTTCGCCGTCGCGCGCATGCACTCCGGTCGGTCCTCGGCCCTCGACCGTTTCTGGGCGATGGGGGCGGACCCGCGCGACCCCGAACGGATGGCGCTCGTGATCTACGACCAGCTCGGCACCTCGCTCGTCGAGCACCACGGATTGCGACGTCCTTCGGTCGACGCGCAGCTCACCATCCGCCGCTACGGTGAGGTCGTGCTCGTCGCGAGCACCGACGTCGACGGCAAGCGGGTCGCGCTGCCCTTCGACCGCGATGGTCGCTACCTCGGAGTCGTCCTCCCCGAGCCGCGCTGGCTCACCTACGTGGACCACGAGAAGGAGTGGTGGATCGACCTGGACCTGCCGAAGCGCATCCTCGTGACGCCCGAGGGCGAGGAGGAGCTCGCGATCCCCGTGGCGACGTACGAGGACGAAGCGCTCGGGGCGCCGCTCGACGACCCGAACCTCTACCTCCCGCTCGATCGCGCCGGTCTGCCGCTCGCCATGCCGCCGGATGCGATCGGGATGCTGCGGCTCGTCGAGTTCACGAGCGACGGGAGCGGTCCGACCGCCGCGCGCGCCGAGTTGAAGGTCCGCTACTCCGACTGCCACGGTGGATGGGCGCTCGTCCGCCGCACGTCGGGCGGACTCGTGCACGAGATCGGCGGGGGACGCGCCGAGGACGTGCTCGCGGCGGCCGTCGCCGGCCGGCTCCCGCGCTACCGCCGCTGGTGGCCGGTCGGGCGGCACACCCACCTCTACGAGTGGGAGAGCGATCCCGGTCTCGACGGCACGAGGCGCAGCTACTTCGCCGCCGCGCCGCCGAGGGCGGTCGGCGAACTCGAGAGCGGCGGCTTCGGTGCCATCGATCTCCAGCGCGGCGTGCCGTACCCCTTGCCGAACGACGAGTCGTCGCTCGCGTCCGCCGAGGCCGTGGTCGACGCGCTGCGTCGACGGGAAGCGGAGCTCGCCCGCGAGACCTACCAACGCGCGTGGGACGACGAGGACGCGTACTACACCGCGCTCACCGGGCTCACGTACGAGCAACGCGTCGCGCAGGCGCAGCTCCGCGAACGTCTCGACCAGGAGTTCATCGCGCGAGTCCGTGCGAACGGGGTCGCCGACTGGTTCGAGCTGGCTCGCGCGCGCGGCATCGCGGGCTCTGTCGCGTGGCTCGACGCCGAGGAGGCGCGCCTCGCGGCCGAGGACGCCGCGGCCGAGGAGGAGCGACGACGTCAGGCCTCGATCGTCGACGCGCCGACCTTCTCCTGGGGTGACGTGTTCAGCGCGTGGCGCATCCAGAACGCGAATCCGCCGAAGGTCGAGGTCTTCGAGGACCGCGGCCTGATCCGCATCGTGCGCTACTGACGCCCGAGCGTCACCGCACCACGGGGTGCGCCTCGCCGAACGTCCCGCCGAAGAACGTGCCGTCGAGCTCGCGGCGCGTGCGCGGCGCGACCTCGCGCTCCGCGAGCTTCTCCGGCAGCACGTGCGCTCCCGTCGCGTAGCCGATCGCGATGGCGGCCATGGGCTGGTGGTCCGCGCCGACGCCGAAGGACGCGCGGATCTTCTCCGCATCGAAACCGCCCATCTGGTGCACGTGCAGACCGAGCGCCTGCGCCTGCAGCGTGAGGGCGAACGCGGCCGCGCCGGTGTCGTAGGGCGCCCAGCGGTTCGGCTTGCCGTCGTGCGCGAACGCCTCCCGCGCGATCGAGACGGCGAGGACCGGCGCGCGCTCCGCCCAGGTCTGGTTGGCGGGGACGAGCGCCTCGAAGACCTTGCGCCAGGCGTCGCCGTCGTCGTTCGCGCCCTTCACCCCGACGACGAACGACCAGGGCTGGTCGTTGAAGCAGCTCGGCGCCCAGCGCGCCGCCTCGAACAGCGAGCCGAGGTCCTCGCGCGACACCGGGCGCTCGTCGTAGGCGCGCGGGCTCCAGCGCTCGGCGACCAGGTCGTGCAGGGGAAGCGGGTCGCGGCGCGGCGGTCGGAGGTCATGGGGCGTGGGGGCTGGGTCCGGGTCGGGATCGGGCGTCGCGCGGGGCGCGGGGCCCGCGGAGGGCCGGGATAGTCGATCGGCGGCGGCGATTCCACCGCGCGGCGGCCGGTCGACGCGATTCACCGACGCGCTGCGACCCCTTCACACCCCACGAATCTCCGTGGGTTCCTATCTTCGACGTCATGCGTGCGATCGAGATCGCGAGCATCGGAGCGGCGGCGACGGCGGGCGTGTTCGTCCTGTCGCTGTTCCTCGAGAGCCCGCCACCACCGGCCCCCTCCGCGCCGTCGGTCGCGCGGACGGCCGAGGTCGAAGGGACCGCCGAGGTCGACACCGTCGCCGCGGGCGACGTCGAGGCGTCGGCCGCGTCCCGGCTCGACGAGGCGCGCGCGAGCGGTCTGCGCGCGCCGCTCTCCCCCGAGACGCTCTCGCTGATCATCCTGCGCGCCAACGTGTCGCCCGCCGTCGAGGAGGGCCGGTCCGCGGTCGGACCGGACGAGCTCGACGCGCCCCGCGACCCCGGGCCGGCGTTCTGACGCCGCCGGCCTTCCGCGAGGAACGCCGCTCACCCCTTGGCGCGCGTCGCGCGTTGTTCGATCATCCGCGCGCTCGCGGTCGGACGATCGACCGCCGTACGACGCTGCGACGATGCTCCTCTACTACACCCCCGGAACGTGCGCCCTCGGGGCGATGGCGCTCCTGCGCCACACGGAACTGCCCTTCCAACTGTGCCGCGTCGCGCGCGAGGCGCGACAGGGCCCCGTCTTCCGCACGATCAACCCGCACGGGCACGTGCCGGCGCTCGCGACCGACGACGACCGCGTGATCTGGGAGAACAGCGCGGTGCTCGTGCACGTCGCGCGGCGCGCGGGAGGTTCGCTGATGCCCGCGCCGGGTTCGCCGGGCGAGGACGAGCTCAACCAGTGGTTCAGCTACCTCGGCAGCGAGTTCCACGCGGCCTTCTACCCGATCTTCAAGCCGCAGCTGTTCCTGCGCGACGCGTCGATGCACGACGACCTGCGTCGCGACGCGATCAAGAACGTGAAGCGCCACCTCGCGTTCGTCGACGGCCACCTCGAGAGCCGTCGTTTCGTCGCGACCGACCAGTTCGGCGTGCTCGACCCGTACCTGTTCGCGATGGCGCGCTGGGGCGAGCGCTTCTGCGAGTACGCCAAGGAGTTCCCGAGCCTCGGGCGCTTCCAGGAACGCATGCGCAGCCACCCCGCGATCGAGTTCGCCCTCGCGATCGAGGGCGGCGACGACGTGCCGACCGGCGGCGGGTACGGCGGTCACGTCGACCTCCTGCCGCGCTGACATGGCGCGCATGACGGCACGGAGCGCGTGGGCGCCGGCGTTGGCCGCGGCGCTCCTCGCTGCGTGTGGCGGTCGCGATGCCGACACACGTGACGCGCTCGGGACCGCTCCGTCGCACGACGGCATGGTCCGGATCGAGGGCGGCGAGTTCGAGATGGGCAGCGACGCCGACGTCGCCTGGCCGCACGAACGACCGGCACATCGCGTGCGCGTGTCGAGCTTCTGGATGGACGCGCACGAGGTGACGAACCGCGAGTTCGCCGCGTTCGTCGACGCGACGGGCTACGTCACGGTCGCCGAGCGCGAGGTGGACGGCGCGCCGCTCGGCGGACTCGTCTTCGAGCCGCCGACCTCGCCCGTTCTCGACGCCGACCTCGCGACGTCGAACGTCGGACTGTGGTGGCGCGTCGACCCCGAGTCGAACTGGCGGCACCCCGAGGGAGCGGGATCGTCGATCGAGGACCGCCTCGACCACCCCGTCGTGCAGGTGGCGCACGAGGACGCCGCGGCGTACGCGACGTGGGTCGGCAAGCGTCTCCCGACCGAGGCGGAGTGGGAGTACGCGGCGCGCGGCGGCCTCGACCGGGCGACGTTCCCGTGGGGCGAGGCGGACCCGCTCGAGGGCGGAGCGCGCGCGAACGTCTGGCAGGGTGTCTTCCCGACCGAGAACACGCTCGAGGACGGCGCCTACCGCACCGCGCCCGTCGGCTCGTACGCGCCGAACGCGTACGGCCTGTTCGACATGGCGGGCAACGTCTGGGAGTGGACGGCCGACCTGTACCGCGCGGATCGCAACGAGCGGCTCGCGGCGCAGGGGCTCGTCGTCGATCCGCAGGGTCCCGACCGTTGCTTCGCACCGCAGGCACCGACCGAGGTGCAGCGCGTGACGAAGGGCGGCTCGTTCCTGTGCCACCCGAGCTACTGCTTCAACTACCGCTCGAGCTCGCGGCAGGGCACCGAGGTGACGACGGCGCTGTGCCACACCGGCTTCCGCTGCGTGTCGTCGCGCTGACGCGGGACGCGATCTTCAGCGGTCGTCGAGCGGGACGCGCGCGAGTCCGCGGTGCGTCGCACCGTCCGGCCCGAGGTGGCTCTGCATCAGGTGGAGCGTGTCGACGCGGAACGGTTCGACGTCGACGAGCGGCGTCGCGACGTCGACGTCGGCCGGTGTGCGCAGTCGACACAGCGTCACGTGCGGGAGGAAGGTCGCGGCCTTGCGCTTGCCGACCGCGAGGCGCTGGACGAGGCGTTGGTGCAGCTCGAGGAGCGGGCTCGGAGCGTCCGTGATCGCGGCGACGAGTCGAGCCGGTCCGCGCTCGGGCAGCGGCGCGAGGTGCAACGGCCTGAGGTCGAAAGGCTTCACGCCGGCGGCGGCGCGCTCCACCGACTCCTTCACGCCGTCGAGCCGCGACGCGTCGACCTCGCCCACGAACAGGACGGTCATGTGCACCTGCTCGTCGGGCGTCGCGCGGTGGTCCGGCAGTTCGACGCGACCGAGCGAGTCGAGCAACGCGCGCACACGGTCCGGCGGCGGGTAGATCGCGACGAACAGCCGCGCGACGCCGGCGCGCCGCGACGCGGTCGGTCGCCGCTCGCGGCGCTCCGCACGGTGACCGCCGCGCGAGCGCGACTCGCGTCCGCCGCGGTCGCTCAACGCGAGCCCTCGGCCGCGCCCGACCCGTCCGTCGCCGGCGACGGGCCCTGCGGAGGAGCTCGCCGCGCTCCGTCCGTTCGATCGCGTCGAGCAACGGCTGCACGAAGCATCGCGTGCGAGTTCTCGTCCGCCCGCGCCGCCTCGGGCAACGCGTCGATCGCGCGGCGCCAGGCTTCGATCGCTCCGTCGGCGTCGCCCGTGAGGACGCGCGCCTCGCCGAGTTCGCGCAGCTTGCCGTAGTCCGCTCCGCCGCGCTCGACCGCGGTCTCGAGCCACGGCAGCGCCGCGCCGGCCGAACCCGACTTCAGGAGCATGCGGCCGAACACGTACGCGCCGACGCCCTTCTCGTCCGGTCCGTTCGCGCCGCCCTCCGCCCAGTACAGCGCGGTCTCGAGGTCGCCGCGCTTCTCGTCGAGCACGGCGAGACCGGAGCGCACGGGACTCGTGGGCGGGAGCAGTTCGTCGAGCTTCGCGCGCAGTTGACCCAGGACGGCGGGGTTCGGGCAGAGCTCGTACGCGCGCCGCAGGTAGGGCAGGACGTCCTCGACGGGGACGTCGTCCTGGAGGAGGAGCTGCGCGACGGCGAGCTGCGCGTCGTAGCGGTCGTCGCCGAGGCGCGCGGCCTCCACGAGTTCGAACAGCGCGTCGTCGCGACGGCCCGCACCGAGCAGCGCGAGACCGTGCTCGAACAGCACGTTCGGGTCCTTCGGAGCGATCCGCGTCGCCGCGTCGAGGTGCCCGAGCGCCGCCGCGAAGTCGCCCTCGCGACGCGCGAGGTTGCCGAGCAGGACGAGCGGTTCCGCGCTCGCTGCGTCGAGCTCGACGCAGCGCTGCGCGAGGGTGCGAGCGCGTTCGCGGTCGTCGGTCTCCGCCGCGGCGCGCGCCGCCCACAGCAGGTACTCCGCGTCGTTCGGGCGGAGTTCCGCCGCTCGGTCGAGGCGCGCTCGCGCCTCGCGGAAGTCCGCGGTCTTGAACTTCAGCAGTCCCAGGTGGAACAGCGCGTCGGGATCGTCCGGCCGGATCGAGAGCGCCATCGCGAAGCTCTCCGCCGCGCGGTCGAAGTCGCCCTTCTGCGCGCGAGCGACACCGAGCCCGCGCCAGGCGTCGGCGTTGCGCGGTTGGTTCTGCACGATCAGTTCGAAGACCGAGATCGGCGTGTCGAGGTCGCCGTAGCCGTCGACCTGCGCCTCGAACAGGAGCGCCCACGCGAGGCCGAGGTTCGAACGCTCGACGTCCGAGCTCATCACGACGGTCGGTGCTTCTCGGTCCTTCTCGGCGGCACCGAGGTCGAGCGCGGCCTGGAAGTGTTCGATCGCGGAGGTGACCTTCGGTCGCGTCGGCGTCTCGCGGAACTCGTCGAGCTCGAGCCGCCCCACGTTCCAGAGCACGTACGCGACGTCGGGGCTCTCGCGGAGCGCCGTGTCCCAGTACGCGCGCTCGTCGTGCCAGACGTCCGTGCGGTTCGCGGAACGCAGCGCGAGGAGGAGGACGATCGCGCCCGCGGCGACCGTCGTCGCGGTGCGTAGGCGCGACGGCGCGCCGAGCAGCGCGAGGGCGGCGAGGAGCGCGAGGCCCGGCAACGCGGGGTACGCGAAGCGATCGGCGAACGGGAACTGCCCGAGACGGTCGATCGCGATCGCGGGCAGGGCGAGTGCGAGTGCGCTCCACCCGAACGCCGCGAGCGCGGCGCGCGGACCGCGCGACCGGAGCACGAGTCCGAGCGCGACGAACGCCGCGACGACGAGCAGCGGCACGAGCACCTCGAGGTCGCCGAAGCCGAGCGCGGGCCGCACGCCGCGAAGGAGTGCGAGGTCCGCCGGCCAGATCGCGCGCCAGAGTGCGCCGCCGACGAACTCGACGCGCAGGGCGAGCATGCGCGCGAACGAGACGTGGAAGTCGGTGCCGTCGGCGAGCAGTCCGCCGTGCCACGAACCGAGCACGAGGGCGCGCGCGAGGAACCACGCTCCCGCGAGGACGACGAGCGCGAACGCGGGCGAGTGCCGCAGAGGGACGCGCTCGCCGCCCGTCGGGCTCGTTCCCGCTCCGTCGCGGGGCGCGAGAGCGGCGGCGACGAGGGCCGCCGGCAGGAACGCGACGGCCGACTCCTTCGAGAGGAGCGCGAGACCGAGCAGCACGAGGCCGACGGCGGGAGCGCGCGACGAACCGCCGGAGCGCGCGCGCACGAACGACGCGGCGCCGTGGAGCCCGAACGCGAGCGCGAGCGGGTCGGCGATCGCGCCGATCCTGCCCACCGCCTCGACGCCGAGCGGGTGCACGCCGAACAGCAGAGCGGCGAGGAACGCGACGTCCGTGCGGCGCGCCAGGCCGCGCGCGAGGCGGAACGCGCCGAGGACCGCCGCGAGGTGGACGAGGAGCGACGCGAGCTTGAACGCGAACGCCTCGCCGCCGCCGACGTGCCAGAGCAGCGCCAGGACGAGCGAGGTGACGGGTCGCCACGAGCCGTCGGCCGCCAGTTCGGGCGAGAGGTCGCGCCAGCTCCCGCCGAGCACGAGCTCGCCGAACCGCGAGGGGTCCTGCACGAGCGCGTTCGAGGCGACGAGCGTCCGGTCGTCGCCCACGAAGTCGCCGTCGAGCCCGAACAGGAAGGGGATCGCGGTGAGCACCGCGAGCAGGATCGCCGCGCGGGTCCCGCGGTCGTTCGGCGTGCTGGGGCGGGTCACGTCTTCGTGTTCGTCGTCGCGTTCCGGCCGCGCCCTCGCGTCCGGCTGCGGGACGGCGACGAGTCGCGGCGACGGTGCCGGTTCGGGCTCGGCGCGCCCACGAGTAGCATCGCGGCCCGTGAACGTCTCGATCCGCCCCATGGAAAACGGTCGCCGCGCGTTCCTCGCGCGCAGCTTCGTCGCCGGTCTCGCCTTCCTCCCGCTCCTCGGTTGCGGCGCGAGCACCGAGGCCGCGTCGACGCCGACCCGACACGAGCGGGTCGCGGTGATCGGGGCGAGCGCTTCGGCCGGGTTCGGTCTCGAGGCGGAGGCCGATCGCGAGGTGACGCTGGCGGAGGTGCTGAAGGCGTGCGCGCCGGACGCGCTCGGCGAGGTGCTCGACGCGTCGGACCTCTCGCTGTTCCTGAAGCCGAAGGAGCGCCTCGCTCGCAAGATCGACGAGGTCGTCGAGTTCGCGCCCGACCTGGTGGTCGGCGTCGACGCGATGTTCTGGTTCGCGTACGGACCGATCGCCGACGGCGAGCGCGTCGAGCGCCTGCGCGAGGGGCTCGGCATGCTCGACGACCTGCTGGCGCGGACCGGGGCGACGCTGCTGCTCGGCGACGTGCCGGACGTGCGCGACGCGAGCCCGTTCATGATGCCGCCGGGCTATCGGCCGTCGGACGCGGCGCTCGCGCAGCTCCAACAGGAGTTGCACGCCTACTGCGACGCGCACGAGGACGTCGTGCTCGTCCCGCTGGCCGAGTTCACCGAGAGGGTGCGCCGCGGCGAGTCGGTCACGCTGTTCGGCACGACCGTGCCGCCGCGGCCGATCACGGCCTGGCAGCAGAACGACCGACTGCACCCGACGCTCGAGGGCACGGTCGCGATCGCGCTGATCGCGCTCCAGCAACTCGAACGGACCGCGCCCCTGCGGGACGCGGTCCGTTCGGACCCGGTCGCGATCGCGGCGGAGCTGCGCGCGGCGCGGTGAGGTGACGGGCGCGTCGGCCCGCGCGAATCAGCGCGTGCCCGCGCGGCGCTTGTAGACGATGCGCATCGAGCGCACGTCCTCGCCGCCGTCGGTGGCGGGGTACCAGCGCTCGTAGGAGATCTCGTCCTTCGACACGATCTGCGTGCGCTCCTCGACGTCGCGCGGTCTGCCGGTCTCCCAGTCGATCTCGCTGCTGAGCGACGTGAGCGAGAGGCCGTCGGCCGAGGCGTAGCCGCTGCCGTAGGCGAGGTCGGTGACCATGTTGTCGACCCACACCGACTCGTAGACCTGCTCGCCGCCGCTGTAGCCCATGAGGCCCATGCCCTCGAAGGGCATGCCCATGATCGTCGCGCTGAAGTTCTGCTTCAGGAAGCGGCCGCCCATGATCCACTCGGCGTGCATCGTGCCGGTCTCGACGGACGGCTCGGGCGAGCGCGGATCCCACATCGTCACGGTCGCGTCCCAGTCACCGACGAAGACGCCGAGCACCGCGTGGTGGTCGCCGGGTTGCGTGAGGCGCATGGTCATCTCGTCCATGGCCGGCTCCGAACCGTCCTGGCCGTCCTGGACGAGTGCGGCGGGCTGGTGAGCTTCGGTCGCGACGCTGGTGCGTCCCGCGACGAATCCGATGGCGAGCGCGGCGGGGACCGCGACGAGGGCGAGGGTCGTGTTCATGGCGTGGTGTCCGGGCCGAGGGAGGGCCGAACATTCTGCCGTCGCCGCGCGCCGTTGCTCGTCGAGACCGACCGAACCTGGTTCGCTTGCCCAACAGGCTGCCATTTCGGCAGGCAATCGGCCCCGGCGACCCCCCTCACAGGGTCGCCGAGGCCGATCGCGCGGGTTCGCCCCGGGTGGTCTTGGGCAAACGAACCAGGTTCGGTCGGGTCAGGTGGTCTTGGGCAAACGAACCAGGTTCGGTCGGGTCAGAACTGGAGCACGCCGGACTGCACCTCGGTCGAGATCAGGGGCAGGGCGGGCGCGGCGATGCTCGTCATCGCGGCTTGCAGGTGCACGTTGAGGCCGAGGGGCAAGGTGGCGATCGGGACGACGACGCGGGTCGTGCCGGCGACCGGGTCGACGGTTCCGACCGAGAGGATCGGCAGGTACGCGAGGTCGTTGTTGCCGATGTCGAGCGAAACGACGCCCGGCACGACGGTCGGCTGGTGGAACACCGAACCGAGCAGCCAGTAGAGGTCGCCCGGTTGCCAGGCCACCCGGATCTCGAGCCCGTCCGCGCGGTCGATCCCGTTCGGCAGCGAGTCCGTCAGCTCGATCGTCGGCACGGCGGGCGGTACCGACGCGATCGTCGCGCTCTCGGTCCCGCCGGTGTGCAGCAGCTCGACGTCGATCTGACCCAGACGGTCGAGGCAGGTGTAGTGCAGCTCCACGCGCGTGTCGTCGACCACGTCGACCTTCGACGGGTCGAGCGTCACGCCGCCGAGTCGCGCGCCCGTGACGCTCGTCATGCCGGAGCCCGTGACGACGACGAGTCCCGCGTCGTCGGGGCACAGCACGACGGCGTTCGTCGGCGAGACGCTCGCGATGACGGGCGGACCGGATCCGCCGCCGAGGCTCGCGACCGCAGCGCCCGCGCGCAGGAGTCCGTGCCCGAAGTCGTCGTCCTTGCCCGCGGCCCCGAGGTCCGTCGCGGTCGACGCGAGCACGCCCTCGACCTCGGACGGCGTCAGGCTCGGATCGGCGGACAGCACGAGCGCCGCGACGCCCGCCGCGAACGGCGACGCGAACGACGTGCCCGACAGTGCGGCGTAGTCCGCCGACGCGTACCCGTCGAGTCCGGTCCGGTCGGTGCTCCACACGGCCTGTCCCGGCGCGCAGAACGCGAGTTCAGGACCGTGGCAGCTGAACGAAGCGCGGTTGCCGTACGCGTCGATCGCGCCGACGGCGTTCACGCAGGAGAGGCTGGCCGGGTACGAGACCGCGCCGCCCGAGTTCCCGGCCGCGCCGAAGTGGACGATGCCGTCGACGTCGCGCGTCGTCGTGTACTTGTCCGAGATCGCCTGCACGGCGCCGAACCCGAGGCTCGTGTTCGTCACGCGCACGCCGTTCGTCGCGCACCATTCGAGCGCGTCGAGGATCCAACTCGTCTGGAACGAGCCCGACCCGTTGCACGTCGGCCCCGTGACGAGGACCTTCAGCCCGACGACGCGCGCATTCGGCGCGACGCCGACCGTCCCGAGCCCGTTGTCGATGGACGCGGCGACGCAGCCCGCGACCGCCGTCCCGTGCCGGTCGCACGGGCCGACCGGTCCGCCGCCGCCGCCGAGCCCGGTGAAGTCGACGCCCGGGAGTTGGTTGATGTCGGGGTGGTCCTGCTGGATCCCGTCGTCGAGGATCGCGACGACGACCGACGGCGAGCCCGTCGTGAGGTCCCACGCCGCGACGGCGTCGAGGTCGTAGCCGCCGGGCCCACCGAGCTGCCCCGCGTTGCGCATCGACCACTGGTAGGGGAAGAGCGCGTCGTTCGGCACGTGGCCGGCGCGCGCGACGAGGATCCAGTCGGGGTCGGCCCAACGCGTCTCGTCCATCTCCGCCAGCACCTGGACGGCGGCCAGCACCGCGAAGCCGTCCGCGAAGTCCGAGCGGACGCGGTAGACGTCGGGCATGCCCGCGAGGTCGCCCTCGAGCACCTCGCCGTAGGGCGCGAGGATCGCGCGCGCCAGGACGTCGCCGACGTCCGGCTCGAACGCGACGAGCAGTTCGCGCGCCGGCACGAACGTCGCGCCGCTCTCGTCGACGAGGAACGGGGCGACGAACTCGAACGAGCCGGTGCTCGCCGCCGCGCAGACCAGGTCCTCGACGGCGAAGGCGCTGCGGCCCGATCCCTGGAGCTCGACGCGGGCCGTGCCCGGCATCGACCACGCTCCGGCGTCGACCGACTCGCCGAGCGACGCGAAGACGTCCTCGACCGGCTCGGTTCCCGGGAACGCGTGCGTCACGAGGATCGCCGAGGTGTCGACCTCGAAGGTCCGCGGCGCGCCCTCGTGTTCGAGCACGACCTGCGCGGCGACGGGCGCCGACGACGCGACGAGAAGGACGACGGCCGGAGCGACGAGCGCCGCCCACGGACGCGAGAACGGCGCGATCGCGCGAGCGACCGCGTCCCCCGATCGCTCGGCGAAGCGCGTGGAATGCATGGTCCGGTCCCGATCGGGGCGGCGCTCGCGATCCCCTCCGCGCCCCGTCCCTGCGGCCGCGCCGTCCCCACGGCGCTCGACCCGCGAGCACCGCAACGTATCCCGCCCTCGCCGCCCGGGTCCCGGAAGAGTTTTCCGCGTCGACCCGGAGCGCGCGACGCACCCGTCTTCCGGTGCCGCACCGTCGACGCCGCGGGGAGCGCGAGTACGATGCGCGCATGTCGGTGACGGAAGCGGACGGATCGGACGGAGCGACTCCGGACGAGCCCTCCGACGCCGAGCCGACGCCCGCCGGCGAGCGGCGCGACGAGGTCCTGGACCGGCTCGCGCTGCACGACGCCGCGACGATGCGCCTCGAGCTGTGCGCGTGGTTCGCGCTGCACGCGCGCGACCTGCCGTGGCGACGCTCGCGCGACCCCTACGCGATCTGGATCAGCGAGGCGATGCTCCAGCAGACGCAGGTCGCTCGCGTCGCCGAGTACTGGCCGCGCTTCCTCGAGCGCTTCCCCGACGTCGACAGCCTCGCGCGCGCGACCGACGACGAGCTGATGGCGGCGTGGAGCGGGCTCGGCTACTACCGTCGCGCGCGCGCGCTGCGCGACGCCGCGAAGGTGATCGCCGCGGAGTACGGCGGGCGCTTCCCGCAGCGGCTCGACGAGGCGCTCGACCTGCCCGGTGTCGGGCCGTACACGGCCGCGGCAGTGCTCTCCATCGCGTACGGCTTCTCGGAGCCGCTCGTCGACGGCAACGTCGAGCGCGTGCTCGCGCGCGTGTTCGAACTGGAGAGCGCCGCGGGCTCCGCCGGACTGCGCAACGCCGCGTGGCGACTCGCCGGGCGTCTCGTCCCTCCCGACGGTCGCGGACCCGACGGTCCCGGCGCGTTCAACCAGGCGCTGATGGAACTCGGCGCGACGCTGTGCACGCCGCGCAACCCGAAGTGCCTGGTGTGTCCGTGGAAGGAGCGTTGCCGCGCCCGACTCGTCGGTCGCGAGCACGAACTCCCGCGCCCGCGCGTGCGCCCCGAGCCGATCGCGGTCGAGCTCGAGATCGCGCTCGCCGTCGGTCGCGACCGCGTGCTCGTGCGGCGCCGACCCGACCGCGGTCGCATGGCGGGGCTCTTCGAGTTCCCGACGCGCGAGATCGGCAGCGAGCGCCTGTGGCCGCGCACCTGGCCGCACCGCGACTTCCGTCTGCGCGAGGAACTCTTCACGCTCCGCCACGGCATCACGCGCCACCGCATCGAGGCGCGCGTGCACCGCGCGGACCTGTGGGCGCCGCTCCCCGCGGGCGACGGCGCGGAACTCTCGTGGCTGCCGATCGCGAGGTTGCACGAGCGTCCGTTGACCGGCATCGCGCGCAAGGTGCTCGAACGGTCCGAGCTCGCGCGCGACGCGCGCAGGGGTCGGCGTTGAGACTCGCCGTCGCGCTGTCGCTCGTCCTCGTCGCGACGGGCTGCATGCACACGATCGGAGCGGGCCGCGTGGGCGGCGACGAGGTCGCCGACCGGCTCGACGTCGGACTGTTCCGGACCTACGCCGTCGAGACCGTGACGACCGGCGGAACGATCCACGACGCGCACGAGTTCGTGCGCCCGCCGGGCGGCGGGTGGGAGGACGCGGAGCTCGGGCCGGGCGAATCCGCGGCGCTCGAGCGTGCGCAGCGGGACTCGGGGCGGGACGTCGCGACGGTGCTGCGCTACGAGCGGGCGTGGGGCCTCCTCGGGCTCGACGTCTTCACGCTCTTCCTCGACGACCGCGACGTGCTCGTCGGTTGGCACCGGCAGCACCTCGACTGACGGAGGCGCCGCGTCGGGTCCTCGCGCTCCGGCGCGGACGAAACCGCGGAGTTCACTCGCGCAGGGAACGGGACCGTTACGCGATGCGTCCATCGGGAGACCGGGCGTCCCGACTATCCTCGGCCCGCTCGCCATGTCACCCAACACCTCGTCCAGCGCTCCAGCGGCCCCGACGGAGAAACCCGTCGTCGTCGTGCCCTCGCCGACCGACCGCCTGACGGCGTCGGGCGTCACCGTCGTCGTGCCCGCCTTCAACGAGAGCGAGGGCATCGAGGGCGTCGTCGACCGACTCTCGAACCTCGACGTCGGCGTGCCGCTCGAGGTGCTCGTCGTCGACGACGGTTCGACCGACGGGACGAGCGTGAAGCTCGACGCGCTCAAGGCGCGCTACCCCGCGCTGCGCGTGCTGCACCACGGCACCAACCGCGGGTACGGCGCCGCGCTGAAGAGCGGCTTCGCGTCGGCGCGCCACCGCGTCGTGATGATCACCGACGCCGACGGGACGTACCCCGAGGACCGCATCCCCGACCTCCTCGCGCGCATCGACGACGGCGCCGAGATGGTGGTCGGCGCGCGGCGCGGTGCGGACGTGAACATCCCGCTCGTGCGTCGCCCGGCGAAGGCCATCCTGCGTCAGTTGGCGTCGTTCCTCGCGGGCACGCCGATCCCCGACCTCAACTCGGGGCTGCGCGCGTTCCGCCGCGAGCTCGTGCTGCGCTACCGGCCGATCCTGCCCGACGGCTTCTCGTTCACGACCACGATCACGCTGGCGTCGCTGACGAACGGGCACCGCGTGGACTACGTCGACATCAGCTACGCGCACCGCGAGGGTCGCTCGAAGATCCGGCCGATCCGCGACACGCTCGGCTTCACCGCGCTGATCATCCGCACGGTGATGTACTTCAACCCGCTGAAGGTGTTCTACCCCGCCTTCGGCTTCCTGCTGCTCGCCTTGATGGTGTCGCTGGGCTACGACCTCTTCATCGAGAGCCCGCCGAACCTCGGCGACAAGACGGTGTTCCTGTTCGTCGCAGCGGTGCAGGTGTTGACGGTCGGCCTCCTCGCCGACCTGGTGGAGAAGAAGTCGCGCCTGTAGCCTCTTCGCGATGGCGAACTCGCCCCACGCGAAGCACTGGGACCTCGATCCCGAGCAGGCCTTCCTCAACCACGGCAGCTTCGGCGCGTGCCCGCGCCCGGTCCTCGCGGCGCAGCAGGTCTGGCGCGACCGGCTCGAGCACCAGCCCGTGCGCTTCTTCCTGAAGGAGCTCGACCCGGCGCTCGAGCACGTCCGCACCGTCCTCGGCGACTTCGTCGGCGCGCACCCCGACGACCTCGTGCCGGTCGCGAACGCGACCATGGGCGTCAACTGGGTCCTGCGCTGGTTCCCGCTCGCGCCCGGCGACCAGGTGCTCGCCTTCGACCACGAGTACAACGCGACCGCGAACGCCGCGAGGGCGGTGTGCGAGCACGCCGGAGCGGAGTTCGTCACGGTGCCGTTGCCGTTCCCGATCGCCGGCCCCGACGTCGCCGTGGAGGCGATCGAGCGAGCGCTCACGTCGCGCACGAAGCTCGTCGTCGTCGACCACGTGACGAGCGCGACGGGGCTCGTGCTGCCGGTCGAACGCATCGTCGCGCTCGCGCGGGAGCGCGGCGTCGAGACGCTGATCGACGGAGCGCACGCGCCGGGCATGCTGCCGCTCGACCTCGACGCGATCGGCGCGGGCTACTACACGGGCAACTGCCACAAGTGGCTGTGCACGCCGAAGGGCTCGGCCTTCCTCCACGTGCGCCGCGACCTGCAGGAGCGCACGCCGCCGCTCGTCGTCAGCCACGGCCGCAACGCGGACACGAGCCGACGTTCGCGCTTCCGTCTCGAGGCCGACTTCTACGGCACGGTCGACCCGAGCCCGTGGCTCGTGATCCCCGACGCGATCGAGTTCCTGGGGTCGCTGATGGACGGCGGGTTCGAGGGACTGCGGCGGCACAACCGCGACCTCGTCCTCGGCGCGCGTCGACGCTTCCAGGACGTCCTCGGGATCGGAGAACCGGCACCGGCGTCGATGATCGCGTCGCTCGCGAGCGTCCCGCTGCCCGACCGGCACCCCGACGAGCCCGAACCGTCGCACCCGGGCGTCGATCCCGCGCACGACTGGTTCGAGGAGCGCGGCTTCGAGGTCGTCGCCGCGCCCTGGCCCGCGCCGCCGAAGCGCCTCCTCCGCGTCTCCGCCCAGGCCTACAACCACGCCGGGGAGTACGAGGCGCTCGCCGGCGCGCTCGCGACCTGGATGCGGGAGCGCCCCGGCGCGTAGGCGCGGGAGGTCCCGTTCCGATCGAGCCGTCGTACCCCGCGCGAGCCGAGCGCTTTCGTGTACGGTCAGGAGACCACGCACCGCCCGGTGCGTCCCCGAGCAGCCCCGACGATGACGACGAAGAACGTGTTCCGAGCCGCCTCCATCGCCCTCTCCCTCGGCGTCCTGCCCGCCGCCCTCGCGACGACCGAACCCTCCCGCGTCGCGCCGCTCGCCGCGGCGACGACCGCACCGCAGGAGCTCCGCAACCTCGACGAGCTCCGCGCCGAGATCCTGCAGAAGGCGATCGAGCTCGCGGAGCGCGCCGACAAGATCAAGGCCGACGTCGAGCGCGACCAGATCTACCGCTGCGTCCTCGAGTACGACTCCGACAACTCGGACGCGCGAAAGGCCCTCGGCTACTCCAAGTCGAAGGGGCAGTGGGTCTACAAGAAGTACAAGGAACCGAAGAACCGCGTCTCCGAGGAGGACCTCGCCGCGTTCGAGGCGGAGCGCCGCAAGGCCGCGGAGGACCTCGAGTACAAGCTCGACGAGTGCTTCCCGCAGAGCGACATGCAGCCGCGCCACGTCGAGGCGCTGCGCAAGGAACTCGAGAAGCTGGTCCTGATGGACCCCGCGAACGAGTTGCTCGAGGAGCGCGCGGGACGCGCCTGGGACGAGCAGCGCGAGGAGTGGCGCATGAAGGAGGTCGTGGCGGCGAAGCTCCGGCGCGCCGCCGTCCGCGGCTTCTTCAAGGAGTCCGACGCGGCACTCCCGACCGGCACACGGACGGAGACCGACGTCGGCGGCGAGGCGACCGGCATCCCGTGGTCCGTCGTCCTCGAGGTGCCGCGCGTGCTCGTCTCGAGCACCGGCGAACCGCAGGAGGCGCAGCGCCTCCTCGAGATCGTCCACCAGGCGGGCGACTTCCTGCCGTGGGCCTTCGGCGTCGAGGACCCGTGGACGCAGGTCAAGATCCGCGTCTACGACATGGCGGACGATTCACTGCGGCTGCAGTTCTACTCGAAGCACCCCGAGTTCAAGGGCGACGCCGCCCAGACCGCGCAGGCGGGTTCGTCGTCGTTCGGTCGCGGCTGCATCGGCGTCGCGTCGAACGACCCGAAGGGGCGCTACGACATGACGGCGACCCAGCGCGTCGGTCTCTTCTTCGACAACGTCTTCCACTGCGACCTCGACAAGGGCTGGGTCCGCGCCGGGCTCGGGCTCTACCTCTCGCACCACCTGTGCGGGACGCGGTTGTCCCTGTGGATCCAGCGCGACGAGTACGGCCAGGGCGACGGGCCGAAGCTCGGCGAGCGCCTCAAGGACCCGCAGACGGACTGGCTCGAGGAGGCCCGCATCGTCCTCCGCCAGACGTCGCCCGAGATGAACCTCGTCGCCCTGGTCGGCAAGCCCGCGAAGAACTTCTCCGCGGAGGACCTCGTGGTGGCCCACGCCTTCGGGGCGTACCTCTTCGAGTCCCGCCCCGACGACCTGGTCGAGATCTTGAAACGGCTCGGCAAGGGTGAAACTCCCGTGGTCGTCCTCGAGTCCGAACTCGGCATGACCATGGCCGGGCTGCGCGAGCGGCTCTACGACTGGCTCGCCGAGATGCGCAAGGGTTGACGGCACCGTGCGCGATCCGAACACGTCCTAGTCGCCGACCGAAAGAGTGCGAACACCGCTCGCATTGCCGTTCACACGTGCGAGCCTGAGACCCAATGCCTGCACCCTTCCTGCCCAGGACTCGCGCCGAGATGCGCGAGCGCGGCTGGGACGCGCTCGACGTCCTGATCGTCACGGGTGACGCCTACGTCGACCACTACTCCTTCGGAGCGGCGGCGATCGGGCGCTACCTCGAGTCGAAGGGCTATCGCGTCGGCATTCTCGACTGCCCCGACCTCGAGCCGGACGGGAGCGGTTGGCGACGCCTGCCCGCACCCCTGCTGTGGGTCGGAGTGACGGCCGGGACCATCGACTCGATGGTCACGAACTACACCGCGGCGAAGAAGAAGCGGCGCCGCGACGTGTACCGCCCCGGCGGGCGTCCGGGACGGCCGAACCGCGCGACGATCGCGTACACCTCGGCCGCGCGGCAGCACTTCCGCGGCGTGCCGGTCGTCGTCGGCGGACTCGAGGCGGGTCCGCGGCGCCTCGCCTACTACGACTTCTGGGACGACCGGATGCGTCGGTCGATCCTGATCGACAGCAAGGCCGACCTGCTCGTGTGGGGCATGGGCGAGCGGACGGCGCTCGAGATCACGGAGCGCTGCGGACGCGGCGAACCACTGACCGGCATCGCACAGACCTGCGAAGTCGTGCGCGAGGTCCCCGAAGGCGCGCGAACGGTCGCCTCGTTCGAGGAGCTCGAGAAGGACGAGCGACTCCTCGTCGACCTGTTCCAGGCGGTGCGCGAGGAGAACCGTCCGACGGGTCGCGTCATCGCGCAGCCGCACGCCGATCGCGTCGTGCTGCAGCACCCGCCGCTCCCGCCGGCGAGCGCGGAGGAGGTCGATTCCTACTACGACCTGCCGTTCCGGCGCATGTGGCACCCCGACCACGACGAGCACGGCGGGGTCCCGGCGCTCGAGCCCGTGCGCTACTCGATCAACACGCACCGCGGCTGCTTCGCGGACTGCTCGTTCTGCTCGATCACGTTCCACCAGGGGCGCTCGATCCAGGGCCGCAGCGAAGCGTCGATCCTGAAGGAGGCGGCAGCGCTCGCCGAGCGCTACGACTTCCGCGGGACGATCACGGACGTCGGCGGACCGACGGCCAACATGTGGGGGCTCGGCTGCAAGCTCCTCGAGAAGGGCGAGGCCTGCCTCGACCGCGACTGCCTGACGCCCGACCCGTGCCCGGCGCTCCGGCTCGACAAGGCCAGCGAGGGCTATCGGCGCCTCCTCGGCCTCGTGAAGGCGACGGGCGGGGTGCGCCACACCTTCGTGTCGAGCGGGGTCCGCTACGACATGCTGCGGAACAAGCACGGCAAGACGCTCCCGTTGCACGACACGCTCGTGCAGGAGCACGTCCCCGGCCGCATGAAGCTCGCGCCCGAGCACGCGTCGCCCGAGGTGCTGCGGCTCATGAACAAGCCGAGCTTCGACAAGTACGAGGAGTTCGAGAAGGAGTATCGCACGTCGTGCGCCGAGCGCGGCAAGGACCAGTACCTCGCGAACTACTTCATCGTCGGGCACCCGGGCACCACGCTCGCGGACGCGGTCCTGCTGTTCGAGAAGCTGCTCGAGCGCAACTACAGCCCGGAGCAGGCGCAGGAGTTCCTCCCGCTCCCGATGACGCGCGGCATGGTCCAGTTCGCGACGGGCATCGACCCGATCACGGGCGAGGACGTCTACGTCCCGCGCACCATGGCCGAGCGCAAGCAGCAGAAGGCGCTCGTGCGCTGGAAGGAACCCGAGAACCGGCGCTTCGTGGAGCGCGCGCTGCGCGACGCGGGGCGTCACGACCTGATCCCGCGCTACCGTGCCGCGCTCGAACGCGAGCTCCGCTCGCACGGCGGGAAGCACGGCGGCTCGTCGAAGCGCCGGGGCGGCCAGCACGCCGAAGAGCTCGACGTCGCGGGCTGAACCCTGCGCTCAGGCCGCGCTCGTCGCGTCGAACGCGGCGCGAACGACGCGGCGCAGGAAGTGCACGGCGTCCTTCGCGACCGCCGCATCGGGGTCGACGCGCGCGCGCAGGTCGGGCGCCGTGATGGGGCCGCGGTCGCCGCCCACCAGACGGAAGCGGCGCTCGTCCGACGCGACGCCCTCGGCGGGGCCGACCCGCAGGCACACCTCGCCGCCGGCCTCGACCTCGATCTCGAGCACGAGTTCGCGGTCGTCGACGCGCAGGCGGTAGAGCAGGCGCCGGTCCGCGGGCTCGTCCAGCGAGCTGCAGCCCGCGATCTGGACGGAGCGTCCCGCCGACAGCGCGATGCGCTCGCCCGTGAGGTTGAGGTCGCGGAGCAGTCGGAACAGGGCCCGCACCCGCTGGGCGGGGGCCGGGTTCGCGTCGGACGAGGTGGACATGGTTCTGGTCGAGGGGCGGAAGAGGGCTGTCGACCGGACGGACCCGCGACTTGACCGGCCGGTACCATGTCGTCCCCGGCGCGGTGCGACCGGGTCCGAGGGTCCCCCGCGGACGACGTGGGCCGCCCTCCGCCGGCGCCGCGCCGTCCACGCTCGCGCCCCGCGCGGGAGATCCGTACCGAACACCTCCGTCCGCCGTCGCTCGGGGCGGGGCACCGCCGACCGCTCACGAGGCCCCCACGAGCCACTCGCAAGGTCAAGAACGAGGTCCACACCATGCGCCTTCCGGCCACCGCCGCACTCATCGCCGCCCTCTCGCTCGCCGCCGCCCTCGTCGTGGCCCGGCCCCTCGTCGCGGGGGCCGCTCCGATCGCCGCGCCGACGGCGTTCGCCCAGGAGGAGGACGAGTCGCTCGACGCCCTGATCGAGAAGCTGCGCACGGAGAAGGAGGAGGCGGACGCGACGCTCTTCACGAAGCTCGTGAAGACGCGCGACGCGAAGGCCGGCGAGGCGCTGATCGCGATCTACGACGAGATGGGCTCGGCGGGCGGCAAGCTCCGCGTCGTCCGCTCGCTCCCGCCGTTCGCCGAGATCGACGCCGTCGCCGCGAAGGTGGTCGAGAAGCTCTCCGACATCGCCACCGGCGACCGGCGGCGCCTGCTCCGCTACGAAGCGCTGACGGCGCTCTCGAAGTGCAAGCTGCCCGGCCGTCAACGGCTCCGCGCGATCGTCGAGTCGCCGGCCGACGACCAGATCCGCATCGAGGCCATGCGCCTCCACACCGCCGAGCAGCCGTCCGCCGAGGACACCGCCTGGTACCGCAAGATCTGGAAGCCGGACGAGGACGCCGACGGCAAGAAGCGGCGCGACGACAAGAAGAAGAGCGACGAGAAGGAGCCGCGGCGCCTCGTCGACGTCCGCCGCCTCGCGTTCCAGGCGCTGCTGGGCAGCCTCAAGACCGAGGAGCTGATCGAAGCGCTCGACGAGGAGGAGTCGGTCAACGTGCGCGGTGCGCTCGCCGAGCTGACGAAGCGCAAGTCGAAGGAGGCCGCCGACAAGGCCGACAGCATCTTCGGCTCGCAGGAGGCCGACCCGCTGGTGCGGATCGAGGCCGCGAAGCTCCTGCTCGACCAGAAGGGCGAGGACTTCCTCGGGGACGCCGAGCGCGTCGGGTCGAACCGCCAGACGCCGGCCGTCGTGCGCGAGGCCGTGGCCGACATGGTGGCGAGCCGCGCCGACGACAAGCTGCTCAAGAAGCTCGCCAAGGACGTCACCAAGGGCAAGGCGGAGGAGAAGATCTTCTACGCCCTCGCGTGCAAGAAGTACGCGGACGAGAAGCTCGACAAGTCCTACCGCAAACTGATCGACGACAAGGAGCCCGAGGTGCGCATCGTCGCCATGGGCATCGTCGCGGACCGGGGCGACAAGGAGGCGCTCGAGGACCTCGCCGAGGTTCTCGAGAAGCGCAAGGGCCGCGAGGAGGCCGAACTCGCCGCGTGTCTCGAGGCGATCTCGAAGCTGCGCGAGGGCGAGATCGCGTGGGGCGAACAGGTGCGCGAGTACGTCGCCTCGACCGAGCAGGCGCTGCGCAACGCCGCGATCGCCGAGCTCGGGCGTCGCAAGGACTCGGGGGCGCTCGACGTGCTGAAGACCGCGCTCGAGCACACCGACTGGTCGACGCGGCTCGCGGCGGTCGACGCGCTCGTCGAGATCCGCAACGAGCGCGCCGTGCCGCTGCTCATCGACCGGCTCGCGAAGGAGGACGGTCGCATGGAGACCGCCGTCGCCGAGGCGCTGTTCTCGCTGACCGGCCAGCCCTTCCAGAAGCGCGCCCAGGCCTGGGAGCAGTGGTGGAAGGCCGAGGGCGCCGCGTTCAAGTGCATCACGCCGCAGGAGCTCCGGACGCTCGAGCGCGAGGCCGAGCTCCAGCGCCTCGAACTCCGTTCGGCCGTGAAGGAGTTCTTCGGCATCCAGATCGACTCGCACCGCGTCGCGTTCGTGATCGACGTCTCGGGATCGATGGAGGAGAAGGCCAAGGGGCAGTACGTCGACGAGGACGGCGAGATGCGCATCGTCATCGCCAAGAAGGAGCTGACGAACTTCCTCGACGGGCTCGAGCCCGGCGCGTACTTCAACCTGATCCCGTTCAGCGACCGAGCTCGGCCGTGGCAGGAGCAGATGGTGAAGAACGAGGGCGAGGTGATGGTGGACGCCAAGGAGTTCGTCGACGACCTCGTGCCCTCGGGCGCCACCAACCTGTACGACGGCTTGCAGACGGCTTTCGCCGACCCCGAGACCGACACGATCGTCGTGCTCTCGGACGGTGAGCCGACCGACGGCGAGATCATCGAGATCACCGAGATCCGTCGCCGCGTGAAGGAGTGGAACGAGCACCGCGGCATCGTGATCCACACCGTGCAGATCGGAGCGACCTTCGAGATCCTGAAGTGGCTCGCCGAGGACTCCGGCGGCGAGACCGTCCTGATCCCCTGACGTCCCCCCCGGGGCGCGCGTCCGCGCGCGCCCCCTCGAACGCCATGCGCCACGCGTCGCTCGCCGCCCCGTTCCTCGCCGTCGTCGTCGTCGGTTCCGCGTTCGTCCCCGGTGCGAGCGCCGCTCGCCCGCAGGAGGCGGAGGCGCCCGCACCGGGACGCGTCGAGGCCGACGTTGCGCTGCTGCGCGAGCTCGGCGACCGCTGTCCGAGCCACGTGTTCCGCCGCCTCGCCAACGTCGAGGAGACCGCGGAGCAGGAGACGGCCGCGGGTGCGTTCGCCGACGCGTTCGCCGACTCCGACCTGTCGTGGAGGACGCGTTCGCTGGCGTTGGTCGGTTTCGCGCGCCTCTCGGCCGAGAACGAGGAGCGCGCGGCGAAGTGCATCGAACTCGCGCGTTCCTGGTTGGGCGAGGGCAGCGGTTCGCTGCGCCGGGCCGCGGCGCTCGAGGCGCTCGACGAACTCGGATCGGCCGGCGACGAGGTCCTGCGTTCGGTCTTCACGGAGTCGCCCGACACCTGGGACCGGATCCGCGCGTACGACCTGTTCAACGAGGGACGCGAGCTCGTCGACTACTCGACGGCGCGCGAGTACTTCGAGAAGGGCGGCAAGAAGTCGGACGCCGCCGAGAAGAAGGAGTGGGCTCCGAAGGGAGCGCTCGGGCCGCTGCGCGACCGCGCCTTCGACGTCCTCGCCGACGAGATGCGCGGTGAAGAGGTCGAGGACGCCCTCGAGGACCGCTCGCCCTTCGTCCGCGAACGCGCGCACCGCGTGCTCGACGATCGCGACGACGGCGACGTGCCCGACCTCGCCGAGAAGCTCTTCGAGGACGACGACGCCGACGTCGGTCTGCGTCGTTGGGCCGCCGAGGCGATCGCGAAGCAGTTCGACCGCGAGCGCCACTACACCTACCTCTTCGAGACGGCGATCTCGACGAAGTTCGACCCCGAGGTGCGCAACCACACGGCCACGCGCATCCGGTTCCGCATGCCGCAGCGCGTGCTCGACATCGTCCGCAAGAAGTTGGGCTCCGGGAAGCCGTTCCAGAAGCTCTTCGCGATCGACTCGCTGCCGATGTTCGTCGTCCGAGGCCTCTCCGGCCCCGGTCGCGGGCCGGGCGGTCGCCGCGGCGAGGAGGACGACGACGAGCCGCAGGCGTTCGACGACGAGAAGGTCTTCGCCGAGCTGCAGAGCAACCTCGGCGACAAGGACCAGTCCGTCCGCATCGAGTCGCTGCGTGCGCTCGTCGTGCGGAACGCGCCCGACGCGCTCACGGACGTCGTGCGCGCGGCGCGCAAGGCCAAGGACGACCTCGACCGCGCGGCGCTCCTGCGCGCACGGCTGCACTTCGGTGACGAGGAGAAGGACCTGCTCGCCGACGCGCGCGGGTTCGCCGCGTCGGAGTCCGCCTCGGACGCGCTCCGCCGCGCCTCGCTCGCGGTGCTCACGCTGGTCGACCCCGACGGCAACGAGGAGCTCCTCCGCGCGGGCATGGCCGACCCTGCCGTCGCCGTCCCGGCGGGCGTCGTCGAAGCCGTCGTCGAGCGTCGTTGGCCGCGCGGCGTCGGCGTCCTGATCGACTCGCTCGACGACCCGAACATCGGGACGCGCGACGCGGCGCTCGCCGCGCTCTGGCGCCTCACCGGCCTCGATCTCGGTCCGAGCACGTCGAACTGGGCGGACTGGTGGAAGTCGGAGATCGGCGGGTTCAAGGTCGCCGAGCGCGAGGTCTACGACGACCTCGTCGAGGGCTGGGGCGACCGCCTGCGCCGCGAGAACGTCGTCACCGAGTTCTTCGGCGTGCCGGTGCGCCACCAGAACCTCGCGATCGCCTTCGACCTCGGACCGGAGGCGATCGTCGAGCCGGCGACCCGTCGGTCGTTCCGCGGCGAGGCGCTCACCTCCTACCTCGACCTCCTGCGCGCCGAGGCCACGGACCTCGCGCGCGAGAGCGGGCCGCTCGTCCGGCTCGTCGGTCTCGCGGGGCTCGAGGCCAAGGCCGCGTCGTGGGACGGCGTCGCCGCGCTCGACGGCGAGCACGCGGACGCGTTCGAGCGTTGGCTCGCGTCGCTCGCGCCGGTGCGCACGACCGACGTGTGGCAGCTCCTCGAGGCGGCCGAGCGGAACGTCGCCGTCGAGGAACTCGTGATCGTCACGACCGGCAGTCCCGACAAGCTCGACCTCGAGGACGCCGAGGCCCGCCGACGCGCGTTCTCCGTGCGGAACCGCGAACGCGGTCTCGTCGTGCACGGCGTCGCACTCGGCCGCGACTCGCGCCCGCTGCAGTGGCTGGCCGAGTCCTCGGGCGGGACGTACGTGTTCGTGCCCTGAAGGAGGCGGGTGCGCGCGCCGCGTCGCGCGTACCCTCGTGGCGCTTGAGCGTGCTCACGAAGACCGCCGTCCGCCTCGTGCTGGCGGTGCTGATCCTGGCGGCGCTGATGGCGCTGTCCGGACTCGACCCCGCGGCGGTGGGGGAGACGCTCGGCGAGCTCGGCCTGCGCACGTGGTGCGCGGCGCTCGCGGTGCACCTGCTGATCTATGCGCTGCGCGCCTGGCGCTTCGCCGTGCTCGTCCCCGTCGCCGAGCGACCGGGGTTCGGCGACACGCTCGTCGTCTCGGCCGCGCACAACCTCGCGGCGCAGGTGCTGCCCGCGAAGACCGGCGAGCTGACGCTCGTCGTCTACCTCCGCGCGCGTTGCGGCGTGTCGGCGGCGTCCGCCGCGGCGAGCCTGCTCGTCTCGCGTCTGCTCGACGTCCTCGTGCTCGCGCTGTTCGGCGGAGCGGCGGCGCTCCTGGTCTCGCGCGAGCACGGCGGCCTCGTCGCCGTCCTCGCGACCGGTCTGCTCGCGGCGGCGGTCGCCCTCGCGCTGGCGCTGCGGCGCGCGCCGGACCTCGCGCGCGCGCTCGAGCGCCGCACGCGAGGGCGGGGTGCGCGTGCCGAACGCGTCGGCGCCGTCGGGGCGCGGCTCGGAGAGGCGCTCGGCGCGGCGTCGGGGCGCGACGTGCTGTGGCGCGCCCTCGCGCTCTCCGTCCCGCTCTGGATCCTCGTGTTCGCGTTCTGGGTCGTCCTCGCCGGCGACGTCGGCCTGCCCGAGCACGTCGGCGCGATCGACTCGGCGTTCGCGGCGGCGCTCGCCTCGCTCGCCTCCCTCGTCCCGCTGTCCGCGTTCGGCGGCATCGGTCCGATGGAAGCGGGTTGGCAGGTCGGCTACTCGCTCGTCGGGGTCGAGGCGGACACCGCGCTCGCGGTCGGGCTCGCCGTCCACCTCGTGCAGCTGTTCAACGTCGCGCTGTTCGGCGGGCTCGCGCACCTGTGGATGGCGGTGCGCCCGTCGTCGGGGGCGACGCCGCGGGCGCGCGGCGTAGACTGAGCGCCGCATGGCTCCCCCGACCAACGCGCAGGCGCAGATCGAACTGCACCGCGAACTCGCGCCGCGCTACGCCTACCGCTACGGCTTCGAGTTCTCGCGCCTGTTCCAGCAGGACTGGCACGCCGAGATGATCTCGCACGTCCCGCCCGGGGCGAAGCGGCTGCTCGACCTCGGCTGCGGGACCGGCTTCTTCCTCGCGGAGCTGATGGCGGAGCACCCGGGGTCGGTGGGGCTCGACATCAGCCACGCCATGCTCAAGGTGTCGGACCAGTACGTCGACGGGGCGAAGCTGGTCACGGGCGACGCGGAGAAGTTGCCGTTCGCGCCGGGGGCGTTCGACGTCGTGTTCTGCAAGGGGAGTCTGCACCACACGCGCGACCACGTCGGGTTCCTCCGCCACTGTCGGCGCGTGCTGCAGGAGGACGGCGTGCTCGTCATGAGCGAGCCCTGCAACGACAACCCCCTCATCCGGCTCGCGCGCGCGGTCCTCTACAAGAAGAGCAAGCACTTCGACGAGGGCGACCAGGGCTTCACGCGCAAGGGCATCGTCGGACTGACGGAAGCCGCGGGCTTCGAGATCGTGAAGGTGAAGAAGTACGGCGTGTTCGCCTACGTCTTCGCGGGCTTCCCGGACCACCTCGGCGTGCTGCGCTTCGTCCCGGGCAACGCGTGGATCACACGATTTTTCCTCGCGTTCGATCGCGTTCTCTGTGCGATCCCGGTGCTCTCGCTGTTGGGCTTCCACGTCCTCGTCGTGGCTCGCCCGGCCCGCGGACGAGACGCCTGACCCGCGCGCGGGTCGCGTCGGACGCAGGACGCGCGCGTGCGTCGTACGCGCCGTCGCGCTTTCGGGAGCGGCGCGGTCGGAAGCTGGGAATCGCGCGGGGATTGCGCGCACGCCCTCCACGTGCGTGAGGAGCGGCACGACGCGTGGTGGTCTTGACGGTTCGAAGGAAGCCGCATAGCGTCCTCCTTCGCTCGTTCGATCGGATCCATGGGGGGTGTCCGGTCCACCACGCAGGGATGCGTCACTCCTCCGTCGCGCCGCGCGCGCGACACCACGTCGGACGAGAGCGATCCCGAGAGTCGTAGACGCACGAACCTCCGCCGTCGGGCGGTACGCGATCGACGCGCCGATGCGAACCGTGTCGGTACGCACCGCGCGCACGCGAACCGACCCCGACGATCGAGCACGAAGGCCGACACCCCCCTGCACCACGAGAGATCCATGGTCCCCGCATCCCGCGAAGCGCGCACGCCGCGCACCTCCAGGTTCGTCGTCCGGCGCCGCGTCGCCGTCGGCGTCGCGATCGTCGGCGCCCTGTCTCTCGGTGCCGCGCCGATGGTGCCGCACGCCCCGGTTCCGGCGGCGCCCGAGGCCGAGGCGAACGAGCCGCTCGCGACGGGCTTCCTCGCGCAGGACGGCGACGTCGTCGGGCTGACCAAGGGCACGCACCGCGAGCTGACTTTCAACCGTCCGATCCAGCGCATCGCGATCGGCGACGCGGCGATCGTCGAGCAGCAGACGCTCTCCGACCGCGAGGTCCTGCTGCGCGGTCTCGCCGTCGGACGCACCAGCCTGATCGTCTGGTACACGGACGGGACGCACGAGCAGAAGACGATCTGGGTCAAGAAGGACCTCGAGCTGCTCGAGGCCGCTCTGACCGAGATCCACCCGAGCATCACGGTCGACATCGCGCCGGACCGCGAGGCCTACGTGCTGCGCGGACTCGTCGCGAACATGAACATGCGCCGCGCGGCGGAGCAGGCCGCGGAGGCCTACCTCAACGCGGGACGCGCGCCGGTCCTCGTCGGAGGCGAAGGGGTCACGACCGAAGCGGTCGTCACCGAGGCGCGCGGCAACGCCGGCTCGATCATCAACCTCATCCGCGTGGAGGAGCTCGGTCCCGAGCTCGACCAACGCGTGCAGGTCGCGCTCGCGACGGCGGGCTACGAGGGCGTCCTCGTGCGCCGCGTCCAGTACGGCGACCTCCCGGACGAGACGCGCGACCTGATCGTCCTCGAGGGCGAGGTGCACGACCAGATCGCGTTGACGCGCGCGCTGACGCTCGTCGGCCGGTTGGTCGAGGGCGAGGACAGCTCGATCGAGGTGCTGGCGGACGAGGCCGGCGCCTGGCGCGACCGCATCGGCAACCTCAGCACGTCCGGCAACGGCTCGAGCAGCGGCTTCGGCACCGGCGGGAGCTCGAGCTTCAACGTCGGTCGCCTGCGCCTCGACAACCAGGTCGAGGCCAACCTCGCCCGCGCGTCGGTGCTGAGCACGGCCAACGGCCGCGTCATCTCCTTCGTCGAGGTCACCGACCTCCCGCAGGTGCGCGTGCAGGTCGAGTTCTACGAGGTCGACCGCAACGGTCTGCGCGAGGTGCGGCCGAAACTCGCCGCCGCGATCTCCGACTTCCAGGCGGACGGCGTGTCGCGCAGCCCGCTGACGACGCAGTTCCAGGGCACGCCGACCGGCAATCCCGACGCGCCGTTCTCCGGCGGCTTCGGCACGGGTCCGACGAGCGAGACCGACGTGCAGAACGTCGTGAACTTCCTCGACGGCACCTTCGCGAACGAGGTGCAGCTCTCGACGGGACGCCTCGCGCTCTCCGCGACGCTGCGCTTCCTCGAGGAACAGGGTCTCGCGCGCAGCCTGTCGCGCCCGAGCCTGACCGTCCTCTCCGGCGAGTCCGCACAGTTCCTCGTCGGCGGCGAGATCCCGGTGCGTCAGTCCGCGGTCTCCGACGCGTCGGGCGGCGTGATCACCACGTCGACGACGACGGAGAGCTTCGGCATCGGTCTCGCCGTGCGTCCGCTCGTCGGTCGCGACGGTCGCATCACGCTCGACGTGCAGCCCGAGGTGACGGAGCCCGACTTCGACCTCACGGCCGACGTCGTCGCCGCGACGGGCACCGCGCAGGAGACCGTCGGCTTCCGCACGCGCACGCTCCGCACGAGCGCGCGGCTCGACGACGGCCAGGCGCTGCTCGTCGGCGGCCTCAAGACCCGTCGCCACGACGGCGTGAAGCGCAAGATGCCGCTCCTCGGCGACGTGCCGCTCGTCGGCTGGCTCTTCCGCGACACGTCGGAGCAGAGCGAGCAGACCGAGCTCGTGATCGTCGTCACGCCGGTCGTGCTGCGTCAGCCCGAGGCGCGCGCCCTGCTGTGGCCCTACGGCGACCCGTTCGAGGCGCTGCTCGACGCGGTGCCGCCGCCCGAGGACCGACGCGCCCGCGACGAGGAGGTCGCCGACCCGGCGGCCCGCGAGGCCGAGGGGTCGGGGCAGCCCGCCGCCGCCCCGCTGCCGGAGCCCGTCGCCCGGGTCCGCTGACCGTCCACCCCGGAGCGGCCCCAGGCCGCCCCGGGGGCTCTTTCAAGCCCAGAAGCGCCCCCTCCCGGGGATCCGGGAGGGTCGGAAGCTGCCGTCAACGTCCTCGCAAGATCCTGGCGGCCTCCGGCCCTTCCAGTATCTTCGACGTTTGGGAACGGCCGCCCCGAAGGCCGCGGAGACCCCTCCGCCGCCCGCTCCGGCCGCCGCCCGAACACCATGGGTGACGCCACCGAACGCCGATCGCGGATCGGGTTCGCACGGGGTCGGTGACCTCGCGCGACTCGCCGCCGCGGTAGGTGTCCTTCTTCTTCTCCCACCCTCTCGATCCTCATGAAACTCCACACGAAAGCTCGCCGCGCCCGCCGCGGTGCGGCCCTCATCGAATACGGCCTCCTGGTCGCCGGCATCGCCATCGTCGCGCTCGCGGCGGTGTCGATCTTCGGTCACAAGGTCAGCGACCTCTTCGGTCTCTCCTCGACGGTCCTCCCCGGCGCGCACGCCGAGGACAACGGTCCGATCAAGTCGGGTCGTCTCGTCGCCACGGAGAACGGTGCGCTCAAGATCGACGCGCAGGACCCGAACTCCCTGTCGAAGACCCTCGGTGTCGACCAGGACACCATGGACTCGCTGATCATCAACACCCAGACCGAGCAGCAGCAGCCCTGACGCTGCGGCGTCGTCGACGCGTCCGGGGGGTCGAGAGCGCTCGCGTGCTCGATCCCCCGAGCGTGACGACCTGTCACATGGTCGGCGTCCCGGAAGCCATGACTCGTCCTCCTTCGAGTCGCGCAGGAGCGCGCCGCCGCGGCGGCGTCCTGGTCGAGTTCGCGATCGTCTCGGTCGTGTTCTACGTCCTGTTCGCCGCTATCGTCGACATGGGTCGCGCGACGTTCATGGCGTCGGCGGCGCAGGACGCGGCGCGACTGCTCGCGCGTGAACTCGCGCATGTTCCGCTCGAGCCGAACATCAAGTTCGACGACGCCATCAAGCGCAACGCGGTCACCGGCTTCCTGATCCCGAACTATTCCGGCGTCTTCGACTCGGAACCATCTCGTCGTCGACCTGGACAACGACTCGCACCTGGACAGAGCCTCGACGACTTCTTCGCCGATGAAGCCGATCGTCAACCGGGCTCTGCGTCCCTTGATGATCTACGACCAGGTCGCGTTCGGCGGATCCTCCTACAACTTGTATCGCTATCCCGGCACTCTCGTCCGGAACGAGAACTCCTCGGGCGGTCCGGGCAACGAGACCTTCCTCGTCGTCATCCCCGAAGTCAGCCACGCCAACGGCGGAGAGGAGATCGTCCGCTGGCTCCCCGTGGTGCAGGAGATCCGGGGGACGACAGCGATCGTGCCCCCGTCGCAGAGCCCGTTCAGTACGACGTCGCCGGAGGGCGGAGTCGTCGCTGTCCGCATCAACGTGCCGTTCCAGTCGAGCGCAAGTGCCGCGCACCGTATCGACCCGTCCGACACCGAGGCACTTCTCGAGACTGGTCTTGGTGACGTCATCTACGCCCAGACGACCGTGACCGCCACCAACCTCGGAGATGTAGCCGGCACCGGCTACGAGATCGTCCAGGGTTCGGGGTCCTCGCAGGCCTCCGGCGCGTATGCCGGAAGCTACGGCCTGGGCTCGTTCCAGATGCTGGGGGGCGAAGTGCGTCCGTTCCGCAGGATCCTCGCAGGCCAGTCCATCTACCGCCGCGAGGTCTTCGCGCTGACCCCCTGACGAAGCCGCCGTCGGTCTTCGACCCAATCACAGGTCTCTTCACATGTCACGTCGCCGCCAGAGCCCCCTGCCCACCATCGCGGCCATCGTCCTCGCCGTCGCGTTCTCCGTCTCGCTCTACGCGAACTGGTCGCTCGCGAACACCGGCAAGTTCACCCTCCCCGGCATGGCGAACCCGGTGCTCGCCTACGAAGCACCGAAGCCCGTCGAGCCCGTGGACCAGCCCGAGATGGTCGCGATCCTCGTCCCGTCGAAGGACCTCGAACCGTTCGACGTCGTGACGAGCGCGATCTTCTACAAGGAGGACGGCACGCCGAGCGTGGTGAAGGTCCAGAAGGCCAGCATCGAGAACTCGGGCATCGTCCTCAACCCGAACCAGATCTTCGGACGCGTGCTCATGTCCGGTCACGAGAAGGGCCGCCCCTTCCACCCGAGCGAGTTCTTCCCCGAGGGCACGCAGGCCGGTCCGACGGCCGGCGTTCCCGAGGGCAAGTTCGGCGTGACCGTGAACTGCACCGAGGTGACGGGCCTCGAGAGTCTGAGCTACGGCGACGAGGTCGACCTCGTCGCGACGGCGACCATCGTGGCGATCAACCCCGACACGCTCTCCGACGAGGAACGGGCGTCGGTCGAGACCCAACAGAAGATGTTGGGCCTCGACAAGCAGGCGCAGGTGCGTCGCGTCGCGACGCGAGCCCTCGTCGTGCGGCCGGTCCGCGAACGCAGCGTCCCCGGTGTGAAGCAGCCCGTCCTGGACTGCTTCATCGCACTCCGAGCCGAAGAGGTCGCCGCCCTCGCCGCAGCGATCGAGCGCGGCGAGAAGGTGCGCGCCGTGGCGATCTCCGGTCGCATCGACGGCGACCTGGGCTCCGAGATCCCCGAGGTCGTCCCCCAGGACCCGCTCGGGCCCGTTCGCGACCTTCCGAAGCCGATCGAGGTCCAGGTGATCAACGGCGGCAAGTCCACGACCACGAACAACGTCCGTCGGGCCGACGGCTGATCGTGGTCTCTCCGGCCGAGGACCGAGGAACCGACGTGCACCGCTCAACGAACCGCTCGCGCCGAGGCGCCGTACTGCTGCAGTTCGCGCTGCTCGCGGCCGTGCTCCTCGCCATCGCGGCGTTGTCGAGCGACCTCGGCCTGATCCGGACGACCCAGGTCACCATGCAGAACTCCGTCGACTCGGCGGCATTGGAGGGTGTCCGCTGGGTCGACGAGTTGAACGATGACCTTCGACGTGTTCGCGCGAAGGAGGCGATGAGGCTCACGTTCGACGAGGACCTCGACCTGACGACGACGCCAAACGTCGAGTTCGCGTTCGGCGCAGGGCCGCAAGCGAGTTACCTCGCGCTAGGTGTCGTCGAAGCGGCTGGCGGCCTCGTCCCCGGGAGCCTCGGTCTCTACCAGCCCGATCCGCAGCCCAACTCGATCAACCGTGAGTTCGGTGACCTCGTCGCGGGCACGTTTGTCGCCAGCGAGTCGAATCCCGTCGACAACGTCGAGAACTTCGACTACTCGCGACCGGACTTCGAAGTTGCGGACCAGGCTGGCGCCGGAGATGCGAAGAGCTTTCTGGTTCGTCTCCGCCGCACTCCGAATCTCTTCGGATTCGACGCGGTCCCGGACGTCAGCAGTACCGGAGGGGGCGTCCCCATCTTCTTCGGACTCGGACCGCTCTCACTGGCGAACACCGGGCAGGAGTTCGACGTGCGTCGCGATGGGGTCGCGGTCCGCGCGACAGCGCTAGCGCAGGGTCGCCCCATCGTCTCGGTGGGGGCGAAGTGCTACGACACGACGCAGGCCCCTTCGCTCGATGCCCTAGGAGAGGAGGGTTTCCTCGTCGTCGGACGGCAGACGACGGGCGAGTACTCTTCGACTGGATGCGAACGGGCTTCGTGACTACATCCTCGACCGCCTCCGCTCGACGTTCTTCTCGACGGTCAGCCCGTGGTTCTGGAAGCCCGCGAAGACGGAACTCTCTGGCGCGTCGTCGGAACGAACCACGTCCGAGTTGGTTGGACGCGCCGCCTCCAGGCCGACTACTTCACGATGTCACCTCTGGAGCGCGAGCGCGGACAGCTCCATGTCGGATCGGTTCTGGGCCGGGCCGTCCTCGACGGGACTCTTCGACCGCTCCAGGTCGACGAGCAGCTCTTCTACTCGTTGGAAGACTACGAACAGGGTGGACCGCCCTGGAACCAGGACGTCGAACCCGAGGAGCGCCGACCGGACACGGTCGTGCTCGCCGTCGCCGAACTCGTCGACGTCGCCGAGGGGCCGATTCGAGTGACCGGATTCCTGGCCTTCGACTGTCTCAACAAGGCTGAGTTCAGAGTCTCCGCTGGAGGGACGGACCCCGCCACGATTCGACTCACCCTCACGCTGCGCCCGGACTTCGTCGCTCCCGAGAACGCGTCGGCCGTCGACGCCTTCGCCTCGACGCAGCTCTTCGAGACCTCGCTCGGTGCGGTCTTCGCCGCCGTCCCGAACAAGGCGCTCGCGCCCGTCCTCGTGCGCTGACCGCGCCGTCACTCGCTCGCAACCGCCCTCAGCTCCATCCCGAGCGCTCCCCCGCCAACGCATGGACAAGACGTTCCACCTCCTCGTCATCAGCTCCGACCCCGGTCTCGCCAACGAGATCGAGGACGCGCTGCCGGTCGTGCAGGGTGCGCGGTTCCTCGTGCAGAGCGAGACGGACCTTCGCCGCGGGGTCGAACTCGCGCGCGACCGCGCGCTCGACCTCGTGATCCTCCGCCTCGAGGAGACCGACGCGCGGCTCCCCGAGATCGCCGACGCGATCGCGCGCGACTCGCAGGGCACGCGCATCGTCGCGGCGTACTCCGAGGACTTCCTGCACGGCGACCACAGCCCGCTGCTGCTCATCCAGTCGATGCGCGCGCACGTCTGCGACTTCCTGCGTCGACCGGTGTCGCCGCCCGAGCTCGCGGACGTGTTCGACCGGCAGCTGCTCCACGCCGGAACGGCGTCGCGCGCCGACGGGCGCGTCGTGTCGTTCGTCAGCAACAAGGGCGGCATCGGCAAGACGTCGATCAGCGTCAGCACCGCGGCGCTGCTCGCGCGCGACCACCCGGACCGCGTCCTGCTCGTCGACGCGTCGCTCCAGCTCGGCATCTGCGGCAGCCTGCTCGACGTCGAACCGTCGACCGGCCTCGTCGACGCGTGCCGCGAGGCCTACCGCCTCGACACCACGCTGCTGCGCAACCTCTCGGCCCCGACGAAGCACGGACTGCGCGTCCTGACCGCGCCGCGCGACGCCATCCAGGCCTCGCAGGTCGAGGACTCCGCGATCGCGCGCGTCATCGGCGTCGCGCGCCGCGCGTTCGACTACGTCGTCGTCGACACGTTCCCCGCGGTCGACGCGGTGTCGGTCGCGATCCTCGACCTCTCGGACCTCGTCTACGTCGTCACGAGCGACCTCGTGCCGATCGTGCAGAACATGCCGGCGTACATCGAGGTGCTGCAGGGCCTCGGCGTGCCGGACGAGCGTCTGCGCGTCCTGCTCAACCAGCCCTACCCGTCGTTCCCCGGCCGACTCGGTCCGAAGGACGTCGCCGACCGGCTGGGGCGCAAGGTCGACGTGCAGGTGCCGTTCGCGAAGAAACTCCTCGCCGCGGCCAACCTCGGGCGTCCCTACGCGCTCCACGCGCCGTCGTGGTACGGCTTCGGCCGCGCGCTGCGCACGATCGTGAACGAGATCGAGTCGCTCCACGAGGGCGACGACGCCGTCGAGATCGAGCCACGTCCGCGCGTCTCGAGGAAGAGCGCGAAGACGCGCGAAGCCGTGCGCGGTCGCAAGGCCAAGCGGACCGTGCGCAAGGACGAGTTCGACGACGAACTGCTCGGTGAGGCCGAGCCGGAGGCGCAACCGTGAGTGCCGACGACAAGATCTCCCGCGCCGGCGCGCCCTCGCGAGAGGCGCGCGAAGCGCTGAGCAGCGGCCCGAACGCGGTCCGCTCGCTGTTCCGACGCAGCCTGAACGTCGACACGTCGGGACGTCTGCGCCGCGAGGAGCGCGCACCGCGCCCCGAAGAACGCGTCGAGCCGAAGAAGAGCGAGACCGACTACGTCCAGGTGAAGGCGCGCCTCCAGGAGCGTCTGTTCGAGCACCTCGGCGAGGAGGGCGTGCTCGGTGCGGAGGACCGCGTCATCCGCGAGGAGACCGAACGCTTCGTCGCGACCGTCATGGCCGGCGAGTCGCTGCCGCTCAACGACGGCGAGAGCAGCCGCCTCGCGAACGAGCTCGTCGAGGAGGCCCTCGGCCTCGGGCCGCTGAGCCCGCTGATGAACGACCCGGCCGTGACCGACATCCTCGTGAACGGTCCCGACGAGGTCTTCGTCGAGCGCTTCGGTCGACTCGAGAAGACCGACGTGCGCTTCCGCGACAAGGAGCACATCGCGCGACTGATCGAGCGTCTCGCGATCCGCGTGGGTCGTCGCATCGACACGTCGTGGCCGATGGCGGACCTCCGCATGGCCGACGGCAGCCGCGTCAACGCCACGCTCCCGCCCGTCTCGATCGACGGTCCGACGATCTCCATCCGTCGCTTCGGCACGCCGCCTGCGCGCCAGGACCTCGTCGAGCGCAAGATGCTCTCCGAGGAGATGCGCACGTTCCTCGGCCACGCCGTGCGCGCGCGCAAGAACGTCCTGATCTGCGGCGGCACCGGTTCCGGCAAGTCGACGCTGCTCGGCGCGCTCGCCGAGGCGATCCCCGGCGACGAGCGCATCGTCACGATCGAGGACACGGCCGAGCTCCAGCTCGACCAGGAGCACGTCGTCCGGCTCGAGACGCGCCCGCCGAACGTCGAGGGCCGCGGCGAGATCCGCGCGCGCGACCTGCTCGTCAACTGCCTGCGCATGCGTCCCACGCGCATCATCGTGGGCGAGGTGCGCGCGGGCGAGTCGCTGGACATGCTCCAGGCGATGAACACCGGCCACGAGGGCGGCCTCTGCACGGTGCACGCGAACTCGCCGCGCGACGCGCTCTCGCGCCTCGAGACGATGGTGCTCATGGCCGGCACGGAACTCCCGAGCCGCGCCATCCGCGAACAGATCGCGGCCGCCATCCACATCGTCGTCTTCGTGCGGCGCTTCGAGGACGGCGTGCGTCGCGTCGCGAGCGTGTCGGAGATCACCGGCCTCGAGGGCCAGACCCCGCTGCTGCAGGAGATCTACCGCTTCCGCACGGTCGACCGCGACCGCGGTCGCGTGATCGGACACCACGAGCCGACCGGCATCGTCCCGCACCTCGCGGACGAGATGCGTGCCCGCGGCGAGGAGCTCCCGATGAGCCTCTTCCGCGCTCCGGAGACGAACCGCGTCCCGGGCAGGTCGGCGCCGGAGGTCGATCGTGCCTGACCCCTGGCTCCTCGCTCTGCTCGTCGTCGGACTCGCGGTGCTCCTGGTCGGAGCGCGGCGGACCTACGCGCGTCGACGCGCGCTGTCGCGCCTCGCGCGACCCGTCGACGCGATCGAGCACGAGATCGAGGAGGAGTTCGACGACGTCGAGGGGAGCCTCGTCGACCGGCGCCGCTGGCCGATGTGGGTCGCGTCGATCGGCAGCTTCCTCGTCGCGCTCCTCTGGATCCAGCTCGGGACGCCGGTCTCCTTCGCGCTCGCCGTCTTCGTCGGCGTCCTCGTCTGGCGACTCGAGGAGCGGCGCGTCGAGAAGCTGATCCTGAAGCTCGAGGGCCAGCTCGCCGACGGCATCGACCTGATCGTCGGCTCCGTGCGCTCCGGAGGGACGATCGTCGACGCGATGTCGCACGCCTCCGAACGCGTCGCCGAACCCGTCGGCGCCGAACTGCGCGAGATCGTCGACCGACTGCGACTCGGTCAGAGCCCGCGCGAGGTGCTCCAGGCCTTCCGCGATCGCGTCCCGCTCGACTCGTTCCGACTGTTCACCTTCACGATCGGCACGAACTGGGAGGGCGGGGCCGGACACGCGCACGCGCTCTCGTCGGTCGGCCGCGCCGTCCGCGACCGCGTCGCGCTGCGTCGTCGACTGCGCACGCAGACCGTCGAGACCGAGGTCTCGGTGCTCGGTGTGCTGCTCCTGACCTACGGTCTCGGCTACGTCGTCGCGCACAGTTCGGCCGTCGACTTCGTGAGCTTCGCTCGCAGCTCGCTCGGCCAGTTCGTCGTGGCCTCGATCCTCGTCCTGCAGGCCGTCGGCATCCTCTGGGTGCAGCGCCTCGCCGCGATCCGCGTCTGAACGCCTCCACCGCGATGAGTCCCGCCTCGCTCCCGGTCACCTCCCTCGCACTCTCGCTCGACAGCGACGTCGCGCGGTGGCTCCTCGTCCTGCTCGTCGTCGGCGGCGTGTGGGCCTGGCTCCGCATCACGATGCGCCGGCGCGCGCGCCAGCGGCTCTTCCACCACGCCGCTCCCGTCGAGGAGGCGCGGGGCACGTTCGCCGTGCCCGACGGCGGTCTCGACCGCTGGCTGTACCTCGCCGGTTTCCGCGAGTCGTCGGCGCGCAGCCTGTTCGTGCTCGCCGAGGTGGGGTGCGCGCTCCTCGCGTTCCTCGTCGTCCTCCTGGTCCGGTCGTCGGACGTGCTGGCGAAGGGCGAGCAGTTCGCCGAAGCGCTCCCGGGCGGACTCGGCGCCGCGATGGCGCCGCTGTACGGCTGGGCGCCGTGGATCGCGGGGCTCGCGCTCCTGCTCCTCCCGATCGCCTACGTGCGCAACGCGCGGCGCACGCGCGTCGAGCTCGTCGAGCAGGACCTGCCGATGACGCTCGAGCTGCTCGCGTCGCTCGCCGAGGCCGGGCAGGGACTCGACTCGTCGATCCAACGCATCCTCACGACGAACGACGAGGACCGTCCGCTCGCGGAGGAGCTCCAGCGCTTCCGCGCGGAGTCGCTCTCGGGCATCCCGCGCAAGCAGAGCTACCGCAACCTCGCGGACCGGCTCGACATCCCCTCGGTGTCGGTCTTCGTGTCGGCGCTCGTCCACGCCGAGGAGGTCGGCGCGGGCACGTCGGCGACGCTGCGCCGCCAGGCCGACGAGCTCTGGAGTCGCCGACGCGAGACGGTTCTCGCGCAATCGCAACTGCTGCCGACGCGTCTGGCCGTTCCCTTGGTGGTCTGCTTCCTGCCGGGCATCCTGGCGGTCACGCTGGTCCCGCCGCTCGCGCAGTTGATGAACTCGAACCTGCCGTTCTGAGGCCGATCGTCCGTCCCCCCCGGCGCGCTCCGCTCGCACACGTACAAGGAAGAAGGAAGGAGTCCCACACCATGCGTCTCGCCGCGATCCTGTGCCTGGTCGGCCTCTCGGGCTGTTCGGTGTTCAACCACCAACCGATCCCCGAGCTCGGCGATCCCGACGCGCGTCTCGACGCGCTGCTGGTCGAGCTCCGCGACGCGCGCGCCATCGAGCGCGGCGAGTACGGACCGGAGGACCCCAAGCCGAAGGTGCGCACGCGCAACGAGCTCCTGCGCGAGCTCGAGACGCTCGCGTTCGACTTCCCGAACAACGGGCGCGTCCAGTACGCCTGCGGCAGCGCGGCGTACTCGCTGGGTCGCCCCGAGACCGCGACGGCCTACCTCGACGCCGCGATCAACGCCGATCCGCGACTGACCGAGGCGACGGCGTTGCGCGCCCGCATGGCGATCGAGGCCGGCAACTACCCGCGCGCCGAGCGGCTCGTCGACGACGGACTCCTGCTCGCGCCGGACAGCGGCGAGCTGCACCTGCTCGCGGCACAGCTCCTCGACCTCGACGGCGACGCGGCCGGAGCGCTGCGCGCGCTCGACCTGGCCGCCAAGCTCGGCGTCGAGACGTGGCGCGTCGAGTACAACCGCGCGATCGTGTACGAGAACCAGGGCAAGGTCGCCGACGCGGAGCGCGCGCTGCGGCGCTGCCTCGACGAGAACCCCGATTGTGAAGAGGCGGCGCGGAGGTTGCGTCGCATCGAGGCGCGCTGACGCGCGGAGCCGACCGAACACCGCGCGAACCACGGGCCGCGCGTCCCCGCACCGGGACGCGCGGCCCGTCGCGTGGACACGGGTGACGAGAGCGGGGGCGGCGGGGTTCGATAGCGCATCCGTCGTCCAGCCCTCTTCGGGCGGACCTCGCCTCCGCATCGCCCATGGTCGTCCTCCCCGCACCGCTCGTCCTTCTCGTCACCCAGTCCCCCGACGTCGCGGGGCTCGCCCTCGCGCCGCCGCCCGGAGCGACGGAGTTCGTCGGGGCGTTCGAGCCCGCGGGCGGCGAGGACCCGGTGCTGCTCCTGCGCGCCGGCGACCGGATCGTCGCGGGGCGCCTCGGTGACGGCGCGATCGAGCTCGGCGGCGGACTCGTCGCCGACGCGACGGTCGACCTCCCGCGAGGCGCCGCGCTCGATCCCGACGGCGACGGTCGCGAGGCCTGGTTCGCGCCGCGCGCGAACGGTGTCGGTGAACTCGCCGAGCTCGTCGCACTCGAGCTCGACGGCGAGGGCCGCCTCGTCGAGTCCTGCGTCGTCGCGCTGCCGGGTTCCACCGTCCGCTTCGTGCGCGACCGGGTGGTCTGCGCCCTGGGCGACGACGGCGAAGTGTTCGGCCTCGTCCTCGAGCGCGGCGCGGGCCCCGAGTTCGTCGCCCTCTGGCACGGAGCCGCGAGCTCCGTCGCTGCGTTCGACGCACTCGGCGAGGGCGCGTCCGCGCTGGCCGTCGTGACGCACGCGGGCGAACTCGTGCTCGCCGGCGCGGAGCGAGCGGTGCAGGTCGCGCTGCCGTTCCCGGTCCGCTCGGTGCTCGCCGCGGACCGCGACGGCGATCGCGCGGACGAACTGATCGTCCAGCTCGTCGACGGCACGCTGCTCGAGCTCGACGGGCCCGTCGACCCGGCCTCGCCCGTCGTGCGGAAGCTCACCGTCGAGGGCGACGGTTTCGACCTCGGCAACGCCGTCGCGTGCGACGTCGACGCCGACGGCGACCGCGACCTCGTCGTCACGCGCGACACGGCCGTCGAGATCCGCCGCGCGTGGGGAGCGACGGGATTCCTCGTGCCGAGCGAACTCACGTCGCTGCCCGGGACGCACGTCGCGTTCGCGCACCGCGACGGACGTTTCCTGCGGATCACGAGCGCGGCGGTGTCCGCGCTCGACCTCGGCGGCGAACGGACGGCGATCCCGTTCGACATGTCGGCCGTCGCCGAACTCGTCGCGACCGACCTGGACCACGACGGCGACGTCGACCTCCTCGTCGGCGGGACGATCGGCCGCAACGACGCGGCCGGCGCCTTCGCCTGGGAGGAGGTCGCGCCCGGTGCGCGTCGAGCACTCGTGCTGCGGCGCGAACGCGCCCGCGACGCCGCGTTCCTCGTCGCGGACGGCTGGAGACTCGCGCGCACGCGCCTCGACGGCGCGCTCGATCCGCCGTCGCCGATCCTGGTCGACGGCGAGCGGCTCCTCGACGTCGACCTCGTCGTCGGCGACCTGGACGGCGACGGCACGGACGAGCCGTCGCCGCCGGGCGCGTCCTGCACCGCGAGGGCGACGCGTTCGCGGCGGACGGGAACGCTCCTGCCGACGTCGCACGTCTCGCCGACCTCGACGGCGACGGCCGCGACGACGCGGTCTGCGTGCGCGGGTCGGACGTCCTGGTCGCGTACTCGCGCGGCGCCGGCTTCGATCCCGAGGTCGTGGTCGGCACGCTCGGCGAAACCGTCGAGCTCACGACCTGCGCGGACGCCGACGGCGACGGTGACGTCGACATCGTGCTGGTCGGCGGAGGTCGCGCCCTCGTCCTCGCGAACGTCGCCGGTGCGTGGATCCCGTCGGCACCGATCGCGATCGGTGCTCTCGAGCCGACCGGTGTCGAACTGGCCGACGTCGACAGCGACGGCGTGCCGGAGCTCGTCGTCGCCGGCGCGGACGGACGAACGGTCGTCGCGCCCACGTCCGGCGGAGCCGCCGCGTGCTACTGGGCGCCGCGAGCCGCGCGCTTCGTCGACGTCGACACCGACGGCGACCTCGACCTCGTCGGGTTCGGCGACGCGACGTTCGAGCTGCTCCGCGGGCGGCGGTTCGCCGCTCCGCGCGACGGCCGCGTCGTGCAGTACGGCGCGGGTGTCGCGGGCACCGGCGGCTTCGTCCCGCTGCTCGGCGCGCACGGTCCCGTGCGACTCGACGCGCACGACGCGGAGGTCGTGCTCGTCGGAGCGCTCGGCGGCGCCGAGCTCTACGTCGCCGTCACGACCGAAGACTGGATCCTCGACGTCGACCCGCTGACGGTCGGACCGATCGTCGCGTCGGGCGCGTGCCGCTTCCTCGCGACGAAGGCCTCGGGCCCGGTGGGCGAGCCCGGCGTCGGACGCTGGAGCTACGCGATCGAGTACGTGCCGGGGCTCGTCGGGCGCACGCTCCACGCCCAGGCCTTCCTCGAAGACCGCGGTGCGCCGGGCGGGCTCGCGCGTTCCAACCGCATCGCCGTGACGTACGGCCGTTGACGGAGGTTCGCGTGGCACGCGAGGAGGACCTTCGGCCGAGCGGGACGCGCACCGTCACGTGCTTCGGCTGTCGCCATCTCGTCACGACCTACGACCGTCGCTGGCCCTACGGCTGTCGCCTGTTCGACGTGAAGTCGCGCGTGCTGCCGTCGATCGAGGTGCGCGAACTCTCCGGCGAGGAGTGTCGGGGGTACGAGGTGCGCGAGAAGCGCGGAGCGTGAGGGCGAGGTCGAAGCTCCTCGTTCCGCGGCGCCGGAGCACCACGGAAGCCGGCCCGAATCGAGAGCGACGATCCGCGCCTGCACGCCGCAGCGGTCGACTTCGTCGACCGTTCGACGCTTCGCGGCACTTCGGCGACGCCATCGTCCAGGGCGGGGTGTTCACCCCGCCTCCGGGCGATGACGCCACCGAAGCACCGCCAATCGCCGAATGCCGCGCACCGGCACGAATCGTGGTGATTCATCCGGGCTAGGCAGGCGAATCCGCGGTTCCACGCGGTTCGAGAAGGACACACCGCGACCCTGTCGTGCGACCGAACTCAGTCGGCTTCGCGGTCCTGCGGCGGTGACTCACCGTCGATCGCGTCCGCGGGTCCAGCCTTCGCTCTGCCCTCGAGATCCTCGATGCGCCTCCTCAGGATCGCCGACTCCTGCGCGAGCTCCTTGATCTGCAGGCTCTGGCGCGAGAGCCGGACGGCGTAGTTGAGCGCGAGGCACACCAGGAAGACCTCGCCGAGGAGGAAGAGCGTCGAACTGGTGGTCCAGGCACCGATCAGGTGCGAGAGGCTGCGCAGCCAGTCGAGTCGCACGCTCGCGAGGAACGCGAGGAACGCGGCAGTCACCCAGATCGGCGTGTACTCCTCGCGCAGCGTGCGGCGCTTCACCAGGACGAGCACGGAGACGAGCAGTGCGGTCCCGATGACGAGCGCCGTGACACGCGAGGAGAGGCCGCCCTCGGTGTGGAGGAACTGCTCGCGTAGCGCCTCGAGATCCACGACTTCCTGCTGCGTTTGTGTGCTCATCGCGCCTTGCCGGCTCCGCCCCAGACGGAGAGCCCGAGCCTGTACACGTAGAAGATCGACCGCAGTCCGCCGTGCAGCGTGGAGGGGCGCGTCGTCTGGTGCATGACCACCGGTACCTCGACGATGCGGTGCCCCGCGCGGTGCACGACGAGCAGGACGTCGACGTCGGGGTAGTCCGTCGGGAAGAAAGGATCCACGTAGATCGAGAAGACGGACCTGCGGATGGCCTGGAAGCCCGACGTGGGGTCGGTGACCTCGAGTCCCGCGACGCGCGCGAGCCGTTGGAAGAGCTTCCTGCCGACCGTCCTTGTCGCGCCCATCGTGTAGCCCGACGGGGCGAGAAACCTCGATCCGATCACGAGGTCCGCGCCTTCGCGTTCGAGCGTCTCGAGGAGCGCGGGGATCTGCGCCGGATCGTGCTGTCCGTCGGCGTCCATCTGCACGATCACGTCGGTGCGGTTCTCGAGTGCGTAGCGGTAGCCCGTCTGGAGTGCGCCGCCGTACCCGAGGTTGAAGGGGAGGTCGAGTACACGTGCACCGGCGCGCGTCGCCTCGAGCGTCGTGTCGTCGCGGGATCCGTCGTCGACGACGACGATCTCCGCGTCCGGAAGAACCCGGGCGACACCGCGGACGACGGCGCCGATGCGTTCAGCTTCGTTGAACGCCGGGACGAGGACCATGACTCGACTCGAGCTCACGGCGTCACCCTCGATCTCCCGATCGAATACAGGCGAAGGTGGAGTACTTGTTCACGAAGCCGTGGCGCAGCGTCGCCGTGACGCGACGCACCAAGGCGTCGGGGTGCCTCACGTACCAGCCGACGAGGCCCTTGCGCATCTCGGACATGCGCTTCTCGGAGCGCCGCAGGACAGCGACGGGGGAGACGTTCTGGACCTGCACGAGCTCGTCGACGGGGCTCAGTCCGTTGCGGTCGAGCAGCGCGAGGAACGAAGCGCGGGTGAAGTCGTGCAGGTGGTGCGGGTTGAGGTCGACGGACGGTGTCGTCGGGACGGAGGCGACGAGCACACCGCCGGGTGCGAGGAGTTCGACGAGTCGCGCCACGAACGGCTCGGGTTCCGGGAGGTGCTCGATGGTCTCGAGCGAGACGACGGTCTCGAACGACCCCGTGACCTCGAGCTCGAGCAGATTGCTCCGCAGGAACGTCGCGGACGGGCTCGCGTAGCGCTCGCGCGCGTAGTCGATCGCCGACGCGTCGATGTCGACCCCGAGCGCCTCGACGACGCCTCGACCCTCGTCGGCGAGGATCCGCGTCCCGTAGCCGACGCCGCAGGCGCAGTCCAGTGCGCGTCCCGGGTGCGCGTGGCTCGCGGCGAAACGGTACCGCTCGAGGTGGAGGTCGAGCGTCTCGCGACCTGTGTGTTCCGACTGCTCGATGCGGTCCGGGACGATCCGTTCGAGGCTCTTGTGGTCGGTCATCGGGTCGAGCGGCCGGCGAACGGGGAAGCGCCCCTTCCGACTCTATCCCAGTCGACGACGCGACGGAAACCCGTCGCGCTCGGACCGGTGCCGGAACGGCTTCGGCGGCGGCGCGAACGCGTCACGGCGGTCCGCACACGTGCCAAATGGCAGGAACTTCCGGTCGAGGCGCTCGACGTGGTCGGCGAGCGGGGCTCCGAGCCCGTCCGGCGTCGGCAGCGCACGACCGACCGGCGGCGTCACCTCCTCGTCGAGGGCCGCGGAGTCGTGCGCCGCCCGCGCGCTCAGCGGAACGTGCGCGGGAAGCCGGCGTTCCAGGTGCCGTCCTCGGCGAGGACGTAGAGGTCGTCGTCGGCGGTGACCGATCCGGTCAGGAGCGTGTAGGCGACGACCGCTCCGTTGCGCACGACGGCGTGGTACGTCACGACGATGCGCATGTCGGCCTCGACGCTGAGCAGCGAACCGTCGTACTCGGCGGTGCCGACGATCGCCGACGACGTGTCGTTCCTGTGGATCGCGAGGTCGACGCGGTGAGGGATCTCGGCGGCCACGGCCTTCCGCGCGGGATCGGCGAGGATCTCGAGCGCTCGGCGCGCGTGCTGCGCGAAGCGACCGTCCGGCCGGTCCGCGAGGTAGGTCTCGACCGCCTCCTGGGTGCCGCCGCGCTCCGCGCGCACCCAGTCGAGGACGTCGGCGCACGCCGCCGCGTGGTCGCCGTCGGGGAAGCGCTCGGCGTAGGCCGTGTAGTACGACGCGTTCGTCGCGGCGCTCTCCGCGCGCTTCCAGAGCAGGTCGTCGAGCAGGGCGAGCGCCTCCGCCGTGAGCGCGTGCCCCGGGAACGCGTGCACGAACTCCTCGACGCGTTCGACGTCCGGCGCCGCCGCGATCTCGCGCCACGCGGGCTCGACGCCGCGGGCCCGGACCTCGGCGCTCCTCGGCGAGTTCGGGAAGCTCGCGAGGTAGCGCAGGTAGGCCGACGCCGGAGCGTTCGCGTCGAGCGCCGCGTACAGCCGCTGCTCGAGCTCGTCGCGCGCCTCGTTCGCACGCTCCGAACGCGGGAACGCCGCGACGAAGCGCTCGAGCGCCGCGGGATCGTCGGACTTCGTCGCGGCGTCGAAGGTGCGCGCGTGCAGGTCGGCGTAGGCCGCCGCGGTGCGCGACACGATCTCGCGCGCCGTGCTCTCTCGCAGCTCCGACTCGTCGACCGAGACCCAGAAGAACAGGATCAGCGGCAGTCCGCCCCAGACGTGGACCGTCCTCCGCACCGGCGGCAGCGCGACCTCGGGCAGCGAACCGACGCGCACGCGCGCGAGGTAGGTCCTGGTGACGTCCTCGAACGGCAGCGGCAGCGCACCGAGGAGGAAGACGTTGAAGAGGCCGAGCGTCGAGAGTTCGCTGTCGGACTGGATCGACACGAGGAGTTCGAGGTCGGCCGACGACGCGTCCTCGACGGTTCCGCCGAAGAGGCCGGACTCCGCCACCGCGTGCCGGAGCGTCGTCGTGAACGTCGAGTCGCCGGAGAGCGCGACGACCGGCGCGTCGACGCCGAGTTCGTCGGGCGGTTTCGGGGCGCTGGTCCCCGTGGCGAACGACATGCAGGAAGCGAACGGGGCGCAGGTCAGCGCGAGCGCGAGGGCGGCGCGCGGACCGCGCGCGAGCGAGCGGCGCGTGGTCTGCATGGCCCGAGCGTAGTCACGACACGACGCGAGGTCGAGTCGGTGCGCAGGGGCGGCCCCTGCGCGGCGTTCAGCGCCGCTTCGGCGCCACGGCCGTACGCACTCGTGCCACCGGGAGGAAGCGCCGGTCGAAACGCTCCACGAACTCGCCGAGCAGCACGTCGGCCCCGATCTCGACCGCGACCCGACGTTCGCGCCGTCCGTCGTGCACGCGCACGACGGGCTTCTTCGCGTCGACGTCGCCGAGGCGTTCCGTCGTGAGGAGCAACTCGACCTCGTCGGCTCCGATGGCCTCGACGCGGAAGCGTCCGGGTTCGACGAAGCGCGCGTGCACGACAGCGGTGCGCTCGCACGTCGCGTCGGCGACGGCCTCGCGCAGTTCGTCCTCGTCCGGCTGCTTCCCCGCGCGCACCTGGATCGTCGGGCGGAAGTCCTCCTCGACCTCCTTCGTGAAGCTCGTCACCCGCAACCACGAGCGCCGCGCCTCGTCCTCGCGGACCGACGCGCGCACGACCTCGGACGGTTCGGCATCGCGTGTGCGCGCACCGAACCACGCCGCCCAGTCCGTGCACGCCTCGGGGTCGAAGGAGTGACCGGTGCCGGGCAGGACCTCGAACTCGACGGACTCCGCGCCCTCCTCGCGCGCGCGCCGGACGAGGTCGCGCACGTTCCAGAGCATCGCTGCGTCGTCGAGCTCGCCGACGACGGCGCGCAGCGGCAGTCCGACGAGGTTCGGTGCGAAGCGGATCGACGCCTGACCGCGCTCGGGGACGAGTCGCGGTCCGCCGGCGAGCGGAGCGGCGGCGGCGAAGAGGTCGGGACGTCGGAGCGCGAGGTCGTAGGTGAGGTGCCCGCCGCGGCTGAAGCCCGTCACGTACACGCGGTCCTCGTCGACGTCGAAGCGGCGGCGCGCGAAGCGGATCGCCTCGAGCACGGCGGCGCGCTCGCGCGGTTCCGCGGTGTAGCCGACGTTCGCACCGGACTCCGTCGGCGCCAGGACCACGGCCCCGAGCGCTTCCGCCGTGCTGCGGTAGGACGGGACCATCTGGCGGCCGTCGCCGCCCGCTCCGTGCAGGACGACGAGCAGCGGACACGCGTCGTCACGGTTCCACGACGACGGCACGAAGAAGTGCCGCGTCGTCGACTCCGTCGCACCGAGCACGTGGAGCGGCACGGTGACGGCGTGCATCCCGGGCTCGGTCAGCTCGGACTCCAGCGGCGCGAAGGCGCGCGCGGCGTCGAGCCACTCCTCGAGCGTCACGTCCTCGCGCGCGGCGAGCTCCGCGGCGGCTTCCGCACGCTCGGTCGGCGTCGGGAGGTCGACGGCGTGCGCCAGCAGCTCCGCGAGCGTCCCGTCGCGCCCGCCGCCCGTCGAGAGCGGCGCGACGAGGAGCAGGGCGGGGACGAGGAGCGCGGCCATGGGTCGGGGCGGGGACGCGCGGAGGGAGTTCGACGGGGCGGGCGGAAGTCCGCGCGCGCTCGGCCGTCCTCCGCGGGTCCACTATGACGACCGCCGCGCCGGGGAACACCGCGCGGCACGAACCTCGGACCCACGCCATGTCGAACGCACCGCTCCTCGTCCTCGGGACCCTCCTCGTCGCCGCCTCGGCGTTCGCCCTCGCGGGCCGCGCGACGCCGCCGCCGCAGCAGGCGCAGAACGTCGTCGTCGACCGCCCGACGCCTCGCTATCTCGTCGTGCACAACGACGACGCGCAGGCGCGCGGCGTCCTCGCGGTCGACTGGGACTTCCGCGAGTCCTCGGGGCGCGCGCTCGAACTCGCGCCGGGCGAGACGGCGATCGTCCCCGTGACCGGCTACACCTACACCTTCGAGCAGGGTCTCTCGACGCGGATCGTCCCGGCGCCGGAGAGCGACGCCGACGTGATGGGCTACCGGGTCGCTCGGCCGAAGGGGACGGAGTCGGCCTCGGTCCTCCTGTTCACGCTCGACTTCGAGCGCCGCGGCGACGTGCTGACGGTGAGCCCGGGGCGCAACGTGCTCGTGCGCGCGAACCGAGGGAGCGTGCACGTCCTCGCCGCCGGGCTCGAGCCCGAGTTCGTCGAGACCGTGTACTGAGTGGACGAGGAGGAGCGGTCCTGCACGACCGATCGCGTTCCCGCTCGCTCCCCGACGACGACCGACTTCAGGCCCAGACCGTGAGGTCGATCATGTCCTGGTCCCACGGTCCGCGTCGGCGCGGTCGCACGCGCAGACCGTAGCGGTACGTGCCCGATGCCGCGACGAGGCGCGACGTGCGGTAGAGCACGCCGCCGCCCTCGGCGGGGCCGACGGGCGCGAGCCGCTGCGCGACGAAGCCCGAGAGCTCGTCGTGCCGGTTCGTCGCGTGCCCGATCAGGAGTTCGACCTCGATCGCGTCGGGTTCGAGTCCGCCGAGCTCGATGTCCGCCTCGACGACGACCTCGTCGCCCGTGCGGACCGAGTGGAGGTCGGGGACGCGGACCTCGCGGATCCGCACCTCCGCGAACTGGCGCGCGACGCGTTCCCGCCGCGCCGCCTCGTTCTCGACGAGCGCGAAGTCGTCGGCGACCAACGACTGGTGCGACGCGGCGAGCGGGCGGTAGCCGAGCTCGGTGTACTCGCCGACCATGCGATCGGTGTCGAACACCGCGGGGATCGTCGAGAGGTCGTGCACGACGCGGTCCAGCCAGCCCTGCGGCAGTCCGTCCTCGTCGCGGTCGAAGTAGAGCGGCACGACCTCGTCCTCGAGCAGGCGCAGGAGCTGCTCGTTGTCGAGCTGGTCCTGGAGTTCCTGGTTCGGGTAGGTCTTGTCCGCACTGCCGATGGCCCAGCCGTTGGCGCCGTCGCAGGCCTCGAGCCACCAACCGTCGAGGATCGACAGGTTGAGGCCGCCGTTCGCGGCCACCTTCATGCCCGACGTGCCGCTGGCCTCGAGCGGACGCACCGGATTGTTGAGCCAGACGTCGACGCCCTGCTTGAGGTAGCGAGCGAGACCGATGTCGTAGTCCCGGAGGAACAGGACCTTGCCGACGAAGCGTCGCTGCGGGACTGATCTCGACGATCTGGCGCAGGAGGTCCTGACTGCCGCCGTCGGCGGGGTGCGCCTTGCCGGAGAACAGGAACAGGGACGGGTAGCGCAGGTCCTCGTCGGAGAGCAGCCGCTCGAGGCGATCGGGGTCCTTGAAGAGCAGGTTCGCGCGCTTGTACGGCGCGAAGCGCCGCGCGAATCCGATCACGAGCGCGCGTTCGTCGAGTCCGGACACCATGCGCGTGAGCAGGCGCGCGGGCTCTCCTGTCGCTGTTGGAACGTGCGCGTGATGAGCGCGTCGCAGCGGTCGTGCAAAGGCGCTTCGCGGCCTGCCGCTCCTCGAACAGCGCGCGACGGTCGACGCGCGCCGCTCCGGCCGCGAAGTCGCCGCCGCGATCGGTCGCCCCTCGACGCCGAGCACGCTGGATGCCGGGGCGCGTCCAGGTCGGCAGGTGCACGCCGTTCGTCACGTGCGACCGGGACCTCGTTGCGAACGAGGCCGGGCCAGTACGACGAGAGGAGCGAGCGGCTGACCTCGCCGTGCTTCTTCGAGACGCCGTTGACGAAGCCCGAGGCTGCACGCGAGAACGTCGCGTTGAACTCTTGTGGGGCGCGGCGCCTGGAGTCCTGGCCGAGTCGCATGAAGTGGTCCCATCCGAGACCGACCCAGCCCCTCGGTGTCGGCCAGCGGCGCACGACCTGCTCGTCGAAGCGGTCGTGCCCCGCGGGGACCGGCGGGCGTCGTGAAGACCGTCGACGAGCGCACGACCAGCGCGGCCTCGTCGAAGCTGAGGTTCTTCGCGCGCATCAGGCCCGAGCAGCGCTCGCGCGGCGAACGCGGCGTGCTCCTCGCTGTTGAGGTGCAGGGACCGACGGCCCGATGCCGAGGCTTGTCGAGCAGCCGCACGCTGCCGCCGCGACCGAGCACGAAGTTCCTGGCGCAGACGGTGCTCGTTGTCGCCGCCGTAGAGCCGCTGCGTCAGCGTGCGCATCTGCGGCCCGTTCGCGGAGTAGTGGTCCGCGTCGAAAGCAGGTACAGCGTCACGCGACCCACCTGGCTTCCAGGCGCGCAGACGCACGACCGACTCGGACAACGGCAGGTGGCGGTGGCGGTGCGCATCGACGAAGATCGGCTCGCCGTCGGCACCGCGGACGAGCTCGAGCGGCAGGCTCCACGGGTCGTTCGGGGCCTCGAGCGAGACCTGCTCGCCGTGCGACGTGACGCGCTGTTGCACGTAGCCGCCGCTGTAGAAGAGGCCGACGCCGAGGAGCGGGAGGTCGAGGTCGCTCGCCGACTTGAGGTGGTCGCCCGCCAGGATGCCGAGTCCGCCGGAGTAGATGCGCACGGACTCGTGCACGCCGAACTCGAAGCAGAAGTAGGCGATGGGGGAGTCCGTGTCGACGTGACCGCCGTCGGGGAGCGAGAGCGTGGCGCGCCGCGAGCGCATGTAGGTGTCGAAGCGCTGCGTGACGCGTTCGAGACGGGCGACGTAGTCCGCGTCGGCCGCCTTGACCTCGAGGTCGCGCGGGTACGCGCGGCGCAGGAACAGCACCGGGTTGTGGAGGCAGGACTCCCACATGTCCGGCGAGATCTCGCTGAACAGCGACTGGGCGTCGGGGTCCCAGCTCCACCACAGGTTGCCCGCGAGGCGCTCGAGCGGCGCGAGTTCGCGCGGGAGGCGCGCCTCGACGTCGAAGGTGTGCATGCGCGGCGCGTGCGCGGGCCGCGTGTCGCGGTCGGTGACGGCGACGAGCTTGTGCGCGCGCGGCGCGGGCTGCGGACGGTCCGAGGCGATCTCGAGCGCGAGTTCGAAGGCCTCGAGGTAGTGCCGGACGAGGTCCTTCCACGAGACCTTCGCCGCGCTCTCGAGACAGGCCGCGCGCAGCGACTGGTCGCCGAGCCGATCCTTCTGGAAGCGCTGGATCTCCTGGGCGAGCTCCTGCACGTGCTTGGCGTCGCCGACGCCCGAGCGGCGCAGCACCGTGACGCCGCGCGCCGGACCGAGTCCGTTCTCGTCGGCCCACGCGCCGAAGCCCGCCATGTCGGTCGTCACGGTCGGGACGCCGACGCCGATGCTCTCGGCCGGCGTGTAGCCCCACGGCTCGTAGAACGAGGGGAACGCCGAGAGGTCCATCGCGCGCAGCGCGGCCTCGTACTGCAGCGGCACGATCGTGTCGGTGCCGTCGAGGTACACCGGCACCTGGACGATCTTGACGCGCGAGCCCGCGTCGTTGAGGAGGCCGAGGCGCTCGCACTGACGCTGGACCGGGTCGTTCTCGCGGTCGATGAGTTCGTGCGTGGAGATGCCGATCCGACCGGAGCGCTGGCCGATCAGGCACTCCTTGACCTTGCGCCGCGGGCCGCTGACGCCGGCGGGGACGAGGACGAAGCACACCACGGGGTCGCCGGGCTCGCGGTCGACGAGCGCGAGCGCGTCGAGCAGCACGTCGATGCCCTTGTTGTGCATCTCGTAGCGACCGGACGTCGCGACCAACATCGCCTTCGAGAGGTCCTCGCCGCACATGCAGGCCGCGACGTCGGTGAGCAGCTGCCGCGCCGAGCCGTCGGCCGCCGCCGAGGAGAGTTCCTCGAGCAGCCCGAGGTCGAGGCCGTTCGGCATGAGCGGCCGCGGCTGGCGCCGGTGGAGGAGCTCGGCCTCCGCCGCGGTGATCGCGCTGACCGTCGTGAAGACGTCGCAGCCGCGCGCGCAGGCGCCCTCCATGGAGTGCTTGGCGCGCACGCCGATCTCGGCCGCGACCTCCTCCGGCGTGCGGTTGCCGAGCGCCTCGTCCGGCGGGAGCCCGGTGGCCGACAGCGCGCGCCCGAGCATCGTCGCGTGCGTCGTGAAGATCGTCGCGACGTGGGGGACGTTGTCCTTGAGGTAGAGCGCGCCGGAGCCGGTCATCCACTCGTGGAACTGCGCGACGGCGCGCCCCGGCTCGGCCTCGTGCTCGAGCCAGGCCTCGATGACCATGCCCGCGGCGTGCCCGAACATCGCGGGCTCGATGTAGTCCCAACCGCCGACGAGCGAGTCGACGCCGTGGCGCTCCCACAGCCCCGCGAGGATCGCGTCCTTGCTCTCGAACAGCTTCGAGAAGCCGACGAGCAGCGTGCGCGGCCGCCCCGGGACGTTCCAACGCCCCACGCGCACCGAGATGCCGCGGCGCTGGCACGCCGCGACGAAGCCCTCGAAACCGGGCTCCTCGTCGAACGGCCGCGTCTGCACCTGTTGGCCGTGCAGCCACGGACCGATGACGACGTAGCGGTCGCCGAAGCGCTCGACGAGTTCGCGCGCCTTGGAGCTCACCACCGTGTGGATGCCGCCGACCTTGTTGGCGACCTCCCAACTCACTTCGAAGAGGTTGAACGTCATGACCGGGGAGTCGTCGTGCGTGTGGAGTCAGCGCGTTTCCTGGCGCGCGGCAGCGTCCTCCCCGCGCGCCGGCGGGGTGGAGAGTCGGATCGCGGGACGGGGGCGGAGCAGGTCGGCCTCGTCGCCGGCCTCGCCCGCTTCGAGCAGGGCGAGTCGAGCTCCGAAGTCGGCGAGCACGTTCGCCACCGCGATGTAGGCGTCGTGCGGCGTCGCGTAGGGACTGAAGTACTTGTGCACGTCGCCGTCCGAGAAGAACTTGACGCACATGTAGTAGAAGTGGTCCGACGTCGTGAGGTCGCGCCACGTCCGGAGGTGGCGGTCGTCGCCCTTCTCCGCCAGGGCGCGGACGCGGTCCGCGAACTCGTACACGGCGGCGTGCGCGGCGTGCTGCATCGCGTTGTCGAGCCAGGCCGTGAGGTCGCGTTCGGCGTCGGCCCACGACACCGGTTTCGGCACGTCGAGGCGCGCCGACGCGTCGGTCGATTCGACGACCTCGGTCGGCGTCTCGAAGCGGAAGCGCGGGTTGCGCAGGACCTCGCCCGGGAGCGCCTCCATGAAGTCGAAGATCCCGGTGTCGCGCCACTGGTGCTCGCCGAAGGTCTCGTAGTCCATGAAGAGTCCGACGAAGCGGTCCTCGTCGGGCAACCCGTGCACCCAGTGCGCGAAAGTCTCGGCGCGCAGCGGCCACTCGCTCCACGCGCGGTTGCTGAAGCGGAACGCGATGTCGTCGGACAGCTTGTAGGAGCGCAGCAGGAGTTTGATGCGCTCCGTCCCCTCCGGTCGGTAGACGCGGTGCGGACTGCGCCAGCCGAGCAGGTGGTCGGCGCCCTCGCCGAGGATCCCGCGGAAGCCGAGCTCCTCGGCGAGCCGCGCGATGCGGTTCGAGAGGATCAGCTCGGTGTTGCGGAACACCGTCGGCCGCCGGCCGAAGAGCTCCTCGACGCGGTCGGACTGCGCTCCCACCTGCGCGCGGAACTCGTCCTCGTCCGCGAGCGCCGAGAGCGAGTGGTGCGAGGTCTCGCCGAGGAACTCGACGTGGCCCGTGCGGGCGAGGCGCTGGAAGCTCTCGAGCGTCTCCGGCGACCAGCGCTCCATCTGCTCGAGCGCGGTGCCCGACACGGAGAACGCGCACTTGAAGCGTCCCCCGTGCTTGTTGACGAGCCGCAGCAGCAGCGCGTTCATGGGCAGGTAGCACTTGTCGGCGACGCGGCGCAGGATGCGCTCGTTCTCGGCGTCGTCGAAGTAGGCGTCGCTCCGACCGATGTCGAAGAAGCGGTAGCGCCTGAGCCTGCGCGGCTGGTGCACCTGGAAGTAGAAGACGAGGCTCGTCATCGCAGGATCTCCTCGTACGTGTCGCGGAGCACCTCACCGCGGAGCTCCCAACGCATGCGGCGCACCTCCTCGCGTCCGTTCTCGACGAGCTGCGCCCTCAGCGGTCCGTACTCCAGGGTGGCGAGGATCTTGTTGGCGAGCTCGTCCGTGTCCCAGAAATCCACCTTGAGCGCGTTGGCGAGGATCTCGCTGACGCCGCTGGTGCGGGACACGATCACGGGGACGTCGAGCGCCATGGCCTCGAGCGGCGTGATGCCGAACGGCTCGGACACCGAGGGCATGACGTAGAGGTCGGCCATGGCGTACATGCGCTCGACGTCCTTGCCGCGCAGGAAGCCCGTGAAGAACAGGTTCTCCGACAGGCCGAGCCGCGCGGAGCGCATGACGATCTCGGGCAGCATGTCGCCCGAGCCCGAGACGACGAAGCGCGTGCGCGGTCGCTCCGCGACGACCTTCGCGGCGGCCTCGAGGAAGTAGTCGGGACCCTTCTGGAAGGTGATGCGTCCGAGGAACAGCACGATCGGGTCGGCGATCGTCCGGTCGGAGTGCCACTCCGCGCGCTGCTCCTTCTGCGTGACGGCGTTGTGGACGACGCGGATGCGCTCGGGCGGCACGCCGTAGCGACGGCGCGCGATCTTGGCCGTGTAGTGGCTCACGCAGACCACCAGGTCGGCGGACGTGAGACCCATGCGTTCGATCGCGAGCACGCGCGTGTCGGGACTCTCGCCCGTGCGGTCGTACTCCGTCGCGTGCAGGTGGCAGACGAGCGGCACGCCGCGCGCGCGCGCCGCCGCGACGCCCGCGGGGTAGGTGATCCAGTCGTGCGCGTGGACGACGTCGAACCGCTCGCGCGACGCGACGGTCGCCGCCGCCGCGGCGAAGCGGGCGACCTCGTCGAAGAGCCCCGCGCCGTAGCCGCCCCACAGTTCGAACGTGCGCTCGTCGAAGCGCACGCCCGCGTTCACCGCGTCGCCAATGCGCACGGCGAGGTCGCGCCAGCCCTCGGGCTCGCCGGGGACGCCGACGCCCTCGTCGGTCGCGCTCTCGCCGAGCGTCGCGAAGGGGAGCCCCGCGCCGCCGCTCTTCGCCGTGGCGCGCACCAACGGTCCGCTCACGAGTTCCGAGAGCCGCGTGCGGTAACCGCCCGCGTCGAGGTAGGGGACGAGCGGGCTGTCGACCGCGATCTCGCGCACGCGCCCGATCCGCGGGACGGGCAGGACGCGACCCTCGTCGTCGGCGGCGGCGTGCGTCTCGCCGTGGAAGGCGTCGGAGCGGTGCGTCGTTCGCGCTGCGCCGCTCGACGGCGCGCCTCGTACGTCGTCGACGTGCTCGCTCCCGCTCCCTCCGTCCGTCGCTTCGTCAGGGCCGGGCTCGTTCGCAATCTCGACGCGCTCGCGCACGTCGTTCGCGCCGACGATGGACATCCAGTTCGCGTCCTCGTCGCCGTAGGCGCGCGGGACCATGAAGAGGACGTCGACACCGGCGTGCGCGAGTCCGCGCGTGAGTCCCTGGCAGGCCGTGCCGAGTCCGCCGCTGATGTGCGGCGGAAACTCCCAACCGAGCATGAGGACGCGGCGCTTCGTTCCCCCGGAGGCGACCATCACGACCGCTCCCCGTCGAGCAGCGCGAGCGTGCGGCGGAGTTCGGCCACGCTCCAGGCCTGGGCGATCGTGCCGCCCGGTCGGTGCGGCGGGTCGCCGTCGAAGACTTCGGAGACCTGGCCCAGCCCCTGGCCCTGGAGGTGCTCGGCGAAGCCCTCGATCAACGCGCGCAACTTCGCGGCGCGCTCCGCGTCGTGCGGGAAGGCGCGCAGGGTCGCTTCGACGTGGAAGCCGAGCAACCAGGGCCAGACCGTGCCCTGGTGGTAGGCCTCGTCGCGCTCCTTCGGACCGCCGGCGTAGCGCCCGACGTAGGCCGGGTTCTTCGGAGCGAGCGTCCGCAGTCCGCGCGGCGTGAGCAGTTCGAGCTCGCAGCGCCGCACCACCTCGGCGCGTCGCGAGCGCGTCAGCGGCGAGTGCGGCAGCGCGGCGGCGACGACCTGGTTGGGGCGCACCGAGACGTCGCGCGTCCCGGCGGGTCCGCCGCCCGGTCGCCAGGTGTCGGCGAGGTAGCTCTCCTCGTCGATCCAGAAGCGTTCGACGAAGGACGCGTCGGCGCGATCGGCGAGAGCGACGACGTCGGGGTCCCAGTCGAGCTCCGCGAGCCAGCGCAGGAGGAAGCACCACAGCGCCTGGAGCTCGACGGCGAAACCCTCGCGCGGCGTGACCGGACCGTCGTCGGTCCGCGCGTCCATCCACGTGGCGTTGAGCTCGCGGCTCCCCGCGTGGAGCAGGCCGCCGTCGTCGACGAACAGTCCGAGGGCCTTCGCGCGCGGCGCGCCGCCGCGGTAGGCGTCGACGATCGAGCGCAGCGCCGGCGCGAACTCGCGCGCGATCCCGAGCCTCGGGTCGTGGTCGTTCGCGCGCCACACGGCGAGCGCGAACCACAGCGCCGCGTCGGCCGATCCGTAGTGGCTCTCGGCGACGGTCGCGCCGTAGATGTTCGGGAGCAGTCCGTCCACGAGGAACGGCAGCGCGCCGCGCAGCACCTCGGTGCAGGCCTCGACATGCCCCTGCGCGAGCGTCAGTCCGGGCAGCGAGATGAACGTGTCGCGGCCCCACTCGCCGAACCACGGGTACCCGGCGACGACGCCGGGCCGTCCGTGCGCGTCGCGCCAGAGGAAGTCGTCGGAGGCGAGCTCGAGCCGGCCGCGCAGGTCGCTCCCCGCCGCGGCGACGCGGGCCGTGCGCCGCGCGCTCTCCTCGTCCCACAGCGCGACGGGGTCGTCCGTCGCGCCGTCGATCGAGGCCGCGACGACGATCTCGGCGCCGGGCGGGAACGACAGGTCGTACCAGCCCGGGCAGAGCTGGTCCTCGTGACCGTCGTAGCCGCGTGCGACGTCGGCGGGGTACTCGACGCCGCGGTACCACGTCGGGTCGGCCTCGTAGCGGAGCGCTTCGTCGGCCGCGGCGCCGCGACGACCGAAGGAGAGCTCCACGGCGGGCAGCGCCCCGTAGGGGCGGAAGGCGTGGCCGTGTCGCGAGCGGAACGTGCGCGTGTCCGCGCTCATGTTCTCGAAGGTGAGGGAGTCCGCGCGGCGGCACGCGAGGAGGGGACGCAGCGTCAGCGTGATGCCCTCCCGTTCGCCGACGTCGCGGTAGCGCACGAGTACGGTGCGTCGCCCCCTCACCGTGAGCACCTCGCGCACGAAACGCGCGAGTCCGATCTGGAACGTCCACCGGGGCCAGGGCACGAGCTCGAACGACTCGACACCGATCTCGCCGTCGGGCACGAAGCACCCGCGGTAGCGCGTCATCGTCAGCGGGTACGACTTGCCGTGCCCGGAGACGCGCTCCTCGAAGCGCGAGAGGAAGGCGTGGCGCTCCGACGAACCGTCGGGGATCGCGACCAGGAGTCCGTGGTAGCGGCGCGTCGGACAACCGAGGACCGTCGAACTCGCGTACCCGCCGCGACCGTCGGTCTCGAGCCACTCGCGCGAGAGCGACAGCTCGAGCTTGTGCAGCGCGGCCCGATCGAACCGGCACCACGCGTCGGGTCCGACCGGAGGCGCGGACGAGGGCGCGGGGGTGGGCGACGCGGGAGAGGGCACGGCGGGGGGCACGGAGAGGCGCTCGGTGGGGAGGCACTCGGGGGACGCGACCAGGACGGCGTCCCGGGAGCGAACATGATGCCCCTCGTCCCCGTCCGCGGTCGCGAAGAGGGTCGTCGCTCCCCGTTCGGGTCCCCTTCGCGGGCCTCCGGGCGCCTACCAGTAGCGCTCGAGGTGGATCTGTCCGGGTTCCTTGGCGCGGTGCCGCTTGAACCCGCGTCCCTCGAGCTCCGCCTCGACCTGGTCGATCATCGCGGGGTTGCCGCAGAGGAACACCTGCGACGTCTCGGGCGCGATGTCGAAGCCGGCGACCTCGCGGAAGCGCGCCGGTTCGAGCACGGTGGGCACGCGTCCGCGCAGGCCGTCGTAGCCCGAGCCCTCGGGTTCGCGCGTGCACATCGGCACGAAGCGGAACCAGTCGTGCTCGCGCTCGAGCGCGCGCATCTCCTCGAGGTACCCGAGGTCCTCCGCGAGGCGCACGCCCTTCACGATGACGAGTCGGTTCCACAGACCCTCGCCGCGCGCGCGCGCCGGACCGTACTCGCGCAGCATCGCGCGGTAGGGGGCGAAGCCGGTGCCGGTCGCGACGAGGACGAGGTCGCGCCGTTCGGCCGGCGGGTCGTCGGGGAGGTTGTCGAGCGTGAACTTCCCGAGGCAGCGCGTGTCGCACCAGATGCGGTCGCCGGGGCGCAGCTGCGCGAGCGCCGGCGTCAGCGCGCCCTCGTCGACGACGCGCACGTAGAACTCGAAGCCCTCGTCGCTGGGCGCGGAGGCGATGGAGTAGGCCCGCTTGACGAGCCCGCCCTTGTTCGGCGTGAACTCCGGTGCGCGCGGCGGGAGCCCGAGGTTCGTGAACTGACCCGCGACGAACGCCGGGCGCTCCCCGTCGGGACGGACCGTGATGACGAACAGTCCCTCGCAGATCGACTCGTACGCGGTGACCGTCGCGTTGAGGAGGTCCTCCGCGACGGCGCCGTCGCCGTCCGCCCTTCGCGCTCCGGGTTCGCTCAAACGACCACCCCGCGGATCACGGCCTCGAACGCCAGGGCGCGGTCGACGTAGCCCCGGGCGTCGTAGATGAACATGCCCGAGCGGACGCGGCGGACGCGTCCCGCGATCACGAGCCGCGAGTCCGGGACGACCGTCGCACGGAAGCGGACGTCGTCGAGCCCGGCGAAACCCACGAACGTCTCCGGCCCCGCGTTCTGCGAGCGCATGAAGTGGTAGGTGCACATCTGCGCCGCGCTCTCGATCATCAGCACGCCCGGGAAGAGCGGTCGACCGGGGATGTGGTCGGTCGTCCACCAGTCGTCGCTGCGGATCTCCTTGTAGCCGACGATCAGTCCGCCCTCGGTGTCGAGGTGCAGGATGCCGTCGACGAGCTCGAAGCGGTTGCGCTGACGCAGCAGCTCGAGCACCTCGTCCTTCTCGACGACGGTCGTGTCGAGGTCGATCGCGTCGAAGTCGAGGAAGGGCGTCTCGGTCTGCATGCGTTGGTTCGGCGACGGGGGGCTCGCGGCGAAGCGCGTCGCGCGGCAGGGCCGGGCGACGACGGGTCAGGAGTGTAGCGCCGCGCGCCGACCGCGCCCTCGCCCGCGGTCCCCGCTCTCCGCGGGCTCGCCCCGGTCGCCGTCGCGCCAGTCCCCCGTGCGGGCCAGCGAGCCGAGAGCGAGACTCTTCGCCGCGGTCGTCACGTCGATCGCGATCCAGACGCCCGCGGCCGCGAGTCCGAGAGGCCCCGCGAGCAACCACGCGAGCGGCAGGCGCGCGACGTTGAGTCCGCCCTGGATCAGTGCGACCGCGCGCGTCCGTCCCGAGGCCATGAGGACCTTGTCCCACAGCGTCTCGAACGCGACGAAGGGTTGTGAGAGCGCGAGGAGCCGCGCGTACAGGATCGTCTCGCGGCGCACGCCCTCGTCCTGGCTGAACAGGTGCGCGACCGGTTCGGCGAGGACGAGGAAGCTCGCGGCGAACAGGAGTCCGAGCGCGAGCGCCGTGCGCTTCGACGCGACGAGCACGCGGTCGAGCCGCTCGCGGTCGCGCGCGCCGATCGCGCGACCGACGAGGGAGGCCGCCGCCATCGAGATCCCGAGGAAGGTGGGGAAGGCGACGCCCTCGAAGACCTGGAACCCGATGCCGAGTCCGGCGCGGACCTCGTCGCCGAGGTCGTCGAGCACGAAGGCGAACAGCGCCCAGTAGACCGCCGCGTAGAACGCGATGGAGAGCGAGACCGGCGTCGAGATGCGGACGACGGTGGCGAGCAGGCCCCGGTCGACGCGCAGCGCCGGCGCGAGGCGCGTCCCGTAGCGCAGCCGCAGCCACACCAGACCGACCGCGAGCGACGCCGCGCGCGAGGCGCCGGTGGCCCACGCCGCTCCGCCGATGCCGAGCCCCTCGACCCCGAGCGCCTCCGCGGCGCGCGAGAACCCTTCGGCCAGGGGCGCCGAGGGCATGGCGGCCGCCGTCCCGGCTCCGTACACGAACAAAGGGTTGAGCGAGAAGTTGAGAACGACGGCGAGCCCCTGCAGCGCCATCGGCGCGACGGTGTCGCCGCGCCCGATCAGCACGTGGTCGAGCACCGGGACCACGAACAGCACCGGCGACGAGAGCCAGATCGCGTCGAGGTACTCCGCGAACATGCGCGCCGTCGCGCCCTCGAGCGCCAGCCAGCGCGCGAGGTGCTCGGTCGCGAGCGGTCCGAGCAGCGCCGCGGTGACTCCGAGCACGAACGCGAGCCCGAGCGCGCAGCGCGACGCGCGGTCCGCCGCCTCGGCGTCGCCCGCACCGACGGCGCGCGAGACGAGCGAGAGCGCGCCCGCGGCGGCGAGGAAGGGCAGTGCGAAGTTCGCGATCAGCACGAACAGAACCGCGGACATCGCGCTCTGCGCACCGGCGCCGAGTCCCTGGATCCAGTACTGGTCGTTGATGCGGTACGCGGACGACAGGAGGTACGACGTCGCCGCGGGCCACGCCAGCAGCAACAGCGCGCGCACGGGCGACCGCGCGGCCGACGGGGCGGCCGCGGTCACTTCGGCTCCACGACGATCAGGACCTCTTCCGAGTCGTTCGGCACGTCGAATGCAGCCGAGATGTCGCCGTGGAGCGGGTCGCTCGCGCGGATCCTGAAGCGACCGGGGCGGGCGACGTAGGCCGTCGCGCGACCGTACGCGTCGGTCACCGCGTCGAGCGCACCGCCCGCCGACCCGCTGCCGCGGAGGCGCACGTCGGGGATGCCGGCGCCCGAGAAGTCGACGAGTCGCACGCGCACGACGAACAGGGCGGGGAGCACGACGTCGGGCAGGTCGGCTCCGCTCCTCGGCACGTCGACCACGATCGGTTCGACGAGCGGCGAGACCGCGTCGCCGAGCGCGAGGCGCCAACGGCCCGGATCCACCTCGTCGAAACGGAAGCGACCGACGGGGTCCGTCCGGACCTCGAGGCGTTCGCTCGTGCCGCGCAGGAGGAAGCACGCGACGCCGGGCGCGCCGTTCCCGTCGGGCAGCACGACCGTGCCCGCGAGGTGGGCGGCGGGCGCGACGTCGAGCACGACGTAGACGTGGTGCCCGGGGCGCACGAGTTCGACCTCGGTGCGACCGCACACGTGACCCGGCGCCTCGGCCCGCGCCGCGTAGACGCCGGGCTCGAGCCCCTCGAAGCGGAAGTCGGCGTCGTCGGGTCCCATCGCGCGCTCCGCGAGGTCGCGGTACACGCCGAGTCGATCGCGCCGTTCCAGCACGGCGGTCCAGTTCGCGGGGCGCTGCGCGCCCGGGACCGGTTCGAGGGTCCCGCCGAGCGAACAAGTCGTCGCCTCGACCGGGGTGCGCTCCGAGGTCGACGGCGCCGCGGACCGTTCGCCGTCGCTCGTCGCGAGCGGCGTCGGACCGCCCGCGTGGGGCGGAACCGTGGAGTCCGCGGCGCGCGCCCGCGACGCTCCGCCGTCGTCGAACGACGCTCGGCTCCCCGCGCCCTGGAGGGCGATCGTCGCGACGACCGCGCACAGGACCGCGAAGAGCAGCGCGAGGGCGATCTTTGACCTCGACATGGGAAACCGCGAGAGTAGCACCCGCCGCCCCGCGCGCGTCGCTCCTTGCTGCGACGTGTACGCGACGCCGATGCGAACCATGGTCGACACGCTGCGCCCCACCGAATTCGTCTCCCGGCGCGACGCCGGAGAGTCCTTCGTGCTCCTCGACGTCCGCGAACCGCAGGAACTCGCGATCTGTCGCGTGGACGGCGCGCTGCACATCCCGCTGCGCGAACTCCCGGCGCGACTCGCGGAGCTCGATCCCGACGCGCACGTCGTCTGCATGTGCCACCACGGGATGCGCAGCGCGAGCGCGGCGGCCTTCCTCGAATCGCGGGACTTCGAGCGCGTCTCCAACCTTGCGGGCGGCATCGAGGCCTGGGCGCGCGAGGTCGACCCCGGGATGGCGCGCTACTGACGGGCGGACCCGCGAGGGACGCGCCCTCCACCGATCGACCGAGGCCCCGACCCACCACGACCCATGGCGTTCCACTGGAAGGTGCTGATCTGGATGCTCGCGGGAGTCCTCGCGGGCGTCGGTCTCCAGTTCGCGACGGACGCGCCGGTCTCGACCGGCCTCGTCGTGCGTCCCGTCGAGTCCGGCGTCGAGGTCGTCTCCGCGGCGGGTTCCGCCGACGCGCGCATCGGTGGCGTCCGGGCGGGGGACCGGATCGCGGCGGTGTGGCTCGATCGCGACGACGCGACGACGCGCACCGCTCTCGGCTCGCCCGAGGAGCTCGACGCCGTCGCGGGCGCACTCGCACCCGGTGCGACGCTGTGGTTCGAGAAGCAGGGCGGCGGTTTCGCGTCGCAGACGCTCGTCCTGGCCGAGAGCTCGCCGCGCGCGCGCATCCTCGGGCCGTTCGACTTCGTCGCGAAGCTGTTCATGCAGCTCCTCAAGATGCTCATCGTGCCGCTCGTGCTGACGTCGATCGTCTCGGGCGTCGCGGGCGTCGGGAACATGGGCGTCCTGAAGCGGCTCGGGCTCAAGACGTTCGCCTACTACGTCTCGACGAGTCTGCTGGCGATCCTGCTCGGGCAGATCCTCGTGACGGTGATCCGTCCGGGCGACGGAGCGAAGCTCGGGCTCGGCGAGTCCGCGAAGGGGGCGGAGGAGCTCGGCTTCCTCGACATCCTCCTCCGCATGATCCCGGAGAACGTGCCCGCGGCGCTGACCGACAACGGAGCGATGCTGTCGGTGATCTTCTTCGGGCTCGTCCTCGGCGTGTCGATCAGCCGCGCCGAGCTGCCGCACGCCGACCGCATGCGCGACTTCTTCGAGAGCGCGTTCCACGTGATGATGCGGCTCGCGGAGGGTGTGCTCGCGCTGCTGCCCTACGGCGTGTTCGCGCTCATGATCCGCGTCGTCGGTCGCACCGGCTTCGAGGCCTTCCAGCCGCTCGCGCTGTACATGGTCACGGTCGTGCTCGCCCTGTTCCTGCACGCCGGCGTGACGTTGCCGCTCGTCGTGCGGGTCGTGGGCGGGATCTCGCCCTGGCGCTGGGCGCGCGCGATGAGCCCGGCGCTCATGACCGCCTTCAGCACCTCGTCGTCCTCGATGACGCTGCCCGTCACGATGGACACCGTCGAGAAGCGCGGCCGCGTCTCGAACAAGGTCAGCTCGTTCTGCCTCCCGCTCGGCGCCACCATCAACATGGACGGCACCGCGCTCTACGAGTGCATCGGCGTGATCTTCCTGGCGCAGTACTACGCCGGGACGCAGGGCTTCGAGCTCACCCTCGCCAGCCAGGCGCTGGTCGTCCTCATGGCGCTCCTCGCCAGCATCGGCGCCGCCGGCATCCCGTCGGCGGGCCTGGTCATGATGCTCACGATCCTCTCGGCGCTCGGCCTGCCGCTCGAAGGGGCGGCCCTGCTCCTCGCGGTCGACCGACCCCTCGACATGCTGCGGACCGTCGTCAACGTCTGGTCCGACTCGTGCGGAGCCGGGGTGCTGGCCCGCCTCGAGGGGGAGGAGGGCCCGCTCGCTCCCGTGGGTTGACCCCGCACCGAGCGGGTTCCCTCGCCTGGTCCCGAGGGGTCTCGTTCGTTAGATTCTCGGCCCGCACGGCGCCGCGCGAGGCCGCGCCCGGCGAACCCAGATGAACGACCACGACCGTATCGAGAAGATCACCCGCTCCCTGGCCTACATGCTCCGCCATCGGCCCGACGAGTTCGATCTCGAGGTCGACGCCCACGGGTTCGCGGAGATGGGCGAGGTCGTCCGAGCGCTCAACGAGCGCCTCGGTGAGCCGGTCGAGGAGGGCGACGTGATCGACGCGATCGAGTCGGGCGACCGCCCGCGCTACGAGATCCGCGGCGACAAGATCCGCGCGCTCTACGGCCACTCGATCCCGGTGGAGCCGGGTCCGGACAGCCAGCCGCCCGAGGTGCTCTACCTCGGCATCCCGACCCGCGACGTCGAGCGGGCGCGCAAGTACGGCCTCCGCGCGCGCCGCCGCAGCTTCCTGCACCTCGCCCTGACGCCCGAGGACGCCGCCGAGACCGGGCGCCGCGCGGCGCGCGAGTACACCGTGCTCGAGATCCACGCCCTCGACGCGTGGGAGGACGGCGTCAACTTCTACGACCGCACGGCGCTGTGGCTCGCCGACGAGATCCCGGCCGACATGGTCGAGGTCCACGGCAGCTTCGACGACGGCGTCGAGCCGCACCGCGGCGGCCCCGGCGGCGGACCGCGCGGCGGACGCGGCGACGGCGACCGCGAGGAGCGCGGCCGTCGGGGCGGACGCCGCCGACGCGGAGGGCGCGGCGGGCGGCGCCGCGACTTCGACGACGAGCGCGAGGAACGTCCGCGCGACGACGACGAGGGCGAGGAGTTCGAGCGCGAGGAGCGCGGGGGTCGCGCGGAACGCGACGACTTCGAGGTCCGCGCGCGGCGGGACGACGACGACGAGGACCGCGTCGACTTCGAGCGCGAGGAGCGCGGCGGACGCGCCGAGCGCGAGGTCCGCGAAGATCGTGAACCGGGTCGCCTGCCCCGCTCCGGCGGATCGCGCGGCCGCGGACGCGGTGGACGCGAGGAGCGTTCGGAACGCCCGCGCCGCGACGAGCGCGACGAGCGTCCGACTCGGGACGAGCGGCCGAGTCGGGACGAGCGCGACGAGCGGCCGCGCCGCGACGACGAGCGCGCGGAACGCCCGCGGCGCGACCGCGAGGAACGCGGCGGTCGCGACCGCGGCGATCGCGAACGCGGTGACCGCGAACGCAGCGACCGCGGCGATCGCGAACGAGGTGACCGCGAACGCAGCGACCGCGGCGATCGCGAACGCAGTGATCGTGAACGCGGTGACCGCGAACGCGGTGACCGCGGCGATCGCGAACGTAGCGACCGCGGGCGGAGCGGACCCGAGCGCGCTGCTCCGCGCCGCGCGGCGCCCGCCGCCGCCGAACCGGAGCGCCGCCCGTCGACCCCCGACTTCGGGCTCGGCGTGTTCGAGCCGAAGCAGAAGGCCCCGGCGCGCGACGAGGCTCCGGCCGAGAAGCCGGTGCGCCGCAAGGAGCGCGAGGAACCCCGTCCGGAGCCCGCCGAGAAGTCGCGCTCCGACGACGAGCCGACGTTCGGCGCCGGCCTGTGACGGTCTGACGCCGAGGCCCCCGTCGTGCGCGACCCGATCGTCCCACCCGCCTTCGAACTCGAGGGCGACGCGGACCGCGGTTGGGTCGCGTGGCGCCGCGACGTCGCTCCAGCGCTGCGCGGGTCGGGCTTCGGACTCGACTCGGACGGTGCGGTGAAGGCGTCCGGTCTCGAGGGACGCGGCGCGGTCGTCGAACTCGAGTCGCCGGAGCTGTCGCGCCGCGGCGTGCGCGCCGTGCTGCGCACGCACCGACGCGGCGGACTGCCCGCGAAGCTCGGCGTCGCGCGCTTCGGCGATCCCGCGCGGCCCTTCGACGAACTGCTCGCGAGCGAGCGGTTGCGCGAGCGCGGGATACCGACGCCCGCCGTGCTCGCCGCGCGAGCCCGGCGCGCGAGCGGCGAGAGGCGGCGCTACGACCTCGCGATCGTGACGGAGCGCGTCGAGGGCGCGAGCGATCTCGCCGACGCGCTCGTCGCGGCGCGCGGCAAGGAGCGCGCGGCGCTGCTCGGCGGAGTCGGCGCGTTCGTCGCGAGGCTCTTCGACGCCGGGCTCGTGCACGTCGACCTGCACGCGAAGAACCTCCTCGTCCGCGAAGGGGACGCCGGGCCCGAGTTCGTCGTGCTCGACCTCGACCGCTGTCGCGTCGGGGACTCCGTCGCGCCGGCGAAGCGCTACGCGATCCTCGCGCGCTTCCTGCGCTGGTTCGAGCGGCGCCGCGAGCGCGTCCCGTTCTCGCGCTCCGACGCCCTGCGACTGCTCCGCGGTGCGGTGCCCGCCGCCGAGGTCGGACCGGCCTTCCGGCGACTCGTGCGCCGCTGATCCGTCGCGAGCGGCGGGTGCGCGCCGCGCGTCAGCGTTCGAAGCGCGGGAAGATCGGACCGTCCTCGGTCCGCACGCCGTCGAGCAGACGGCGCGCGTAGTCGCGGCGCGACGACGCGAGCGACTCGTCCGCGATCGGCGGGACCGGACGGTCCACGCGCTCGTCGAGGTCGGCGCCGAGCGCCGCCGCCTCCTCGGTGCGACCGACGCGCGCGAGGACGAGGGCGCGCGACCCGGCGATCACGAGTCGGTCGAAGAGTTCGGCGCCGTGGCGCTCGAGGATGCGCATCGCGCGGTCCGACTCGGCGAGCGCCGACTCGTCGTCGCCGGCGAACGCGCGGCAGCGGGCGAGCAGCGAGCGCGCCACGGCCTCGGCGCGGTAGTGGCCCGCACTGCGCGCGACCTCGACGCTCTCGCTGAGGCGCTCCAGCGCGGAGGGTTCCTCGCGCTCCCAGGCGAGCATCGCGAGCCACACCGAGGCGAGCGCGAGCGGATAGGGGCTCTCCGTCTCCTCCGCGACGTCGTGCGCCTGCACGAGGTGGCGCTCCGCCGCCGTGTGGTCGCCGCCCTCCATCTCGAGGTTCGCGATGCGCGCGAGGATCTCCGCCTCGAGCGGTCGGTCGGTCGCCTGTCGCGCGTCCTCGAGCGCGATGTGCAGCGCCGCGAGCGCGCGCGCGGAGCGGCCCGCGACGCGCAGCACCTTGGCGCGCAGCAGGCCGACGTTGGCAGCGAGCCACAGCGGCGGCGCCGGGTCGCTCTTCTGGAACTTCTGCGCGGCGTTGGCCTGCGCGAGGGCGTCCTCGACACGGTCCTCGAGCAGGTCGGTGCTCCCGAGCAGGACCGCGCACGCCGCGCGCTCCCAGTCGTGCTCCGCATGCTCCTGTCAGCGCGTCGCCGCGTCGCGAGCGAGGTCGGTGCGACCCGCCCGGAGCTGCACCATCGCCATGAGGCGCAGCGAGCGGCCGAGCAGCGCGCGCGAACCCGCGCGTTCGCTCGCCTGGATCGCCGCGCGCAGCAGTCCGCGCGCGACACCGAGCTGTCCCGTGTCCGACAGGGCGCGTCCGTGGAGGTAGTAGAGCCGCGCCGCCGCGTCGGGTCGGCGCGCCGAGTCGGGTTGGACCTCCGCGAGGCGGTCGAGGAAGCGGCGCTCGGACTCGCGCGCACCGGTCCGTCCCGCGGCGTCGGCGCCGTACTCGAGGAACTCGAGCTGCAACTCGCTGCGTCGGTCGGACTCGGGCAGCGCGTCGAGCGCCTCGACCGCCCAGTGCGCGAGTCGCAGGACGCGCAGCGGCGATGCCGCTCGCTGCGCGAGCGGCAGCAGCACCGCCAACTCGTCGACGAGCGTGCGGTGCTCGTGCGCCGCGCGCAGGTGCCACGCTCGCTGGAAGCGATCGTCGAGCGACGGGTCCTCGACGTCGAGACTCTTCGCGACGAGGCGGTGGAGCCGTCGACGGCGATCCTCGTCGAGCGCCGCGTACACGCCCTCCTGCAGTGACGGTCGCGCGAAGCGGTAGTGGTTGCCGATCGGCTCGAGCCAGCCGCGCCGGACGAGGAGCGCGAGCGCCTTGTCGAGGTCCGAGCGGCGGCCGGTCGGGAACGTCGCGTACGCCGACTCCGGATCGATGCGCGAACCGATCACGCTCAGCCGTTCGAGCCAGCGCCGTCCGCGCGACTCGAGCGCCTCGAGACGATCGGCGACGCCCTCGGCGACCGACTTCGGGTCGGGGACGCGCGCGAGCCCGATGGTGAGTCGCCAGCGGCCGTTCTCGTCCTCGAGCAGTTCGCCGCGCTCGAACAGGGTGCGGAGCAGTTCGGTGAGGAGTCCCGGCAGGCCCTGGCTCCGCTCCAGCAGCACGCGCACGAGCGCGTCCTCGTCGTCGCGCTCGGCGAAGCGCTGCGCGACGATCGCTCGGACCTCGTCGAGGCCGAGCGGACCGAGCTGGACGACGTAGTGTCCGGCTCCGCCGCCCTCGATGCGCGCGACGAGCCGCGCGAGCGAACGCGGTCGCGCCGGGGCGACCTCGTCGCCGACGCCGAGGACGATCGTCGCGCGCGTGTCCGCGAGCGCCTCGATCAGGCGCTCGACGGTCGCGAGCGTGCTGGAGCGCGCCGCGTGGAGGTCGTCGACGAACAGGATGGTGTGCTGCTGCGCGACGAGTGCGCGCACCCAGCGCACCAGCGCGCGACCGACGGAGCCGCCGAGGAGTCCGATGCCCTTGGGGTCGAGCGCGCTCATCAGCACGTCGGTCTCGCGCGGCGGCACGGTGCGGCTCAGGATCTCGCGCTCGTACTCCGTGGGGCGCGCGGACGGCTCGATCATGAGCCAGCGCTCGAGCAGGCGCAGCGCGGCGCCGTGCGGCCGCGACTCGGCGTCCTCCGAGGCGCGCGCGTAGAGCAGAAGAGGTGCCTCGCTCTCGCGGCGAACGCGATCGACGAAGTGGTGCACGAGCCGCGACCTGCCGCTGCCCTTGCGCCCGCGCACGAGCACGACCGAGCCGCCCGTCGTCGGGTCGATGCAGTAGCGGTAGGCCTCGTCGAGCCGCGCCAACGCGGCTTCCCGACCGACGAGCGGGAGCGTCAGCGCGTCGTCGAGGAGCTCGCGGTTCGGTGCGTGCTGCGCCACCGCCGAGCGCGACTTCCACCACGCGGCGTCCTCTCCCTGCGCGAGCACCTCCGACACGGTCGCGGCACTCGGTCGGTGCTCGGGCCGACGGTCGAGCATCTCGGCGAGCAGCACGTCGAGCAGCGGCGAGACGCGCGGCGCGATGCGCGAGGGCGGCAGGTAGCGCGGGTGCTCGAGCGCGGCCAACAGACGCTCGCCCTCCTCGGTCGCGAGGTCGGGCGGCTCGGCCCCGGCCGCGAACGCGCTCGGTGCGAAGGGATGGCGACCCGTCGCCGCGACGTAGAGCTGGACGCCGAGGCCGAACACGTCCGCGGCGGGGGAGGGCGGGCCGCCGCGCAGCCGTTCGGGCGCGAGGTACGCCAGGGTCCCGGCGGCGGCGGGGCCCTCGCCCGTCGCGAGCTCGAACACGTTGCCGAGGTCGAGCAGGACCGCGCGTCCCGACTCGTCCGCGCGCGCGTTCGCGAGGCTCGGGTCGCCGTGCGCGAGGCCGGCCGTGTGCAGCGCGGCGAGTGCACCTGCGAGGTCGGAACCCGCGCGGCGCACGACCGGTTCCGGCAGTGCACCCTCCTCCTCGAGGAAGCGGTCGAGCGTCTCGCCCGGCAGCAGCTCGAACAGGAGTTCGGGTCCCTGCGGTCCGCGCCACCACGCGAGGAGGTGGACGAGTCGCGGGTGTCGAACGATGCCCGCGATGCGCGCCTCGCGCTCGAGCACGGCGGCGCCGCTCGGACCGAGCGCGCGCTTCCTCGCGGCGAAGCTCCCGCTCCGCAGCGGACCCAGCTCGGCGCCGAGTCGCACGCGCTCCACGACGGACGTCGCGCCGCGCCCGATCTCGTCGAGCACGTCGAACGGCGGAGCCTGGTCGAGCTCCTGCGAGGTCGTGGTGGCCTGGGACACGCGCGGGTTCCGGTCGGATCCGCCGGGCCCGGACGGTTCGAGCCGGGCGGCGGACCGGATAGCATGCGCGCTCGACCCCAGCGAGACCATGCCCTTCGTCGTCCACAACACCTACTCGAAGCGCAAAGAGACGTTCGAGCCGCTCGAGCCCGGGGTGGTCCGCATGTACAACTGCGGACCGACGGTCTACGGCCGCCAGCACATCGGGAATTTTCGCTCGTTCTTGTTCGCGGATCTGCTGCGGCGCTGGTTCGAGTACCTGGGCTACGAGGTGCGGCAGGTGATGAACATCACCGACGTCGGGCACCTCGTGGCGGACGCCGACGAGGGCGAGGACAAGATCCAGGTGCAGGCGAGGAAGGAGGGCAAGGACCCCTTCGCCATCAGTCGCCACTACGCCGACCTGTTCCTCGACGACGTGAAGCGGCTCGGCGTGCGCCCGCCGCTGCTCTACCCGCGAGCGACCGAGCACATCGAGGAGATGCTCGAGATCGTCGACGCGCTGGTCGCGAAGGGCAACGCCTACCAGGTGGGCGAGGACGTGTACTTCGACGTCCGGAGCTTCGACCGCTACGGCAAGCTGTCCGGCAACCGCGTGGAGGACCTCGAGGCCGGCGCGCGCATCGACGTGCGCGAGGAGAAGCGCCACCCCGCGGACTTCGCGCTGTGGAAGAGCGATCCGAGCCACCTCATGAAGTGGCGCTCGCACTACGGCGAGCACGGCTTCCCGGGCTGGCACATCGAGTGCTCGGCGATGGCGCGCAAGCACCTCGGCGACCAGATCGACGTCCACACGGGCGGCGAGGACAACATCTTCCCGCACCACGAGTGCGAGATCGCCCAGACCGAGGCCTTCACGGGCAAGCCGTTCGCGCGCTACTGGATGCACGCCAAGTTCCTCCAGGTCGACGGCGGGAAGATGAGCAAGAGCCTGGGCAACGTCTACACGCTCGACGACGTCGAGGAGCGCGGCTTCGACATGCGGACGCTGCGCTTCGCGCTGATGCGCGGGCACTATCGCCAGCCGCTCAACTTCACATGGAAGATCATGGAGGAGTCGCGCTCGGCGCTCGCCTCGCTCGACGAGATGACGGCGAAGCTCGAGCACCGCGCCCTGACCGCGGGTGACGACGGCGCGGACGCCGGCAAGGCCGAGCTCGAGGCGAGCATCGCCGCCTTCGAGGCCGGCATGAACGACGACCTCAACGTACCGATCGCGTTGGCGGCCCTGTTCGGGCTGCGCGACCATGCGCTGCAGGACCGCTTCGGCCGCGAAACGGCGAAGGCCGCGCTCGCGTTCCTCGGGCGCGCGGACCAGGTGCTCGGCTTCGTGCTCCCCGCGAAGGGCGACGACGACGCCGAGATCGACGAGCTCGTGCGCCGGCGCGACGACGCACGGCGCAACAAGGACTGGGCGGAGTCCGATCGCCTGCGCGACCTGCTCGACGCGCGCGGCGTCGTCGTGCAGGACTCGAAGGACGGCGGGATCTGGCGGCGGAAGTAGCGCGCGTACCGAGAGCGAGCGCATGGACCGAGGAGCGGCGCACCACCCATGCACATGGACCCCCTGATGCCGCACATCGCGGGCGCCGCGCTCGCGATCGTCGTCATCGGGCTCGTCCTGCGGCGCTTCGGTCAGCCGCTCGTCGTCGCCTACCTGCTGGCGGGCGTCGCGCTCGGACCGCAGGGGATCGGACTCGTGGACGGCGGTCCGGTGTTCGAACGCATGGGCGCGTTCGGCGTGCTGCTCCTGCTGTTCTTCGCCGGCATGGAGATCTCGCCGCGCGCGCTGATCCAGCGCTGGCGCGTCGCCGTCCTCGGCACGGGCCTCCAGATCGGCATCAGCATCGGTTGCGTCGCCCTCGTCGGTGCCGCACTCGACTGGGGCGCGAACCGCGTCGTCCTGCTCGGTTGCGTCATCAGCCTCAGCAGCACGGCCGTCGTACTCAAGGTGCTGCGGCAGGGTCGCGACGTCGACGAGGAGGTCGGGCGCGACGTGGTCGCCGTGCTCCTGGCGCAGGATCTCGCCGTCGTGCCGATGCTGATCGGCATCGGACTCCTCGCGGGGACTGGCCCGGGCGCGGAACAGATCGTGTTGCAGGTGCTCGGCGCCATCGGCGCCGCCGCCCTGATCTGGTGGGTCGCGCGCCGCGAACGCTTCGAACTGCCCTTCGTGCGCGCGCTCGACGGCGACCCCGAGCTCCAGGTCTTCGTCGCGTTGCTCGTCTGCTCGGGCTTCGCGGTGGTGGCGTCGCTGCTCCACCTCTCGGCCGCGCTCGGGACGTTCCTCGCGGGGATCGTGGTCGGCGCCGCGCAGGAGACGCGCCGGTTCCACGAGCACCTCAAGCCGTTCGAGGTCGTGTTCGTCGCGATCTTCTTCGTCTCCGTCGGCCTGTTGATCGACCTCGACTTCATGCGCGACGAGTGGGTCCTCGTGCTCGGCCTCGTGCTCGTCGTCCTCGCCGCGAACACCGGCATCAACGCCTTCGTGCTCCGACTGCTCGGGCGTTCGTGGCGCCAGGGCCTCGTCGGCGCCTCGTTCCTCGCGCAGGTCGGCGAGTTCAGCTTCGTGCTCGCCCTGGTCGGCCACCAGTCGGGGATCATCGGCGACTTCGGCTACCAGACGACGCTCGCCGTGATCTCGGTCTCGTTGCTCGTCAGCCCGCTGTGGATCTTCGGCGTCGCACGCGCGCTGCGCGAGCGGGCGTGACCGACGTTCCCCGCACTATCGGTCCGTGGTGGTGACGTCGAACCACAGGCGCGCCGTGCGCCAGGCCTCGATCGAGCGCGCGATGCCGTCCTCGCGCAGTCGTCGGTCGCGCTCGTGTCGGAACGGGAAGGGGCTCGCGCGCCGCGGCACCGCGACGCAGGGCACGTCGTCGAGCCACCGTTGCGACGGCACGGCGCCCGTCAGTGTCGGGTCGGCGAGACCCGTGACGTCGTGGAGCAGCCCCAGGATCCAGCGCGCGCGATCCAGGTCCGCCCGGGGGTCGAGCGCGTCGAGCGCCTCGAGCAGCGCCGGCACCGCCTCGTACCCCGCGCACAGGAGGACCTCCATCGGTCCCTCGGGCTCGCGCGCGAACTCGAGTCCCGGCACCCACGGGTTGCGGAGCAGCGGGACCGGCGCGTCGAAGGGGAGCTCGTCGATCGCGCGCCGCAACTCGTCGAGCCGCGTGCGCGCGACGCGCAGCTCGAGCGCGCGGAGCACGACAACCACGGGCTCCGCCTCGAGGACGACGCGCCCCTCGAGCGACGAGACGTGCGCGATCGGGTCGCGCACGTGCGCGGCGACGCGGACCTCGTACACGCCGGGTCCCGGGAACACCACATAGTCCTCGACGACGCACGAGACGTCGACGGCGTCACCCGGGGCGACGGCACGGTAGACCGCGAGACCGCCTCCGAGGTCGGCCTGCCACTCCCTCGCCGGCACCTTCGTGCCGTCCTCGAGGAACGCCTCGACGCGCAGCTTCTCCGCGCGCCCGCTGCGTTGGTCGCCGCCCTCGACCATCTCGATCACGAGGCCGTCGGGGTCGGTGTTGCGCAGCACGCCGTGAAGCTGCGTGCGACCGGGGAAGGTCACGACCAGCGGCTCCGTCGTCGCGAGTTCGAGCGTCAACGGGTCGGCGCGGCGCTCCGCGCGGCGGAGTGCGGTGAGGAGGATGGTGCGGTCCTCGCGACAGAACCACGCGGCGCCCGTCGGCCCGTCGGTGTTCGCCCGCTCGAACTCCGTGCGCAGGTACGTCTCGAACCGCAGGCCTCCGCGCCGCGCCATCTCCGACAGCGCGCCCTCGACCTCGATGCCGAAGTCCGCACCGAGAGAGACGAGGCGTCGATCGTGTTCGTACGCCTCGATCAGCGCGTCGTCGTCGAGTTCGCGCAGACCGGCGACGCTCCACGGTGCGATCACGAGATCGCCGAGATCCACCGCGCCGTGGCGCGGACCGTCGGTGAGGTCGTGGCGCGCCCGCGCGTCGGGCGCGAGTCCCTGCGCGACGGGGTCCTCCCCGGTCACCGTGACGATGGCGTAGCGCGCGTCGTCCTGCTCCGCGAACTCGACGCGGAAGCGCCCTCGACCGTCGAGCCGCGCGGCCCTCCCGCTTCCGGAGGCGGAGTGACCGTTCGCGGAGGAGATCCAGATCGACACGCGTCCGGCGAGCGGCGCCCCGTCGGGACGCACCGCGCGGCCCGTGAGGACGAGGCGGTCGTCGGACGGGGCGGTGACGGCGCGCTCCGCGACCTCCGCGCCGAGGGCGAGACCGAAGGAGAGCGCGACGAGCGCACCAACGAGGGCGAGCATCCTCATGGGGCGAAGCTACCCGCCTCCGCGGGCCGCGTCACCCCGGTCGCGTCGACGGACGGTCGGAACTCGCCGAGGCGTCCCCGCGCGGGCCGCGCGCACGCGAGCGACCCGCGCCGCCTACAGTGGGGCGATGCGCCGACCCGCGCTGCTCGTCGCCATCGCCGTGGCGCTCGTCGCCACGGCGTACCTGTTCCTCCGGACGGGGACGCCGGAGAGGACCGCGCCGTTCGCTGCGGGCGGCGCGCGCGGTGCGGGCGAGCGACCGCAGGAGGGAGGCGCCGAGCCGACCGGTGTCGGAGAGCGGCCGCTCGGCGCGCTGCCGAGCGAGTCGAGCCGCGTCGCGCCTCGCCGAGACGCGGCGCGGCGGTCGGATCCCGAACCCGAGCCCTGGCCCGAGTCCGGCCTCGATCTCGTCGTGCTCGAGGAGGGGACGCGCGAACCGGTCGCGGGAGCGACGGTCTCCTTCGTCGATCCCGCCGCCGTCGGTGCGCGCCGACTCTTCGCGCGCGCACTCGCGGGCGAGGAGACCTTCCCTCCTCGTCGAGTCGAACGCGCGCACGTTCGTCGCCGACGCGGCGGGGCGCGTGCGCGTGCCCTTCGCGCGTCGGTCAGGTCGTCGGCGTCGTCGCGCGCGCCGGCAAGTCGGTGGGGCAGCGCATGATCGAACCCGACGAGTGGGTCGAACCGATCGAGGTCACGGTCGCCGTCCGCAACGGGCTCGTCGTGCGTGTCGTCGACACCGCGGGACACGTGCTCGAAGGGATCCACGTCGCGCACGTCGTCGGCGACCAGCGTCTGCCGCGCGTCGTCGAACGCGCGGTGACGGGACCGAACGGACTCGCCGCGTTCACGCGAGCTTCGACGTGCCCGACCGCGGCGACGAACGCCACGCCGTGCGCGTCGAGGGGGTGTTCGAGGAGCCCGTCGAGCGCCCCGTCGAGCTCGATACGCTCGACGGACGGATCGTCGAGCTCGTGTGCCCGCCGTTCGGCAGCGTCGTCGCCGACCTCGTGGGCGACGCGCCGGTCCCGCCGGGACTCGCAGGTGTGCTCGTGCACTACCCGTACGCGGGCGGCAAGCGCGTGCGACTGCCCACGGCGTTCCGGCCTCGACGGTGCGGCGACGCCGCAGCTCGTGCGCGACCGGACGCTGCGCTGGCACCACGTCGGCGTCGGCATCCCGCTCGCGCTGCACGTCGGACTCTACGAGGGCGAGTCCGTCGAGGTCGGCGTCGAGGCGCCGCAGCACGCCGGCGAGGTGGTGCGCGTGCGCGTCGAGTCGTGGCCGCTCGGAGCGGCGGTGCGCGGGCGCCTCGTGCTCGCGGGCGGCGCGCCGCTCGCCGACGCCGCGTTCACCGTCGAACACCACGACGGCGACCGACTCGGTCTGTTCGACGTCGAGCCGGGACGTGCGGACGCACAGGGACGGTTCGTGCTGTGGCGTCCGACGGACGGCGGTGCCGACGCGCTCGTGTGCACGGCGCACGGCTGCGCCTCGGACCCCCTCGAGATCGGGACGCCCGTCGACGGCGGCACCGTCGACCTCGGCGACGTCGTGCTGCGCGACCGTTCGGAGCGCACCGGCGTGCTCGTCACGGGTCACCGCGGTCCGCTCGGCGGCGCGCTCGTGCACGCCTGGGTCGAGGTGCGCGTCGACGAGCTCGCGAGCGGCGCCGAGGGCGTGCCGGACGTCGAGCGCCGCGGTCCGACCGCGTCGATCCCGCAGCCCGCGCCGGGTTGCGCGTGGACGCCGGTCGCGGGCGGACCGTTCGCGACCGACGACGCGGGACGCACCGTGTTCGCGCACCGCAGCGGAGCCACGCGCGCGTTCGTGCTCGCGAGCCACCCCGCGCACTCCACGGAGAGCGCGGTCGCGGCGTTGCCCAGATCACTCGTCGCGATCGACCTCGCGGGCACCGGCCGGCTCGCCGGTCGACTCGTCGTACCGTCGCCGCTCGAGCCGAACGGCGTCGTGCTGCGCTTCGTCGACGCCGTGTCGGACGAGGTGCTGGAGACCGTCCGAGCCGAGGCGTCGGGTCGCTTCGTCGCGAGCCCGCTCCCGCTGCGACCCTTGCTCGTGCGCGCCATGCTCGGCGACCGGTTCGTCGTCGCCGAGTCCGGACCGATCGTGCCGCTGCTCCGCGGCGAGGGCGACCATCCCGCGCTGTCGCCGCTCGACCTCACACCTTTCCTCGCGGTGTGCGAGCTCCACGTCGTCGCACCGCCCGCGGACGACGCGGCTCCGAGCGACCCGCGCCTGCAGGTCGAGGTGCGCGCCGGCGGCGACGGCGAGGTGCTGTGGCAGTCGGCGGGTCCGAGCGAGGGTCCGTGGGACGTCGTGCTCGCACTGCCCGCCGCGTTCGACCGACGGCTCGTCGTCGCCGCGACGGGCTGCGTGCCGCAGGACGACGTGCGACCCGAGCCCTACGTGTCGGTGCAGCTCGAACGCGGGCCGCGCCTCGAACTCGAGGTGCGCGCCCCGCAGGACTTCCCGGCGGGCGGGAAGATCCTCGTGACGCTGCGCGCGGAGGGCGACGCGCCGCTCTTCGCGCACCGCACCGCCGAGGTCGGGGCGGACGGCCTGTGCCGCTTCGACCTGGCGCGGCCGGGGAAGGTGACGGTCGTCGCACGCGCGGCGCTCGTCCCGGAGGGCTCGCCGCCGTTCCTCGACGCGGAGGGGGCGGTCCTCGCGCGGGAGATCGAGGTGCCGGCGGAGGGGGCGCGGGTCGTGATCGAACTCTCGCGCTACGGCGAGGCGGAGGGCGCGGAGGCGGGCGCGCCCTTCTTCTTCTGAGATCATTCCCGAGGAGCCGGATAACACACCGGTGCGCCCTCCGTCCGGACGGGCGTGGCCCAGGTCCTCGCCATGTCCCGATCCCTCTTCGACGGTCTCCTCGCCGCCGCCCTCACGGGCGACGGGGCGAGGCGCCGCGCGGGACGGCGGGGTCGCCGGAGCTGTGGCGGGCGCGTTTCGCGGCGGGGACCGGCGCGCCTTCGCCGAGCTCGTGCGCGTGCACGGCGTGCGCGTCCGCGCCCTCCTCGTGCGGCTCGTCGCGAGTCGCGACGACGCGGACGACCTCCTCCAGGAGGTCTTCGTACGGGCCTGGAAGCGCCGGGAGCAGTTCGACGGCCGCGGCTCGGTCGAGGGCTGGCTGCTGCGCATCGCCGTCAACCTCGCGCGCGACCACGGACGCGCGAAGCGGCGACCGACCGACCCGCTCGACGCCGAGCGCGACGTCGACCGCGGAGCGGGCCCCGAGGGGCACGCGCGCGGTCGCGAGCTGACGGCGGCGCTGCGCGCGTCGCTCGCGCGCTTGCCGCACCGACTGCGCGCCGCGCTCGTCCTGCGCGTCGTCGAGGAGCGGCCCTACGACGAGGTCGCGCGCATCCTCGGGCTCGCGCCCGGCACGGTGCGCATCCAGGTCATGAAGGCGCGGCGCCGGCTCGCGGCGGAACTCGCGCCCTGGCTCGAGGGAGGGGAGTCGTGAGCTCGCGCCGCCGCATCCGCACGTTGCTCGGGCGCGCGTTCGACGGGACGCTCGACGCCGACGGTTGGCTCGAACTGGAGGACGCGGCGCGCCGCGATCCGCGCGTCGCGACCGAACTCGAACGCGATCGAGCGCTCGTCGAGGCGCTCGAGCGGCTCGACGACCCCGAGTCCGAGCCCTTCGACCTCGAGGGTTTCGCCGCTCGGCTCGAGGCGCGGCTCGATCGTGAGGACGAGCTTCCGAAGAAGACGAAAGGAGCGCCGCGCCGCGTCGGATGGCCGCTCGCGATCGCGTTCGGCGCCGCTGCCGCCGCAGCGACGATCGCGGTCCTCGCCGACCTCGGTGCGCCGCGCTCCGACGAGCGCGACGACGGTGCGTCGCACGACGGACCGGCGCGAGGTCCCGTCGCCTCCGTCCCCGAGGAGAACGTCGGGCACGGGACGGCGGAGGTGCCGGACGAGGTGACCCCCTTCGACGACGCGCCGTTCGCCGGACCGTTCGCGAGTCCCGCCGTCACGCTCGCCAGCGACGTACCGGACGAGGATCCCGAGCGCCGCGCCGCCGCCGCGGCGGCACTCGATCGCGCGCTCCTCGCCGTCGCGCTCCCCGCGGTGCCGACGCGCCGCAGCCTCGCGACCTGGCGCGACGCCGTCCGGAGCGAGTTCGAGGGACGGGTCGGCGGCGCCCGGAACTTCGTCGCGATCGTGCGGCGCCGCGCCGACGAGATCGACGCGCAGGCTCGCCCCGAACTCGCCGTGGCGGCGTCGTGCCTCGTGCTCGCGAACGACGACGCGGCGGCGGAGGAGTTCGCCGCCGCGCGCCTCGCGAGCGGCGGTGCGGACGCCGAGGTCGCCTTCCGCTCGGCGGTGCTGTGCGGTGCGACCCGTGCACTGGCCGTCGCCACGGGCGCGGGGACGTCGACGCCCGCGACGTCGTCGACGCGTACCGCGCGTACCCGCCGGAGTTCGCCGACGAGCGCGTCCGCGAGTACGCGCTCGAACTCGTGCGCGGAGCGTGGAGCGAGATCGATCGTGCGGAGTTCGACGCGTTGGCGGAGGCCGTCCCGGGACTCGCCGAGTCGTTCGTCGACGAGGCGCTCTGGGGAGGCGGCGCGCCGACGCGCTCTGCGTTCCTGCGCGGCGACACGGAGGTCGCGGACGTGCTCCTCTCACGGATCGTCGAGGCGACGCGCTCGGTCGAGCGCGACCGGCTCCTCGGTGCGATCGGCGCGGTCGGAGCGGGCGACGCGCTGCGCTGGGTCGAGGCGCGGTGCCGCGCGCGCGACGAGGCCGCGTACGACGCGCTCGTCTCGTTGCCCGGAGAGGCGGCGCTGCTCGCGTGGTTGGACGCGCAGGAGGACGCTTCGCCGCAGCGCCGCGCGGCGCTCTGGCAGCACGTGCTCGACGTCCGCTCGGACGAGCTCCTCGCCGTCGTCGACCGCATCGACGCGTCGACGCCGGAGTTCGAGACGATCGTCGAGGGCGCGATGCTCGTCGGTGACGAGCGCGCCGCGGCCGTGCTCCTCGCGTGCGCGGCGCGTCCCGACGTGCGCGCGGCCGAGCGCGCCAACTGGGTCGAGGCCGCGTCGGAGTTCGGTCGGTATCGGCGACGTCGACGCGCTCGCGACCGTCGCCGACCTCGACCCGTCGGACGCGCGCCTGCAGGCCGCGTGTCTCTACGCGGTGTGGATCTGGGGAGGGCTCGAACGCGCCGCCACGTGGTGCGAGGAGCGCTTCTCGGACGTGCGTCCCCTGGACGCGTTGGAACGCGGGGCCTCGGCGCCCCGCGCGGTGCGGAGCCGGTTGCGCGCGCACCTCTCGAGGATCGTCGGCACGCGCTCGCGCGCGTGACCGCCGCGCTCCCCATCAGCTTCTCGAACCTCGGGACGCATCCGTTCCCGTGAAGGAGTCGACCATGTCCTGCATCTCCGTCTGTGCGCTCGTCGCGCTGCACGCTCCGCTCTCGAGCACTCCCGTCCAGACCGTCGTCCTCGACAACGAGACGGACGGGTCGACGGCCACCGAACTCCTCGTCCGTCGCTATCCGGTCGGCGACATCGTCCACGGCTCGGTCACGAGCGACGGAGGTCCCGACGGCATGCTGTGGCTGCTTCCGGCGCTGGGATACGTCTTCCCCGACGACTTCGGCGAGGTGGTGACGGACGAGGACGGCGCCTGGGGTCTCATGGAGTCGTTCCAGATCGGGATCGGCGACGAACTCGACGACGAATGGCGTTCGATCGACGTCGTCGGCGACGACGTCGTCCAGCTGCGCGCGTCCATGGAGGCGCACCGATCGATGGAGCGCGAACTCGTGGGCATGCGCAGTGCGCTCGCCGCCGACGCGCTGCTCCGTGTCGAGCGCTACGTCGTGGGCGGCGGAACGGGGGACGTACCGACCGCGTTCCTCGACGTCGCCGATGCGCGGAAGCTGGTCGCCGCTCTCGACGTGCAGGGACGCCCGTGGGTGCGCGAGCTTCGTGCCGACGCCTTCCACGGGTCGCGCGCGGGCGGCACCTCCACCGCGCAGCTCCAGCGCGAGCTCGACGTCGAGATCGCGACGGGCTCGGCGACGGTCGACGCCGTCTACGAGGACGTCGAGGTCGGACCGTCGTGCACCGTGCGGGCCGCGGCGGGCGACGGCGGGTGGTACGTCGCCGCCGTCGTCGCCGATCGGTCCGCGGCGCGGGACACGTCCTCGCCGTCGGTCGACGTCAGCGGCACGCGCGAGTCCGGTCGGACGGACACGCTCGGGAGCTACGGTTCGTCGGCGCGCGTCGACTCGAGCTGCACGGCGTCCTCGTTCTTCCTCCCGACCGGGAGGGCCGCCGTGTTCACGGAGCGCGGTGCGGACGGTCGCTCGGTCGTGACGGTGTGTTCGGCCGTCGGCGGCGACCCTGCGATCCTGCGTCGCCACCCGGGCGGTCGGAGCGTCGTCGCGCTCGACGCCGCGACGCGGCCGCGCATCGCGGCGGCCTTCACGGACGGCGACGGGACCGCCACGCGCGGCGGCGCGCTGCGCCACACCGGCTTCGACAGCCGCTACTTCCAGGTCCGGACGAGTTCGGACGACCTCTACGGCGTGCACGACCTCGTCGGGTCGATGATCGAGCTTGGCGGCAACGTCGTGCGCGAGGATCCCGAGGAGGAGGAGGAGGAGGAGGTCGACTTCTCCGATCTCGACGTCGATCCGACGACCGAGCTCTGGTACGCGCTCGACCGCATCGCACTCCAGGGTCCGCTGCACGGTTCGGTCGTCGTCCGTCCCGAGGCCGTGCTCGGTGGGCGTCCGTTCGACGAGACCGTCGCCGACCTCGTGGCCTCGCTCGCCAGCCCCACCGCGAACCTCGTCGTGACGGCACGCGTCCTCGCGGGCGCGGAGAGATCGCGTCGTGGTCGGCACCCGTCACGCCGGGCGAGACCGTCGCGTTCGCACGCGCGTCGGAGAAGCTGCGCGTCGTCGAGTTCGACGTCGAGGTGGCCGAGAACTCGAAGGTGGGGGACCCCGTGGTGCAGCCCGTCGTCGACGGCGGTGTCGTCGCGCTGCGTGTGTTCCCGGTCGACGCCAAGACCGTCACCGTCACCGTGGACGGCGGGTGGCAGAGCGCGTCGTTCCAACTGACGACCTCGAGCACATGCTCGTGAACCGCGTGGAGCGCGTCGCGCTCGACCACACGGACTTCGGTGGTGACGTGTCGAGCGCTCGGCAGTGACGGTCCTGGCGCGACCTTCGAGACCTCTCGGCGCGTGGGACGCGCCTCGAGGTCCGTCCGGCGTGCGCCTGAGCGCGTTCCGCGCGCGCGACGCGGCGCGCGACCGCGGATCGAGCACGAAGACGCGAAGAACCGGAAGCGCCGCCTTCGGCGGACCACACGGAAGAATGCAGGGACCCGCGGGCAGTGCTCGCGAGGTCCTGCGCACCGCAGCGGCGCCTTCATCTTCGCGTGCTTTCGTTCCCTTCGTGTCGAAACTGCGTGGGCTTCGGCGCCGCAGCGCCGAGCGCAACTCGTGCTTCCTTCGAGGCGCGGCGCGGCCTGCCGGCCGCGCGGGGAACACAGCGCGCCGCTTCGCGCCGCGCGGGGAACACAGCGCGCCGCTTCGCGCCGCGCGGGGAACACAGCGCGCCGCTTCGCGCCGCGGGGGAACACAGCGCGCCGCTCCGCGCCGTGACCTTGCCCGGCTCAAGTGGACACCGCTTTTTTGCGCGCGATGCACAGGGTATCCATGGCCCGGAAGGCAACGTTACGCCGGAACAGAAGGCGGACGCGGTTCGCATGGTGAGTGAGGTCGGCAACATCGCCGAAGTGTCCCGCACGGGATCGACAAGAGCACGCTGCGCTACTGGTGCTCGACGCGGAGGGGCTGACCGACGCGAAGCGGTTGAAGAAGCCCGCGCCGCCGGCGAGAGTCGCGGCCGACCGAGACACCGGACCAGGAGCTCGCGTCGGCGCCAGGTGCGGCAGCTCGAGATGGAGCGCGACTTCCTAAAAAAGCCGCGGCCTTCGCGAGGAGCAGGGCGACCTTCGACCTGATTCTCGCCCGGAGAGGCGAACTTCTCGGGGGCCCTGATGTCCGAGCGCTCGGCCTCTCGCGCAGCGGGTTCCTGCGTGGCTGTCGCAGCGGCGCCTTCCGAAGGAGCTCGAAGACGCGAAGGTGGTCGAGGCGATCCGCGAGGTCCACGCGGCGGTCGCGGCACCTGCGGCCCACGGGTGGTCGGGGCGCTCGCTCGCGAAGGCTACCGACGAGCCGGCGCCGTCGGCGCAGCTCGTGCGCGAGCAGGATCGGCAGGTGCGGCGTGGTTCCGCTCGACGACGGATTCGTCGCGCCTGGCCTTCGAGTGGCCGAGAACCTGCTGGAGAGGCGCTTTCTGCGGATTCGAGCGATGTCGTGTGGTGCGCGGACCTGACGCAGGTGCACACACGGGCAGCCCCGTCCACCTCGCGGCGATCATCGACATCGGCACGCGGCTGATCTGGGCTGGTCGATGGCGGGCCACATGCGGACGGAGCTGATCGAGCGCGCGCTCGAGAACGTTGGCCTGGCGCGATCCGGCGGCGACGCTCGTACCACTCCGATCGCGGAAGTCAGTGCGAGTGGGTACTTCCAGGCGCTGCTCGAGCACCACGGCATCACGTGCAGCATGAGCCGCAAGAGCAGCTGCGACAACGCGGTGATCGAGGCTTCTTCGGGACCTTCAAACAGGAGTGGGCGAACTGGCAGGAATGGAGCGGCTCGATGACCGCGCGCGTCGACCCGACGTCGAGCGCTTCTACAGCCGCGGGAGACTCCACTCGACGCTCAGCCACCGCACGCCGATGGAAGTCGACGGGGAGCCTGCATGTGCGACCAGCACGAAGTCGTCGCGTGAACCGCGAAGATCGAGACCGCCGGGGCTCCGCCCCGGACCGCCGCCGCTCAGCCTCGTGGGGCAGGCTGAGCGCGGCTCCCCCTGGGAAGGAGACCCTTCCCCAGACCCCAACAACAACTGCGAGAAGTACGAAATCTGGTGTCCACGATTCCCAGCAAGGCCACCGCGGGGAACACAGCGCGCCGCTTCGCGCCGCGCGGGGAACACAGCGCGCCGCTTCGCGCCGCGAGGGATGATTCACAGGGAGCCACAGAGGACACAGAGACCACGATGAACGGCGCTCGGTCGGAGAATCGGGGCGCATGCGTCCCCGAGCTCTCCGCTCGCCGCCTCCGGCGGCTGCGTGTCTCTGTGTCCTCTGTGCCTCCCTGTGAACTTTGTGTCCCTCGGCGCCGAAGGCTCCAGCGCAGCACCTCGTGCTGTTCTCGAGGGCTGCGCGGCCTGCCGGCCGCGCGACCCACGCGAATCGAAACACGAAGAACGCGAAGAACCGGAAGGCGCCGCCTGCGGCGGGACGCACGGAAGGACACAGGGACCGCGGGGCGCAATGCGCGGGTCCCTGCACCGCGCAGCGCCTTCGTGTTCTTCGCGTCCTTCCTGCTGTTCCTTCGTGTCGAACTGCGTGGTCTTCGGCGCCAGGCCAGCGCAGCGTCGCGCACACTTCGAGGCGGCGCGGCCTGCCGGGCCGCGCGCATGGAACCGAGCACACGAAGCACACGAAGCGCCGCCTTCGGCGGCGGACCACACGGAAGGAACGCAGGGACCCGCGGCGCGCGATGCGCTCCGCGGGTCCCTGCGTCCAGCTGCTTGGCGGCGCCTTCGTGCTCTTCGTGTCCTTCTGCCGTTCCCCTTCGTGTTTCCTGCGTGGACTTCGGCGCCGCAGGCGCCGTAGCAGAACACCGCGCGCTGCTTCACAGCGCGCGGAAGCCTTCAGCGGTCGTCGTCCTCGAGGAACTCCTCGTACTCCGCATCGATCTCGTCGGCCTCCAGGTCGGGATCGGTCGCGGCCTCCTCCGCCTCCTCCGGGCTCCCGTGCTCGTCGTACTCGGGGTGCGCCGAGGGGTTGACCGAGCGGTCGGTGCGCAGCGCTTCACGGATCTTGCGATCCATCTCCGCCGCGCGCTGGATCGACTCGTCGAAGAACCAGGCGATCTTCGGCGTGCGCCGCGTCTCGAGCACCCGCCCGACCTGCCGCTGCACGAAGCCCGCCGCATCGTCGAGCGCGCGCTGCGTCGAGCGCTGCTCCGCCGCGCTCCCGAGCACGGAGTAGAAGAGCTTGGCGTGACCCAGGTCCTTCGAGAGCTCGCAGCGCGTGAGCGTGACGAGAGCGATGCGCGGGTCGGCGAGTTCGAACTCGACGCAGTGGGCCGCGCGTTCGAGGATGCGCGCCTCGAGGCGCGCGATGGTGCGAGGATTCACCATGTCGGCGAGTCTCCCGGGGAGCCGTGGACGGGAGCGGGCGCGCGGCGGACGTCCGTGACGTCCGCGCCGCGCGCCCGCCGGAGCTCGCGCCTCACAGCGTCCGCTTGACTTCCTTCAGGCGGTACGCCTCGACGACGTCGCCTTCCTGGATGTTGTCGTAGTCCTTGATCACGATGCCGCAGTCGAAGCCCTCGCGGACTTCCTTGGCCTGGTCCTTCTCGCGGCGCAGCGAGCCCATGTAGCCCGTGAAGACGACGGTGCCGTCGCGCAGCAGGCGGACCCGACTGTCGTGGTGGATCTTGCCGTCGATGACGTGCGAGCCGGCGATGTTGCCGAACTTCGACGAGCGGAAGATGACGCGGATCTCGGCGTGGCCCGTGATCTCCTCGACGATGTCGGGAGCCAGGCTGCCTTCCATGATCCGCTTGATGTCGTCGAGCAGCTCGTAGACGACGCGGAAGTTCTTGATCTGGACGTTCGCGCGGTCCGCCGCCTGGCGGGCCTTCGAGTTCGTCCCGACGTGGAACGCGAGGATCAGGGCGTCGGACGTCGCCGCGAGGTCGACGTCGCTCTCCGTCACCGCGCCGACGCCGGCGTGGAGGACGCGCACGGCGATCTCGTCGTGCTCGAGGTCCTGCAGCTGGTTCTTCAGCACCTCGACGGAGCCCTGCACGTCGGCCTTGACGATCAGGTTGAGCGCGGTGCGGGCCTGTTGGGCGACCTCGGCGAAGAGGTTCTCCTTGTTGACCGCGCGGCGCTCGGCGAGCGTCGACATGCGCGTGCTGCGCTCGCGTTCCTCCGCGACTTCCTTCGCGCGTTGGAGGTCCGGCACGACGTGGAAGTGCTCGCCGATGCCGGGGAGCTTGTCGAGACCGGACACCTCGACCGGCATCGACGGTCCGGCGTGGTCGATCTCGTCGCCGCGGTCGTTGTGCATGGAGCGCACGCGACCGTAGCCCTCGCCGGCGAGGATGACGTCGCCGCGCTTCAGCGAACCGTCCTGGACCAGGAGGTGCGCCACGATGCCGCGGCCCTGCTGGACCTCGGCCTCGAGCACGACGCCCGACGCGGGGCCCTCCTCGTGGGCGCGGAGCTCGAGGAGCTCGCCCTCGAGGAACACGCGTTCGAGCAGCGCGTCGATGCCGTCGCCCTTGAGGGCGCTGACCGGCATGATCGCGGTCGTCCCGCCCCATTCCTCGGGGACGAGGTCGATGCCGGCGAGCTGCTGCTTGACCTTCTCCGGATTCGCGTCCGGCTTGTCCATCTTGTTGAGGGCGATCACGATCGGCGTCTTCGCCGCGCGAGCGTGGTTGATCGCCTCCTCGGTCTGCGGCATGACGCCGTCGTCGGCCGCGACCACGACGATCGCGATGTCGACGGCGCGAGCGCCGCGCGCCCGCATGGCGGTGAAGGCCGCGTGACCCGGGGTGTCGACGACCGTGACGGCGTGACCCTTCTGGGTGTGGACGCGGTACGCACCGATGTGCTGCGTGATGCCGCCGCTCTCGTCGCCCGCGATCTCGCTGCGGCGGATCGTGTCGATCAGCGTCGTCTTGCCGTGGTCGACGTGGCCGAGGATCGCGACGGTGGGGGTGCGGACCGTGAGCGCCTCGTCCTCGACGTCGCTGCGCTGGGCGCGGAGCTCCTCGAGGAGTTGCTCCTCCGCGGCGACCTCGTGCTTGACCTCGAGTTCGACGTCGAACTCGCCGGCCAGCAGCACCGCCGTCTCCTCGTCGAGCGTGGAGTTGATGTTCACCGCGCCGAAGCCGAGCAGGTCGAAGGCCTTGCGGAGCACCTCGTTCTGCTTCACGGCGAGCGCGTCGCCGAGCTTCTTGACCGTGATCGGCGAGTCGATCGCGACCGCGCTCCCCGAGTGGGGCGAGCCGGCCACCGACGACGAGCGCGAACCGCCGCGTCCGCCGCCGCCGCCGCGCCGACCCGTGGTCTGCGGACGGTGACGGCGCAGGAAGCGTCCGGCCTCGCGTTCGCGCAGTTCGGCGGCGGTCAGCGTGCCGCGGCCCTGGTCGGTGCCGCGCGCGAGCGGCTTGCGTCCGCGACCGAGCGTCGGCTGCACGTCGGGGACCGCACCGTCGTCGCGCGACTGGAGCCGGCGGGACTCGCGCCGCGCCGGCTGGTTCGTCTGGACCTTGGAGAGGTCGATGAAGCCCGTGATCTTCGCGCGGCGGCGACCCTCGTTCGGGCGCACGATCTCGACGTCGTCGTCGGACCCCGCCTTCTCGGTCGTCTCGGCCGTCGGCGCCGGCTTCGAAGGTGCCTCGCCGGCGTCCTTCTTCGCGGCGGCGCGCGGCGCGGGGACCACTTCCTCGGGCGCGTCCGTCTTCGGCGCGTCCTTCGTCTCGACGGGCTTCGGGGCCGCGTCCTTCGGTGCCGCGGGCGCGACCTCCGGTTCGGCGACCGTCTCCGCCTCCTCGGCGCGCGCGGGCTCGGCGGGGCGCGCGGTCTCCTCGACCGGCGCAGCGGGCGTCTCGGCGACCGGCGCGGCGGGCTCCTCGCGCACCTGCGTCGTCTCCTCGACGGGAGCGCTCGGCGCGGCGGGCTTCTCGGCGACGGCCGGTGCGGCCGGGGACGGCGCGTCGTGCGCCTCGTCGTCCGAGCTCTCGGCGGTCTCCGAGCGATCCGCGTCGCCGTCGTCGTCGGACCTGGCGGTCCCGGCCTTCTTCTTCTTCTTGCGGACGATCAGTCCGCCGAGGCTCAGGTCGTCCTCGGCGACCGGCGCCGCACCGTAGCCGTGCGCCGCGAGTCGTCCCTGGATGACGAGCAGGTCCGCCTCCTCGAGCGCCGACATGTGGCTCTTCACGAGGAATCCCCAGTCACGGAGCATGGCGGCCAGGTCCTGGCCCTTCATGCCGTACTCCTTGGCGAGGTCGTAGACGCGCTTCTTCGTCACGTGGTCGAGGGGTGGGGTTGTGGTGTGCGGCGTGTCGGCCGGTCGGAGTGGGCGGGAGGCTCTGGTGGGCGAGCGTCGGGACGCTCGCCGCTTCGCTCGAACGCCGCGCTCTGGTCGACCCGACGCGCGGCACTACGGACCCTCAGATGTCGGCATCGCCTTCGTCGTCGGAGTCCTCGTCGCGAGCGGGGGCCGAGACGGGCTCGCCGTCCATCCGGTCCCGGTCGTCGAAGGGCGCACCGCCCTCCTCGGCCAGGAGCTCGGCCTCGTACTCCGCGCGGGTCTTGATCTCGATGTCCCAGCCGCACAGGCGGCTCGCGAGGCGCACGTTCTGGCCGCGCTTGCCGATGGCGAGGGACTGCTGGTCCTCGTCGACGATCACCGTCGCCGAGTGGCGGTCCACGTCGGCGTAGATGTTGTCGATGTTGATCTCGGCCGGCTTCAGGCCGTTCATGATGAGCGTCTCGAGCGAGTCGCTCCACTTGATGATGTCGATGCGCTCGCCGCGGAGCTCGTCGATGACGGCCTTGATCCGCGCGCCGCGCACGCCGACGCAGGCGCCGATCGGGTCGATCTTCGGGTCGCTCGAGACCACCGCCATCTTGGTGCGGTAGCCCGGCTCGCGGACCACGCGCTTGATGTCGATGATGTCGTCGGCGATCTCGGGGACCTCGAGCTCGAACAGTCGGCGCACGAGGTCGGGGTGCGTGCGGCTCACGATGATGCGCACGCGCGGGCCGTCCTTGCGGACCTCGAGGACGATCGCGCGGATGCGGTCGCCGGGCGAGTAGGTCTCGCCGCGCACGCGCTCCTCGCGGGGGAGGTAGCCCTCGGTCTTGCCGAGGTTCACGACGAGGGAGTCGCCCTCGAAGCGTTGGACGGTGCCGTTGACGAGCGAGCCGACGCGCGCCTCGTACTCGTCGTAGATCTTGTCGCGCTCGGCCTCGCGGAAGCGCTGCATCATGACCTGCTTGCAGGCCTGCGCCGCGATGCGGCCGAGCACCGCGAGGTCGAACTCGTACTGCTCCTCGTCGTCCTCGATCGAGATCTCGCCCGTGCCGCGATCGATCGTCACGACGAGGTCGTCGCCCGCACCGAGGCGCTTGCGCACCGCGGTCGCGATCGCGTATTCGAGGCTCTCGAAGAGGATGTCCTTCGGAATCTCGCGCGAGCGGTGGATGACGTCGACCGCACGGAGCATCTCTTCGGGGTTCATCGGAGCGGAGCGGGTGTCTTCGGTGCGCGAGCGTCGCGCCGGCTTCGGGGCGACGGGATGGAAGGCGCAGCCGTCGAGGGCGGCGCCGTGTGAAGATTGCCGTGTGAAGATTGCCGTGTGGAGTCTTCGGTCGTCGGGCGGCGCCGCCGTCCGCCGCGCGCCCTCGGGGCGCGCGCGTCCGACGTCGGTCGACCGACCTCGATCGCGGCCAGGGTACCCCTGCTCCCGCGCGCCGCCGCGCGACCGCTCGTCCCGGAAAGTCGAAGATCCCCTGACCCTTCGCCGTGCGCGGTGCGCGTCGCCGCGCCGCTGCTGCGACGCGACTCCGCGGCGGCCGCCGTGGCGCCGGGAGGGGATCCTGCCGGTGGTCGAGCGCGTCGCTCCGGATCGCGTCCGGGGCGCAGCGTTCGAGAACGAGATGGTCGTGCGAACCTGGCGAGGAAACCTGGGTCCTTGCCCGAGTCGGGGGGGCGCTCCGACGGGTGTCGGACCGCTCCTCCGTCGGCGTGCTCCGCTGCGGACTCGGGCGCCTCGGGCGCCGTTCGCGGCACCTTCGGAACCCTCAGCCGCGACTTCGCGCGCCGAATCGAGGTCCGGTAGTGTGCTATGGATAGCGTCGCGAGTCAACGCGGCTCGCCCCTTCGATCGGGCCTCCCGTCCACCTCCGCGACCGCGTCCCCATGACCCACGACCGACACAGCGGCGGACCCCGGGGGAGCGGGACCGCCGCCGAGGCTCCGCCGCAGTCGTCGGTCCAACGGGACTTCCTGGACGCCCTGGCGCGCGCCGCCGCGAGCGACGCGACGGTGCTCCTGCGCGGCGAGCCCGGGACGGGGAAGACCCGCGCGGCGCGCCGGCTCCACGCGGAGAGCGCGCGCGGCGGCGGCCCCCTGGTCGCGATCCACCTGGGCTCGCTCTCGCCGACCCTGATCGAGTCGGAGCTCTTCGGTCACGTGAAGGGCGCCTTCACGGGGGCCGTCCGCGACCGCGCCGGTGCGTTCCGTCGCGCGGAGGGCGGCACGCTCGTCCTCGACGACGTCCACCTCCTGCCGGTCGCACTCCAGACCAAGCTCCTGCGCGCGCTGCAGGAACGGACCGTCGAGCCGGTGGGGGCCGAGACCCCGGTCCCGATCGACGTGCGGGTGTGCGCGACGACCACCGCCGACCTCGCGCGCGCCGTGCGCGAGGGCCGCTTCCGCGACGACCTCTTCTACCGGCTCGCCGTCGTCGTCCTCGACCTGCCGCCGCTGCGCGCGCGACCCGAGGACCTGCCCGAGCTCGTGCACCACACGCTCCAGCGCGTCGCGGTCCGACTCGGTCGCGCCCCGCGCACCGCCGACGACGCGGTCCTCGAACGCCTCGCCCGCCACGCCTGGCCCGGCAACGTGCGCGAACTCGAGAACGCGATGGAGCGCGTGTCCGCCCTCGGCGACCCCGGCGCGCCGGTCGACGTCGCCGAGCTCGCCTTCCTCGACGAAGCGGTCGCCGGCGAGGAGCGCCGGATCGCGAAGCTCGCCCTCTCCGCCGGCGTGGGCGTGCGCGACCTCGAGGTCGCGATGCTCGAGGAGGCGCTCGAGCAGCAGCGGGGCAACGTGAGTGCGGCTGCGAGGCAGGTGGGGGTCACGAGGCGGGCGTTCGAGTACCGCTTGGCGCGCGCGCAGGAACCGGACGAGGACGCCCCGTGACGGTACTGTCCCCGTTCGCTGGTGATGCCGGCCGGAGCGGCGCCCGCGGGCCCGTGGAGCCCGGTCGCGCCCGGGGAGCACCCGGCCCGAGGGGCTCCCGGCCGCGGTTCGGCCGCCTTCACCAGCGAGTGGGTCCAGTACTCGTGGCGTGGACCCTGCTCCTTTGTCCCGCCGTCGCGCTCGCCCCCGCCCAGGACCGCGTCGGCGCCCCTGACCGAGGCGCCGCCGAACTCGTCCGCACCCTCGACGAGGGGACCGCGAAGGAGCGCGAGGTCGCCCTCGAACGACTGCTCGAGGGCGACGGCGCGGCGCGGGTCGGCGGCGCTCGGGACGGAACCGCCGACGTCGCCGGCCGGGCGGCGCGCGTTCGCGCGGTTCGCGGCGCGGGCCGGCTGGCCTGAGTCGACCGACGCCTTGCGGGCGCTCGGCGACCCCGACGCGCTCGTGCGGCGCGAGGGGGCGGGCGGGCCGGTCGGCTCGGCCTCGGGGCACAGCGCCCGAGGAACGGGTCGCGGCCCTCGCGGCGGCGACCGCGGACCGCGACGGCACGGTGCGCGTCGCGGCGATCCGCGCGCTCCGCTCGATCGAGGACGCGGGCGCGGCCCGCGCGCTCGCCGCGGTCGTCGAGCGCGGCGGGCCTGAGCGGGCGGAGGCGGCGAAGGCCTGGGCTGGCCCTCGGACTCGGAGCGCAGGAGGTCGCGCGCCTCGTCGAGGGCGAGGTACTCGCCGCGACGCCGTCCTCGCGCGTCGCGATCGACGACGGCGAGGTGCTGGCGACGCTCGTCCCCGCGTACGGCCGCGCGCTCGGTCGCGGCGCGTCGACGCCCGCGCGCGGCGCGCGGACGCTCGCGAGCCTCGGGCTCCACCCCGCGCAGGAGGTGCGCGAGGCGGCGGACGCGGGACTCGACGGCGCGCTCGCCGAGTGGGACCGGCTCGAGCGTCGCGACGAGGCCGCCGCGTTCCTCGACGCGCTGTGGCGCGCGGGCTGGTCGGCGGACGGGCTCGACCAGGCGGTCGCGCGGCGCGCGCTCGACGAGGACGGCGATCCGTTGCGCGCCATCGCTGCGGGCGACCGGCTCGTGCAGCGACACGCCGCGACGACCGGGATCTCGGGCGCGCGAGCCGTCGCCGCCGGACTGACGTACCGCGGAGCGGCGCTCCTCGCGCTGGGGCGCGCCGACGACGCGCGTCCCGCCTTCGAGCGCGCGGAGCACGTGCTCGCGGGCGCGCTCGAGTCGCGGCCCGACCTCGGGCCTCGCGGGAGGACGGCGGCGCCAGGCGGCGGCGACGACGCGGTCGACCTGTTGTTGCGGCTCGCGAGCGTCCGCGTGTTCCTCGTCGGCGTGCACGTCGCGCAGGGAGAGTCGCCCTTCGACCCGCGCGTCCTCGAACTCGCGCGTCGCGCGCACGTCGCGTCGATCCGCGCGCAGGTCGCCGCCTACTCCACGGACTCCGAGTCCTTCGCCGGCAATTGGGAGGCGGTGCTCGGCCGCTCGCTCGCACCGCGCACGCTGCTCGCGCCGTCGGCGACGGGCGACGCGGCGAAGCGGCGGCTGCAGCTGCTCGGCGACGCGTACACGGCGCTCGCCGCGGTGTCGCCCACCGAACTGCCGGGTTTCCTCGGCGCGCGATCGGACGCTCCGCCGGAAGGCATCGACGCCCGTCTCGTCGATCCGCTCGCCGATCCCGAGCGACTCGAGCTCCTGAAGCAACTGCGCATCGCCGACCTCGACCGCGTCACGCGGCGCGCGTCGAAGCTCGAGGAGGCGAGGAACCGGCCGCTGTGGGCGGTCGTGCAGCGCAACCTGCTCGAGGCCATCTCGAAGGACGAGAAGGAGGGCTTCGTCCCGCTGCTCGACTACCGCCCGCCCGCGACGACGGCGTTGACGCACGCGGCCGACCTGCGCGCGATCGGTGCGCCGGAGGAAGCGTTGGCGCACGCCCTCGCCGCGCGCACCGACGCGGCGGGGGCACCGAACGAGGCGACGGGTTCCGCCGGAGCGTGGTACGGCGCGCGCGTCGCGCTGGCGGTCGGCGGTGCGGCGGTCGATCTCGCGCGTCCGGAACTCGCGCGGAAGGAGCTCGAGGACGCCGAGGGGCGACTCGTCGCGCTCGAGAACGAGATCGAGACGTCGATCGACGAGCTCGCGGGCGGTCGCCGCGGTCCGCTCGCGGTGTCGGTGTCGGACCCGCGCGAGCGCGCGAGGTTGCAGAGCGAGCTCGAGCGCACGCGCGGTCTGCGCGCGCAGGTGCTCGTGTCGCTCGCGGTGAACGCGAACGTGCGCGAGAAGGACATCGACGGGGCGCGCGCCTACTTCGACCGCGCGTACGAACTCGACACGAGCGACTTCATGCGCGTGCTGCGCGCGTGCTACGCCGCGCGAGCGGGCGACGACGGCGAGGCCCGCTTCGTGCTCGCGTCGGTGACGCCGGCGCCGGAGCTCGAGTACAACTTCGCGTGCACCTACGCGCTCCTCGGCGAGCGCGACGCGGCGCTCGCGCACCTCGAGCGCGCGCTCGAGTCCCAGCCGACGAGCGGTGCGCGGAAGCGGCAGGCGGAGTGGGCGGGGGACGATCCCGATCTGGAGGGGCTGAAGGGCGACGAGGCGTTCGAGGCGTTGCTCGACAGATACCGAACGGGTGGCTGAGCCACTGCCCGAACGGCGCCTGCGGCGCCGGGACCACACAGGTTCACAGGGAGCCGGAGAGAACGGGGAGCCCACACATCGGACGCGACGGACGAGCGTCACGTCGCTCCGAAACGAGTGAGTACCGTGACGTGCCGAGGTTCGTGGGAGCGGACCGTGTGCATCGACTTCGCAGGAGCCGGGAAGGGTGGGCATCTGCGCGAGGTGGCGGATCGGCGATTCGCCTGCCGGTGCCTTCCTGTGTGGTCTCCCCGTCCTCCCGTCTCCCTGTGAATCCCGCGCACCGCGGAGCGGTGCGCTGCGTGGAGGCGGCGCCGCAGACGCCGGTCGGAGATCCGCCTCACCCTTCCAACCGTGCACCGGATTGCTACCCTTCGCGGTCCATGGCACGCATCGTGACGAGCGGGAAGGGGCGGCGCTGGGTGCTCGGCGGTCACCCCTGGATCTACGCCGACGACATCACCGAGAAGCAGGCGCAGCCCGGCGAGCTCGTGCCGGTGTTCGGCCCGAACTCGGAGGCGCTCGGGTGGGGCCTCCACTCGTCGGCGTCGCGCATCGCCGTGCGCCTCGTGTCGCGCTCGGAGGAACAACCGAACCGCGCCTTCTGGGAGGACCTGGTGCGCCGCGCCGTGGCCCACCGCGAGCGGCTCGGCCTGCTCGACCCCGAGGGCGCGTGCCGCTTGCTGTCGGGCGACGCGGAGCGTCTTCCGGGACTGGTCGTCGACCGCTACGCCGACGTGCTCGTCGTGCAGAGCGGCTGCCAGGGCTCGGATCGCATGCGCGACTTCCTGCTCGAGGTCCTCCTCGAGGCGCTGCCGTTCGAGGTCCGCGCGATCCTCGACCGCTCGGACTCTGGCGTGCGTCGCCTGGAGGAACTCGACACGCGCGTCGAGTGGATCAAGGGTGCCGTCGATGAGCCGGTGCTCGTGCGCGAGCCGAGCGGCATGCTCTACGAGGTCGACGTCACGGCGGGGCACAAGACCGGCCACTACCTCGACCAGCGCGACAACCGCGAGGTCGCGGCGGCCTACGCGAACGGCGGCACGGTGCTCGACGCCTTCTCCTACGACGGTCTCTTCGGGATCTCCGCCGCGCTGCGCGGCGCGTCCGACGTCCTGTGCATCGACCAGGCCGCGGCCTGCGAGCCGCGGGTCCGCCGCAACGCCGAGCTGAACGGCGTGGCGGACCGCGTGCGCTTCGAGAAACAGAACGCGATGAACGACCTGCGCCGCCGCGCCGCGGAGGGGGAGACCTACGACCTCGTCGTCGTCGACCCGCCGGCCTTCGCGCGCAACAAGCGCGAGGCCGAGGGCGCCGCGCGCGGCTACCGCGAGCTCAACCTGCGTGCGATGCACCTCGTCCGACCAGACGGCCACCTCGTCAGCGCGTCGTGCTCCTACGCCGTGCGGCGCGAGGACTTCCTCGGCCACCTCGCGGACGCCGCGCGCGACAGCGGTCGCGACGCCTGGCTGCTGCACGTCGCCGGCGCGGCGCACGACCACCCCGTGCTGCTCACGTTGCCCGAGAGCTCCTACCTCAAGTGCGCCTTCGTGCGCATGGGAGCGTGAGCGTGGGGGACGCGAGCACGAGCGACGTCGCGATCTCCGTCAACGGCGAGCCGCGCACGCTGCCCGGCGGCACCACGGCGGCGGACCTCGTCGGCCTCCTCGGCCTGCGTCCCGAGACCGTCGCGGTCGAGATCGGCGGACGCCTCGTCCCGAAGGCGTCGCGCGGTGCGCGCGTCCTCGCGGACGGCGACCGCGTCGAGATCGTGACGCTCGTCGGCGGAGGTTGAGCCCGGCGCGGGTAGCATCGACGCCCCGTTCGAGGAGCGCCATGCAGACCCACGGAACCCATCCCGCCGAGGCCGACGCGATCCGCGACACGCCGTTCGTCGTCGCCGGCCACACCTTCGCGTCGCGGTTGTTCGTCGGGACCGGCAAGTACGCGTCGTTCGAGGAGACGCGGCTCGCGATCGAGCTCTCGGGCAGCGACTGCGTCACCGTCGCGGTGCGTCGCGTCAACCTCGACCCGAAGAAGGGCGAGAGCCTGCTCGACCACATCGACCGCTCGCGCACGACGATCCTGCCGAACACGGCGGGGTGCTTCGACGCCGAGTCGGCGGTGAGGACCGCCCAGCTCGCGCGCGACCTGCTCGACACGCCGCTCGTGAAGCTCGAGGTGCTCGGCGACGAGAAGACGCTCCTGCCCGACCCGATCGGGACGCTCGAGGCGACGGAGCGCCTCGCGAAGGACGGCTTCGCGGTCTTCGTCTACACCTCCGACGATCCGCGCCTCGCCGTGCGCCTGCAGGACGCCGGTGCGGCGTGCGTGATGCCCGCCGGCTCGCCCATCGGTTCGGGTCAGGGCGTGCTCAATCCCAACGCGATCCGCATCGCGATGGAGCTCCTCGACGTGCCCGTGATCGTCGACGCCGGCGTCGGCACCGCGAGCGACGTCGCACTCGCGATGGAGCTCGGCGTCGAGGGCGTGCTGCTCAACACGGCGATCGCGGGCGCGAGGGAACCGCTGCGCATGGCGGTCGCGATGCGCCACGCGGTGGCCGCGGGACGTCAGGCGTTCCTCGCCGGTCGCATCCCGCGCCGCCTCCACGCGAACGCGTCGTCGCCCGTCGAAGGACGCATCGAGGGCGCCGACGGCGCCGGCCGCCGTCCGTGATCGACAGCGCCGCGTCGATCGTCGCGTCGTCCGCGAGCCGCGTCGCACAGGGCGCGTGGCCGCGGGAGGTCGTCGTCGGACTCGTGTGTCTCGCGGCGGGTGCCGTGCTCGCACCGATCGTCGGCGTCGCCGCGCGCACCGTCCGTCCGGGACGCAACGTGTTCTTCGCGCGCTGGGGCTTCTCGCAGGTGCTGGTCGCGGTCGCGCTCGGTGCACTCTCGGCCTGGCTCGTGTCGACGCTCTGGCCGGCGGGGGACGCGCTCCGCGCGCGCTCCTCGCCGGGCTCGCCGCGGCAGCGCCGTCGCCGCACGGGCCGCCGTCGCCATGCACCCCGAGGGGCGTGCGCGCTCGGACTCGGTACGGTCGGCGGCCGCGCGACTTCGCCGCGGGGATCGCGGTGCTCGCGCTCGCGGCGCCCGCGCTGTTCGGCGCCGCGCTCGCGTGGCCCCAGCTCTCTTCCCGGTCGAACAGCGGGTGTGGCCCGAGGTCGCGCTCCTCGCGCGCGGCGGCGGCCAGCGGCCTCGCGGTCCTGCTCGTCGTCGGTCCGCTCCTCACCGAGCTCTTCCTGCGCGCCTTCCCTGCTCCCGCTCTTCGCGCAGAACTTCAACGAGCGCGGCGGCGTGCTCCTCGTGGCACTGCTCGGCGCCGGACTCGGCGGCGGCCCGGCGCTCGGCGCGCAGTTCGTCCTCGGGATCGCGCTCGGGACGCTGATGCTGCGCGTGCGGCGCACCGCACCGTGCGCCCTGGTCCACGCCCTCTACAATGCCGCGGCCCTCGCCGTCGGACCCGGCCTCGTCGCCGCGGGCGCCGGCGGACCCATGGCGCAGTGGATCCCGTTCTGAACGGGGACCGTCGCGACCTCGCGCGCCGCTCCCTCCCGACCCACGACCCGACGCGACCGCCGATGCCGCTCTTCCCCCGCGAGGGCCTGATGCTCCCCGTGCCCGGCGGAGCGTGGCGCGCCGCGAACGCGATCGTGACGGGCGACGTGACGCTCGGTCGCGGCGCGAGCGTGTGGTTCGGTTGCGTGCTGCGCGGCGACGACGCCGCGCTCGTGGTCGGGGACGAGTCGAACGTCCAGGACCTCTCGATGGTGCACGCCGATCCCGACGTGCCGAACGTGATCGGCTCGCGGACGACGGTCGGGCACCGTTGCGTCCTGCACGGCGCGAAGGTCGGCGACCGCTGCCTGATCGGGATGGGGGCGATCCTGCTCGGCGGCTGCACGATCGGCGACGAGTCGATCGTCGCCGCGGGCGCGGTCGTGAAGGAGAACGCCGTGATCCCGCCGCGGTCGCTCGTCGTCGGCGTGCCGGCGCGCGTCGTGAGGGAGGTCTCGGACGAACAGGTCGAGGCCATCCTGCGCAGTGCCGCGGGCTACGTGGCGAAGGTCGAACAGTACCTCGCGAAGGAACGGTGAGCGCACCATGACGAGCGACAGCGAGATCGAGGGCGTGATCCTCGCGGCCGGGAAGGGCACGCGGATCCAACCCTTCAGCCACACCTTCCCGAAGCCGCTGCTGCCGGTCCTCGACAAGCCGCTCATGGTCTGGCAGATCGAGGCCATGCGCGACCTCGGCGTCGTCGACGTGACCGTCGTCATCGGGCACCTCGGTCACGAGATCGTCCGCAGCCTGGGCGACGGCTCGCGCTTCGGCGTGCGCATGCACTACGTCGAGCAGGAGTCGATGCTCGGCATCGCGCACGCCGTGGCGCAGCTCGAGCCGCACCTCTCGCGGCCCTTCCTGCTGTTCCTCGGCGACATCTTCTTCGAGACGACGAACCTCGCCTCGATGCTCGACACGTTCCGCGCGCCCGACGTGTCGGGCGTGCTCGCCGTCAAGCCGGAGTCGAATCCGGCGGCGATCCGCAAGAACTTCACCGTCGACCTCGCGGACGACGGCACGATCACGCGCGTGATCGAGAAGCCGCGGCACCCGCGCACGGACCTCAAGGGCTGCGGCCTCTACCTGTTCGACACGACGGTGTTCGACGCCATCCGGCGCACGCCGAGGACCGCGCTGCGCGATGAGTACGAACTCACCGACGCGATCCAGATCTACATCGACTACGGCTACAAGCTGAAGCCCGCGTCCGTCGTCGAGCGCGACGTCAACGTCTCGACCCCGTCCGACCTGCTCGACCTCAACCTGCGCGTCCTGGCGCAGCGCGAGCTCGAGCGCTTCGTCGCCCCGAGCGCGACGGTCGGGGCGGGGGCGCGGCTCGAGCGCTGCGTCGTGATGGACGGAGCCTCGGTCGCGCCCGGCGCGCAACTCGTCGACTGCGTCGCGCTGCCCGGCGCGCGCGTCCCCTCGGGCGAACACGCTCGCACGGTCTTCTCGGCCGACCAGGCCGTGACCTGCTGATCGCCGCGTCCCGCGCCCTCCCCCCCGCATGCAACTCGGATTCGTCATCGACCAGTCGCGGTGCATCGGCTGTCACGCCTGCACCGTCGCCTGCAAGTCGGAGAACCAGGTCCCGGTCGGGTCGTTCCGGACCTGG
>JAWKUH010000013.1:0-136361 GCA_041398665.1 Planctomycetota bacterium | reverse complement strand
CGCCGCTCGGAGGTAGCGGACGTGTCCGACGTGCAGCACGTCGAAGCACCCGTTCGCGAGGACGACGCGCACGCCGAGACGGCGGACGCCGTCGAGCTCCTCGGCGAGACGCTCGCGCGGCCAGATCTCCTCGGTCACCGCTCACCTCCGGGCGCGACGGTTCGCGGGTGCGGCGCGCGTCGCATAGCAGCAGCGAGGCGCTCGCGCTCGATCGACGCCGTCCCGCTCACCATCACGACCTCGCCCGCCGCCGCGTTCGCGAGCGACATGGCCTCGCGCGGTTCGACACCGAGCGCGAGCGACGCGCCGAAGACGGCGGCGGCCGTGTCGCCGGCGCCGCTCACGTCGACGACGCCCTCGTTGCCGGAAGGAGCGACGTGCGACGCACCGAGTTCGCTCGCGAGCAGCATGCCGCGGTTGCCCAATGTGACGAGCACCTCGCGCACACCGACCGCCGCGCGCCAGCGCGACGCCTCGCGAGCGACACGCTCGATCAGCGCGTCGTCGCTCGCCGCGCGACGACGCTCGTCGCAGCGCGCGAGCTTCTCGAAGTCCTCGAGATTGGGCGTGGCCGCGTCGAGCGCCTCGAACGGCGGCAGCACGCCGCGCGGGTCGAGGACGCGCACGACGCCGCGCGCGCGCAGTTCGGCGTCGGCCGCGGCGTAGGCCGCGAGGTCGCCGTAGCCGTAGTCGCTGTAGAGCACCGCGTCGACGCGAGCCGTCGCGAGAGCCGACGCGAGCCGTTCGAGCACGTCGGCGGACGCCGCCTCTTCCGGCTCGCGATCGATGCGCAGCACCTGCTGCGGCGTCCGGTGCGCCTCCGAGGCGAGCACGCGCGTCTTGACCGGGAGCGCGTAGCCCGGCGCCGCCCCGGCGGCCGCCACGTCGACGCCGCGCTCGGCGAGGACGCGCCGGAGCGCTTCCGCCGTCGCGTCGTCGCCGAGCGGCGAGAACAGCGCGACGCGACAGCCCAGTGCGGCGAGGTTCGCGGCGACGTTCGCCGCGCCTCCGGGACGCACCTCCACGCCGGTCTCGACGAACACGGGCACCGGAGCCTCGCGCGAGAGTCGCGAGGGTCGCGCGTGGACGTAACGGTCCGCGACGGCGTCGCCGACGACGGCGATCGAGAGGTCGCCGAACGGCGGGAGGTCGACGCGCTCCGACACGCTCAGCAGACCTCGCTCGCGGCCGCGGCCAGCGCGAGTTCCCGCAGTCGGTCGGGCACCGGCTTCGCCGCCGCGGTGGCCCACTCGATGCCGGTCTGTTCGGCGAGGTAGAAGTCGGAGCGGACGCCCATGAACGCGTTGTAGCGGACGGCGTAGTGCAGCTCCTCGGCGCGGACCGCTGCTGCCGAGTACTCCGCGTCGACCTCGCGCAGCGTCGGCGCGAACGCGTCCCACTCCGCGCGCGACATGGCGAGGACCCGCTCGACGAGCGGGCGGTAACGCCGCGACGCCGGCGCGTCGCCGAAGGCGTCGAGCCTCGCGTTCACGAACCACGGCATGCAGGCCGCGAGCTTCTCGACGAAGAGGTTCTCCTCCTCGCCGAGGTCGAGCGCGCTCTGCGACGTGAAGTCCGTGAGCGTCGCCGCGCGCTCCGCGTCGACGAATCCGCCCTCGACCGCGAGGCGATGGCTCTCGGTCCCGGGGAACGGGAAGAAGATCGACGTGCGGAAGCGTCCGATGCGGCTGCGCGCCAGCAGGTCGACGGTCTCGAGGCGTTCCTCGCGGGACTCGTACGGAAGGCCGACCATGACGAAGCCCGAGGTGTGCAGCCCGTGCTCCTCCGCGACGCGCACGGTGCCGCAGATGTCGGCGTCGCTCATGTTGCGCTTCAGCACCTCCTTGCGGACGCGCGGCGAGCCCGACTCGATGCCGAGCTTGAGGATGCGGCAGCCCGCGCCCGCGAGCGCCGCCGCCACGCGCGGCTGGAGCTGCTTCACGTGGCTGTTGACGACGAACGGGACGCCGATGCCGGACTCGCGGTACGCGTCGCAGAACGCGATCGCGTGCTCCTCGTTCAGCGTGAAGAGGTCGTCGTCGAGGATGAACGTGCCGATGCCCTCGTACTTGTCGAGGACGTGCCGGATCTCATCGATCGCGAGCTGCGGCGGTCGGTAGCGGAAGAAGTTGAGCTTCGGGACGGGGCGTTCGAGCTCGGCGCGGTAGCGGTCGATGATCTTGTGGTTCAGGCAGTACGTGCAGCGGTAGGGACAACCGCGACTCGTCATCAGGCCGAACCAGCCGTGCTTCTGCGCGGTGATCCTCTGGGTGTCGAACAGGTCGTAGTCGGGGATCGGGAGCGTCTCGAGGTCGGGGAACTCGCCGACCCTGTTGTGCACGAACGGCGTCTCGTCGTCGACGCGCGCCGGACGGACGCCCCCGGGCCAGGAGAGGAAGTTCGGGACGTCGTCGGCTCGCTCGCCGTGCTCGACCCGACGCACGAGTTCGCTCAAGGCGTCCTCGCACTCCCCCACCCCCACGTGGTCCCACACGCCGTCGCGCATCACCTCGATCGGCACCATCGTCGGGTGCACGCCGCCGACGACGATCGGCGGGAGTTCCACACCTTCCTCGGCGGCGCGCCGTCGCAGCGTCGTCGCGAGGTCGACGGCGGCGCGGTACTGCTGCGTCAGGCAGGAGAAGCCGATCAGACCGGGCCGCCACTCGCGCACGACCTCCCACACGTCGTCCTCGCTCGGGACCGGCGGGAGGTTCTCGTTCAGGTTGACGAGACGCGTCTCGTGCCCGTCGCGACGGAGACACGCCGAGAGCGACGCGAGTCCGTGGTTGAACCCCATCTGGGTGTAGAGGTTCGGGTAGACGAAGAGGACGCGCACGGGTCGGGACCTCAGTCGGGCTCTCCGCCGAGCCGTTGCAGCGTCGCCGTCGTCGAACGTCCGTCGAGCAGCGGCGCGAGCACGACGCGCCCGCCGTGGCGCTCGACCCACTCGCGTCCGACGACGCCGCGTTCGCGCCAGTCCTCGCCCTTGACGAGCACGTCGGGCGTCACGCGCTCGACGAGCGACTTCGGCGTGTCGTCGCCGAACGGGACGACGCCGTCGACCATCTCGAGCGCCGCGAGCACCTCGAGTCGGTCGTCGAGCTCGTTCACCGGGCGCTTCGGCCCCTTGAGCCGCCGCACGGAGTCGTCGTCGTTGACGCCGACGAGCAGGACGTCGCCCTGCGAACGCGCGAAGCGCAGGTACTTCACGTGTCCGGCGTGCAGGACGTCGAAGCAACCGTTCGTGAAGACGACCTTGCGACTCTCGTCGCGCCACTGCCTGAGGCGCGCTTCGAGCGTGTCGTCGTCGAGCACCTTCGTGCCCCCGCCGCGCACGCCGAGCGCCGCCCGCACCTCGCCGCGCGTCACCGAGGCCGCGCCGCGGCGGCCGACGACGATGCCCGCCGCACAGTTCGCGAGCACGACCGCGTCCGCGAGCGGCCAGCCCGCCGCCAGGGCGAGAGCCAGGTGCGAGATGACCGTGTCGCCCGCGCCGGTCACGTCGAAGACCTGTTGGGCGGTGGTCGGGACGAGCGCGCTCGTCCCGTCGGCGTCCGCGAAGTAGATGCCGTCCGCGCCGAGCGTGATCACGGAGTGGTGCAGGCCGGCGATGCGGCGGAGTTCGTCGGCTCCCGCCGGCACGTCGTCGAGCGTGCGCAGCGGCCGACCGAGCGCGACCTCGGCCTCGCGCCGGTTCGGAGTGAGCAACGTCGCGCCGCGGTAGCGTGCGAAGTCCGCGCCCTTCGGGTCGACGAGGACGGGCACGCCCTGTTCGCGGCACAACTCGATCGCGCGCGCGAGGACGCGCGGCGTCAGCACGCCCTTGCCGTAGTCGGAGAGCACGACCGCGTCCGCACTCCGCACGCGCTCGGCCAGTCGGTCGAGCAGCGCCGTCTCGCCCGCTCCCGCCGCGGGGACGTCGTCCTCCCAGTCGACGCGCAGCATCTGCTGCACGCCGGAGACGAAGCGCGTCTTCACGGTCGTCGGGCGCGCGGCCTCGCGCACGCAACCCGAGCACTCCGCGCCGATGCCGCGCAGGAGCGCGAGCAGCTCGTCGCCGTCGGTGTCCGAACCGACGATGCCGACGATCTCGACCGCGGCGTCCATCGCGCGCAGGTTCGCGGCGACGTTGCCCGCGCCGCCGAGCCGTTCGTCGCGCTTCGCCGCGGCGAGCACCGCGATGGGCGCCTCCGGCGAGATGCGCTTGACGTCGCCCGTGACGTAGCGATCGAGGATCAGGTCGCCGACGACGAGGACGCGCGGCGATCCCATCTCCGCGAGGGCCCGAGCGATGTTCCGAGTCGACATGCGATGCGCGCGTGCACGTGGGTCCGCGGGTCAGCTCCGATCCGCCGGCGTGGACGTCTCCTCCGCACCCGCGGGCTCCGCCGCGTCGAACTCCTGCGGCGTGTCGCGGTAGCGGTCGTGGAGCCAGAAGTACTGCTCCGGACGTGCGAGGATCATACGCTCGAAGGAGCGGTTGAGCCGCGCCGCGACGTCCCCCGGACCCATCGACGCGAGTTCGCCGGGTTCGACGACCTCGTCGACGCAGAAGTCGAACGTCAGGGGGTCGCGGCCGCGGTAGCAGCAGGCCAGGACGAGGGGCACGCCGAGCCTCCGGATGAGGACGCCGGCGCTGCGGTCGCAGCGGGCGGGGCGCCCGAAGAGCGGAGCGAGGACCGGCTTCACCCGCGCTCGCTGGTCGAGGAGCAGTCCCAGCGACCCGCCGGCCCGTACGCGCGCGGGCGCGTCGGTCATGGCGCCCCTTCGCGGCAGCACCTCGATCCCGCGGGCGCGGCGCGACCTCAGCATGCGCTGCGAGACGAAGTGGTTCTTCGTGGGCTTCGCCACGACCGCGAACGGGCGGAACCCGAGGCGCTCGACGATCAGCGAACCGACCTCCCAGTTGCCGACGTGCGGCGTGACGAACACGACCGAACTCGGCTCCTCGCACATCGCGCCGAAGCGCTCGCCGAGCTCGAGCCGGACGTGGTCGAGGATCCGCTCGCGGGGCACGACGCGTGCGAAGCGCTCGGTCTCGGCGACGACACGGAACAGGTGCCGGTACGCGTCGAGCACCATCTCCTCGCGCCGTCGCGCGTCGAGCGACGCGCCGAACGCGGCGTCGAGGAAGGCGCGCGCCGCTCGATTGCGGCGGCGATCGACGAGGTGCGCGGCGCGCGCGACCCCGCGCAGCAGTCCGTCGACGAGCGGCCACGGTGCGCGCGAGGCGAACCCCAGCGCGCCGGCGAGTGCGAGGTCCTCGAACCGCGCCAGGACGTCGCGGCGGGGTCCGTCGAACAGCAGCTCGGTACCGTCCTTCGCGACCTCAGCCATGGAGGCCCTCGTGGAGGTTGTCGCGGCGCAGTCGCGAGCCCGATCGACCGATCGAGTCGAGGAGCGCGTCGAGGACGGGGTGACCTCGCGTGATCACGAGTTCGACCTCGAGCACGAGCAGCGCGGGGAGCAGGTCCTCGAGTTTCACGGCGTCCTTCGCCGTCGTGACGACCGCTCGGCCTCCGCGACCGAGGCCGCGCACGTCGGCGTCGGTGTACGCGTGGTGGTCCGCGAACCTGCGGTGTTCCTGCACCTTCGCGCCGAGGCCGCGGACCGTCGCCTCGAACGCGTCGGGGTTGCCGATGCCGCTCACGAGGTCGACGTCGCGGTCGACGAGTCGCGCGAGCGGCCAGCGCGTCCCCTCTCGGTCGACGAGCCCGGTCGGGCGGTGTTCCGCGAGGAGCACGGGGAGCCCGGGCGCGAGCTCTCCGACGCGCTCCAGCAGGATCGTGAGACGCTCCGGCGACACCATGTCCGAGCGCGTCACCACGCAGGCCGACGCGCGCGCGAGCCCCGACGCCGGCTCGCGCAGGAGGCCGCGCGGGAGCACGTGCTCCGGCGCCACGTCGCCGCGCCACGGCGCGCCGAAGGGACGCGTCGCGTCGACGAGGACGAGGTCGACGTCGCGCGCGAGCCGGCGGTGCTGGAAGCCGTCGTCGAGCACGATCGCGTCGCAGCCGGACGAGGCGAGGCGCCACGCCCCGCGGACGCGGTCGGAGTCCTGGACCGAGACGAGGTCCGGGAAGCGGCGCGCGAGCATGCGCGCCTCGTCACCGGTCGGGCCGTCCGTCGAAGCGTCACCGCGGGAGCCGCGCGAGAGCACGGCGACGCGTCGTCCGCGTTCGCGGAGGGACTCGACGACGAGCGCGACCATCGGAGTCTTGCCGGTGCCGCCGGCCGTGAGGTTGCCGACGCACACGACGGGTGCATCGACGCGGTGCGCGCGCAGGACGCGGCGGTCGTAGAGCGCGTTGCGGAGCCGGGTCACGAGCGCGTAGAGACCGGCGAGCGGACGCAGGCACTCGACGAGCCATCCGCCGCGCTCGAGCTTCGCCTCGATCCGCGAGGCCGGTGCGCCGCGTGCCCCCATTCCCTTCGGGTCTCGCGCGGAGCGGAGCGTGCCGCTCCGGACCGAGCCGTCGCGCCGCTCAGATGAGCGGGCGCTCTTCCTCGGGGATGAGTTCGATCAGGCCGCGCTCCATCTCGAGGAACGCGATCTTGATCGGGTTGCGCTCGCGGGTCTCGATGAGCGGCGCCGCGCCCTTGATGAGCTCGCGCACGCGCTTCTGCAGCAGCGCGGTCTTGTGGAACGACCCGGACACGGATCGCTGGAGGCGCTGCGGGAGGGTCGAGTCGGTGGAGGAGGTCGCGGGCATCTCGTTCTCGAGCTCGGGAGTCGCCCCCCGCGCGATGCGTCGGTTCGCGGTCGGATCTCGGCGCGTCGGGTCGTGCGACGTCACGACCCGGACCGCTGCGTCGCGCCGCTCGCTCGGGGCGGCGCGCAGCGCCCGGTCCGCGGGACTCCGCGGATCGGGCGGAACATGGTAGTGCCTCGCGACCCGAAGTGCGAAGCCGGTCCTGTCCCCGTTCGCTGGTGACGGCTCGGCACCCGACGGGGCCCGGTCCGGGCTCCAGCTGGGGTGCGAGTTCCTGGTCGGGCCCGGCCACGTGCGCGCCGGCCCGCGAGAACTCGTGCTCGGACCGGCCTCGAGCCGGCGGGAATCGCCCCGGAACGCCCCTCGGCGCGGGGCGACCGTCACCAGCGAGCGGGGACAGGACCGTCAGGAGGAGACGAGCCGGTCCCGGAGCGCCCGCAGCGGCTGCGGCCAGTCGAGGACCACGTCGACCCCCGCCCGGCTGAGGTCCGTGCGCAGCTCCGGTCCGAGGCGCCGCCCCGTCACGAGGAAGCGGGTCCCGGGGTGGACGTTGCGGAGCCCGAGGACGCGATCGAAGTCGCCGGGCTCGTAGCCGCAGGCCCAGATCCAGTCGGCGGGCTCGGTGTCGTCGACGGCGAAGCGGATCTCGGGGAGGTAGGTCTCGAGGAGCCGGGGCTCGGGCTTCAGGGGCACCACACGGCAGACCGGGCGGTCGATGCCGTGGTCTCCCCCCGGACCGCGGCGCGGTCGAGGGGTCAGCGAGAAGTCGGAGTGATCGCTGACGTCGAAGGGGTTCATCCGGATACTCGTGGGGCAGGACCACGGCGAGCGCCGCGGCGCGTGGGAGAGGGCCCCGGGGACGGGCCGACGCCACCTCGCGCTGACGTTCGGAGTCTTCGTCCGTACGTCCGCGCGCGGGGTGCGTCGCTCGCCCCGCGACTCTCGGGTCGCAACTCGTTTGGAAACGCGGGTTCCCGCGCCGACCGCCACCTGGTCCGACCCACCCGGAATGGTCGGACGGCAGCGCGTCGAGAAAGCTGCGAGCCCCTAGAGCCAGAAGCGGCAAGGGCCTACGCCCGTTTGACACAATTCGTCGAGAAGCTGTTCCCCGCCTTCCCCGCGGTTCCCGTCCTGGGACGGCTCGCGACGCACGTTCCTCCCCACCGAAGCCCGATGCTCCTCTCCGCCGCGGTCCTCTGCACCTTCGCCGTCTCCCCCGCCCCCGCCTGCCGCGCGCAGGTGAAACAGGACGAATCACTCACGCAGGAAGAGCGACAGGCGGCCGGTGAGCGCCCGTCCCCCACCGGGCGAGCGGCCGTCCGCATCGACGGCGAGGACGTGACCTTCGAGGAGATCGCGGCGTGGCTGCTGCTCGAGCACGGGCCGGGCTCCGCGGACGAGTTCGCCCTCGTGAAGGGGCTCGAGCACCTCGCGCGCGAGCGCGGCGTCTCGGTCGACGACGCCGCGGTCGAGCGGAACGTGGACGAGGACCTCACCACGAGGATCGAGCGGGCCTTCGGGGGCGACCGCGAGGCCTGGCTCGCCGAGGTGCACACGCTCGGTCGGACCGTGGTCGGGATCCGGACGGAGCGCTTCGAGGCGGAGCACACGGACGCGCTCGCACGGGCGATCGTGGCCCTCGACTGGCAGGTCGGCGAGGACGCGGTCCGCCGCGACTTCGAGTACCGCTACGGACCGGACGGACGCGGCGTCGTCGTCCAGGCCATCTACGAGCAACTCGTCCTCCCCGCGGTGAAGGAGGGCGAGACGCGAGCCGAGATCGAGGCGCGGCGCAAGGTCGAGCTCGAGAAGCTCCACGGGCGACTCTCCGCCCTGCGCGACCAGGCGCTCGGTGGTGCCTCCTTCGACGAGCTCGCGCGCAAGCACTCCATGCACGAGGCGTCGCGCGCCGAGGGCGGCCTCCTCCCCGGCGTCGTCCGCCGAAAGGACTGGTCGCCCGACGTCCTCGCGTCGATCCTCGCGCTCGAGGAGGGAGAGATCTCCGAGCCGCTCGACGCGCGCGGCGGTTCGTGGATCTTCCGTGCGGTCTCGGTGACGGACACGCCCTACTCCGAGGTCCGCGACGCGATCGTCGAACGACTCAAGCTCGAGGGACCGGGCGAGATCGATCTGCGGGCTCTCCTCGACCGGGTCCTCGCGACGACGGAGATCGACTACCCCTCCGAGAGCGTCGCGCGCGACCCGCTCACCGCCCTCCGCGACGGGTCGATGCGCGTGGGTGACGCGGTCGTCCCGCTCCACGAGTACGGGCGCTGGCTGGTGCGCACGAGCATCGAGGCGTACGTCCGCGAGTTCGCGACGCAGCGCGCGCTCGAGCGCCTCGCGACCGAGCGCGGCCTCTCCTACACCGAGGAGGAGATCGAACGCCGCGTCGACGACGAGATCCTGTGGACGCTCGACATGGGCTACCAGGGCAGCAAGGAGAAGTGGCTCCAGAGCCTCGCCGGGAGCAACCTCGACGAGGCGGAGTGGCGGCGCGAGGCTCGGCGGCGCGCGCGGCGCATGCTCGCCGCGGAGGAGATGGTGATGGAGGAGCGGGTCGTGACCGAGCAGGACGTCCGCGACCTCTACGCCGAGACCTACGGCGTCGACGGCGAGCCCGTCGACGCGCGCTTCATCACGATCGACCTCGAACTCGCTCCCCAGGGCGACGACGAGCCTCGCGAGGCCTTCGTCGAGCGCGCCGCGCCGGCGATCGCGGCCGTCGCGGATCGCGTCGCCGAGATCGTCGAGCGCCACGACGAGGGCGAGGACTTCGGCGCGCTCGCCGAGCGCTACAGCAGCGACCTCGACTCCGCGAAGAACGGCGGCCGTCCGCGCGGCGCCTTCGACGCCGCGATCTACCCCGCGGACGTGAGCGAGGGCTGCGCACGCTCCCCCTCGGCCGACTCAGCGCTCCGCAGCTCGTCGGGACGCGCGTCTACCTGTTCGAGGTGACGGCCCGTGAACAGATCGACTTCGACGACGTGAGGAAGCGCTCACGGAGCAGATCCGCGAGCGCCGGCCGTCGGCCATCGAGACCGCCGGTTTCCTGAACCTCCTCGTCCGCGACTCGAAGATCGAGGTCCTGCCGACGGCGTTCGACTGAAGCGCGCCGCGCGGGTGACCCGCAGGTCGGGACGCCCGCGCACGGACGTTCCGTGCCTCACTGCGTCAGCAGGGTGCGCACGCGCGAGAGGTTCGCCTCGAGCGCCGGCCGCTCCGCGCTCCCCGCGTCGCGCAGCAGACCCTCGAGCAGCGCCGCCGCCTCGAGCGCCGGCGCGCGCGGGTCGCCGCCCGTCCGTCCGCGCTCGTCGAGGGCCGCGAGGTAGAGCTCCTTCGCGAGTGCACTCCGCAATTCGCGGTCGTTCGGGTCGAACTCGAGGCAGTCGCGGAAGCGCCGGATCGCGGAACCGTGGTTGCCGAGCAGCGCGAGCGCATGCCCGGCGACGGCGTTGGCGCGGAACCTCTCGCGCGGACTCGTCCGCTCGGACTCGACGATCCCGCGGAGCGTGGCGAGCACGCCGCCGAGGAGCTCCTCGCAGCGTTCGCGATTGCCGACGGGATCCTCCTCGAAGAGCTCGAAGGCGAGCCGCGTGTCGAGTTCCGCGCGCAGCGTGAGCACCCGGTCCGTGCCGGGGTAGTCGCGCTCGAGCTCCCCGGCGATCCTCCGCGCCTCCTCGAGACGGACGGGATCACCGGAGCGTGCGTCGTAGACCGCGAGGTTGAAGTCGCGTCCGGCGAGTCGCTGCGCTCGTTCCGCCGCGTCGAAGACCGGCACCCACACCAAGAGTCCGGCAGCCACGGCCGCGCCGACGAGGTGCAGCGTGCGCCGCTCCGCGCGCGCCCACTGCGCGACGTACCAGCCGGCGAACGGGAGCATCACGACGACGAGCGGGAGCCGCGCGCGCATGCTCGTCACCGTGAGCACGATCGTCCCGAGGTAGGCGAGGTCGAACCACCAGAGCGCGATCCCGCGCCGCTCGCGACGCGCGGAGAACGGGTGGAGGAGGAATCCCGCGAGCGCCAACCAACCGACGAGCGCCTGCCCCGGAGGGAGGAGGTGCAACGTCGTGACGTAGCGCTCGTCCCACGCGAAGTCGTGGTTGTCCGGCACCTCGTAGGAACCCAACGTCGCGCGGAGCTTGTTCCAGAGGATCGCGACGTGGAGCAGCGGGTCGCGGCGTACGGACCTCCACACCTCCCCCGCCCAGAACGAACTCACCTCGCCCGGATCGAGACTGCGGCCGAGCCGGCGCTCCGCCTCGTTGCGCCAGTCGCCGGCCTCGTACTCCGGGATGCCGCGGACCCAGTCGAACTCGGTCGCGATCCCGTACGGGTTGGACGCGTTGTTGCCGCCGTAGAGGTTCGTGCCCGCGCCGCTCGTCGTGAGGGTGAACACGTCGCCGACGTACCAGTTGCGCAGGCCGGTGGGCAGGAGGACGCACGCTGCCCCGACGACGACGAGGAGAGTCGACCGGAGTGCGGGCACCGGTGCGTTCGGCCAACGGAAGCGGCGCGCGACGACGGGCCAGATCGCGACGACGGGCAGCAGCACGAGTGCGTTGCCGCGCAGGAGCGCGCCGAGCCCCGCGAGGAGCCCGACGCCGAGCGCGCGGCGCTTCCATCGCTCCCTCCCGTCCGTCCGTCCGACGACGAGGCAGGCCGCCGCGACCCAGATCGGTACGAAGAGGTTGGGTTTGAGCAGGAGGCACGCCATCAGTGCGTGCGTGGGGTGCACCGCGAGCGCGAACCCGGCGGCGAGTCCCGCGAACCGTCCGAAGGTCCTCCTGCCGAGCGCGACGAGGAGCACGCACGTCACCGCTCCGAGGAACGCCTGCACCAGCCGCACACCGGTGCGGTCGGGCCCGAGCACGGTGAAGACCGTCGCGAGCCAGTAGGGGTACAGCGGCTCCTGGAAGAAGACCTCGTCGCCCAGCCAGTCCCCGTCCGCGATCCGCAGTGCCCAGCGCTCGTACGAGGCCTCGTCGATCACGGGGTGCTCGGCGAGCGGGTGGTGCGCCTCGTAGTCGACGACCACCGCGACGCGGACGGCGAGGGCGATCGCGAAGACGACCCAGACGAGGACGTCGCGGTACCAGCTCGTGTCGGGATCGCGCTCCGACGGTGATCCCGGAGCGACCTCGGCGGCGTTCATCGACGCGCCATCTCCCAACGGTCGCCGCCCGGGTGCGCTGCGGCCTCGCGCGACGCCCGCGCGACGACGCGCAGGAGTCGTTCGAGGTCGCGACCGACGGGCGTCGCGACGACGATCGCCCACAGCGCCGGCGACAGGAGCGCCCACCACGGGGAGAACAGCAGGCCGAGCACGACGGCGAGGAGCACGAAGCTCCCGTGCCACAGTCGCGGCGCGAGGCGCGGGAGATGCCGGTAGAGCAGCCACTGCGCGCGGTCGAACGCTCCGCGCCCGAGGCCCGTGCGACCCTCGAACACGGCGAAGTAGGCGCGAGCGCGCCGATCCTCCTGCGAGCGTCGGTCGGGGCCCGCGGGGACCTTGGGTTCGAGGAAGCGAGCGTCCGCCACCATGCGCGTCCCCGCGCCGAGCGAGCGCACGGAGATCACGAGGTCGATGTCGTCCGCGGCGACACCCGGCCTCGGCGCGACTCCGAGTTCGCGCCGCCAGAGGAGGAGCTGACCGTGCGCGCTGAAGAGCTTGTCCCGCCGCGACTCGAAGCGGCGGACGGCCGCGGTGAGACGGTCGTAGCGACCGCCGGCGTCGACGAGTTCGCGACCGTCCGCCGCTCGACACGTGCCGTCGTCCGCGAGGCTCGCGACGAAGCGCTGGGACGCGCACGCGAGTCCGAGCGACGGCGTCGCCGCGAAGGCGCGTTCGAGTTCGACCAGGGCGCGGGGTTCGAGGCAGACGTCGGCGTCGGTCGTGCCGACGAGGTCGTACTCGCCGCCGTGGTTCGAAAGGACGTCGAGCCCCGTGCGCAGCGCGGAGACCTTGCCGGGCGCGCCGAGGTTCGTGACGACGTCGATCTCCACCCGTTCGAGCGACGACGCGGTGTCGCGCGCGAACTCGCGGGCGAGCTCGGCCGTCCCGTCGCGCGACCCGTCGTCGACCACGACCACGCGGTGGCGGGCACCGTCCGGCCACTCGCACGCCGCGAGGTTCGCGAGCTTGCGCACGACGACCGCCGCCTCGTCCCGACACGGGACGACGAGTCCGATCGAGAGCGTCCGCGCCGCACTCATCGACGCAGCGTCTCCACGAGCAGCGCGGGCCATCGGCGCGGCGAGAACAGGACGTTGTCGGCCTGGGCGCACTCCCACGTGCAGCGACAGCGTGTGCGTTCGATCTCGTCGCGCAGCTCGTCGCTCGCCGCCGTGTTCCAGAGTCGCTCGATGTCCCAGTCGAACTCGGCGAGGTTCCCCATGGATCGCCCGAGGATCTCGCAGGGGTGCACGTCGCCGCTCTCGAACACGACGGCAGAGATCGTCCCCGCGGTGCACGGGAGGTGTCCGTCCTTGCGGCCCTCGGCGGTGCGCGCGACGTGCTCGTACATCAGCCGGTCGCGCGCGACCGCGACGCGTGCGAGCGCGAAGTCGAAGTACGGGAGCGCGCCCTCCCGCATCAGGCGCTCCTTCACCGCGACGACCTCGCGGTAGCGCGCGACGTCGACGTCGAGCAGCGACTCGTCGAGCGCCGTCCCCCGCGCGAGGTTGATCGTCACGTTCTCGGGACGGTGCTCGCGGACGAGCTCCTCGAGGTGCGCGGCGAGCACGTCCTGGTTCTCGCGCGTGACGGTGACGAGGATCCCCGCGCCGAGGTTCGGTACCTCGCGCGCCGCCTCGCGCAGCCGCGCGAGGGCCGCGAGGCTCTTCGCGTGCCCGCCGGGGACCTGTCGGATCGCGTCGTGGACGTCGGGTGGCCCGTCGATCGAGATCGAGACCGAGAAGTACGTCTCGGGGTGTGCGCGCGCCATGTCGAGCGCCGTCTCCGGCGTGCGCGCGACGAGACCGTTCGTCGGGATCGCGAGGTGGCGCAGGCCCCTCCGTGCGAAGGCCGCGGCGAGTTCGGGGAGGTCCTTGCGCAGGAACGGCTCGCCGCCGCCGAAGCTCACCCACAGGAGGCTCCCGCTGCGCGTCGCGGACTCCGCGAGTCGCTCGACGTCCGCGAGCGACGGACCCGGCACTCCCGCGGCGACCTCCGCGAAGTGGAAGCAGTGTCGGCAGCGCAGGTTGCACGCGCCCGTGACGAAGAGCGTGAGGTGCACCGGCGGGCCCTTGCGGCGCACGGCGCGGAGGGCGAAGGGGAGATAGGCGGAGGCGCCCACGACCCTCCATCGTACCCGTTGCCGCGGCGCTACTCGGAGCGGTCGGGGGAGAGGTAGCCGATCTCCTCGAGCACCTTGCGCTCTGCGGGCGTCAACTCCGACCGGCGCAATTCGGCGTGGGGCAGCGACCCGAGCCAGGCCTCCCCCGCCTCGCGCAACGCGATCGCGCGGTCCGGCCACGTCGCCGACTCGCCGGGCCCGATCAGGTCGCGGCGCGCACCGGGGTCGAGCTCGAGGTCGAAGAACGACCAGCGGTCGACGTCGTTGTCGCGCACCAGCAGGAGCCGACCGTCGGTCACGGAGTCGCGGTGCTCGATCCACTCGTCGGCGTCGACGCGGCGCGACGACTCCTTCGCCGAGTGCGTGCGCGTCGAGGCGACGGAGAGGAGTCGTTCCCCGCCCTCCGCCGGTCGGACCGAGAGGTCGCGGCCCTGGAACGTCTCGGGCGGAGCGATGCCGCAGGCACCGAGCAGCGTCGGGAGCACGTCGATGCCGCGCGCGAGATCGTCCCTGCGCGTCCCGGCGGCACGACCGTCGGGCCAGCGCACGACGAGGGGCACGTGCAACGTCTCGCTGCGGAGGAACGGGTCGTGCGTGAACCAGCACTCCTCGCGCTCGCGGAGCGACTCCCCGTGGTCCGCGGTGACGACGACGACGGTGTTCTCGAGGAGACCTCGGCGCCGCAGCGCGTCGACGAGCTCGGCGACGCCGCGGTCGGCGACACGGACCGCGTCGTCGTAGCGGTCCTCGACGTACCTGAAGTCGGAGTCGACGGCGAGGCGCTTCGTGTTCCCGACGTCGAACGGCTCGCTGCGTTGTTCGCGCGAGAGGTTGTACCAGCCCTCGTGACGACCGACGCGCTCGTCGTGCGGCTCGGAGAAGACGTGCTCGGCGTAGTCGTACGCCGCCGGGATGCGGAGGTCGCGCAACGACGCGGCACCCTCTCCGCGGTAGTTGCGGAAGCCGTAGGGGCGGTGCGCGTCCCACAGGTGGACCCAGGCCGCGAACGCGTCGCCGTCGATCTCGTCGAGCCAACGGTCGAAGTCGCGCACGGTCACGGCGTAGGGCCCGAACGGTCGCACCGAGACCTTCTCGAACCCGCGCGTGATGCCTGCCGGCACGAGCGACGGGTGGTTGTGGAAGGCGCCCGTGCGCCACCCCGCTTCGCCGAAGCAGTCCCCCATCGTCGGCACGCCCTCGACGAGGCGATTGCCCCAGAACACCACGCCGTGGCTCTCCGTCACGAGCGACGTCAGGAGGCTCGCGTGCGACGGCGCGGTGAACGGCGCGTGCGACCAGGAGTTCTCGAAGAGCTCGCTCTCGCGGGCGAGCGCGTCGATGTTGGGCGTCGTGTCGCGCTCGTAGCCGTACGCACCGACGTGGTCGGCGCGCAGGCAGTCGACGGTGACGAGGAGGACGTTGGTCCGACTCGGCCCCGGTTCGCCGCAGCCCGAGGCGAGTGCGGTGACCGAGATCCATGCGCACGCGAGGAGCGCGCGCGTCGTCGTGGTTCGTTTCATCCCGATCACCTGCGTGGGCGCGTGTCGTAGATCCGGATCGTCCAGCCCACGCGGGCGATCACAGGGTGGTCCTCGAGCCAGGAGTAGCGCTGCGCCCAGCGTCGCTGCGACACGGCGTTGACCGCGACGAGGCCCTGGACGTTGCGCAGCACCGGCATCGTCCGTTCGAGTCCGAGCGCGACGAGGTCCGCCTCGATGTAGGGATCGAAGAACATGCCGCCCGCGCGATCGATCTCCTCGCGGTGCTCCTCGCACCAGCGACCGAAGGCCGCCGTGTCCTGACCCCAGTCGTCGCCGAGGACCGTGATGTAGGTCCCCCGGTCCGGTCCGCCCGCGAGCAGGTTGAAGTACATGAGCTCGTGCGGGTGCATCCAGATCGACTCGAGCACGCCGACGGCGACGAGCGCGGTCGCCGCTCGCGGGAACGCCGCGACCGCGCGACCCACGAGCACCGCACCGAGGGGCAGCAGCGGGAGTACGTAGCGCACCCCCATCAACGTGTTGCCGAGCGCGAACGTCACGAGCAGCAGTGCCGACGTGCCGACGACGAGCGCCGCCTCGAGCCGCCCCCACCTGCCGACGCGCCGAAGAGCGACGACGAGTCCGAGCAGCACCGCGGCGACGAAGCCGATCGGGTTCTTGTGCACGAGGACGTCGAGGTAGTAGAGCGGGTACGAGCCGCTCTCGTCGGCGACGCCGATCTCCTCGCCGCGGTAGTAGCTCGCGTGTCCGGTGCTCGCGTGCGCGAGTTGCCGGTCGAGCCCCTTGAGCGCGACCAACAGCGGCACGGGGCGGTGGTCGCCGAAGAGCGTCCTCACGAGCCCGTCGATCCAGCCCGTGCGGAACACGACCACGTCCCAGCTCGCCGTGCGGTTCCTCGCATAGAACTCGCGCCAGGCCTCGATCGGGTCGCCGCCGCGTTCCGCGAGGTCGACCCTCGCGAGGTCGCCGAGGATCCTGTCGCGCTCCTGTTCTGGAAGTTCGTCCTCCGCGAGGACGACCTCGAAGGCGCGCTTGCGGACCTCGCCGGGTGCGTCGGTGAGAGCGCCGAGCGCGCGCACGATCGCGAGTCGTTCCTCCGGCGCGACGGGCGCCACGAGCGGTGTCGAGTCGCCCCGGCGAGGTTCGGCCGCACCGAGCAGCCACACCTCGAGCGCGTTCCTCGCTCCCTGGGCGACGCCCGTGTCGAACAGCCTGGCGCGGAACGTCGATTCGTCGACGCGCGAGCCGACCCGCTCGACGAAGGCGCCCGCGGTCATCGGCGGCGGATCGACCTCCTCCGCGAACTCGGGGTGGAGGCGCACCGACGCGACGCTCCGGGCCTCGAAGCCGTACGTCGCCGAGAACGCGCCGAGCGAGACGGCGACGACGATCGCGAGCGTCGCGAGTGGACGGAGGCTGCGCGCCGCCGCTGCGGTCGCGACCGCGCTCACGAGCAGAACGGGCCAGAGTACGAGCGCGGTGAATTTCGTCGCGCAGGCGAGCCCCATCGCGACGCCGGCGCCGAGTCGCGCGCCGGGCGAAGGGCGCCGCAGTGCCGAGATCCAGGCGAATAGCGCGACGGTCATCAGCGTGGCCGTCCCCATGTCGAGTGCGGCCAACGAGCCGTGCGCGATCACGTTCGGGTCGAAGGCGAGGGCCGCGGTCGCGACGATCGCCGGCACGCGGCCGAACCAGCGCCTCGTCGCGACGTAGAACACGACCTCGCCGACCAGCGTCAGGAGGCAGAGCGGCAACCGCCCGAGGAACAGCAGCAGCGGCCAACGGTCGCCGGCAGCCTGGTAGAAGAAGGCGCCGGGAAGGTTGAACGCCGTGCCCGGGTCCTGCGGGAAACCGAAACCTCCGACGAGCCACGGGACGACGCCGGCGAGCAGCTTGAGCAGCGGCGGGTGCTCGCGGTTGAGCGAGTAGTCGCCGTCCGTGAGGTACGAGATCCCGGTCGCGACGTAGAAGTGCTCGTCGTAGGTCGGACCCACGACCCAGGCGGCGTGCAGGAGCAGCGCGGCCGACGCGAGGAGGACGAGCAGGATCGCGGGATCGACGCGTCGCCGCGGCGCTCCGGCGACGGACTCGAGCTGCGGGATGGGTTCGGGGTCGTTCGTCACGCGAGGTGGAGCGGCGCGTCCCGACCCGTGTGCGTCCGGCCGGGGGTCGGCTCCCGCACCGCGGGGCCAGTGTAGGCTGGTCGCGAGCGCAGGACGCGCGACGACGACCCGTGGAGCACGAAGGACGAGCACGGAAGTGGACGCGACGTGCCCTCGTCGGGAGCGCCGCGCTCTTCCCCGCGGTCTACCTCCCGCGCGTGCTCTTCGGTCTGCGCACGGACCAGCGTCCGGTCGAGCCCTTCCGCGGGACGATCGTGCTCGTCACGTTCTCCGCGCTCGGCGGGGGCGCGCTGATGGTGCGGCAGGGCCCGCTCGTGCGCTGCCGCGCGCGCTCGGTCTCCCTCTCGCCGGTCTTCGCCGACTCCGAGTGGCGCGACCCGGCCGCAGCGAGCCTCTTGTGCGGCATGCGGACGCCGACGCACGGCCTGAGGAGGGACGGCGACCGCGTGCGGCCCGATCTGTGGACGTTCGCGCGCGCGAGCGTGCCGCGGGCCACGAGACCGTCGCGCTCGGTCACGACGAACTCGCGACGCGGATCGGCGACCTCGGCTTCGAGACGATCCGGACCGTCGCGGACCCCGCAGCCCTCGCGGAGGCCGCGCGCGCGACCGTGCGCGCTTCCGCCGAGCGACCGACGTTCCTGTGGCTCGACCTCCCCGCACCCGCCGCGGGGACGCGCGGTCCGGACGGGACGCTCGTCGGACTCCTCGAGGAGATCGAGTCCGCCGGGCTCGTGCCGAGCACCGTGTTGCTGGTCGCCGGACTTCGCGCCGTCTCGGGCAACGCCGAGGACCTGCTCGCCGTCCCCGTCGTCCTCCAGCTCCCAGGCGCGAAGGGACACGGCGCGCGCCAGCGCGGACACCACGCGCTCTCCGACGTGCTGCCGGGTGTCGCCGAGATCCTGCGCTTCTCCGACGCGCGCGCGCTCGACCTGGCGCCGCCCGACGGTCGCGGCGAGAGCTTCACGTCGGCGGCCGTCGGCGCGAACCGGTTCGAGACGGTGCGCCTCGAGGGCAGCTTCGGGTTCGTCGTCCGCGCGCCCGGTCCGGACGGCCAGTTCCCGGGCTTCCGCGCGTACGTCCCCGCGGGCGAGGACCTCCTGGTCGAGAACGCGACGATCTCGCTCCTGCCGGACTGCGCGTCCGACTCGACGCAGCTCCAGCGCATCGGCGGGCAGGAGCGCAGCTACGCCGTCGCGATGCTCCCGCGCGAGTTCGCGCCGTACCGCTGACGGCGCGGCGCACCTGGCCCGCGGTCGGGCGTGCGAAGACCGGGCCGGGAATGCGACGGGGGGGAGCCCTGCGGCTCCCCCCCGTCGGGATCGAGCGCACCGCTCGTCGTCGAGCGGCACGCGTTCACACGATCAGCCCGCCTGGTTGACCGTCGAGAGACCGTTCGAGAGGTCCGTCAGCGGGCCGAGCGGGTTGGTGAGGTCGATCGTCTGCCAGTAGAGCGTGCCGCCCGGGTTGAAGAAGCCGGGGAGGACGATCGTCCGCGTGTCCTTGCCGTTCGCGTCGAACGTACCGCCGGTCGCACGGCTCCAGACACCGTTGAAGATGTCGAGGTAGAGCGTGCCGGCACCGAACGGCAGCGGCGGGTTGAGCGGCGCCGTGCAGTACATGAGCCAGTAGCCGTTGCCCGGCGTACCGGTCGTCGAGAAGTAGAGCGGCTGGCCGGGGATCGGCAGCGACAGGACGTCGAGCGTCATCTGCGGCGTACCGGAGCCCGTCCCGATGAGGGACTTGAACGACGAGCCGAAGCTACCGGTGTAGCTCAGGTTCGAGGACGAGCCCATGTTGCCGTGCTCGTCGGTCGACTCCCAGTGGGCGACGACGCTGCCGACGAGGTGCTTCGGGATCTCCGCGCGGAAGATCTGACCCGCCGAGCTGCGAGCCTTGATCGTCGGCAGGTCGAAACCGTTGACCGACACGATCAGGTTGGTGTCGTTGTACCAGGTGATGTAGTACGGCGCGTTGTCGTACACCTGGGCGCGGACCGGGATCTTGCCCTTCGCCGCGGACTGGTTGCCGACGGTCTCGATGTGCGGGATGTACGGCGCCGAGGTGTCCGCGATGTCCAGCTGGTTCTCCCAGAACTGGTTGCGGGCACTGCCGTCGTTGGCCTGGAAGACGTCGTAGTCGCCGTCGCCGTCCACGTCGCAGGCGTCGGCGTCGAGACCGGTGAAGCTCGAAGCGCTGAGACCGCTACCGGAGACCGTGCTGCCCGAGATGTACGAGTAGCTGCCGTTGCCGTTGTCGTTGCGGTAGAGGCGGCTCGTGCCCGAGAAGTTCGCGACGAAGATGTCGAGGTCGCCGTCGTTGTCGTAGTCGAAGAAGTCGCCTTCGTTGTCGTCCGAACCGGAGTTCGGGAGGACCTGGGTCTGGGTGTAGACGCCGCTGCCGTTGTTGCGGAAGTTGACGTCGTCGAACCCGAAGCCGGCGGCCTGCCAGTTGAGGCCGTAGATGTCGAGGTCGCCGTCGCCGTCGAAGTCGCCCATCTCCTGCTCGTAGTGGCCGTCACCGTTCGAGTAGCCCGACGGGAAGACGGCACCGGTGACGTCGCGGAAGCTCAGGGTCGAGCCGCCGTTCTCCTCGAGGCGGTTGCGGAACATGCGGGGCAGTTCCTGGCGCGCGCCGTGGAGGATGTCCAGGTCGAAGTCGCCGTCGATGTCACCGAGGTCGATGTCGAGGGGCGAGCTCGCGATGTCGCAGTTGGCGCCCGTCGAGTTGGTCGTGTTGTTCTGCTGCGTGCCTTCGCACCACAGACCCGGGTTGCCGTTGTTGATGTTGTTGCCGGAGAGCTTGAAGCCCGACGGGTTGAACTCCTGGAAGTGACCGCCGCCGTCGTTCAGGAAGATGCGCGTCGGCACGTTGCCGTTGAAGGCGCCGCCGTAGGTCGAGTGGACCAGGTCGAGGTCGCCGTCGTTGTCGATGTCGCCGAAGTCGCAGTCGCAGCTCCAGTCGATGAACGTGTCGGCGAGGATCGCGGACGCGGGCAGCGAGGAGGCGGCGTTGCCGAGCCCGACCCACCGAGCCCCGGTCTCGTCGTTGTAGAAGCCGACCGCGCCGTGCTGCGCGCCGCCCTGGTTGGTCCACCAGCGGTTGCCCTGGTTGGAGAGCTGCGCGGTGTTCGAGACGTAGATGTCGATGTCGCCGTCGTTGTCGAAGTCGACGAACTCGATGTCGCGGCTGTCGTCCGAGAAGGAGGGGAAGCGGCTGCCCGTCTGGTCCTGGAAGGTGCCCAGCGATCCGCCCTGCGCCCCGCCCATGTTCATCCAGATGCGGTTCTGGTCGTTCCCGCCGTCACCGCCGTCGGCGAAGATCGCGTCCCAGTCGCCGTCGCGGTCGACGTCGCCGAAGTCCACGTTCTCCGAGGCGGAGTTGTTGTTCGGGTTGCCCTGCGGGATGTCGGACTGGTTGTCGGTGAAGATCTGCGCGCTCGCCGTTCCGCCGAAGGCGTAGAAGGCCGCGCCGGCGGCCAGAACGAGGCCGCGGGTCGTGAGATGGCTCATGGGGTGGATCGATGGAGTCTGGGCCCGTTGGGGGGGAGTCCTGGGGAAAGTCTACGACACACGTCGGTCACTGGCGAACGCGATGCCCCGGGGCGGTGTGAGGCGCGTGACGGGTGCGACTCGCTCCGGGTTCCGCGAAAACGTCGCGGCACGGGCGCAACGCGACCGTTCGCTCCACGAGATGCTCCATCGACGACGCGGGCGCGCGCCGGCGACCGGCGCGCGCCCGCTGGACGCTCACGCGCAAGGTCCTACTGGAACGTCAGTTGGAGACCTTGCGAACCGGCGAGGAGGTCGCCGCCGGTCCCGTCGAACGTGAAGAGCTGCAGATAGATGCTGTTGCCCGGGACGAGGGTCGCCGGGAGGTTCGCCGAGAACACGCCTTTGCCGTCGGCACCCGTCCCCACCACGATGTAGGAGTAGGAGAAGGGGTCGATGTTGACGTTCGCGAGGCCGACGAAGTGGAACGTCGGGACGAGCGGGAGCGGCGCGTAGCCGAGCAGGCCGATCGTGTTCGGCGCACCCTGGAGACCGAGGTGGAGCGCCTCGCCCGGGAAGGGCACGGACAGCGGCGTCAGCGTCGGGATACCCGCGAGACCCGGGTTGCCCGTCCCGTAGTGCGAGAAGAACGTCGGGCCGTAGGTGGCGCTGTAGTTCTGGACGACCGACGTGCCCGTGTTCGCGTACTTGTCCGCCGAGGTGACGTGGTACGAGACGGCGCCGAACAGGTTGCTGTCGACCAGACCGCGGAAGATCTGCCCCATCGAGCTCTGCATCGTCTTCGGCGCGAGCTTGAAGCCGCCGACCGACACGTTGAGCTTCGTCGAGTTGTACCAGGTGATGTAGTAGGGCGTGTTGTCGTAGACCTGCGCCCGCACCGGGAACTTGCCCGGAGCCGCGACGCGGTTGCCGAAGTTCTCGACGCGGCGGACGAAGGGTGCGCGGTTGTCCGGCACCTGCGTCACGTTCTCGAAGAACTGGTTGGGAGCGCCGCCGTCGTTCGCCTGGAAGACGTCGTAGTCGCCGTCGTTGTCGACGTCGCAGCAGTCGGCGTCGAGGGACGTGTGGTTGCTCGTGGTGACCGTGATGCCGTTGGTCACGCGGAGCAGCGTGCCGGTGCCGTCGCCCATGTAGAGCCGCTGACCGCCGCCGAAGGCCGCCACGTAGAGGTCGAGCTTCCCGTCGTTGTTGAAGTCGAAGAAGTCGCCCTCGTTGTCGTCGCCACCGGAGCCGTCCAGGACCTGGAGCTGCGTGTAGTGGCCCGTCCCGTCGTTGCGGAACGTGACGTCGTCGAGACCGAACTGCACCTGCCAGTTGAGGCCGTAGATGTCGAGATCGCCGTCGTTGTCGATGTCGCCCATCTCCTGCTCGTAGTGGCCGTTGCCCGACGCGTAGCCCGCGGGGAACACGGCGCCCGTCACGTCTCGGAAGCTGAGCGTGCCGCCGTTCTCCTCGAGTCGGTTCTGGAACATGCGCGGCAGCTCCTGACGCGCACCGTGCAGGATGTCGAGGTCGTAGTCGCCGTCGATGTCACCGAGATCGATGTCGAGCGGCGAGCTCGCGATGTCGCAGAACTGCCCGGTCGAGTCGGTCGTGTTGGCCTGCTGCGTGCCCTCGCACCACAGTCCGGGGTTGCCGTTCTGGATGTTGTTCTGGGTGAGCTGGAAACCCGACGGGTTGAACTCCTGGTAGTGCCCCGCGCCGTCGTTCAGGAAGATGCGCGTCGGCACGTTGCCGTTGAACGCACCGCCGTAGGTGGAGTGGACGAGGTCGATGTCGCCGTCGTTGTCGAGGTCGCCGAAGTCGCAGTCGCAGCTCCAGTCGATGAACGTGTCGGAGAGGATCGCCGCCGGCGGCAGCGACGAGCCCGGCCCGCCGAGCCCGACCCAGCGGTTGCCGGTGTCGTCGGCGTAGAACCCGACGTTCCCGCCCTGCAGGCCGCCCTGGTTGACCCACCAGCGGTTGCCCTGGTTCGTGAGCTGCGCGGTGTTCGACACGTAGATGTCGATGTCGCCGTCGTTGTCGATGTCGACGAACTCGATGTCGCGGCTGTCGTCCGAGAAGTTCGGGAACTGCGTCGACGTGCGGTCCTGGAAGAAGCCGACCGTGCCCCCCTGCGCGCCGCCCTGGTTGACCCAGATCCGGTTCTGGTCGTTGCCTCCGTCACCGCCGTCCGCGAAGACGGCGTCCCAGTCGCCGTCCTTGTCGACGTCCCCGAAGTCCACGTTCTCGGTGGCCGAGTTGTTGGCCGGGTTCCCGCTCGGGATCTTCGTGGTGTTCTCGACCAGCGGAGGGGTCGGGAGCGTCGTGGTCTGTGCGGAAGCGGCCGCGCCGAGGACGACGGCGGAGGCGGCTCCGGAGAGGAGGTGGACGAGTTTCATGATCGATCTGGGGTCGGGACGGGGCCCGGAAGGTCCTCGGAGCGGCGCACGCTCCCGGTCGGAGGAGGTGGTCGCGCAGCCTGGAACGCGGCGCTCCCGGTTCGTTCCGGGGGCGACGGCCGTGCCCGAGGCGCTCCTACCCACCCTCCGTCCGGAGGCTATCACCTGAGACGCGACGGATCGGACGAAGGTTCTGTCATGCGCCGACTCGAGCGGATCCGTGCCGAGGTGCGCCTCGCGATCGAGGGCCGCGGCGGCCGACGAGGGGCCGAAACCTCGGGTTTCACCCGCGCCGCCGGGAGTCGCCGCCGAGCCAGGACAGGACCGCGGGGAGCAGGCGCTCGACCGTGAGGGTCGAGGTGTCCGCGTCGGGCCGGTACGAGCAGGCGTCCGCCGACGTGCTCGCGACCTTCGTGCCGCGGCCGTAGAGCTCGATCTCGGCGGCGGAGGTGGGCGCGAAGAAGCACACCGTCGGGACGCGCCGCGCGACGCCGACGTGCAGGGCCAGGCTGTCGCTCGTCACGAGGACGTCGAGTCCGTCCACGACGGCGGCGAAGCGCGGGAGCGTGAGGTCGTTGCCCGCCGACTCCACGCGCACACGACCCTCGAGTCCGGCGTGGATCGCGGCGTTGCGTTCGCGCTCGTCGGGACCGCCGAGGAGCAGGAAGCCGACGGGCAGGTCCGCGGCCCGGTCGACGGCGACGGCGAGTTCGACGGTGCGCTCGACCGAGAGCTTCTTCGACTCCCAACGACCTCCCGCGCCGGTGTTGAGTCCGATCCACGCGCGGCCGTCGTCCATGCCGCGCGCCTCGCGGAAGGCGCGTGCGAACGCCTCGGCCTCGGGCGCGAGGTCGAGCCTCGGCTCCCCCATCTCGACGCCGAGCATGTCCGCGAAGAGGCGCGGGTGGCTCGCGCGGTTCTGCTTCTTGAGCTCGTCCGCGCGCTCCTTCCCGTGGACCGAGAGGAGCCCCATGTCGAACCACGGCGCGACGTCCGGCGTGTAGCGCAGCACGCCCTCCTCGTCCTCGTACGCCCCGGAGATCGAGGCGACGCCGCCGCCGCGCGCGGCGACGCGCGCGGCGAGTCGACAGGTCGGACGCTCGTCGTCGAAGGAGAGGACGCGGTCGAACGACCGTCCGCCGAGCTCCGCGAGGACGTCGTCGACGAAGCCGTCGCGCGCGGGATCCGCGGCGACGACGCGCGCCACGAGCGGGTGCCCCGCGACGAGGTCCTTGGCCGCGGGCGCCACGACCCAGACCAGTTCGAGGCCCGGGTCGCGCCGGGCGAGCCCCGGGAGCACCGACGTCGTGCGCAGCACGTCGCCGAGCGCGCCGGTCTTGATCACGAGCACGGAGGACATGGGGGGAAGGGCCGGTCGCGGCCGTTCCATGCTTGCCGAGCGGCGATCGGATTCCAAGGATGCTCCGCGTGCGGCGACGCGGTCCTGCGGGACCGGCTCGCGCTCCCCTCCACACCATGCGGTGCCTGGTCGTCCTCCCCACCTACGACGAGCGCGAGAACGTCCTGCCGCTCGTGCGGATGGTCCTCGCCTCGTCGCCCGACGTCGACGTCCTCGTCGTCGACGACGGGAGCCCGGACGGGACGGGTCGCCTCGTGCTCGAGGCGAGCGCCGAGGAGCCGCGTCTCGAACTGCTCGACCGCGGGCGCAAGCTCGGTCTCGGGACGGCCTACCTCGCCGGCTTCCGCCGCGCGATCGACCGCGGGTACGCGCTCGTCGCGACGATGGACTGCGACTTCAGCCACCACCCGCGCTTCCTGCCGGACCTCCTGCGCGGGATGGCGGACCACGACCTCGTGATCGGCTCGCGCTACGTGCCGGGCGGCGGCATCGCGAACTGGCCGCTCTCGCGCCGCTTCCTCTCGGGCTTCGCGAACCTCTACACCCGCGCGCTGCTGCGGCTGCCCGTCCGCGACTGCACGTCGGGTTTCCGTTGCTACCGCTGCGACGTCCTCGAACGCGTCGACCCCTGGAACAGCACCGCGTCGGGCTACGCCTTCCTCGAGGAGATGGTCTGGCGCTTCCACCGGATCGGTGCGCGCATCGGCGAGACGCCGATCCTGTTCGAGGACCGCACGCGCGGTCGTTCGAAGATCTCGAGGTCGGAGATCTGGCGCGCCGCGGCGCACGTCGTGCGCACGGCGTTCACGCGACCCGAGCGTCGATCCGGTCGGTAGTTCGCGTCAGCCGCCGGCGAGCGCGAGCACGAGGTCGACGCGCGCACCGGGCGTGACGACGTCCTCGGGATCGAGGCGGCGGCCGGAGCTCCACGCGCTCGCCGCGCGCAGGCGGCGCTCCGCGTCGGGCCGCGCGGCCACGAGTCGCTCGAGGAGGACGCTCCACGCAACGGCACGACTCGCGTCCAACCGGACCTCGCCGCCGAGCGCCGCTCCGAGCAGTCCCCAACCGACCACGCGGACGTCGCCGTCGCTCGGCGCCGGACCGGTGCGGTCGGGCGCCGCCCTCGGTCCGGACGCGGATGTCGCGAGCATCGCGACCGGACGGGCGAGCCGCTCCGTCGCGACGAGGGCGAGCGTCGTCGCCTTCGGTACGCCCCGTTCGTCGAGACCGCGGCACGCGCGGTAGAGGTCGCGCACGCCGCTCCGCTCGACGAGTTCCTGCGCCCACGCGGGCGCCGGCGCGGGTCCGCCGAGCCGCGCATCGAGTTCCGCCCGCAGCACCGCCACCGACGCGCCCGACGCGAGGAGCGCGTGCGCCGGATCGGCGGCGAGGTCCAGCATCGCGGGCGGCGCGACGGCGCGCGCGAGTTCGTCGAGTCCGAGCACGCCGTCGGCGAGCAGCGCCATGCCCGAGAAGACGCAGAAGCCGGTCGAGTCGAGCGCCGCCACGACGTTCTCGTGCCACCACGCGACGAGGCCCTTGCCCTCGGGCGACTCCGGTCGATCGCTGCCCGGCGGTGCGCCCGGCACGAGGTCGCGCAGTCGCTCGCGACCGACGTCCGTCGCGAACGGGAACGAGCGCATCGGATCGGTCCCGGCGCCCGCGCCGGCGGTCGCGGCGACGGCCGCGAGGTCGTGCCGCGCTGCACGGGCTGGGAGAGTCCGTGCACCGCGCGGTCCTCCGTCCGAAGGACACGGGAGAGAGCCGACGGGCCTCCGCGCGCGAGGCGCGACGTCGTCGTCGCCCCACACGATCCGCGCGATCCACGCGGCGAGCGCCGCGCGATCGCCCTTCGGCGACGGTTCGTCGAGGGTGCCGCACTCGCAGGCCTCGCACACCGCCGCGAGCACCGCGCCCACCTCCTTGGCGTCGACCCCGTGCTCGTCGCACACGGCGAGCAGCGCGACCGCGTCCTCGCGCGACCCGAGCCCGATCGCGGCGCCGAACGAGCGCGTCGCACCGAATCGCCCGCGCACCCCCGGGACGCCTCCGATCACGTCCTCGAAGACGAAGCCGCACGGTGTGGACAGCCGCGACAGCCCACGCGCTCGGTGCTCGCGGAGCGCCACGCTCCCGCCGCGACGTCTTCGACTCGAGCGGCGCTGCACCGACGTGATCGCCGCGGACCGCGTGCGCCGCGACCTGTTCGAATCCGCCGCCGTGCGCGCGTTCCACGAGCCTGGGAGACGCGAGCAGCGCGCGTCGCAGCACCAGGGCGTCGCGGTCGTCGAGGTCGGTCGGCGCGGGACGCGCGGCGACGACGACCGCAGCGAGTCCGTGGAGTCCGAGCACCGCGCCGAGCCCGCCGCGACCGACGAAGCTCGGCGGCTCGTCGGTCGCGAGGTTCGCGAAGGCGACGCCGCGCGCGCCGGCGGACCGGCGACGAGCGCGGCGCAGGGACCGAAGCGCTCGCGACACGCGGCGACGCGCGCGCGGCGGAGCGCCTCGAGTTCGGCGAAGTCGACGGCCTGCACGTCGCCCAGCTCGTCCACGACGAGGACGCGCGTCGCCGCGCCCGACGCTTCGCCCCTTCCGGTCACGACGAGCGCGTCCGCCGCGGCGGCGAGGCGCGCGCCGAGGTCGCCGCCGACGTGACCCTCGGCGTAGCGCCCGGTGAGCGGAGATACGCCGGCGATCGCCGCGCGCGCCGCCGTCGGGACGCCACGGCGCACCGCGTCCCCCACCGCGACGACGAGCGGCCGCGCCGCGGGGTCGAGGTCGAGTTCCGCACCGACGAGCGCGACGGCGAGCGCACTGCCGCCGAATCCCAGCACCGCCGCAAGGGTTCGCGCACGGGGCTCGGCGCGGGACCGCGGAGGCACCCGTCGCGTCGACCGCGACGCGCAGGACGCGCGGGCGCCTCGTGGGATCGTCCATGGACCCCTCGACGGTAGCACCGCGGGCGGCGACGCGAGCGACCGAGCGCCCCGCGGCGCACCCCGCCGCCGTACGCGCTCGCCCGGAGGCGGTCGGTCCCGAGCCGCGACCACGTGCGATCGCGAGTCCGAGCGCCGAACGCGCCGACGACGGTGGAACATCTCGGCGATCGGACGACAATGCGTCGGGGCCGGGCGACGTAGGCGGCCTCGGCGCGCCCCGATGGACTCCTACACGTTCGCGAGACTCTTCGGGATCCCGATCAAGGTCACCGTCCCGTTCCTGTGGATCGCCGGCGTTCTCGCCGCGTTCTCGCTGCTCGGTCGCGACGGCGGCGTGTTCGGGATCGCGATGCTCCTGCTGCTGCTGGTCTCCGTGCTGTTGCACGAGCTCGGGCACGCGCTCGTCGCGCGCTCGTTCGGGGTGCGCGTCGTCGACATCACGCTGTGGCACCTCGGCGGGATGGCGCGCATGTCGGAGATCCCGGAGACGCCGCGCGTCGAGGCCTGGATCGCGATCGCCGGACCCGCCGTGAACCTCGCGCTGGCGCTCGTGGCCTCTCCGTTGCTCCTGCTCCCCGGGCCCGCCGACGGAACGGGTGCACTCATCGTCGCCAACTTCGTCGTGATGAACGTGCTGCTCGGCGTCCTGAACCTGCTCCCGGGCTTCCCGATGGACGGCGGTCGCATCCTGCGCGCGTTCCTCGCGACCAGGACCGACCACCTCACGGCGACCGAGAGCGCGGTGCGCGTCGGCAAGTGGACCGCCGGCGGCATGGTGGTCGTGGGCGCGATCTCCGGCGCGTCGTGGTTGTTCGTCGCGTTGCTCGTCGGCGCTTTCGTCTGGTTCGCGGGGACGCGCGAGCTGATCGCCGTGCGCATCCGACACACCGGCTCGCCCTTCGGCGCGGCGTTCGCCGAGCGCATGTTCGGCTTCGGCGGCGCGGCCGGTCGGAACGGAGCGCGCGGAGCGGGATCGGCGACGGGCCGGGGCGCGCGCGAGGCCGAGGTCGCCGAGGAGGCGGAACGCTCGCCGCGCGCCGACGCTCCCGACACCGAGGGCGGCGCGCGCCGTCCGACCGGTCCCCCGTCGGCGTCCGGGCGCGGCTTCAGCGAGGAGGACGTGCGCCGGCTCGAGCAGTGGCGCGGACCGCTGCGGCGTTACGAGGAGTAGCGCTCCGCGCGCGACCTCGAGGAGCGCACGGCGCGCGACGTCTCAGTGCTTCGGTCGACCCTCGTCGTCCATCGCGACGAAGCGGTGCGTGGTGCGCTCGTCCCCGCTGCGCTCCGCACTCACCACCCACATCTCGAGGGTCTCGGACGTCACGCGCTTGAAGCCGAGGGTGTGCGGCCGGCGGTGCGCCGGGTTCTCGAAGCGCGCCCAGTCGAGGCCCCAGCCGGTGAGCGCGAAGGGCTCCGACTCGTAGGGCCGCTCGAACTGGTCGAACTGCACGGGACGGAGCCGCCAGCCGTCGAGCGTGAGCACGAGCTCCATGCGCTCGAGGAGCCGCGAGACGCCGCGGTTCGCCTCCCAGACCTCGCCGACGAAACCGTCGGGCTCGCGCGACCAGACCTGCCAGACCGTCGCGCCGCGGTCGGTCTCGCGGCGCCAACCGCCGAGCAGGAACTCGAGGTCCGCCGCGGTGGGCTGGCCCGCGCGTCCGACGACCCCGGCGACGGCGCCGGTCGGATCGATCAGCCCGGGGCCGCTGCACGACGCCGCGATCGCGGCGAGGGCGAGGAGTACCCGCCTCCGCGTCGTCCCGACCCGTCCGAACGTGCAGCGCACCATGCGACGCGCATGCTACCAGCGCGAGCCCGCGGTCACAGGTTGCCCAGTCGGATCGCTCCGGTCGGGCAGTTCCGCGCGCAGGCGTGGTCGCGGGTGCACTCGTAGTTGCTGTGCTTGCGCACCGTCGCCTTGGCGTCGGACAGGCGGCCCGCGCTGGCCCAGAACGCCTCGGTCGCGCAGACCGTCTCGCACATCCCGCAGCCGACGCATGCGTCGCGGTCGATGCGGACCGTGACGTAGTCGCGCGGCCGCACCGGGCAGGAGAGCCCGGGGACGACCTCGGTCGTGACGAGCTCGCGGGTCGCGGCGTGCGCAGTCAGAACCTTGAGCGTCTCCTGCTCCCCGAGGTCGACGATCTGCTCGACGTCGGAGAAGTCGAACCGCGAGAGGTGCCCCACCTTCGGCTGCACGAGCGCGACGTTGTAGTCGACGTGGCTGTGCAGCATGTTCTCGAGCACCGCCTCCTCGACGATCTCGAATGAACGCATCATCGTCGACACCCAACGGCTCTTGTAGTTGGGCGTCTTCATGGTCGCCTTGACGGTGAGGTCGATGGCGATGATGACGTCGGGGCGCAGCGTCTTCGCGAAGCGCAACGGCAGCGAGTCGACGAGGCCGCCGTCCATGTAGTGGTACTCGCCGTCGTGGTAGGGCTCGAAGATCGCGGGAAGCGCGCACGACGAGTAGACGGCGTCCACCACGTCGATGCCGTCGAAACCGGGCGTACCCCAGAAGACCGACCCGCCCGTCTCGAGCCGCACGGCGTTGCAGTAGAACGGTACGTCGAAGTCGCCGAAGCCGCACGCCGGGAGGATCTCGGTCAAGCGCTCGCGGAACGTGCGCCCGCTGTACATGCTCGGCGCGCGCGTCCCCTTCAGCAGGAACTTCGAGAAGTTGAGCCTGAAGTAGTGGCCCTTCTCGATGCCCTTGATGATCTCCTCCATCCGCTCGACCGAGTAGCCGCCCGCGGCCATCGCGCCGATGAGCGACCCGATCGACGTGCCGACGATCGCGTCGTAGCGGATGCCGAGCGTCCTGAGCGCCTTCAGCACGCCGATGTGGGCCATGCCGCGCATGCCTCCACCGCCGAGCACGAGGACCACGCGCGGTCGCCCGCGCTCCGCCTCGTTCGCCCTCGTGCCGGGGGCTTCCGCCCGCGTCGTCGTCTCCGGAACTTCCTCGTGCATGTCGTGCTTCGGTTCGGCGCACACCGTCTCGTCGCGCCCCTCGACCCCGACGATACGAGGTGGATCGTGACGGGGATCGAACGCCGACGCTGCGGAACGATCCATCGGGTGGATCGGCGCGCGACTCCAGCGATCGCGCGGGACTCGGGTGCCCGAACGCTTCGCGCGACCGTCCCAGTCCGAGATCCGGGAGCGCGGAGGGGGCCCGCCCGCCTCCCGGACCGTCGCGGCGCCCGCCGCGGACGCCGCGACCGATAGCCTGCGGGCGCACCGTGGAACGCACCGGACCCACTGACATCGTTCTGGCGGCGGGCCTCCGCCTGCCCCAGGCCAAGGCCGGAGGCGCCTACGCGAAGGAGGACGTCGGCCACCTCGGGGCGGCGCTCGTGCGCGAGCTCCTCGCCCGCACCGGCGTCGACCCGGCGGAGATCGACGAGCTGATCTGCGGCTGCGTCGGACCGCCGCACGACCAGGCCAACCCGGCGCGCGTGATCGGTCTCCGTGCGGGCCTGCCGCGCTCGACGCCCGCGTACACCGTGGGTCGCAACTGCGCGAGCGGGATGCAGGCCGTCACCGACGCCTGGCAGCAGATCGCGAGCGGCCGCGCCGAGGTCGTCCTCGCGATGGGCGTCGAGGTCATGAGCGCCTACCCGCTCGTGTTCAACAGGCGCGCGACGGCGTGGTTCGCACGTCTCGCACGGGCGCGTTCGCTGCCGAGCAAGCTCGCGGCGTTCGCCGGCTGGCGTCCGTCGATGATGGCGCCGCGCATCGCGATCACCGAGGGTCTGACCGACCCCGTGAGCGGGCTGATCATGGGGTCGACCGCGGAGCTCCTCGCGCGCGACTTCGGCATCACGCGCGAGGAGTGCGACGGCTACGCCCTCGAGAGCCACCGCCGCGCGGCCAGGGCCCGCGACGAGGGGCTGATGCACGGCGAGATCGCGCCCTACCTGCCGCTCGGCAGCGACGGTCCGTCGCTCGAGGCCGACGACGGCATCCGCGCGGACCAGAGCATGCAGGCGCTCGGCAAGCTGCGGCCGTACTTCGAGAAGCCGGACGGCGTCGTCACCGTCGGCAACGCCTGCCCGATCACGGACGGAGCGGCGGCGCTGCTCGTCACGACGCTCGGTCGCGCGCGCTCGCTCGGCCTCGCGCCGCTCGCGCGCATCCGCGACTTCGCCTGGTCGGGGTGCGACCCCGCGCGGATGGGGCTCGGACCGGTCTTCTCGACGGCGCGGGTGCTGGCGCGCGCGGGTGCCGAACTCGCGGACGTCGACGTGATCGAGGTGAACGAGGCCTTCGCCGCCCAGGTGATCGCCTGCGAACGCGCGTTCGCGAGCGAGACGTTCGCCCGCGAGCAGCTCGGGCGCGACCGTGCGCTGGGCGAGCTCGACCGCGCGCGCACGAACCGCAACGGCGGAGCGATCGCGATCGGCCACCCCGTCGGCGCGACGGGCGCGCGTCTCGTCCTGACCGCCGCGCACGAGCTCGCGCGCACGGGCGGCGAGCTGGCGCTCGCGACGTTGTGCATCGGCGGCGGTCAGGGCGGCGCGTTGCTGCTCGAGCCGGTCGGCTGACGGAGCCGCTTCGGCGCTGCGCGCCGCGACCGCGCGGGCGTATCCTCGTGCGCTCTCCCCGCGCCGCTCCCGTCGTCGGCGCGGTCGAGTTCCCGCCAGGTCAGAGGAGTCGCGAAAGGCGACCCGGAGGTTCGCGATGCCCCCCACGAACACGTCCCTCGCCACCGACCAGGACCGCCTGTGCGTCAACGTCCTGCGCGGACTGGCGATCGACGCCATCGAACGCGCGAACTCGGGGCACCCCGGTCTCCCGCTCGGCGCCGCGCCGATGACCTACGTGCTGTTCACGCGGCACCTCAGGCACTCGCCGTCCGACCCGGGCTGGGCGAACCGCGACCGCTTCGTGCTGTCCGCGGGTCACGGCTCGATGCTGCTCTACGGAGCGCTCCACCTATCGGGCTACGACCTGCCGCTCGAGGAGATCCGCGACTTCAGGAAGTTCGGCAGCCGCACGCCCGGACACCCCGAGTTCGGTTGGACCGCCGGCGTCGAAGCGATCACGGGTCCGCTCGGGCAGGGCTCGGCGAACGCCGTCGGCATGGCGATCGCGGAGCGCGCGCTCGCGCAGCGCTACAACACCGAGCGCCACACCGTCGTCGACCACATGACGTACGCGCTCGTCTCCGACGGCGACCTCATGGAGGGGATCAGCGCGGAGGCGGCGTCGCTCGCCGGGCACCTCGGGCTCGGACGACTCGTCTACCTCTACGACGCGAACCAGGTGTCGCTCGACGGGCCGACCGACCTGACGTTCACCGAGGACGTCGCGGCGCGCTACCGCGCCTACGGCTGGCACGTCGTCGAGGTCGCCGACGGCGACGAGGACCTCGACGCGATCGACCGCGCGATCGCCGAGGCGAAGGCCGAGCGCTCGAAGCCGTCGCTCGTGATCGTGCACACGACGATCGGCTACGGGGCGCCGACGAAGGCCGGGAAGAGCGACGCGCACGGTGCTCCGCTCGGCGCCGAGGAGCTGCGCGCGACGAAGCGCGCGCTCGGGCTCCCCGAGGATCGCGAGTTCTTCCTCCCCGACGACGCCGTCGCGCACTGGCGGAGGTCCGTCGAGGAGGGTCGAGCGGCGCAACGGAGCTGGACCGAGTCGTTCCAGGCGTACGCCTCGGAGCACCCCGACCTCGCGGCGCAGTGGTCGCTCGCGGAGAGCGAACTCCTGCCCGACGGTTGGGACGCCGACATGCCGGAGTTCGAGGAGGGCAAGTCGTACGCGACGCGCGACGTCGGCGGGAAGGTGCTGAACCTCCTCGCCTCGCGCCTGCCCTGGCTGATCGGCGGCGACGCCGACCTCGGAGGCTCCACGAAGACGGTGCTCGAGGGCCTCGGCAGCTTCGACGGTCGCGAGGGCGCCGCGCTCGGCCGCAACGTGCACTACGGCGTGCGCGAGCACGCCATGGCGGCGATCGCGAACGGCATCGCCTACCACGGCGGCCTGCGCACCTTCACGGCGACGTTCTTCTGCTTCGCCGACTACATGCGCCCCGCGATGCGCCTCGCGGCGATGGGCGACCTGCCGGTCGTGTACGTGTTCACGCACGACTCGATCGCACTCGGCGAGGACGGCCCGACGCACCAGCCGATCGAACACCTCGCGAGCCTGCGCGCGATGCCCGGCATCGTCGTGCTGCGTCCGGCGGACGCCGTCGAGACGCGCGCGGCGTGGCGCGTCGCGCTCGCTCGTACCGAAGGACCGACCGCGATCGTGCTCACGCGGCAGAAGGTGCCGACGCTCGCGAGGCCGCTCGGTCCCGAGCGCACCGAGCAGGGCGCGTACGTCCTTCGCGAGGTCGACGGTGCGCCCGACGCGACGCTGATCGCGACGGGATCGGAGGTCGCACTCGCCGTCGCGACGCGCGACGAGCTCGCCGGTCGCGGCCTCCGCGCCCGCGTCGTCTCGATGCCGAGCTTCGAGCTGTTCGCGGCCCAGGACGCCGAACTCAGGCGACACGTGCTCGGCCCCGACGACGTCCCGCGCGTCTCGATCGAGGCCGCCGCGACCTTCGGCTGGGAGCGCTGGCTCGGCCCGCGCGGCCTGGCCCTGGGACTCGATCGATTCGGAGCCTCCGCTCCTGCGGAGGTCCTGCTCGAAGAGTATGGTTTCACGCCCCGAGCGCTGGCCGACCGGGTCGAGCGGCACCTGAGAGCGCACTGAGCGGCGCTCCGCCGCTCGCAGGCCCCGAGGACGGCGCTTCCGAGGAACCCCCGATCGGCGGGCACCGTCCCCGCAGGATCGCGCGATTCTCCCCTCATGAGCGCCCCCGACTCCTCCACCCCCGTCTCCGAGCGGGCACCGCGCACGAGTGCGCCCGCCCCCGCTCCGCCCGCCGACGCACCCAAGGACCGAAGCGGCGCGGCCGACCAGCCGACGACGCTCCAGCGCACGCTGGTCGCGCTCGCCGCGTTGCTCGCGCTGCTCTCCCCGTTCCTGCTCGGGATCGGCGACAAGAGCAACGAACTCGTCGGCGACGGCCTCGTGATGGTGGTGCGGCAGCCCGCGCTGGCCTCCATCCCCGCGGACAACTCGAACCTCGCGCGGACGCTCACCACCGATTGGTGGTCGACGCTCCAGCCGGGCACCGGCCTCTACCGGCCGATCCCGTCGTTCCTCCTCGGCGTGGGTTCGCTCGTCGCGTCGACGGGGCGCGACTGGGCCTACGACCCGACCAACCCCGAGGACGCGGCGCTCCCGTACAAGCTCATCTCGGCGGCGCTCAAGATCATCTGCACGCTGCTCGTCCTCGAGTTCGCGTTCGTCCTCGCGGGCGACCGTCGAACGGCGTTCGTGGCCGCGCTCCTCTTCGCCGTCCTGCCGGTGCACGGCATGGCGGTGTTCGACGTGGCCGGCGTCGCGACGACGACGGCGACGGCGTTCATGCTGTCCGCGTGGATCCTCTGGCTGCGCGCGGGTGAGAAGCCGTTCGAGCGTCCGGGACAGCTCGCCGGTGCGGCGGTCTGCACGCTGCTCGCGGCGCTCTCGATGGAGACCGCGTTCCTGCTGCCCCTCGTGATCCTCGCGGTCGACGCCGGACGGTCGAAGGCCTCGGGTCTGGTCGGCGGGATCAAGAGCGCGCTCGGCAAGGCACCCGCGCTGCTCGCGCTGGTCGCGGCGCTCGTCGTCGCGCTCGGCCTGCGCTACGCGATGACCGGTCACCTGCTGCCGAAGTACCTCCCGGGCAGCGACGTCGAGAACCCGCTGATCGCGGCCGATCTCGTGACACGCTTCATGGACGGCCTGCGCCTGTCGCTGGGCGGCCTGCTCGTGATCTTCGGCATCGATCCGCTGGGCGGCGGGATCGGCCTCTCGGCCGACTACTCGTACCCGCAGGTCGAGGTCGGGAACGCGTTCGCGTGGCAGAACCTCGTCGCGCTCGTCGGGTGGGTCGTGGCGCTCGGAGGCGTCGCGGTGCTGTTCAAGAAGTGCCGCACGCGCGCCGGTCTCCTGCTCGGTGTGCTCGTCGCGAGCCTCGCGTGCGCGCAGATCGTCGCGCCCTACAGCGAGGTGTTCGAGGAGCGCCTGCTGTTCTTCCCCAGCGCGATCCTCGTCGTGCTGCTGGCGACCCTCGTCGCACCGTTGCTCGCGAGGTTCGGACGGGGCGGCCTTGTCGCCGTCGCGCTCGTCGTCGTCGGACTCGGCTACCTCGACGTGCGCCGTGCCGGTCACTTCGCGGACGACGAGGACCTGTGGGCCTACACCACGCGCGTCTCGGCTCCCTACGGTTCGCGCGCGCACTTCAAGTACGGGAGCGCGCTCCTGCTCAACGACTACCCGTCGTCCGCCGCCGCGGCGTTCGAGCGCGCGACCGATCCGCGCCGCACGGGTACGCCGCTCCCGAACAGTTGGGCGTTCGCACTGGCCGGCATCTCGTACCTCTCGAACGGTGACGTCGCGAAGGCGATGCCGGCGTTCGAGAAGGCCGTCGACATCCAGATCGATCGAGCCGGCGGCACGTGGGAGCCGACCGAGTGGGACGCGTACCAGCGCGAGGACCGCGTCGACGTCGTCCTGTGGCAGATGACGAACACGGCGACGTCGAACTCCACCGCCGACACCGAGGCCCACCTCGCCTACCTCGAGGGACTCCTGGCGAAGGGCTACCGCAGTCCGTACGTCGAGCTGTACCGCGGCGACACGCTGCGCAAGCTCGGCCGGACGGACGAGGCGGAACAGGCCTACGCCGAGGGCATCGCCATCGCGCCGATGTTCTCGTTGGTGCGGGCGCAGGGACGCCTCCTCCGCCAGGAGAAGCGACTCGCCGAGGCCGAGAAGCTCTACGCCGACCAACTCGCGCGGACCGACCTGACGGACTCGCAGCGGCTCGAGTTCAAGCTGCTCGCCGCCGACCTCGCGTACTCGAACGGGGAACGCGACGTCGCCACGCAGCGCATCGAGGAGGTCCTCGCCTCCGACCCGCAGGACTCGGTCCTCGCGCGTGCGCTCGGCCTCCAGGCGAGCATCCTCCTCGACAGCGCCGAGCTCGCGGGTTCGCCCGTCGAGTACTACCGCACCCTGGACGAGGTCGCCCGACTCCTGCGCCGCAGCGTGGTGACCTGGGGTTCCGACTCCCAGGTGACGGAGCTCGCCTGGCAGAACTACTCGTACGTGCTGGTCGAGCTCGGTCGCTACCGCGCGGCCGCGACGTTCCTCCGACCGGTCGTCGCACACACCGACTCCGCGACGCTGCGCCACCGCCTGGGCAGGTGCCTCTACTGGCTCGCCGACTCCCTCGGCTGGACCGGCGAGATCTCCGGTGCGGCGCGTCAGCAACTCGGGATGGCCGCGAAAGAGCTGCGCGACATCGCGCTCTACCCGCAGCTCGGCGACGAGGAGCGGCTCGCGGTGTGGATGTCGGAGTACCGACCCGCGCGCTTGTTCGAGCTCCGCGCACTGACGCGCATCGCGCGTTCGGGGAACAAGACGGCCGAGGCGTCGCTCCAGAAGGAGCTCGACCTCGAGATCGCACGCGCCGCCGACGAGGTCGGACCGCGTCTCGTTCTCATGTACCTCGACGTCGAACGCGGCAACTACCAGAGCGCGCGCAAGGCGCTCGAGGACCTGGTGACGCGCGTGCCCGGCAACGCGGACGGCCCCGGAGGCTGGAACGCGATGATCGCCGCGCTCGACGCGTTGCAGAACGCCGTCACGCAGGTCGGCGTCTCGCCGTCCATCGAGTCGCTCTACAACATCGCGGCCACGCAGCTCTTCGTGTTCGAGAACTACGACGGCGCCCAGGTCGCGCTGACGGAGGCCCTCGCGCTCGCGAAGGACGACCCGAAGGAGAAGGCGCTCTGCCACGAACTCGCGTCCCAGCTCGTGCTGAAGACGCGCGGACCGAACGAGGCGCTCGAACAGGTCGACGAGGCGATCCGTGCGATCGGCGACACGGACCCGCAGCTGCGGCAGGCGCTCGAGTCGCGTCGCGAGGTGTTCCGCGCGATGATCGGCACGACGGGCGTCGCCGAAGGGATCTGAGCGGAGGATCCGTGGACCCGGCGCCCGAGGTGCCGGGTCCCGAGAACTTCCGGGACGTGTCGGACCGACGTCCGCGGGTTCAGCGCGACGCGCGCTCGCGGCGCACGTGCGGTCGCAGCGCGAAGGAGAGGGCGGCCGCGAACAGGCCGAGCGCGGCGCACAGCCACCACAGCGCGCCGCTGTCGTAGAGCTGCGTCCCGGCGATCGGCGCCACGGCCACGGCGAGGCCGAACGAGGCGCCCATCGCTCCCATGTAGCGACCGCGGTAGCGCGGCCCTGCGCGCTCCGCGACGAAGGACCACGACGAGGTCGCGTGCAGCATCTCGCCGAGCGTCCACACCGCGACGGTCGCCCAGGCGAAGGCCAGCGTCGAGCCGAGCGGCGTCAGTGCGATCCCGACGCCCGTGAGCGCCGCACCGAGTGCGCACAGCACAAGGTTGTCGCGCCCCGCGAGCTTCTTCCACAGCGGCATCTCGAACAGCACGATCAGCACGGTGTTCATCGCGAAGGCGACGCCGATCGTCGACTTGTCGAAGCCGTAGCCCTCGCGGAGCTCGATCGTCATGCCGCTCTGGAACTGCATGAAGCAGAACGCGACGGAGACGTTGACGAGCAGGAACACGAGGAGGACGCGATCGCGCCAGGGCGAGCGATCCAGCGCGGGATCGTCCTGCGGCGGCGTCCGGTCGATCTCGGGCCAACTCCGCGAGAGGAACGTCAGCAGCACCGCGGACACGAGCCAGACCGCGCCGTTCACGAGGAACAGGTAGTCGTAGTCGAGGTCGGCGAGGAAACCGCCGACGATCGGACCGAACGTCACGCCGACGTTGACGGCGAGTCGCTGCAACGCGATGGCGCGCGGTCGTTCGACTGCCGTCGTGAACCCCGAGATCGCGGCGAGGTTCGCCGGCCGGAACGCCTCACCGACCAGACTCAGGAGCAGGAGCCCGACGACCAGCGTCGCCGCGGTCGGGAGCGCCCAGATGCCGAGGTACAGCAGCGCCGCGCCGAAGAGCGTCACGATCTGCACCGACCTCGGCCCCACGCGGTCGGCGACCGCCCCGCCGATCTGTTGCCCCGCCATGCCCGCGAGTCCGACGCCCGCGAGCACGAGACCGGCGTCGCCCTTCGAGAACTCGCGCGCCTCGATCAGGTAGAGCAGGAGGTAGGGCAGCACCATCTGCCCCGACCTCGACACCAACGCGACGAGCGCGATGTGCCAGATCGGTCGCGGCAGGTCGCGACAGGCGTCGGCGTAGTGACGACCCCACGCACGGAGCAGGGTGCGCGGTCCCATGCGAGTTCGACGGGCGAGCCTTCGTGGTGGGGTTCCGGTCCGTCCGATCGCGCGAACGGACCGTCGGTCACTCCGTGACGGCCGCGAGAGTCACGAGCTTCTCGCCCGCGCCGACCGCCTGACCCTGCGCCACGTGGACGTCGGTGACGCGACCTGCGCTCGGCGCCTCGATCTCGTTCTGCATCTTCATCGCCTCGAGGATGAGCAGCGGCTGCCCCTCCTCGACGACGTCGCCGGGCGCGACGAGGACGTCGACGACGACGCCGGGCATGACGCTCTTCACCGGGCCGGCGCCGCCTCCGCGGGCGCGCGCGGCGAGACCTGCCGCGCGTTCGCGCTCGTCCTCGATGCCGACGGAGTAGCGCTGGCCGGCGATGGTGACGGCCATGCGCGAGTTCGCGCCCTCGATCGAGATGCCGTAGCTGCGCAGCCCGACGGTCAGCGCCACCTGTCCGTGGCGGTTGACCTCCTGGTACGCGAACTCGACGGGGCGGTCGCCGATCGAGACGACGAGCTCGCCGAGCCGCTCGGTCACGTCGACCTCGTGTTCGGTGCCGTTGACGACGACGAAGTACTTCATCGGTTCGCGCCTCCCTCGTCGTTCGAGCTCTGCGGGAGCGGGAAGGTCGTCAGCGACCGCCTCCCGCGCTCGAGCCACCCGTCGCGGCGTCCGGCGGTGGGCTGGAGCGCGGTGCGGTGCGACTGCTTGTAGCGGTGGATCGCCGCCGCGATCGCCGCGACGTCGGACATGCCGAGGAAGTCCTGCGTGAGGTCGAGCGACTCGAGGAAGTGCGTGTCGTACTCGCCGCGCACGAAGGCCTCCTCGCCGAGCACGCGGAGCGCGGCCGGCGCGCCCGTCGAGACACCGCCGACGTTGAGCTCCTGCAGCGCGCGCTTCATCCGCGCGATCGCCTGCGGCCGGTCCGAGCCCCACACGATCAGCTTCGCGAGCATCGGGTCGTACTCGAGCCCGACCTCGAGGCCGTTGTAGAGGCACGAGTCGAGGCGCACCCACGGTCCACCGGGCATGCGCAGGTTCTGCACGACGCCCGTCGACGGCAGGAACCGGTTCATCGGGTCCTCGGCGTTGATCCGGACCTCGATGGCGTGACCGTTCATCACGACGGCGTCCTGGCCGTAGCCGAGCGGCTCGCCCGCCGCGACGCGGATCTGCTCGCGCACGAGGTCGCGGCCCGTCACCATCTCGGTGATCGGGTGCTCGACCTGGAGGCGCGTGTTCATCTCGAGGAAGAAGAACTCGCCCTTCGACCACAGGAACTCGACGGTGCCGGCACCGACGTAGCCGACGGCGCGGGCCGCCTTGAGCGCGGCCTCCCCCATCGCCGCGCGCGTCTTCGCGTCGACGACCGGCGAGGGACACTCCTCGACGAGCTTCTGGTGGCGGCGCTGGATCGAGCACTCGCGCTCGCCGTAGTGCACACCGTTGCCGTGCGCGTCGAAGAGCACCTGCACCTCGACGTGGCGCGGTTGGTCGAGGTAGCGCTCGAGGTACATGCGACCGTCGCCGAACGCCGCGAGCGCCTCGCCCGACGCCGTGCGGAACGCACCTTCGAGGTCGGCCGGGTCGCGCACGACGCGGATGCCCTTGCCGCCGCCGCCGGCCGACGCCTTGAGCGCGATCGGGTAGCCGACGGCCTCCGCCGCCTTCTTCGCCGCCGCGGCGTCCGCGAGCGGCTCGGCGAGTCCCGGCACGATCGGCACGCCGGCCTCCGCCATGAGCTTGCGGCTCGTGATCTTGTCGCCCATGTCGACGATCGCGCTCGGCGGCGGACCGATCCACACGAGCCCCGCCTCCTCGACGGCGCGCGCGAAGTTCGCGTTCTCCGCGAGGAAGCCGTAGCCCGGGTGGATCGCCTCGGCGCCGGTCTCCTTCGCGGCCCGCACGATCTTGGCGACGTCGAGGTAGCTCTCGCGCGGCGTCCTGCCGCCGAGCGCGTAGGCGACGTCGGCGAAGCGCGTGTGGAGCGCGGAGCGGTCGGGCTCGGAGTAGACCGCGACCCACTCCATCCCCATCTCGCGCGCGGTGCGCCCGATGCGCAGTGCGATCTCGCCGCGGTTGGCGACGAGCACGCGGGCGAAGGGGCGCGAGGAAGCTCCTTTCTTGTCGGCCATGACGCGCGCTCCCATCAGAGCGGAATGTTGCCGTGCTTTCGCGTGGGCCTGACTTCCTGCTTGGTGCGCAGGAGCTCGAGCGCGCGGACGAGGTGCGGACGCGTGGTGTGCGCCTCGATCACGTCGTCGACGAAGCCTCGCGCCGCGGCGCGGTACGGGTTGTTGAAGGTCTCCTCGTACTCCGCGGTCTTCCGCTTCTCCATCTCGGCGGAGTCGCTCGCCTCGTTGATCTCGCGGCGGTGGATGATCTTCGCGGCGCCCGCGGCTCCCATCACCGCGATGGCCGAGCCCGGCCAGGCGAGGTTGAGGTCGGCGCGGATGTGCTTGCTCGCCATGACGTCGTACGCGCCGCCGTAGGCCTTGCGCGTGATGACGGTGAGCTTCGGCACGGTCGCCTCGCAGTACGCGTAGAGCAGCTTCGCGCCGTGGAGGATGATGCCGCCGTGCTCCTGCGCGGTCCCCGGCAGGAAGCCCGGCACGTCCTCGAACGTGACGATCGGGATGTTGTACGCGTCGCAGAAGCGGATGAAGCGCGCGCCCTTGATCGACGCGGCGATGTCGAGGCAGCCCGCGAGCACCGCCGGCTGGTTCGCGACGATGCCGACGACGTGGCCGCCGAGGCGCGCGAAGCCGACCAGGATGTTGCGAGCGTAGCGCTCGTGCACCTGGAACCAGGAGCCCTGGTCGACGACCAGCTCGATCACCCGGTTCATGTCGTAGGGCTTGTTCGGGTCGGCCGGCACGATCGTGTCGAGCGCCTCGTCCTGGCGATCCGCCGGGTCCTCCGTCGGCACGAAGGGCGGGCCCTCCGCGTTGTTGAGCGGGAGGTAGGAGAGCAGCTTGCGCACGAGCTGCATGCAGCTCTTGTCGTCGGGGCTGACGAAGTGCGACACGCCCGACGTCGAGGCGTGCACGTTCGCGCCGCCGAGGTCCTCGGACGTCACGACCTCGTGCGTGACGGTCTTCACGACGTCCGGACCGGTGATGTGCATGAAGGACGTCTGGTCCACCATGCAGATGAAGTCGGTGATCGCGGGGCTGTAGACCGCGCCGCCCGCGCACGGTCCGAGGATCGCGCTGATCTGCGGCACGACTCCCGAGGCCTGCGTGTTGCGCCAGAAGATCTCGGCGTAGCCGCCGAGACTCGAGACGCCCTCCTGGATGCGCGCGCCGCCGGAGTCGTTGAGGCCGATGACGGGCACGCCGACCTTCACGGCCATGTCCATGACCTTGCAGATCTTCTCCGCGTGCGTCTCGGACAACGAACCGCCGAAGACCGTGAAGTCCTGGCTGTAGAGGTAGACGGGGCGTCCGTCGATCAGCGCGTGGCCCGTCACGACGCCGTCGCCGAGCACCTTCTGGCCCTGCATGCCGAAGTCGGAGCAGCGGTGCGTGACGAAGCGGTCGAGCTCGACGAACGAGCCGTCGTCGACGAGGAAGTCGATGCGCTCGCGCGCGGTCAGCTTGCCCTTCGCGTGCTGCGCGGCGATGCGCGCTTCTCCGCCGCCGGCGAGGGACGCTTCGCGCATCCGACGCAGACGGTCCAGGGGGGTCTCGGTCGTCATCGACGTGGGGACGGGTGGGACGGTCGGACGGGACGCGCGGGAGCGTCCGCCCTCGGTCGAGCGGGGCCGCGTCAGTGCGAGGCGGCGTCCGCGGGGGGTTGGACGAGCTCCACGAGCACCCCGCTCGCGGAGCGCGGGTGCACGAAGGCCACGGTCGTGCGGTGCGCGCCGGGGCGCGGCGTGCGGTCGATCATCTCGACGCCGCGGGCCTCGAGCACCTCGATCGCGCGAGCCACGTCGGCGACCTCGAAGGCCACGTGGTGGAGGCCCTGGCCGCGCTTCTCGAGGAAGCGGGCGACGGCGGAGTCCGGCGACGTCGGCTGCACCAGCTCGAGGCGGTTCGGCCCGGCGAAGCAGAAGACCACGCGGACCTTCTGGCTGGGCACGTCCTCGGGCTCGTCGCAGGCGAAGCCGAGCGTGTCGCGGTAGATCGCGAGCGCGGCGTCGAGGTCGGGCACCGCGAAGGCGGTGTGGTGGACGCCGCGGACGAGGTCCGCGAACGCGGCGGGGGGGACGGGGGCGGCCATGGCGGGGCGGGGATTCTACTGCCGCAGGGGCCCGCGGCGAGGCGCGCGCGGCGGCTCGCTGCGAGGAACGCCTCCGCGCGGCCCCTACTCGCCCGAGTTCTCCCTCAGCCAGGCCGCGAGCGCTCGCACGTCGTCGGCGAGCGGCACCTCCCCGACCACCGTGCTCCCGTCGGGTCGTTCGAACTCGAGGCGCCAGGCGTGGAGCGCCTGGCGGGCGATCGTCGGCGCCCCCGCGGGCAGCGGCGGGACGCGACGACGACCGGTGTACACGGCGTCGCCGACGATCGGGAGCCCGATCGACTCGAGGTGCACGCGGATCTGGTGCGTCCGCCCGGTGCGCGGCGAGACGCGGAGCAGCGTGCACGGGCCGAGCCGCTCCTCGACCTCGTAGAAGGTCGCGGCCTCGCGCCCCTCGCCCTCCTTCGCGACGCGCATGCGATCGGGGCTGCGCGGGTCGCGCTCGATCGGCGTCTCGATCCAGTCGGAGATGAAGCGCGGCTCGCCGTGCACGAGCGCGAGGTAGGTCTTGCGCACGCGGCGGTCGTGGAACGCCTCGCGCAGGTGTTCGGCGAACTCGCGCGTCTTGGCGACGACCATGATCCCGCTCGTGCGCGCGTCGAGGCGGTGCACGATGCCGGGTCGCGCGTCGGGGTCCTCGTCGGACGAGTGGACGTCGGGGAGGTCGCCGAAGAGTTCCACCGCCTGTTCGCTGACCGTCCCCCCCACCACCGCTTCCGACGGGTGGCAGACGACGCCCGCCGGCTTGTCGATCAGGGCGAAGTCGGGGTCGTCGAGCACGACGCGGATCGGCGCCGAGCCGCCGGAGCGCCGCGTCTCCGCGGGCCGCGCGAACTCGACGCGGTCCCCGGGTTCGAGCGGGTGTGCGGGTCGCGTCACGACGCGTCCGGAAACGGTCACCTCGCCCGCGCGGATCCAGGCGGCGAGGCGCGTGCGCGAGACCTCGGGGACGAGGTCGGAGAGCGCGCGGTCGAGACGCTGTCCCGCGTGCTCGGGGCCGGCCGTCCACGTCCTCGTGGCGGCGCGGGCGGGTCGGGCGTCGTTCATGGCGGCGGGAGCGCGGGCGCTCGAGGGCCGCTACCATGCTCGGCCCCACCGCGGGTTACAAGCCCCGCGCGCCCCGGTAGCAAGGGCTCGCCGGACGCGCTCCCCCCGCGCCCCGGCTCCGGACAGGGAACCGGGCGCCTCCCCCCCGCGCCACCGACCCCGCGCCACCACCTTCGGACCGACGCCGCGCCGCGCGGCCGCCCCGAAGGACGAAGCCTCGAAGACCGACGAGATGCTCCACGCCACCGCACTGCCGTTCCTCGCCCTCCTCGCACTCGCCCAGGAAAGGGACAACGGCCCGCCGCCCGGCATGGTGGAGATCCCGTTGACGGTGCTGGAGGTCGGCGGCGACCCCGAGGAGATCGAGGCGCTCATCCGCAAGGACGAGACGGTCGCGAGCAACCTCGCGTCGGAGCTCGGCGACAAGACGGTCGCGGTGCAGCCCTTCTACTGCGCGCGCTACGAGACGACGAACGAGCAGTACCTCGCGTTCGTGCTCGCGACCGGGCACCGCCCGCCGCAGAGCTGGGGCGAGAAGGCGATCGAGGCCGCCGCGCGCGCCTACGCGGAGGCCAACAAGGACAACAAGAGCGCGCCGAACTTCAGCGAGAAGGACTGGTGGCTCAACAACTGGCGCGACGCCGAGTGGTCGATGCCCACCGACCAGGCGGCGTGGCCCGTGGTCTACGTCGACCAGTACGACTGCGAGGCCTACTGCCGCTGGGCCGGACTGCGTCTCCTCACCGAGTTCGAGTTCGAGGCGGCGGGCCGCGGGCCGGAGCGCCAGAACTACACCTGGGGCAAGGAGTGGCAGCGCTCGGTCTCGATCTCGAGCGACCCCGACCGTCGCGGTCACCCCGAGCCCATCGGCTCCGCGCCGAAGAGCGCGTCGCTGCACGGCGTGCAGGACCTGTGCGGCAACGTGTGGGAGTGGACGTCGAGCCCGTACGTCGCGCTCCCCGGCTACGAGCCGATGACGGTGAAGGTCAAGCAGGGCAATCGCACGCGCGACGTCATCGCGGCGGCGCTGTTCGACTCGTCGAAGCGCGTGGTGAAGGGCGGTTCGTTCGCGAACTCGCCGATGGCGCTGCGCCTCAGCACGCGTCGCCCCACCGACCGCAGCGAGAACTTCAGCGGCCTCGGGTTCCGGTGCGCCGCCGACGAACTCGTGGGTCGCGGTCGCGCGCAGGCGCTGGCGGCGGAGCTGTCGTTCGACCTGCGCTCGAAGGTGGAGCTGAACGACCGCGGTACGGCGGGCGCCGAGCGCTGGACGACCGGCGAAGGGCGCTGCACGGCCGAGGGCTACGCGCTGATCGAGAAGCACGAATGGTTCGTGTTCGTGCCGTCCATCAAGATCAACGCGAACTCGACGAGCGGCCTCAAGACGGCGGCGAAGGAGGACCCGGTCGGGCTCGGCATCCTGTCGACGACCGTTCCGATCGCACACCCCGCGCTCGAACCGGGCACGTACCTCGTCGCGTGGCGCGGCGAGGGCGAGCCCAAGAAGAAGAAGAAGGACGAGAAGAAGGAGGACGACGGCAAGGGCGACGATCCGGGCGGGATCCCGGGCGGCGGAGCGGTCGAACCTCCGGCGACGTCCGCGGGCGCCGCGGACCAGGACAAGAAGAAGAAGGACGAGGACCCGTTCAACGGCGTCGTCGACTACGACGAGCCCGCGCTCATCTTCTTCGACGAGAACTACCAGGCCGTGGCGAGCATCCCGTTCCACGACCTCGACGACGTGAGCGACGACCCGTTCGCCAAACTCGGCCTGATCCCGGCCGGTGAGTCGCCGGAACGCGAGGGCGCGACGGTCCCGGTCGCGCTGGACATCGCGCGCTTCGACGTGCGGCTGCCCTCGACGAACAAGCGGAAGACGTTCTCGCTGACCTTCGACCTCGGTCTGAAGGCGGGCTCGATCGGTCCGACCTGGAGGCGCTGACCGCGCGGACCACGCGGCTCGAAACACGAAGTAGCACCGAGCACACCGGAAGGACCCTTCGTGTCTCCGCCTTCGGCGGCCAGGCCGCGCCTCCGACGCCGAAGGCCGTTCCACCAACTCTGACGCCGCGCGCACGCGCGGCCTGCGCCGGCCGCGGTCCACTGCGATTCACGGGCACCGGGGCGGAGAACACACGGCGAAGCCTTCGTGTCCTTCGTGTGCCTTCCTGCGCTCCCTGTGAATCTGCGTGGGCTTCGACACCGAAGGCGCCGACCGCAGCACGACCGCCGGACTCAGAGCCCAGCCACGTTGCTCTCGAGCAACGCGAGCTCCTCCCGCTGCTCCACGAGCTTGGCCCGGTCCTCCTCGACGACCTCGGGGGCCGCGTTCGCGAGGTAGCCCTCGTTCTCGAGCTTCTTCTCGAGCCCGCCGATCGCTCCGCGGAGCTTCTGCGCCCGGCGTTCGAGCGTGTCGCGGAGCGCGGCCGTGTCGACGTCCTCACCGAGCGGCACGAACACCTGGATCGTGCCGGCGACCGCCGCCGCCGAACCGGAGGGCCGCGGGAGATCGGCACCGGCCTCGAGGCTCGAGAGGACCGCGAGTGCCGCGATGCGCTCCTTCGCCGCCTCGATCACGGCGAGTTCGTCCGCGCGCGGCGCGGCGACGACGGCGGCGAGCGGCTTGCGATCGCCGATCGTCGTCATCGCGCGCACGTTGCGGACCGCTCGCACCACGCCCTGGAGGACGCCGATCTCGCGCTCCGCGTCGGCGTCGACCGCGAGCCCCGCGCCGTCCGGCCACGCGGACCGCACGAGCATCGCCTCCTTCTGCTGCCCGAGCGTCTCGTGCATCGCGTCCCACAACACCTCCGTCTGGAACGGCGTGAAGGGGTGCAGCAGCGCGAGCGTGTCGCGCAGCACGCGCGCGAGCGTCCCGCGGGCCGCGCGCGCCGACGCGTCGTCGCCCTCGAGGCGCGACTTCACGAGCTCGAGGTACCAGTCGCAGAAGTCGTTCCAGACGAAGCGGTAGAGCCGCGTCGCCGCGTCGTTGAAGTGGTAGCCGTCGAGCTCGCGCGTGACGCCCTCGATCGTGTCGGCGAGGCGCGAGAGGATCCAACGGTCCTCGATGGCCGTCGCGGTCGCCGACGTCACCTCGTCGCGCTCGCCGCCCATCTTCATCATGACGAAGCGCGCCGCGTTCCAGATCTTGTTGGTGAAGCGGCGCCCCTCCTCGAAGCGGTTCTCCGCGAGGCGCACGTCCTGCCCCTCGCGCGTGAGCATCATGAGCGAGTAGCGCATGGCGTCGGCGCCGTACTGCTCGATCACGTCGATCGGGTCGATGCCGTTGCCCGCGCTCTTGCTCATGCGCTTGCCCTTGGCGTCGAGCACGGTCGCGTGGACGTTGCAGACGGAGAACGCGCAGCGCTCCGACGTCGGCAGCTCGTCCATGAACTCGTAGCCCGCCATGATCATGCGCGCGACCCACAGGTAGATGATCTCGCGCGCCGTCGAGAGGAAGTGCGTGGGGTAGAAGCGAGCGAGGTCCTTCGTCGCGTCGGGCCAGCCGAGCGTCGCGAACGGCCACAGCCACGACGACGCCCACGTGTCGAGCACGTCGGCGTCCTGGCGCACGATCGGCTTGCCGGTCGACGGGTGCTTCGAACCGATCTCGAGGTCCTCGCGGCTGCCCGCGGGCACGCCGTCCTCGTCGTACCAGATCGGGATCTGGTGCCCCCACCACAGCTGGCGCGAGATGCACCAGTCCTGCACGTTCTCGAGCCAGTCGAGATAGACCTTCTTCCAGCGCTCCGGCCGGAAGACGAGGCTGCCGTCGTTCGCCGCGCGGATCGCGGGCTCGGCGAGCTCCTTCATCTTCACGAACCACTGCTCGGAGACGAGCGGCTCGACCACGCTCTTGCTGCGGTCGCTGAGCGGGACGGTGTGCTTGATGTCCTCGATCTTCTCGAGAAGGTCGAGGTCGAGCAGGCCCTGCACGACCTCCTCGCGCGCCTTCTCGCGCGACAGGCCCTCGAAGTGGTGGCCGCCCTCGGCGTTGATCGTGCCGTCCTTGTTCAGCACGTTCACGATCGGGAGCCCGTGGCGCATGCCGCGCTCGTAGTCCGCGGGGTCGTGGCCGGGCGTGACCTTGACGGCACCCGTGCCGTAGCTCGGGTCGACGCTCTCGTCCGCAACGATCGGGATCGGACGGTCGAGGAACGGCAGGATCGCGCGCTTGCCGATCCACTTCTTGTAGCGCTCGTCGTCGGGGTGCACCGCGACGCCGGTGTCGCCGAGCATCGTCTCGGGGCGCGTCGTCGCGACGGTGATCGTCTCGCCCCACTCGCCCTCGATCGGGTAGCGCAGGTACCACAACTTGCCCTTGCGCTCGACGTTCTCGATCTCGTCGTCGCTGATCGCGGTCTGCAGCACGCAGTCCCAGTTCACGAGCCGCGCGCCGCGGTAGACGAGCCCCTTCTCCCACAGTCGGAGGAAGCTCTCGCGCACCGCGCGAGAGAGGTCGGCGTCCATGGTGAAGCGCGTGCGCGTCCAGTCGCAGCTCGCGCCGAGGCGCCGGTACTGCTCGAGGATCGCGTTGCCGTGGTGCTCCTTCCACTCCCAGACCTTCTCGAGGAAGGCCTCGCGACCGAGGTCCTGGCGCGTCTTCTTCTCCTCGGCGAAGAGCTTCTTCTCGACGACGGCCTGCGTCGCGATGCCCGCGTGGTCGGTGCCCGGCAGCCACAGCGCGTCGTAGCCCTGCATCCGGCGGAAGCGGATGACGATGTCCTGGATCGTCCCGTTCAGCGCGTGCCCCATGTGTAGAACGCCCGTGACGTTCGGCGGCGGGATCATGATCACGAAGGGCTCCGCACCGGGCGGCGGCTCGGGTGCGGGCGTGAAGGCGCCGGAGTCGAGCCAGCGCTGGTACACGCCGGCCTCGTGCTCCTTGGGGTCGTAGCGACTGCTGAGTTCCATGGGTCCTGTCCGCCCCTCCGGGCGATTCGAGCGAGCCACCTTGGCGGGCGGCGCGGGTGCGGTCAAGCGGAGGGCGTGGTGCACGCTGCCGCGCGAGGTCCGCGGTTCCAGCCCTCGCCGAGCAGCAGGCGCGCGCGGTCGCCCGAGAGGCAGGCGTCCGCGGGGCGCTCGAGTTCGACGCCGAGCGCCGCCCGCGGCGCGGTGCGCACCGAGGCCGGGTCGCGACCCGCGTCGCACAGGACGCGCCGACCGAGCTCCGCGCGCGAGAGTCGCTCCGGCCCGGGCACGTGCACGACGCCCGACGCGGCGAGCGCCGCGAGGCGCACGAGCGCGGTCGCCGCCGCGTCGACGTCGAGCGGCGTGCGCCACTCGTCGTCGAAGAGGGTGAGGTCGAGTCCGGCGTCGAGCTCGGCGAGGAGACCGTCGGCCGCCCCGAGTCCGCGCCCCTCGGAGTCGCCGGTGAGGAGCGGGAGCCGCGCGACGAGCGCCGCGGGATCGGCCGCGAGCGCCGCGAGTTCGCCCGCGCGTTTCGTCGCCCCGTAGACGCCGATCGGATCGGTCGCGTCGTCCTCGACGAATCCGCCCGGACCGGGCACGGCCGCCCCGAACACGAGGTCGGTCGAGACCGCGACGAGTCGGGCGGCGGCGGCCGCGGTCCAACGGGCGACCTCGCCGGGGAGTTCGCGGTTGAGCCGCCGAGCGAGCGCCGGGTCGCGCTCGCAGTCCCCCGCCCGCGCGAGCGCGGCGACGAGCACGACCTCGGCCGGTCGCGCGCGCTCGAGGAACGCGACGAGCGCCCCGGGCTCGGCGGCGTCGCAGCACACCGCGACGAGGCGCGGATCGTCGACGGAGAAGGGCGAGCGCGCGACGGAGAGGACGGTGCACGTCCGCTCGCGCAGCGCCGCGCGGACGACGCGGCGTCCGAGGAAGCCGCTCGAACCGATCACGGCGAGCGGGCGGCCCTGGTGCTCCCGTTCCACGCCGGGATTGTCGCGCCGCTCTCCCCGGGAACCTACGATTCCGCGCTCGATCGCATGGAAGAGCAGGACTCGAAGGGAGAGGGCGGCTCGCGGCCGAGACGTGCGCTCGTCATCGCGAATCCCATCGCCGGACGCGGTCGCGCGGAGGCGGCGGCGCGCGAACTGGTCGAGGACTGCGCGGCCACGGCGTCCCGACCGATCTCCACCTGACGGAGCGTCGGCGCGACGGCTGGCGTCGCGTGCGCTCCATGCATGAGGACACCGACGCCGTCGTCGCGGTCGGCGGCGACGGGACGCTCGGCGAGGTCCTCTCGGGACTCGTCGACCGCGACGTCGCGGTCGGACAACTGCCGATGGGCACGGCGGACGTGCTCGCCAAGGACGCGCGCATCCCGCGCGACGTCGACGGCACGATCGAGATGGTGCTGCGCGGCAGGACGAGCGTGCTCGACGCGGCCACGGTGAACGGGCGCATCTCGTTCCTGTGCGTCGGTTCCGGTTTCGACGGCTACTGCGTCGAGGAGGTCGAGCGGCGCCGGAAGGGGCCGATCACGAAGTTCGACTACGTCCGCGCGACAGGAACCGTGCTGCGCAAGGCGCGCCAGCCGCGGCTCGGGCTCGAGATCGACGGCGAGAAGATCGCGGGCGAGTTCGGCTTCGTGCTCGTCAGCAACGTGCGCGAGTACGGCGCGGTCTTCCACCTCTCCTCGCTCTCGCGGCGCGACGACGGGAAGGTCGAGGTTTATGCGCTGCGGAACGCGTCGAACTGGAACCTCGCGCGCATGGCGGTGACCGGGATGGTCCGCGAGCTCCCCGGCTCCGTCGCGGACTTCTGGCAGGCCGAACGTGTGCGCATCACGGCGGACCAGGACGTCCCGTGGCAGCTCGACGGCGACCTCGGCGGGCACGGGAGCGTCGACTACCAGCTCACGGGCACGCGCTTCCGCCTCCTCGTCCCCTGACGGCGGAGGTCGGCCCGTCCCCGAGCTTGCGCGAGCGCCGCGGCGCCGCGAACCTGGTGCGATGACCGCGAACGACCGACTCGGCAGGACGCTGACCGTGGGAGCGAAGGAGCTCGGCGGCGAGCGCCCCTTCCTGTTCGCCGGACCGTGCGTGCTCGAGCGCGAGGACCTCACGCTCCGCATCGCGTCGAGGCTCGCGGAGATCGCCGCGGAGCGCGGCGTCGACCTCGTGTTCAAGGCGAGCTTCGACAAGGCGAACCGGACGAAGTCGACGTCGCAGCGCGGGCCCGGGATCGCGGAGGGCCTCGCCCAGCTCGCGCGCGTGCGCGACGAACTCGGACTGCCGACGTTGACCGACGTGCACCTGCCCGAGCAGTGCGCGATCGCGGCGGAAGCGGTCGACGTGCTGCAGATCCCGGCGTTCCTCTGCCGTCAGACCGACCTCCTGCTCGCCGCCGGGGAGACGGGACGAGCGGTGAACGTGAAGAAGGGTCAGTTCCTCGCGCCCTGGGACATGGCGCACGCCGTGGAGAAGGTGCGCGACGGCGGAGGGAGGTCGGTGAGCGTGTGCGAGCGCGGCTCGACGTTCGGGTACGGGCGCCTCGTCGTCGACATGGCGGGCCTCGACGACATGGCGGCGTTCGGGGTTCCGGTCGTCTTCGACGCGACGCACTCGGTCCAACGCCCCGGTACGGCGAGCGGGACGACCGGAGGCGACCGCCGACTCGCCCCGCTCCTCGCGCGCGCGGCCGCCGCCACCGGCCGGGTCGACGGCTTCTTCTTCGAGGTCCACGAGGACCCCGACTCCTCCCCCAGCGACGCGGCGAACATGCTGCGCCTCGATGCCTTCCCCTCGATCCTCGACGGTGTGCTCGCGGCGTGGGACGCGGGTCGAGGGCGCTAGGTCGAGTTCCGGACGTTCGCGTGCGCGCGGCCCAGCGGCCGCGCGGGGGAACGCAGCGCGCCACTTCGTGCCGCGCGGGAACGCAGCGCCGCTTCGTGCCGCGCGGGGAACGCAGCGCGCCACTTCGTGCCGCGCGGGGGAACGCAGCGCGCCACTTCGTGCCGCGCGGGGGAACGCAGCGCGCCACTTCGTGCCGCGCGGGACCACGCAGTTCCACAGGGAGCCGGGAGGACGGGGAGGGACACCTGGGAGTCGTTCCGCAACTCAACGACTCCGACGACCCGTCGTCACCGCGCATCGCAGCGATCCATCGGACTCCGAGACCGACCGACCTCCCCGTCCTCCCCGGCTCCCTGTGAACCTGTGTTCCCGGCGCCGCAGGCGCCGTTCGGGCAGCGCATGAACGAAAGAAGGCCGGAGGAGCTTCGCGCTCGTCCGGCCTCCTTTCCTACGGCGTCCTTTTCAGGCGCTGTTCTTCATCATCTCGACCTTCGCCGCGTGCGTCTCCGGCTGGAGCTGCGCGTAGTCCTCGGAGACGTCCTCCGCCGCGGCCTGACGCTGGCCGGTCAGGCGCACGTAGAGGTCGAACATCTTCTGCTCGATCGGGAACTTGTAGTTGCCGTTGCGCAGACGCCAACCCGCGATGCGCGACATCGTCCGCCGGACCCACTGCGAGCCCTCGGTCACGTGCATGTCGTAGAACGCCGCCGTGTTGTTGTACCGGCGCCACGTCTCGCGCACGTCGTCGGGGAGCGGGGTGTTCTGCGCGTTGTACTTGTACTCGAAGCAGTTGCCCCAGTCGTGGAAGTCCTTCGGCGGGACGTAACCCAGCTCGACCGCCTTGTCGAAGTCCGCCGTGCCCGGGATCGGACGGAACGGATAGACCTCGCTGCCCGCGATCGGGTAGCGGTGCTTGATCGCCGCCGCCCAGCGCAACGTCTCGCGCATCGTCTCCGGCGTCTCGCCGGGGTAGCCGATGATCCAGAACGTACCGGGCACGATGTTGCGCTCCGCGAGCTTGCCGATCGCCGTCGGGATGTGGCCGAGCTTGATCTTCTTGCCGATCTCGTGCTGCATCTGCTGGTCGCCGGTCTCGGCGCCCAGCCACAGCAGGTGGCACTTGCTCTCCTCGAGGAGATCGAGCGTCTCCTCGGAGTAGCGCATGATCGTCTCGATCTCGATGGTGCCGTTCCAATGGATCGGCACCTGGAGGTCGACGAGCGTCTCGCAGAACTCCTTCGTGCGCTTCTCCGCGACACCGAAGTTGGCGTCCTGGAAGCGCAGCACGTCGAACTTGAAGCGCTGCTGCAGTTCGGCGACGTCCTCCGCGAGCTGCTTGCCGGGGATCGCCTTCCACCGGCGCCCCGTCACGCGCGGCGAGCAGCAGAACGTGCAGGGCTCGGGGCAGCCGAAGCTCGAGAAGTAGCTGAAGCCGCGCGGCGGGTTGTCGACGGTCCAGTGACCGGGCAACGGGAAGCGGTGACGCACCTTGTTGCGCGTCGGCGTGGTCTGGAGCGTCGCGTAACGCTCGTACTCGAGCAGGTGCCACGGCACCGGCTCGAACTTCTCGAAGCCGACGACCTCGCGATGGTCCGTGTAGACGACCTTGCCGTCGCGCTTCAGCGCGAGGCCGGCGACGGAGTCGAGGGGCTCACCCGCGTCGAGCGCGTTCACGACCTCGCGGAAGGTCAGCTCGCCCTGTCCGAGCGCGACCGCGTCCGCGATCCCGCCGTCGAGGTACATCTCGGGCGTGACGCTCGGGAACCAACCGCCCCACACGATCGGGAGGTTCGGGTACTTCTCCCGGACGGCCTTCGCCACGACGTAGCCGTCGTAGACCTGGTAGCCGAGGATGCACGAACTCGCGAAGCACAGCGCGCCGTCGCAGGCCTCGAGGACCTTCTCGACGTAGCGCGGCTCGATCATCGCGTCGATCAGGACGACCTCGAAGCCGTCGGTGACCGGCCCCGAGGCGATCTGGAGCAGTTCGAGGGGCAGGAGGTCGGCGCTGAACACCTCGCCGCGCGCCGGATCGGCGCGATGCGGGAGGAAGAGCACGACGCGGCGCCGCGTCGGCGTCTTTGAAACCATGTGGTGGAGCCTCCAGGGGGGGTCGTCGTGGGTCGCCGCGCCCGTGGCCGGCGGGGGCCCGGTGGTGGTTCGGGCCGGGACCGATCCTCTCCTCTCCTGCCCCGGATCGGGCGGAGAGCGTCCGATCGTGAAGCCTAGCACGGGGCTTCCGGGGCCGCCACGCGAGCGAACCTCGGGGGGTGGACGCCCGGACCTGCCGCCGTGTTCGCCGCGACCCGCGACTTCGGGGGAGCCGGTCAGCCCGGGGCACCCTCTCCCGGGAGGAGGGCGTGCAGGAGATCGGCCAGCGCGCGGTCGGCGAGCTTCGCGGCGTGCGCCCTCGACCTCGGCAGCCCCCCGGCGCGCTCCACCAGGTCGACGGCGCGAAGAGCCCGCGCCTCGGCGGCGCTCGCGCCGGCGCCGCGCTCGCACAGGAGCGAGGCGACGGTCGACACGGCCCAGCACCCGCGCGCGCGGAAGCGCAGCTCGAGCCCCCCGGTCGCGTCGAAGCGTCCGGAGAGCTCGAGCACGTCGCCGCAGACGTCGTTGCGAGCGATCACCGTGCGCGCGCCGGGGCCGCTCGACTCGCCGACGTGCAACGGTTCGAGCAGGTGTCGACGCAGTTCGACGGAAACGCTTTCCGGATCGACGTGCTCCATCGCGTGTCTCGACGTGCTCCCCGAGGAATCTCGCGCACCGAAGACCGCGGATCGCGGACGGTTGCGATCGAAGGGCGCTCGGCGCGCACGTCCGATTTGCCTCCGGCCGTTCCAGCGGTATGGTTCCGCGCCTCGAAGATGGCAACGAGAAGGGCAAACCTACCGTGAGGTAGGGACGCAAAGCCACGGGCCCCGACCGTCATTGTGGGTAGCCGGGCTACCGAACGCCGTCTGGACCTTCCTAACGTCATCCGAGAGGTGAGGGGCTCGCCCCTCCGGTTTCGAATCCTCCATCGGAAGATGCGCCCCTCCGGCCGCGAGCGTCAGCGGACGGTCGGAGGGGACCCTTCCGATCGCACGACCCGAGGTCGTGCGCTGCACCACCTCTCCATGCCCATCGAAAAGGAACACCGCGACGGAGCTCGAGGACTCGCGTCCTCCGCCGCCGCGGAACACGTGTGGGGAAGGGTGGACGGAGTGGCTCCGTGCACGCGGGTTCCCGCGTCGTGCACGACCTCCCGGGAAGGGAGCAGGAACGCGACGGACGGTGTGGGGACGCCGCGCCGTCGCTCGCGAAGGGGGAGTGACACGGCCTGGCGTCGGATGGGGACCCGGCGCCCGGTCTTCGGCCCGCTCGAGCTCTCAACGGGGACGGAGCACACCGCGATGGGGAGTACGCCGGCTTCGCGCTGACGTACCGCGGTGCTGTGCGCCTTTCGGCGCCCGACGGGTCCTGCGGGGGCATGGGAGCGCATCCCATGCCCTCGCTCTTTTGTCGGCGGCGTTCCGCGCGCGCCGCGCTCAGGCCTGGACGCCGAGTCGGTCGCGCAGCCGGTCGATCAGCCGCGTGTGGATCTTGCACACGCGCGACTCCGACAGTCCGGTGAGCTCTCCGATGGCCCGCATCGGCATGTCCTCCCAGTACTTGAGGTACACGATGCGGTACTCCTGCACGGAGAGGCGCTGCGCGAGGAGCGACATGAGTTCGTCGCGGCGCATGCGCTCCTCGGGAGCGTCGGTGCGCGGGTCGGCCACGACGTCGATGCCGGACGCCGACTCGTCGGACTCCTCGTAGTGCGAGGATCCGCTGGGCGTGCCCGGCAGTCCGACGCCGAAGAGCACCTGGTACTCGACGACCCCGAGCCCGAGGACCTCGGCGACCTCGTGGTCGAGCGGAGCGCGCTCGAGATCGGCGCGAAGGCGCTCGACGACGCGCTTGTGCTGTTCGAGACGCTGGCGCCACGGACGCGGCAGCCAGTCCTGCGTGCGCAGCTCGTCGAGCAGCGCACCGCGGATGCGTCGGTCGGCGTAGGCCTCGAAGCGGACGCCGCGCGACGGGTCGAAGCTCGTGATCGACGCGATCAGGCCGACGTTCGCGGCGGTCTCGAGATCGCCTCGGTCCACGGTGCGCGGGAGGCGCACCGAGAAGCGACCGACGATCTCACGTACGAGGAACTGGTAGGACTCGACGAGCGCGTTGCGCGCCTCGTCCGAACCGCGTCGCCAGAAGTTGCGCCACGCGCGGTGCAGCTCGTCCCCCACCACGGCACGCGTCGAACCCTTGCGAGGTCGGCGCGGCGCCGGTGTCAGGACGACGTCCTCGACGACACCCTCGGGAGCGGTCGCGACGACGGCCGCCGCACCTCGCTCCGACGAGGACTTCACCACTCTCGTTCCAAGACTCGGTCGAGTCGCGGAGCCATGTACGACGACGGGGTCGTCGTACCGGACCGCTTCGATCGGTTCGGTCATGCAGCACGCCCACGGCACGGGGAGCGGAGGTCCGGCACCGACGCACCGGTCGTGACCGGTGCAGCGGCGCCCGCGTCGGCGGGCGTCGTCCGGACCGAGGGTTCGGGCGTGCACGCGAGCGAGCCGCACCGCTGCGAGCGGGGCTCGGCCCCGCCGCGGCCTCTGCCCGCGACCCGGTCGACGCGACCGCGAGGGACGCGTCGGAAGTTGGACGGTTGCACGCCGTGACTCCTCCAGTCGCATCACGGTGCCCCCCGCGGCGTTCTCCGCGCAAGCAATTTTGCACGCGCGGGATGGAGCAGGAGGTCCGCACGGTTCGCGCGGCGTCTTGCGACGTCACCGTGAAGGAGTCGGACGACGCGCACGACGGTCGTTACGTGGCGCACGGTGCGGCGACACGACGTGTCGCGTCACCGACGCACGACGTCGTTCGTCTCGATCCGCGCGTGACGCGAGATCGCGCGCGAAGAGTGCGATTCGACGCCGACTTCGTCAGTCCGCGTCGTGCGGCGACGGGTCGTCGTCGAAGCCGAGCGAGCGCATCACCACGGCTTCCGCACGCCGCATGCGTGCGCGGTCCGCGTCGTCGTGGTCGTCGTGACCGCACAGGTGGAGCACACCGTGCACGACGTAGAGACACGTTTCCCGCGCCGGGGAAACGGAGCGGCGCGACGCGACGTCGCGAGCGCGATCCACGCTCACGACGACTTCACCCTGCGGCGACGGCGGATGCGTCGGCTCGAACTCGTCGGAGAGGTCGAAGCTCATGACGTCGGTCGGCGACGGATCGCCGAGCGTCTCCCCGTGCAGGCGCGCGAGCGTGTCGTCGTCGACGAACACGACGCTCAGCGGCGTCCCCGCTCGGCCGCCCTCGGTCAGCGCGGCGTCGACGCAGCGTGCGACGAGCGCGTCGTCCACACCCTCGGGCGGATCCACGCGCCAGTCGATCCAGAGCGTCACGGCCGTTGGTCGTCGGCGTCCCGAGCGGGACCTTCGTAGGCCTGCACGATCTTCTCGACGAGCGGGTGCCGGACGATGTCGCGCGGCCCGAACTCGACCACGGCGACGTCGGCGAACCCACGGAGTCGACGAACGGCGTCGCCGAGTCCGCTGCGCTGACGACCGTCGAGGTCGGACTGGCTCGGGTCACCGGTCACGACCATGCGCGCTCCCTCGCCGAGGCGCGTGAGGAACATCTTCATCTGCTCGACGGTCGTGTTCTGCGCCTCGTCGAGGATCACCATGGCGTGCGACAACGTGCGTCCGCGCATGTACGCGAGCGGCGCGATCTCGATGACGCCGGCGTCCTCGAGTCGGTGCACCTCCTCGAAGGAGATCAGCTCGTAGAGCGCGTCGTAGATCGGACGGATGTACGGGTTGAGCTTGGCCTGGAGGTCGCCCGGCAGGAAGCCGAGACGCTCGCCCGCCTCGACGACGGGGCGCGTGACGATCAGCCGGCGCACGGTGCCCGCGCGCAACGCGCGCACGCCGGCCGCTGCGGCGAGGAAGGTCTTGCCGCTGCCCGCCGCGCCTGCGCCGAACACGAGCGAGTTGCGCTCGATCGCCTCGAGGTAGAGCCGCTGGTTCTGCGTCCGCGCCTCGACCGCGCGCACGCGGAGGTTGTGGAGGTTCGTGCGCGGTTCGTACGACGTCCTGCGCACACCTTCGCCGACGCGGCGGTCGATGGGACGGCGCTCGTCGTCCCGCTGCGTCGCGTAGCTCGGCGCCTGCGGACGCGCTTCGACCGCGGACGGCGGCATGCCGTCGCCGATCAGGATCTCCTCGATCTGCCGCGCGTCGAGCTGGCGACCCTTGCGGTGCTTGCCGAGCAGGTGCTCGATGCGCGCCGCCGCCTCGACGACGTGCTCCTCCGGGCCCTCGAGCCGGAGGTTCCCCGCGCGTGCGAAGACCTCGATGTCGAAGTTCTGGCGGAGGAGCTTGGCGTTGCGGTCGTAGGGTCCGAGGACGAGGATCGCCTCGTCGTTCGAGCGCAGCGGGATGGTGATGGAGTGCACGTGGATGGGTCGGCCTATCGGGCGACCGCCGAGCATAGGAACGGCCAGGTCGCGAGCGCGACCGGAACCGTGACGAGAAGGCTGTCCGTGACGTCGAGCAGGCCTCCCGAGGCTCCGAGCCAGGTGCTCGAGTCCTTGACCCCGGCCCGACGCTTCACCCGACTCTCGAGCAGGTCGCCCGCCTGTGCCGCGAGGTTGACGACCGCACCGGCGAGTACGAGTGCCGGTAGGCCGAACGCGCCGTCGACGAGTCCGAGCGCTCCGCACAGCGGTCCCGCGGCGCACCCCGCGAGGAACGACGCGACGCAGCCCTCCGTGGTCTTGCCCGGACTGAGCTGCGGGAAGGGGTGGTGCTTCCCGAACGCGTTGCCGCCGTAGTAGCCGGCGACGTCGCCGATCTTGCTGAGCACGACGAGGGCGACGAGTCCGCCCTGTCCGTAGACGTCCCACACGAGCGCGAGTGCGGGCAGCGGCACGGTGATCCACGTCGCCGCGGTCGCGACGCCGAGCGCGCCGCGCGACCGCACCGCAACGGCGACGACGAGGGCGACCGCGAACGCGAGGGGGTACGCGAAGGCTCGACCGTCCGCGGTCGCGAGCGCCGCGATCGCGACGCCGAGCGCGGCCAGACCCGGAGCCGTCACGCGCCGTCCCGCCCACGCCCCCATCCGTCCGAACTCGACGACGAGGCCGAGCGCGAGCGCCGCGCCGATCGCGAGCACCGGCCACGAGCGGTCGACCACCGCGGTGACCCACAGGACGAGCGCCAGCACGCCCGCCAACGACGCGCCGGTCGCGGTGCGGACGAGGATCGCGCGTGCTCTCTTCGACGTCATCGCGTGGAGCCGCGGCGGCGGAAGCCCTTCGGGCGATCAGGCGTTCGCACGGCTCGCGTCGCGGTCCTTCACGAGTCCGCCGAACTTGCGCACGCGGCCGGCGTACGCGCGCAACGCCTCCATGAGCTGCTTCCGACCGAAGTCGGGCCAGCACACGTCGCAGGCGTAGAACTCGGCGTACGAGGACTGCCAGAGCAGGAAGTTGCTGAGTCGGAACTCCCCCGCCGTGCGGATGACGAGGTCGGGGTCGCGCGTCTCGGGGTCGTAGAGGTAGCGGCGCAGGGTCTCCTCGTCGACGTCCTCCGGGCGCAGCTCGCCGGCGAGCGCGGCCCGCGTCGCGGATCGGAGCGCGTCCGCGATCTCGGTCCGAGCGCCGTAGGACAGCGCCAGCCTGAGCGTCATGCCGCCGTTCCCGGCCGTCATCTCCTCGGTCGCGCGCAGCGTCCGGAGAGCACCCTCCGGCAGGTCGGCGAGGCGTCCCATGCCGCGCAGACGGATGCCGTTGCGCATCAGCGTCGGGCGCTCGTCGACGAGGTAGCGCTCGAGCAGTCGCATGAGGTAGCGCACCTCGCGCTCGGGCCGGCGCCAGTTCTCGACGGAGAAGGCGTAGAGCGTCAGGCTCGCCATGCCCATCTCGGCGCAGGCCGTCGTGATCTCGCGCACGGCGTTCGCGCCGCGGCGGTGACCGAACACGCGGCGCAGACCCTTGCCCTGGGCCCAGCGACCGTTGCCGTCCATGATGATCGCGACGTTCTCGGGGAACGGTCCGCCGAGGTCGGGACGGCGCACGACCGGACCCGCCGCGCGGTCGCGCGACTCGTCGGTGCTTCGTGCGTCGTCGGGGCTCTGCATGGCGGGTCCGGCCCGGGAGTCCGGTGTGGAGCGCGCGACCGTTCGCCGCGCGCGTGCGACGCGGCGGAGATCGGCGGCGGTGGTCGTCGGTGGTGCCTGCGACGGGGCGCGGCTGCCGCGAGACGGCCGCACCGACGTCACAGACCGCGCGAGATCACCTGGTCGCGCCCGGGGCCGACCGAGACCATCACGATCGGGACGCCGACGCGCTCCTCCACGAAGTGCACGTAGTCGCGCGCGGCACGGGGGAGTTCGTCGAAGTCGCGGACCGCCGAGATGTCCTCGTTCCAGCCCGGGAGGGAATCGTAGCGGACCTCGACACCGTCGAGCGTGGCCGCGGCGGCCGGGTAGTCCTCCGTGCGACGACCGCGGACCTCGTAGGCGACGCCGACGGGGATCCGCTCGAATCCGGAGAGGCCGTCGAGCTTCGTCATGACGAGGCCGCCGGCGCCGTTGAGCTCGAGGGCGTAGCGGAGGGCGACGAGGTCGAGCCAACCGCAGCGCCGCGGGCGGCCCGTCGTCGCGCCGAACTCGCGACCGACCTGGCGGAGGCGTTCGCCGTCGGCGCCGAGGTCCTCGCTCGGGAAGGGTCCTTCTCCGACGCGCGTGCAGTACGCCTTGGCGATGCCGACCGCGCGGTCGAGCATCGTCGGCGGGACGCCCGTGCCGGCGGAGATGCCGCCGACGCCCGTGTTCGACGAGGTGACGAACGGGTACGTCCCGTGGTCGATGTCGAGCATCACGCCCTGGGCCGCCTCGAACAGGATCGAGCGTCCCGCGGCGTAGGCCTCGCGCAGTTCCTTGCCGACGTCGCCGACGAAGGGTGCGAGCCGCGTCGCGAGCTCCGTGCACACCTGCATCTGCTCGTCGAAGTCGATCGCGCCCTCGCCCGCGAGGTCGTGGCGGATCGCGTTCTTCTCGCGCAGCGCCGACGCGAGGCGCGCGGCGAGCACGTCGCGGTCGAGCAGGTCGGCCATGCGCAGTCCGCTGCGCGCCGCCTTGTCGGCGTAGGCCGGCCCGATGCCGCGGCCCGTCGTCCCGATGCGATCGGCTCCGCGCAGCTTCTCGGCGAGGCGGTCGAAGCCGCGATGGTGCTCGAGGATGACGTGGGCGCGTGCCGAGACGCGGAGGTTCGTCGGATCGACGGCGATGCCGCGCGCGACGAGCCCGTCGATCTCCTTCACGAGCTGCGCCGGGTCGACCGCGACGCCGTTCGCGATCGCGTTGACCTTGCCCGGGTGCAGCACGCCCGACGGGATGAGGTGCAGGACGTACTTCTCGTCGCCGACGACGACGGTGTGTCCGGCGTTCGAACCGCCCTGGTAGCGGACGACGTAGTCGACCTCGTCCGCGAGGTGGTCGATGACCTTGCCCTTGCCCTCATCGCCCCATTGGGCACCGAAGAGTGAGAGAGAAGGCATGTCGTGGGGGTCGCTCCGCGGCGGAGGGGCGCGATTCTCGACTCCTCCCCCGGGACCCTCAAGGAAAAAGGGATGCGCGCGCCGCGGCCGAACCGAGGGCGAGCGGCGACGCGCGGGTCAGCGCTCGAAGCCCCCGCCGCCGGGTGTGCGCACCTCGATCCGCGCGCCGCGCGGCAGTTCCGCGCTGTCCTGGGGTTCGAGCTCGCGCACGGTCGCGCCGACCGAGACGCGGGCCGAGCCCGGTTCGCCCGCGCCGCCCCCGCGCGCACCCGCGGGGCCCTTCGTCCGCCTCCCGCTGAGCCAACTCACGCGGACGGGCTCGTCGAACTCGATCTCCTTCTCGATCCCGTCGCCGCCTCGACGGGCGCCGTCGCCGCCCGAACCGCGACGCAGCGTGGTGCGCAGGATCCGCACGGGCATCTCGCGCTCGATCGACTCGATCGGCGTGTTGCGCGTGTTCGTCATGTGGCAGTGGATGCCGCTCTCGCCGTCGCCCGACGGACCCGCGCCCGCACCGCCGCCGTGGGTCTCGTAGTGCGTGAACGACTCCGACGCGCCGCGGCCGGAGCCGAAGGACAGGTTGCTCATCGAGCCGTTGCTCGGCGCGGGCAGTCCGTCGCGGACGAGCGGCCCGAGCGCCGCGACGAGGACGTCGACGAGGCGCTGGCTCGTCTCCGTGTTGCCCGCCGCGACGGCGGCCGGGGCGACGGCGTCGACGACCGAGCCCGGTCGCGTGGTGAGACGCAGCGGCGCGAGCACGCCGTGGTTCGTCGGCGTGTCCTCGGTCAGGAGCAGGCGCACGACGTAGAAGACGGCGGACTCCGCCACCGCGCGCGGCGCGTTGAGCGGGGCCGCGACCTGGTCGCCGCAGCGGGTGAGGTCGATCTCGAGGCGCTCGCCGCGGACCTCGACGTCCGCGCACAGCTCGACGCCGCCGCCGTTCGCGAGTTCGATCGTGTCGCGCGCCGAGCCGCGACCGTCGGCGAGCTTCCCGATCGCACGCGCGGCGAGCTCGGCGGTCCAGGCGATCTGTCCGTCCGCGCGCCGCCGGAGCACGTCCGCGCCGTACTCCTCCGCGAGGGCTCGCAGACGCGACTCGCCGAGCGCGAGCGCCGCGCGCTGCGCCAGGAGGTCGCCGCGACGCTCCGTCGGGACGCGGACGTTGGCGAGGAACAGGTCGAGCACGTCCGCGTCGACCTCGCCGTCCCGGGCGAGTCGGACCGGCGGGATGCGGAGACCCTCCCAGTACGCGTCCGGCGCCGGCCCCATCGAACCCGGGAACGGACCGCCGACGTCGGCGTGGTGCGCGCGGTCGACGAGCAGGAAGTCGGGGGCGTCGCCGCTCCCGAGGAACACCGGCGCGACCAGCGTCAGGTCGGGCAGGTGCGAACCGCCGGCGAAGGGGTCGTTGAGCAACCACACGTCGCCGCGACGAAGGCCGCGTCCGCGAGTGCCGGCACGACCGAGCACGGCCTCGACGCTCGCGCGCGCGGCGCCGAGGTGGACGGGGAGGTGCGCGGCCTGCGCGACGAGCCGACCCGCGCCGTCGAACAGCGCGCACGAGAAGTCGCGGCGCTCGACGATGTTGGCCGAGAAGGCGGCGCGCACCAGGACCGCTCCCATCTCCTCGCACAGCGACGCGAAGAGGTGGCCGAAGACCTCGACCTCGAGCGGGTCGAACGCAGCGGCGCGGCGCTCGCCCCGTCCGCGCGGACGGTCACCGCGCGACGACGCGGCCCGCCCCACGTCAGCGGCCTTCCTCGGGGTAGTCGAGGATCTCGTACGGCATGTAGTCGAGCACCTCCCAACGGACGAGCGGGACGATCTCCGCGTCCTCGCCCTCGCCGCGGCGCCAGACCGTGCACGCCACGGTGCGGCGGAGGTTGCCGAGCGACTGCTCCATGCGCTCCTGCTCCTCGCGCGACGACGCGACGTCCTGGTCCGCCGAGGTGGAGATCCACGCCGTGACGTAGATCGTGAAGACGTCGCTCGACACCGTCACGTGGCGCTTGAGGTCCGTCCGGACGATCGGCTCGAGTCCGTCCCAGCCCTCGATCTGGTTGATCGTGTTGGGCGACTCGAAGATCTGGTTCTCCGGGATCGGTTCGCCGAACTCGTCGAGCATCGGCTCCTCCTCCTCCTCGTACGAGGTCGAGGCGCCGGGCTCCTCCTCGGGCTCCTCGTTGCGGTAGGCGATGACCTCGTCCCAGAACTGCGGGGGCACGTCGCGGTCCTCGAAGAGCGCCTTCAGCACGGCTGCGGGTGCCACGTTGAGGTTCACCGCACCGGGGAGCAGCGTCGATGCGGCCTGGTCCGGCCGACCGTTGCTCGACCCGCCTCCGTTCTGGCCGCCGCGTCCGCTCTGTCCGCCCTGGCCGCCGTTCTGGATCAGCTGCCCGCCCGACGTCGCCGTCGTCGTCCCGCCCGAGCTGCCCCCGCCGAAGCCGACCGTCGAGGTCTCGCCGCCGGAACCGTTCGCGTTCCCCGTCGACTGCTTGGCGAGGTCGCCGGCCTGGTCCTCGAGGCTCGTGTCGTCGCCGGCCTCGGCGTCGCGCGCCTGGAGCATCTCCTGTCTGGTCCAGACGGCCGAGTTGACCGTGAGGAACGACGCCAGCGAGTGGACGACGAGACCGTTGTCGTCGCGGTAGTCGCGGAAGTACTCCGGCTTGAACAGGTCGATCGCGAGGAACTCGCGCATCGAAACCGGCAGGTAGACGTCCGAGTCGTCCTCGTCGTAGGTCGACAGGTCGGGGCGCGGAACCGTCGAACTCCCCCGCCGCTGGAGGTAGTCACGCATGAGCGACGCCAGCTCCTGCGCGTCGTAGTTCTCGATGTCCTCGCTCGTACCCTCGCGGAACATGTCGATGATCCGGACCACGCGGTCGTAGGCCTTCTGTGCCTCCGCAGGATCCTCGGACAGCATCGTGAGCACGTTGTACTTGCTGTTCTCCGGCACGATCAGGACGCGCAATTCGATCGGCGAGAACTCGCTGGTCCGCTGCGGCTGCGCCCACAGGTCGCGGCGCGAGTCGACACGCCCGCCCGAGCCGCCGCTCATCGCGTTGCCGACGATGTCGCTGAAGCCGGGCAACTGGGACATCCCCTGCGTCCCCGAGTTGTCGACCTGGTCGGTGCCGGGGAGCCCGTTCTGCTGTTGCTGCTGGGACTCCTGGACGAGGTCGTCCTTGAGGTCCTCGAACGACTTCAGCAGCGCGGACTCGATCGCGAGGTCGAAGGTCGAGAGCTGGACCTCGTTGCGCGCGGTGCGGTAGTCGGTGCTCGTGCCGATGCTGATCTGACCGACGATGAGCACCAGGATGAACAGCACGAGCAGCGCCATCATCAGCGCCGCGCCGCGCCGCGAGCGGGCGCGCCCGGGAGAACCCGGTGCGGAGAAGGTCGGTGCGGTGCGCGGGAGTCGCATGGGAGCGGGGACGACCCGCGCGATCCTACCTTCCGAGGGACTCCGCGAGGAGGAGGGCCCCGCGGGCCCCGCTCACAGGTCGCTCATGAAGTCGGTTCCCTGGAGCACGCGGGGGCGGATGAAGAAGAGCACGTTGGTGCGCTCCTTCCGCTTGAGCTCCGAGCGGAACAGGATCCCGATCAGCGGGATGTCCCCGAGGATCGGGACCTTGCGCTCCTGCATGACCTCGCGCACCGACTCGAGGCCGCCGATGACGACGGCCTGACCGGGCTTGAGGTAGACGACGGTCCGCGCCTGCCGCTTGGCGATCAGCGGCGAGCGCACGGCGTTGCCGTTCGCGTCGAAGAAGCTGATCGCCGTGCCGACCTGCTCGGAGGCCGAGACGTAGAGGTTGAGCGCGAGCGTGTCGGTGCCGAGCACACGCGGCGAGGCGTAGAGCTCGACGCCGACCGGCTTGAACACGAGGGTCGCGTTGAAGTTGCCGTTGGTCGAGTTGAAGCCCGTGAAGTTGAAGAACGGGACCTCGGCGGAGTTCACGACCTCGGCGGTGCCGCCCTCGCGCACGGCGATCTTGGGCTGCGTCGTGATCGTGACGTTCTCCCAGGTCTGGATGATCTCGAGGATCGCGTCGATCGCGACGCCGTCCTGGATCGCCCCGATGCCGAGCAGCGCCTCGTTGGCGTCCGCCGTGTTCGGCACCGCGTAGGAGAAGAAGTCGACGAACGTCCCCGTCGGGAACGTCGCGGTCACCGCGCCGCCGGGGCCGTTCCCGCGGACGCCGTAGTCGAGCTCGTCCGTCGTGACGACCTCGACGATGCGCGCCTCGATCTCGATCTGCGGCACGCTGCCGATGAACAGGTCGATGAACTCCTCGATCTCCGCCAGGAGGTCCTCACCCGCGGTGACGACGAACCAGTCCGCGATCTTGAGGTCCTTGGCGTCGCTCGGAGCGGTGAGGAGCTGCGGCTGGAAGGTCGAGTACTGCTCGAAGTCCCAGTTCTCGAGGAGCACGACGTCCGCGACCTCGGGCCCGGGCGGGTCGCCCGCCGGCGCCTGCGGGTCGGCGTTCTCCGGGATGACGCGGTACGACATCGGGAAGCCGCCGATCTGCGCCATGAGCTGGAGCAGTCGCTTGCCGCGCCCCACCTGCACCGGGAAGGGCTTCGTGATGCGTCCGTCGCGTCGGACGATGATGCGTTCGCCGAACCGCAGGTACGGGTTCTGGGCGAACTGCACCTCGGGTCGGACGTCCGCGCCGCCGTCCTCGCCGACGACGGCGGTGAGCGCCGCGACGAGCGGGGCGTCGTCCGACTCGAGGGCGCCCTGCCCCGGCCCCGGCACGCCCCACGCGGGGAGCTGGTCGCCGAAGGGCGAGAGTTCGGCCGGCGGGCCGACGGCGGAGGGGTCCTGGTCGACGACCTCGGCCTGGACCGGACCGGCGCTCCCCTCCTCGAGCATGTCGCGCAGTTCGGAGAGGGTCCCGGTGCGTCCCTTCTGCGGCTCGGGCGCCGCGCAGGCGGCGACGAGCAGCGCGACGAGCGCGACGGAGATCCTCGGGACGGACGGCATGCGGAGACCGGGCTATCGGCGTACGGCCGTTCGAGTGTGACACGTCGGGCCCGATCCGTCGCAAGGCGGGAGCCGATCGACCCCCCTCGTGGCACGAAGGACCGAAGGACGGATCCGTGTCGGGTCGCACACGGGGAGCCGGAGCCCGGCTACGTTCGTGGGATGCCCACGCGCGAAGAGAACCTGAAGATGTGGGACCAGACGTTCGACTGGTCCCGCCGAGGCGAGGAGTGGACCGTCGGGGAAGCCTGGTGGCAGGGGATCCTCGACGCGACGGTCCGCCGCTACGCGCGAGCCGGGCAGCGGATGCTCGAGATCGGTCCGGGCGGCGGCCGCTTCACGGCGGAACTGCTCGCCGCCGGTCCGCGCAGCCTGGCCCTGCTCGACCTCTCGCCGAAGTGCCTCGAGATGTGCCGAGAGCGCTTCGGCGATCGCGACGGGTCGATCCGCTACCTGCTGGGCGACGGGACGAGCGTCCCGATCGAGGAGGACGGTTCGATCGACCTCGTGTTCTCGTTCGACGTGTTCGTCCACGTCGAACGCCCGGAGGTCCTGGGCTACTTCCGCGACTTCGCGCGCCTGCTCGCACCGGGCGGGCACGGCGTCGTGCACTACGCCAGCGTCGACCGCGCACCGACGGGGCGCGACCCCTTCTCGGGCTGGCGCGCGCGCTTCCGGTCCGACGACATGCGCGAGATCCTCGCGATGACGGGGCTGGAGCTCGTGGACGACATCTACGACCCCGAGATCAGCCACGCGAACTCGTCGATCGTCGTGTTCCGACGGCCCTGAGGGGTGCGCGGCGGTTTCGGTGCGAGCGATCGCCCGGAACGGAGCCGCCGGGCCGTTCCGAAGGGGAACGGCCCGGCGGCTTCGTGCTTCGCGGCTCCGTCCTGTGCGGCTCGGGCGCGCGCGGCTCCGGCGCGACGGCGCCGTCAGAGCTGCTTCTTCACGAGCGCCGTGATGTCCGGCACCTGGCGACCGTCGGTGTGGCTGATCGCCTTCCACACGCTGCAGTGACCCTCCTGGGTCATGATCGCCTGGCAGGCCCGCTGGACCCGCTGCTGCGCGGCGGTGGTGAGCTGGATGCCCTCGGGCGAGTTCGGATCGATGCGGTCCTTCTTGAGCTTCTGCATCTCCGGCGTCGCGGCCATCAGCTTGTCGTAGTCGACGACGGCCGGGTTGGAGAGCGTCTTCGCGTCCGAGAGCCCGACGATGTTGTCCTCGGCGCGCACCTGCCACCCCGAGTCGACGGGATCCGCTTCGCTCACCGCGGAGGCGGCGAGCGCCGCTCCGTCCGGTACCCCGACCGCGTCGGCACCGGCTTCGTCGAGGAGAACTGCGGAGAGGAGGAGCGTGGCGGCGACGGCGAGGAGGCGCATGGCGTCGGGCGGGGTTCGGAACGAGGTGGAGTGCTTCGGGCGGTCGGAGGGGGTACACCCCTCGGCGGAGTCGCGGCCGCCGAGCCCGCGGGGCGGGTCGGCGGTGAGTGGGGTCCCGTCCGGATCGCGATCGGGTTCGATCGCCGTCGCTCGCCGGAAGGACCGGTCCGGGACGGAAGGGTGCCGAGGCTCCCCACCCGGACCGCGGACGTTCGAAGGTCCTATCGGAACCGCGGGATCCGGGCATGAACCCCGATCCGCGGCGCCCGAGGGCGACGCTGCAGGTCCCGACCTGCGGCGACGCCGCCGAACTCGAAGAACACTCGACGACCGCAGCCCCCGGCCGTCCGGAAGATCCGTGCCGGATCTCCCGTACCCGAGGGCGTTTCTAGCATCGTGCTGCACTGCGCCGAAGACGGGGGACCATGGCGCGGAAAAAGTCCGTGGTGCGACCCGCGAGCGAGATCGCAGGCGAACGTCGCACGAACGTCGGCGGACGGTGCGAGGTCGGACGTCGGCGGGGCTCCTCGGACGCGCCCCCCCCGCCGCGGACCTCGGACGCAACAAACCCATCTGCCCCGCTCGCAGCGCGGCGCGCCCCGCGGGTTGTGGACCGGCGGCGCCGCGCCGAGACGGCCACGGGGGCCGCGGACCCCTGTGGGGTCGAGTTGGAGCCGGGAGCGGCGCCGCCCGGAGGCGGGCGCCGATCCCGTCGAGATCAGTTCTCGACGGTCTCCATGGCCTGCTTCCGCGACAGCTTGATCTTGCCGCGGTCGTCGACGTTGATCACGACGACCTCGACCTGGTCACCGACGTTCACGATGTCCGTGACCTTGTCGACGTAGCCGTCGGCGAGCTCGGAGATGTGGCACATGCCCTCGACGCCGGGGAGGATCTCGATGAAGGCACCGAAGTCCTTCACGCCCTTCACGGTGCCGGAGTAGCGCGAGCCGATCTCCGGCATCTCGAACATGCCCTGGATCGTGCGGTAGCCCTTCTCGAGCAGTTCGCGGTCGACGCCCGAGACGGTGACGCGACCGTCCTCGCTGACGCTGATGCGCACCTGGAACTGCTCCTCGAGTCCCTTGATGGTGCGTCCGCCCGGTCCGATCAGGAAGCCGATGCGAGCCGGATCGATCTTCAGCTTCTCCATCTTCGGCGCCCAGCGGCTGACCTCCGAGTTCGGACGCGGCACGGCGGCGAGCATCTTCTTGAGGATGTGGATGCGGCCCTCGCGCGCCTGTTCGAGGGCGCGCTCGAGCAGGTCGCGCGTCACACCCTCGATCTTGATGTCCATCTGGAGGGCGGTGATGCCGAGACCCGAGCCGGCGACCTTGAAGTCCATGTCGCCGTTGTGGTCCTCGGAGCCGAGGATGTCGGAGAGGATCGCCACGCGATCGCCCTCGCCGACGAGTCCCATCGCGATGCCGGCGACGGGCTGACGGATCGGCACGCCGGCGAGCATCAGCGAGAGGCAGCCGCCGCACACGCTCGCCATCGACGACGAGCCGTTCGACTCGGTGATGTCCGAGACGATGCGGATGGTGTACGGGAACTCCTCGGCCTTCGGGAGCACCGGCGCGAGCGAGCGCTCGGCCAGCATGCCGTGACCGATCTCGCGACGGCCCGGGCCCATGATGCGCTTCACCTCGCCGACGCTGTACGCCGGGAAGTTGTAGTGCAGGTAGAAGTTCTTGCGGTACTCCGACTCGATGCCGTCGATGATCTGCTCGTCGTCGCGCGTCCCGAGCGTCGAGGAGACGATCGCCTGGGTCTCACCGCGGGTGAAGAGCACCGAGCCGTGGTGGCGCGGGATGAACTCCGGGACGATCGTGATGTCGCGGATGTCGGTGTGCGAGCGACCGTCGACGCGGCGCCCCGAGAGGATGCACTCGCGCTCGACGCGGCCCGAGAGGTCGCCGAAGAGCTCCTTGACGGTCTTCGTCCTGGCCTTCAGCTCGGCGGCGTCGGTGATGCCCGCCGTGAGGGCCTCGACGCACTCGTTCTTGACGGCGCCGACCGCCGCGTAACGCGCGTGCTTGCCCTCGGTGAAGATGACCTCGCGGACGCGGTCGGCGTAGGCGTCGACCTTGCTCTTGAGATCGAGGTCCGGCGTCGGGGCCGTGAACTCCATCTTCGGCTTGCCGGCCTTGTCGCGCAGCTCGTCGGCCAGGTCGCAGATCGACTTGATGTGACGGTGGGCCAGCTCGAGCGCGTCGATCATCTCCGGCTCGGGGATCTGGCGCGCCGACGCCTCGACCATCGCGATCGCGTCCTTGTGGCCCGACACGACGAGGTCGAGCATCGACTCCTCGCGCATGCGCGAGGCGTCCGGGAACGGCGTGAGGCGCCCCTCGAACTTGCCGATGCGGATCGCACCGAGCGAACCGCGGAACGGCACCGGGCTGATGTGCACCGCGGCGAACGCCGCGATCATCGCCACGATGTCGGAGTTGTTGGTGCCGTCGTAGGACAGCACCGACGTCATCACCTGGACCTCCTGACGGAAGCCCTCGGGGAACAGCGGCCGGATCGAGCGGTCGATCAGGCGCATCGTCAGGATCTCCTTCGTCGTCGGGCGGCCCTCACGCTTGAAGAACCCGCCGGGGATCTTGCCCGCAGCTTCGGTCTTCTCGCGGTAGTCCACCGTGAGGGGGAAGAAGTCCAGGTCGTCGCGTCCTGCCGCCGTGCAGACGGCGGCCAGGACCATGGTGTCGCCCAGTCGGGCGATCACGGAGCCGTGGGCCTGTTTGGCGACCAGTCCGGTCTCGAGGCTCAGCTTCTTGCCGTCGATCTCACACTCGACGCGCACGGGTTGGTTCGTCATCTCTTTCGTCTCTCTTGCGCCTGTCTCGGCGCTCTCCGTCTCTGCTTCTCTTTCTCTTCGTCTCTGACGTTTCTACGAAGTCGTTCGTGGGGGTCGGGGCGCCGCGCGACGTCGCCGCGGAACGCGTCGCGCCCGAACGAGCTCGTCGCGCGACGAGCCCTTCGGGCGCGGAGTTCACGGGACCGGCGGTGCGCACGCGACCTGCGGTGCACGAGGCGTCGTCGCCGGCTGCCGTCGGACCTTCGTCCCGGCGCGAGGCGACCGTCCTCGTCGGACCACGGTCGAGGGGCGCATCCGGCCGTCAGCGGCGCAGGCCGAGGCGCTGGATGAGTTCCTTGTAGCGCTCGGGGCTGCGGCGGCGCAGGTAGCGCAGCAGCTTGGACCGCTGGCCGACCATCATCAGCAGGCCGCGGCGGCTCGTGTAGTCCTTGCGGTGCACCTTGAGGTGCTCCGTCAGGTTCTTGATGTTCTCCGTGAGGAGCGCGACCTGGACCTCGGGCGACCCGGTGTCGCCCTGCTTCGTCGCGTAGTCGGCGACGACCTGTTTCTTGACGTCGGCGGTGACCGCCATGGCTCCGATCTCCTGGATCGTGGCGACCGCTCGCGCGGTCGCTGGACTCTGTCCGCACCGGATCGGGCCCTGCCAGCGGGCGCCGTCCCAGTGGCGGACGGTTCGGGGGACCGAGCGCTCGCACGAGCGCTTCCCGGACTCCCGAGGGCGAAGAGTGTAGGGACGGCGTCGCTCCACCGCCAGCACGCGCCGGCGCGGAGGCGCTGCCCAGAAACTCGGCGCGGAGGCGCTGCCGGGCAGCTCAGCGCGGAGGCGCTGCCGGGCAGCTCAGCGCGGCGCGCTGCGCGCGTCCCGCTGGGGCAGGAGCGCGAGGAGGTCCGCCGCCGCCTTCTCGACGGCGCGGCCCACGAGGACGTCGTGCGTGGCGCGGCGCGCCGACACCCCCCCCACGTCCACGAGGCGCCCCATGCGGTAGCCCCACAGCGGGTGCTCGGGGTCGGCGGGGTCGCGCAGGACGGCCTCGAGGCGCACGCGCACCGTGCCGTCGCTCTCGAGCTCGGTCTCGTCCCAGGCGAGGACGCGCACCTCGAGGAAGGCGTCGGCGCCGAGGGCCGCGTTCGCCTCCTGGGCCGACGGCGGCGCGCCCGACTTCGCGAGATCGGCGACGACGGCGTCTGCCCACTCCATCCGGATCGGGCTGTAGAGCCGCTGCACGAGGCCCGCGTAGATCGCGCGCCGCAAGCCCTCCGTCGGCGTGCCGAAGGTCTCGGTCTCGTCGAGCACCGGGACGACGAACACGTCGGCGGGCTGGACCGAGGCGAGGAGCTCGGCGTCGGCGCCGACGACCAGCGGCGTCTCGAAGGTCACGACCTCCGGCGGCTCGGTGCCGGTCTCGCGGCAGGACGCGGTCGCGAACGACGCGGCGAGCAGCGCGAGGGCGACCAGGGTGCGGGGCGCGCGGAGCGCGGGACGTTCGTTCGCCATGGGCAGGATCGCGCCGCAGCGCGGGACGGAACATAGCAAGCCCCGGCGCGAGCAGCCAAGCGCGCCGGCGCTCGACGCCGCCGAACGGTCGGAAACGCCCGGGAACGCGGCATTCCGCGCGATTCCGGGCGAGGACGCGCGCCCGCGGCGGCGGCCGTCAGGGCTTGGTGTACTCCACCTCGGCGCCGGTCGCGAACACCTCGGGCCGGGTCCGGAGGTCGGAGAAGAAGAAGCCCAGGGGATCGAAGCCGGTCCACGCGAAGGCGGACGCGGCGGCGGTCAGCGTCCCGTCGGCGAGGCCCGCTTCGCCGGTCCCGGTGAGGTCGGGGACGAAGAACACGACGGCGCCGTCGGTGTCCGCGACGTCCGGGCGCCAGTGGTGCCAGGCGCGTCCCGCCGAGTCGCGCAGGGTGAGGCGGTAGACGCCGCTGCCGAGCGTGCCGCCGAGGGCGCCGTCGACGAGCGTGTTCTCGACCTCGACCGTGAAGGCGCCGCTGCCGACCGTCGACGTCGTCGCGGGCGACAGGATCGTCGGGACGGGCGGCGCGGAGTACGCGATCGCTCCGAGCAGCACGTCCTGGAACGACGTGCGGACGCCCGACGACGCGCCCGACGTGTCGGAGAGCTCGGCGACGACGGACAGTCGCTCGAGCGGGTCGAAGGAGTCCGCGAGCGCTGCCGAGACCGCGCCGGCCCAGGCACCGCGCAGGTTCCACAGGCCCGAGCCCTGGTCGTAGCTCGCGCCGACGCCGGCCGGGACGGGCGGCGCGCTGCCGCCGAAGTCGGCTTCGACGCGCACGCGCACCTCGCCGGGGAAGACGTCGTCGTCGACGAGCGACCCGAGGTCGAGCCCGGTCGCGCCGCTCGCGTCGAAGCTGAGCGCACCGAGGTCGATCGCCCCCTCCGTCGGCGGCACCGAGGGATCGGTGAGCAGGTTGGAGATCGTGAGGTCGATCGTCTGCTGGACGCCGGGAGCGACCGGAGCGAGCGGCCACGCGAGCGCGTACGTCGAGAGGAAGAGCAGCGACGTGAACGACGACTCCGGCTGGTCGAACACGCCGCCGAACGACGCGATCGAGCCGCTGCGGAACGCGCGCACGGGTTCGGGTCCGTAGGGGCACGTCACGCTGATCTGCCCGAAGGGCGACGTCGTGCAGACCGAACCCGCGAACGCGTCGGAACCGCCGTCGGTGCGGCGTCCGTCGACGTACGCGACGTCGCCGGTCGTGAGCGCGAACAGCACCTGCGAGACCGTGCTCTTGACCGAGCCGCGGACGGTCGGCGTCCCGGCACCGGTCGGGTCGAGCCCGATCGACAGTCGCGCCGAGCCGAAGTCGTGGACGCTGACGATGTCGTAGCCGTCGAGCAACACCGTCACGATCGTCCCGTCGTCGCCGCTCGCGTGGCTCGTGACGACGGCGGTGCCGTCGGCCGCGGTCGTGTCGTTCGACACGAAGGTCGGCGTGCCCGAGCCGGCGGGATCGGCGTGCGAAAGCACGAGCGCTCCCGCGAGCGGTGCGCGCGTCGACGCGTCGTAGACGTGCACCGCGATCGGGTCGCCGGCGCCCGCGGGCGCGAGCACCGTCTCCCCCACGAACCCGACCTGGGTGAGGTCGCCCGTGACGGCCGACGCCGACGAGTTGCCCGCGCGATCCTTGACGGTGACGGTGTAGGGCAGCGGCGACTGCGACGAGGGGACGACGCCGAGTTCGACGGGCTCGCTCGCGAAGCGGTTTCCGCGCGTGAACACGGGCGCTTGGACGGGCGTCGAGCCGAGCCCGGTCGACACGGTCATGGCGACGATCGGCTCGCTGGCGACGCCCTCGAAGACGACGTCGCCGGCGTCGTACACGTACTCGTCGGTGCCGAAGCTCGGGAAGTCGAACGACGTGATCTCGGGCGGAACGGTGTCGAGGAGCGCGGGCTGGGCACCGGCGGTCGCGACGTCGGCGTCGAACAGCGTGACCGGCGTCGTGATCGGGCCCGAGGTGAAGCTCGCGGCGACGTGGATCGAGCCGTCCCCGAAGCGCGGGGTCAACGGGGACGTCGACGACGTCAGGTCGAGGTCCTCGCGCAGGAGGTCGGCCACCGCAAAGGGCCCGGGCTCGGTGAAGTCGAAGGCGCGGCGGATCGCGAGCAACCGCGTGGGGTCGGCCGGGTCGGGGCCGAAGAAGTAGAGGTCGAGGCGGTCGCCGTCCTCCGCGTCGTCGACGTCGACCTCGAGCGTGAGTTCCGACCCGCTGCCGGGCGTGAGGGCGTCGATGCCGATCGCGTCCATCGGGGTCGACGTGATGCGCACGGCTCCCGGTGCGAGCACGCTCGCGGTGCGGTAGCTGATCTCCGTCGTCGCGAGTTCGTTCGCGTCGAGGTCGAGGATCGGGTCGGTCGCCGGCGACAGCGTGAGCGTGATCTCGACCTCGCGTCCGAGCGGGACGAAGTCGCCGAGCGGGTCGACGGACCGCCAGCGCCACACGCGCGGCTCCGGCGTCGGGATGCCGAAGACCGCGTTGCCCTGGCCCTGCGAGGGAACGGGGTCGATCGTCGGGTCGGAACCGTCGACCTTCACCACCCACGAGTCGCCCGTCACGGTCGTCTCGTCGAGGGGCCGGTCGAAGACGACGACGATCTCGCCGGTCTCGCTCTGGTCGAAGGCGTTGTCCGGCGGGAACGTCGCGACGACGCCGATCTCGTCGCTGTTCGTCGCCGCGGTCGTGAAGCTCGTGAGGAGTGCGCCCGACGCGAACTGGAAGGGTTGCCCCGTGACGTCGCGGACCGCGGCGTTCGCGGTGAGTCCGACCTCGTAGTCGGTCGACGGCGTGAGTCCGGCCTGGGACGTGAGCACGACGAGACGACCGTCGCCGACGACGAGCGCGGTCGTGGGCAACGGGATCGAGATGCCCGTCGTGTCGACGCGATTGATGACGAACGCGCCGCTGACGGACGAGGGCGCGAGGCTCTCGGAGAAGCGCAGCACGACGGGGCTGCGCGTGTCGACGCCCGCGCCTTCGGGCGCGGCGTCCTGGAGCGTCGGGTTCGTCGGCAGGATCCAGCTGGATCGAGCGGGTTGCGCCGCCGCCGCCCCGAGCGCGCCGGCGGGAGACCCCGCGCCGATGCAATTGCCCGCCGAGAAGATGCACGCGGAGTTGTCGCAGCCGGCGATGCCGGTGGCGACGAGCGCCGCGAGGAGGAGTCCGACCGGCCGGGACGTCGGGCGCGGGGAAGCGCCGGGAGGGCGCGCGGGACTCGGTCGCTTCTGGCTCGGGCGCATGCGCGAAGGGTCGTGTCGGATCGGGAACGCGGTCCGCCGACGGGCGGGCGCGGGAGGCTCCTGCGCGACGACGGCGCGTGGCGGCAGGTCGGCGGCGACGGGTCGGGAGCCCGAGCCGTGCGGACGGCCCGGAGCGTTCCGCGGAGGACGTCCCCGGAGGACCCATCGTCCGCTCGGTCCCGTCGATCCGCGGCGGCGGAGCGGCCGGAGCATACTCCCTCCCGGCGCGCTTCTTGCCGCGCCCGCGCGCCCTCCGCGCGCGCTTCCCGACGCCGACGAAGCGGGCCGTCCCCGCCCCAGGACCGAGCCCCGCGACCGAACGGCTACCATCTGCCGCCCCATGCCCGTCCGTCTCCGTCCGTTCCTCGTCGCCGCGGCGATCGCGATCGCCGCGTCCTGCCGGGGGACCGACGCCGCGGACACCGCGGGACCCGCCGGCGCGGAACGGCGCGGCGGCGCGGCGGACGAAGGCGCGGGGGGCGACGCGGCCCCGGCCCCGGTCGACGAGCTCGAGGAGCACGTCCGCGCCGCGCGCGAACTCTTCGCGCAGGGCGACCCGGCGAGCGCCCTCTCGGAGGTCGACCGGGCGCTCGAACTCGCTCCCGACCGCCCGGACCTGCTCGTCGCGCGCGCCGACGGACTCGTGGTGCTCGGCGACGACCTCATCCGGCAGGGCGCGAACGGCCTCTACATCACCTCCTCCTTCGAGGACGCGCTGCGCGCCTACGACCGCTGCGACGAGACCGTGCGGACGCTCATGGGGAGGAGCCGCGCGCTCGCCCGGCTCGGCCGCGGGACGGAGGCCTTCGACGCCGCGGAGCGCGCCGGAGCGGTGGCGGCCGAACTCGAGGCGAAGGGCGAGCGGGTGCCGACGTCGCCCCTCGGCTCGCGCGACGAGATCTCCGCGCAGGCCGTCTACCTCGCCTACGCGGAGTCCGTCACCGACACGACGGGCGCGTCGTTCGCGGTGGACGACCTGCCGTTCTCCGAGGTCGAGGGTCGCGTGATGGAGTGGGTCGCGACGGCGCGCGACGACGTGGACGCCTGGAACACGCTCGCGAACCTCTACCTCTACCGCAGCAGCGCGACGAACGACGTCGCCGACACGCGCCGGGCACTGGAGACGATCGAGGTCGCGCTGCAGCACCTGCCCGACGACGCCGCGCTGTTGCAGCGGCTCGTCACGACGGCGAACACCGTCGGCGGTCCCGAGGAGGTCGAACGCGTCACCGAGCGCTTCGTGCGCCGCTACCCCGACTCCGCGGGCGGGCGCTTCCAGGGCGCGAAGGCGCGCTTCGATCTCGCACTCGCGAACTTCCCGGGGCCCGACGCGACGGAGGCGGAGCGCTCGGTCGCGCGCAACCGGTTCGAGGACGCCGACCAGTGGTTCGGGATGGCGTACGAACTCGAACCCGACGGCGCGGGCGCCGACGCGCAGGGTTGGCAGGCGGTCTCGCGCATCGCGCGCGGCTGGGTCGACTACTTCGCCGGGAACCTCGCCGGCGCGGAGACGTGGTTCCTCGCGACGGACGAGCTCTTCCCGCGCGCGATCGAGTGGAGCATCGACGGCTCGCTCCGCTCCGGCCTCGACGGCCTGTTCTCGGTGTCCGCGGCGTACGCGTCGCAGGGCGACCTCGAGGACGCCGCACGCCTCGCCGACGAACTCCTGCGACGCGACCCGGAGAACGGCGACTACGCGAACAACGCGGGCTTCCTCCACCGCGACCGCGGTGTCGAGCTCGAGATCGCGTCGCGCGCCGCGCGCGCCCGCGGCGACGCGGGCGAGGCGGACCGGCTGCTCGAGAAGGCGTGGGAGCACGTGCGCGCGAGCGCCGACGCGTACCGCCTGGCGGCGGAGCTCCTCCCGGACGACGTGCGCGTGCAGAACGACTTCGCGCTGATCCTCGTCTACTACCTGCACGAGGACCTCGACCTGGCGCAGAGCACGCTGCTCCGCGCCGTCGACCTCGCGCAGCAACAACTCGCGGACGACGACCTCGACGAGAGCGCGCGCTTCGACCTCCTGAACGCCTACGGCGACGCGCTCGAGAACCTCGGGGTGCTCTTCCTCGAGCACCGCGACGACCCCGCGACCGCGGCGGAGTGGTTCAGGAAGGCCGTCGACGTCGGTCCGATGCCGCGCCCGATCGTGACCCGGGCCTGGTTGCCGCGTATCGAAGGCACGCTGCCCGCGGACGAAGAGCCGTACACCATCCTCGACTGGGGCCGTCCCGGCGAGTGAACGAAGGACGATCCATGATCCCGATCATCAGCACGCTCCCCCTGCTCCTCCCGGTCTCGGCCCTCGCCGCGCCGCCGACCCCCGCCCTCGTCGCGACGACGTGCGTCGCGGACGCGGTCGACGACCTGATCGCCGAGGGGCGCGAGGCGCTCGACCGCGGCGAGCTCGAAGCCGCCGAGCAGAAGTTCGCCGAGGCCGAGGCGAAGGACGCGGACCGCGGCGCGATCTGGCGCATGCGCGCCTCGATCAGCCGCGGCGCGATCGACGACGTCCTGGCCGAGCTCGGCACGCTCCGCCGCGCCGGCAAGAAGGGGCCGGACTACGACTACCTCTACGGACTGTGCTTCGCGACGCAGGCCGCGTTCGAGATCGCGCAGGGCGGCGGGTCGAACACCGGTCTCGTCCTCCAGGACGCCAAGCGCGAACTCGAGGGCGTCACGTCGAAGGACCCCGTCCGCTACCGCGACGCGCACCTCTACCTCGCGCGCGTCTGCCGCGACCTCGGCGACGACGCCGGTACGGAAGCGGCCGCGCGGAAGGCGATCGAGCACTACCCCGCCTCGATCGAGGCGCACGAACTCGTCGCCCGCGGAGCGCTCGGTCGCTACGCCGCGCTCTCGCAGGACGAGGAGAAGGCGGACGAGGCGAAGGCCGCGTACGAGGCGGCGACCGGCGCGGTCGAGCGCGCGATCGAACTCGTCGGCGCTCCGCGCGGCGGCGGCGAGCAGGCCCAGCTCGCGACGCTCCAGGCGCTGCGCGGCGACGTGCTCGCCTTCGGCAAGGACCTCGACGGCGCGATGCACGCCTACGCCGAGGCGATCGGGTGGGAGCCCGCCGGCTTCGACTACCGCCGCGCCTACGCGACGCTCGACATCGATCGACTCGTGAAGTGCATCGACGAGGGTCGCGCGCTGTTCACCAAGCGCGCGCGCGGCAAGGACCCGCGCATGGCGACGGTCGACTGGTGGCTCGGCTACGCGATCATGCAGTCGAAGGACCCCGCTCGGAACGAGGACGGCGAGAAGGCCATGCTCCGCGCGATCGAGCTGTGGCCGGGCTACACGAACAGCTGGTACTACGTCGCGCGCCTGCGCATCGACCGCAAGGATCCGGCGGGCGCCGTCGAGGCGCTGCACCAGATGAGCGAGCTCGACCGCGCGGGTCTGATCGGCCTCGTGCAGTGGGACCCGAACGACATCACGCGCCTCTTCGGTCTCATCGACCACAGCATGAACCAGAAGACGCCCGACAACCTCGAGGCGGCCTTCCTGGCGCGCATCCAGGCCGAGGCGTTCCCGGACCGCGACGACTACTGGAACAACGTCGGGCTCTTCCTGCGCGACGCCGCGGACCTGCGCGGCGGTCGCAAGGGACGCAAGAAGTTCAGCGAGAAGGAGCGGGAGGAGCTCCTGCCGCTCTACGAACAGTCGCTCGAGGCCTACCGCAAGGCGCTCGAACTCGTGCCCGACAGCCCGATGTACCTCAACGACACCGCGGTCCTGCTCCACTACTACCTGGAGCGCGACTACGACCAGGCCCTGGCGATGTACGCCGAGGCCGAGAAGCAGGCCCAGGCACAGCTCGACTCCGGCAAGCTCTCGAAGGACGTGCGCCCGTTGGTCGAGATCGCCCTTCGCGACTCCAGGAACAACCGCCGCGCCCTCGAGGAGAAGATCGCGCAGGAGAAGCGCGGCGAGGAGGGAGGCGGCGAGAAGAAGAAGGGCGGCGGCGGCCGCTGAGCCCGGCGGCTCCCCTAGGAGCCTGTCCCGAAAGTCCCGTCGTGAGGCGAAGTCATCGTCGTCGAGGCAAGGAGGGCGACGGCGAGACGGCGGAAGCGACCCTGTAGGGTCGCTGAGCACGGCTCGTCGAGCCCGACGACGCATCGGCGACGAGGACGAAGCCGGAGCAGGGACTTTCGGGACAGGCTCCTAGGGGGGCGCCCGTCGAACGGGGCCCGGAGCGGCGCGGCGCGCGGCTCCGGGCCCCGCTCCGTACGCGGTGCCGTCCCCGCGCGGGACCCGCGTGCGCCTTCGGGACCGCGCCACGCCGTCCGTGCCGGGACCGCGGCGTCCCGCGACCGGCTCCTCGCGATCGAAGCGTCGACCGCCCGGGCCTTGGTGTGTAATGCACGGCGAGGACGCGGTTCCCCCTCCCATCCCTCCGCGCCCTCCTCGTCGCAACTCCACTCGTCCCCCGCCGCCACGCGTCGTGATGCTCAGCACCGCGCTCGCCTGGGCCATCCTGTGGCCCGGCGCGTCACCCGTCGTACCCGTCGCCCTTCCGCAGCCCCTCGTCGTCCCCGCGACGTGCGCCGTCGCGCCCGTCGGCGACGAGGCGGAGGAACTCGTCGAACTCCTGCGTCTGCGCGGGAACCGCATCTCGGTCGACGACCTGACGCGGCTCGCCAAGATCGGTTCGCCCGAGGCGCTCGCCGGCTTCGAGCTCGCGCTCGACGGCGGCGTCCTCACGAGCGAGGTCGCCCGTGCGCGCGCTCTGCGCGCCACGGCGTACTTCATGAAGTCGCGCGACGTCGCGGGCAAGGTGCGCGAGAAGCTCGCGAACTGGGCCGCGAACGCGCCGAACTCGCTCGAGGGCATCGCCGCGGTCGAGACGCTCGCCGCCGGCGGCGGGATCGCGAAGGAGTGGCTGCAACGGATCGTCGAGTCCCCCGCCGTCACGGCGGTGCGCGTCCGCGCGTTCGAACTGCACCGCGAGTCCTTCGAGATGAAGGAGGATCGCGACTGGTACTACCAGCTCTGGCAGAAGTACGACGCCGCATCGCGCGCGGGTTCGAGCGCTCCGGAGGACCCGTCCGTCGGCAAGCCGCTCGGCACCGTCGCGGGCCTCGCGTTCGAGGCCATCGCGCCCAAGCTCGAGGAGGAGATGCTGCGCCGCGCGCTCTCCGACCAGAACTCGCGCGTCCGGACCGCTGCGATGGCGGAGCTCGCCGACCGCGGCGACAAGTCGATCGTCAGTCAGGCGCGCGCGACGTTCCTCAACACGCAGTACGGCGCCACGGAGCGCGCGCAGTGCGCCGCGGTCTTGGCTCGGCGGAGAAGTGGGAGGACGTCTTCGCCGGGTCGAGCGCTCGCTCCTGACGGGCGACGGGCGCGGCCCGGCGTCGCCGAAGGACGTCGCGGAGGGCACCGGATTCGTGCGCGCCTTCGCCGAACTCATGTCCGAGCGGCAGGACGACTCCTTCGCGACCGCCGTGTCCTCGGTGTTCGACGACTTCGAGCCAGGTGCGCGCGCGATGTACGCGCTCGCCGTCTCGCGCAACGGGGCGAAGGCCGCCGAGAAGGTGCTGCGCAACGCCATCGACGACGAGGACCTCGCGGTGCGCGTCGAGGGCCTGCGCGCGCTCGCGCAGCGCGGCACGGAGGAGCGCGCAAGCTGCCTCGACACACAGCTCAGGAAGGCCGACACCGAGTCCGAGAAGGGCATCCTGGTCGAACTCGTCACCGAGCTGTACGGCGGCGACCCGAGCTGGGTCGCCGAGCTCGAGAAGATGGCGTCGGGCGAACCGTCGCTGACGAAGAACGCCGCGCTCACGTGCCTCGCGCGCGTCGGCGGCGCGTACGGGCTGGGTCGCCGACGCGGCGCTCGACCCCGAGGCTCCCTGGGGCACCCAGCGCGCGGCGATCGAGGCGCTTCGCGACCTCCGCACGAAGGAGGCGACGGAGAAGCTGATCTTCGCGCTCGAACGGCTCGACGAACGCGCCGCGGATCTCGCGTGCGAGGCGCTGCGTCGCCTGACGGGCGAGAAGTTCCGTCGCACGTCGGTCTGGCCGCGCTGGTGGGCCGACCACTCGGAGGGCTTCGTGCCGCTCACCGCGAAGGAGTACGACGACCTGCTCGCGAAGCGCGAGGCGGCCGCCGAGGAAGCGTCCGAGCAGATCGAGAACAAGACCGTCGTCGGGACGTTCTTCGGCGTCGAGCTCGACTCCGAACGCCTGGCGTTCGTGATCGACTGCTCGGGTTCGATGCAGGAGCCGATGGGTCCGCGCACGGGCGGTCCGGGCGGCAAGTCGGGTCCGACGACCGGCGGCGGCAACGAGAAGGACCCGCCGCACGTGCCGCGCGGGAGCACGCGCCTCGAGGTCGCGCAGAACGAGCTGCTGCACTTCCTCGGACTGTTGCCGGAGACCGCGCTCGTCAACGTCGTGCGCTTCTCGAACGACGCGAAGCCCTGGTCGAGCCGCCTGGAGAGCATCGGCAAGGAGAAGACCGCGAAGTCGATCCCGCCTTCGTCGAGAAGCTCAACCCGGACGGCGGGACGAACGTCTACGCCGCGCTGAAGCAGGCCTTCGAGGACCCCGACGTCGACACGATCATGTTCCTGTCCGGACGGCGTCCGTCGGTCGGCGAGGTGCTCGACATCGGCACGATCGCGAGCCACGTGCGCATCTGGAACGCCAACCGCGGCGTCGAGATCCACATCGTCTCGATCGGCGTCGAACAGCCCGTCCTGAAGGCGTTGGCCGAGGAGACGGGCGGGTCGTACACGACCATCCGCTGAGACCGTCCGGACCCTGGTGGAGCGCCCGCTCCGTCGCGCGGCGAGCGGGGCGCTCTCGTCCACCCTCGACACGCGGTGTTCAGCCGCCCGACAACGCACCGAGCAGGTGCACGAGCTGCACGCCCTCGAGCGACGCCGAGAGATCGCGCACCGAACGGTTGTCGAGGAACAGATGGATGTGCTGGCGCAGTCGCCCTGCTCGTCGACGACGCGGAAGCGCAGCCCGGACAGACTCGGTCGAGGTCCTCGAGCAGCTCGGCCGCCGTGCGTCCCTCCGCCTCCACGAACTCCGCACCGTTCGTGTAGGCGTAGAGGTGCGTGCTGACTCGGATCCTCACGACAGGACGGCCGGGTACAGCGAATAGATCTCAGGCAGGTTCTTGGCGATCTGCTCGAAGACTTTCCGAAAGGCCGCCCTCGTGCCCGAACCACACCTCGCCGCAGGTCGCGCCGAAGCACACCGCGGGGTCCTTCGGGTCGCCGAACGTGCACAGCGCCTGACGCTTCGCGGTGAACACGTTCTCCTGGGGCAGGCCCACTTCGCGAAGAGGGCGCTTCCAGGTCGAACCGCCGTCGTCGGTGCGGTACATCGCGAGCTTGCCGCCGGGCGCGGTGCGCGGCCAGACCGACGTGCCGTCCATGGGCATGACCCAGACGGTGTCCTCACGTCGGGGGTGCCCCACGACGCCGAAGCCGATGTCGCCGATGCCCTCCGGCATGTTCGCGCCGATGTGCTCCCAGCGCCGCCCCTTCGCGAGGTCGAGCGAGTAGATGCCGCAGTGGTTCTGCTGGTAGAGCCGGTCGGGGTTCGCGGGGTGCTGGATGACGCAGTGCGGGTCCTGGCCGTGCTCCGGGTACTTCTCGGGGCCGAACAGGACCTGGACGTTCTCGTTGACCGGCTTCCACGTCGCGCCGGCGTCCGTCGACTCGAACGTGCCGCCGATCGACATCGACAGGAAGAGGTGCTTGGCGTCGCGCGGGTCGACGAGGACGGAGTGCAGGAACGAGCCGTCAGGCACCGTGTCGGGGTCGACCGTCACTCCTTGTACTTCGCGTTCAGGTTGAAACCGTCGACGCCGCTCCAGGTCGCGCCGCCGTCGGTCGAGCGGAACAGCCCCTGCGGCGCCGTGCCGACGTACCACGTGCCGGGCTCGTCCGCGTGCCCCGGCGCGAGCCAGAAGTGCTCTTCACCGCGAGCCCGCGCGAGGTGCCGTCGCTCTGCGGCGCGTCGCCCTCGTTCGCGACCGTGTGGAACTTCGGCGGCTCCGTCGCCTCGGTCCACGTCGCGCCCTCGTCGGTCGAGCGGAACACCGTCGGCCCGAGGTGGAAGCCGCCGCCGGTGTGCAGCAACACGTTCGGCTCGCGCGCGTCCTGCTGGAAGTCGAAGACCTTCGTGCCGAGCTCGCGCGGCTCGGAGAGCTTCCACTTCGACTTCTTCTTCCTGAGGACGAAGGCGCCCTTGCGGGTGCCGATGAGCAGTGCGTTGGTCTTCTTCGCCATCCTTCGCGAGCCTCCACGTGCCGGTGATCGTCGGTGCGGCCGGACAGTCTAGGACCGCCCCAGCCGCCCGTCCGACCCTCCGAGCGAACCCCGACCGAACCTGGTCGGAACGACCGGGACCGGGTTCGTCCGTCCGCCTCTCCATCGAGAGTGCGGAACCGGATCGGCCTTCGCGGGCCCTCCAGGGCCGTTCCGCCCCCCCCTCCGACGAGTTCCGCACTCTGGTCTTGGGCAAACGAACCAGGTTCAGTTCGGTCGGGACCACCTAGGATCGCGCCGTCGACCTTCGATGTCGGACCCTGCCTGCGCTCCGTCGAGGTCGACCGGGCCGGTGACGCCGAGACCGTCGTCGTGACGCTGTTCGATCCCTGGGATGCGTGACGCGAGGAAATCGCGATCGAGCGTGACGCTCGCCGCCCCTCGCGCACAGGACCGCCGTGACACCCATCGACCAGCCGACGACGGCACCCGAGGACGAGGCCTTCCGGCGCTACCGCGCGAGCGGCGCGCCGGACGACCTCGCTCGCGTGTTCGACGCGACGGCGCCGCGGCTCGCGGTGCTCGCGGCCCACCTCGTCCGCGAGGCGGCCGACGCCGAGGACCTCGTGCAGCAGACGTTCCTCGTCGCGTTGCGCGACGCGGCGAGCTGGGACGGCAGGCGACCCGTCGTCGCCTGGCTCGGCGGGATCCTGCGCCACCGTGCGCTCGACCTCCTCCGGCGCGAACGGACACGCGCGACGACCGGCGACGAAGCCCTCGCGGCGACGGCGTCGGACGCTCCGTCCCCGCTCGACGCCGCCGCCGACGAGGAGCTCTGGAACCGCGTGCTCGCCGCGATCGAGTCGATCGACGGCGAGTCGCGCCAGGTCCTCGCCCTGCGCCTCGTGCACGGACTCGAACCGTCGGCGATCGCGCACGCGCTCGGCCGCAACCCGAGCACCGTGCGCATGCAGCTCATGCGCGGCCTCGAGAAGCTCCGCCTGCTCGTCCCCGCGAGCGCCGTCCTGCTCACCGCACTGTTCGCCGACACGGCGAGCGGCCTCGCGTCGGTGCGCGCGCGGTGCTCGCGGAGTCCGCGCGGCTCGCCGCGACGTCGGCAGCAGCGGGCGCGGCGTCACGACCTACACCGCGTCGACGTCGCCCGCCGCCGCGACCGCCGGCGAGGTGTCCTCGGAACCTCCTCCTCGGAACCCTCGCCATGAAGCACTGGATCCTCGACGGCGGCCGCCGTCGTCCTCGCCCTCACGACCTTCCTCGTCGTCGACCGCGACGACCCGCTCGGCGACGTCGACGCGAGCGGCGCGCGCGGCGATGTCGAGCTCGCCGTCGAGAACGACGCGGCAACGAACCTCGAGACCGCAGAGTCGCGGTCCGCCGTCTCGACGACCATCGACGAGGCGCCGCTCCCGGTCGCCGCACCGACGAGTGCGCGGCTCGAGGTCGCGGTCCTCGACGCGAGCGGCGCGCCGGTCGCGGACGCGCTCGTGCTCGCGCGCTCCGCGGACACGGGCACCGCCGTCGAATCGCGCACCGACGACCTCGGGACGACCGACTTCGAGGGACTCGACCTCGGCGCCTACACGCTCGTCGTCGATCGCTCGCCGCGCCGCTTCGAGATCGTGCTCGAGCGCGACATGCGCCACGAGATCACGCTCCCCCGCGGCGTCGACGTGCACGGCATCGTCGTCGACATCGACGGCACGCCGGTCGCGGGTGCGAGCGTGCTGCGCCTCGAGCGGCAACATCGGAGAGCCATGGTCCTCCTCGCGACCTCGGACGCGAACGGCGAGTTCGTCGCGCACGGCGTCGACGAGGAGGCGCACCTCGTCGCACGCATCGACGGGATGCAGCCTTCGGGCGCGGCCTACGTGCGCGAGAAGGTCGAGCTCGTCCTCGGCGCGGTCGGTCACCGCGTCACGGGTCGCGTCGTGCAGCGCGACGGGACGCCCGTCCCCTTCGCGCGCATCGCGTTCGGCGTCGACGAGGACGCGCGCGAGACGCGCGAAGGCTCGCCCGCTCGCCCCGAGGATCGCCCCGACGCGAAGAAGTCGATGGACCTCGACGCGGTGCTCGCCGTCGCCGACCAGGACGGCTACTTCGAGTCGACCGAGGTGCCGGCGGGCTACGTGCTCGCCGTCGCGCGGTCGGAGAGCCCCGCACTCGTCGGTTGGACGCAGATGGACCTGCCGTTCGGGAGCGAGCGCAGCATCGACGTCGTCGTCGACACCGGCGGCTCGTTCACGGGCGAGGTCCGCGACACGCGCGGCGACGCGATCCAGGGCGCCGTCGTGTCGATCGAGTGGGAGGGCACGATCGAACTGGGACAGTTCGAGGACGAAGCGGGACCGCTCGTCTCCGACCCCGCGACCAGGACCGACGCGAGCGGTCGATTCGCGTTCGGCGGCCTGCTCCCCGGCGAGTACGACGTCCGCGTGATGCTCGGCGACTTCGCGCTCGCGCGCCACGAGTTCACGCTCGAGGAGGGCGGGACGGAGCACTGGGACGCCGCCGTCGAGCACGCTCGCTCCGTCCGCGTGCACGTCGTCGGCCCGGACGGCGCGCCGCTCCCGCGCTGGCGCGTCGAACTGTGGAACGGCGAGGAGATCGGCACCCCGTACCGCCGACTGCACGAGACCGACGAGCTCGGCTTCGCGACGTTGCACGGCCTGCCGGAGGCCGAGGCCTACGACCTCGCGTTCGGTGCGCCGGGACCGGACGCGCGCTACGACGACGTACCCGAAGCGGTGCGGCGCGACATCGCGGCGAGCGACGACCTGATCGGTGGTCATCGCGGGCTCAGGCTCCCCAGCACAGGCATCGTCGGCCGTTGGCCCGTCGAACTCATTGCGACCGACGGACTCCGCTTGCAACTCCTGCGCGTCGACTTCGGTGCCAGGATCGACGTGCCGCTCGCGCCCGACGGGTCGTTCGAGGTCGGCGCACTCTCGCCGACCTCGTACCAGCTCGTAACGACGGGGTCGCGTTCCCGACGGGGAAGTCCTGGCCGAATTCGAAGTTTCGCCGAGCGCGAGACGCTCGACCTCGGCTGCGCTACCTGGCTGCCGAGCTTCGGATCGCGTGCGCGTCGAACTCGTCGGCGACGACGGTTCCATCGTCGCGAACGCTTGCAGGTTCGCCTCGAAGCGGCGCGCGAACCGCGCAACGACGGCCTCGCCGTCCTCGATCCTCGGCGGCGCCAAGGCCGCGACCGTCGCGCGCTTCACCGAGGTCGGAACGTCGGTGCACGAGAGCGCACCGGTCCGGCCAGGAAGTACGTCGTCGTCGTCGAAGCGCCTGGATTCGCGGCCGCGACGCTCCCCGTCGAGGTCGCGACCGGCGCGCCGGCTTCGCACCGCGTCGTCGTCCCGCGCGGTCGCCGCATCGTCCTCGACGTGCAGCCGTACGCGACCGGCGGGGAGCGCCGCGCGGCGTCGAGATCGGATCGAGCGGATCGACGAGCCGCTCTCGCTCGTCCGCGTGATCCGTGGAGACGGACGTGTAGCGCCCACGCACGAGCTGCGTCTCGTGCCCGGACGGTACGTCGTCGTCGCGCGCGACCGCTCGCCCGGTCGTCGGGGCAGCATGTCGGCCGACGTCACGGTCGAACCGGGCGTCGACCCGGCGCCGATCGCGCTCGATCTGCGCTGAACTCGCGGGACCGGAAGGGATCGCGGAGAATGCGGTGACGCGCGCGCGCCGACGGGCGCACGTCCGGTCATGGCACCCCGCGATCCCGACGCTCCGCTCCCCCGCCCGATCGACGCCGCGAGCGAGACCCGCGACTTCCTGCGCTTCCGCGAGCGCGACGACCACGCGGCGCTCGCGCGTCTTCGACCGCGTCGCGCCGCGGTTGCTGCTCCTCATCCGCGCGCACCTCACACGCGACGCGGGCAGGCGGAGGACCTCCTGCAGACGACGTTCCTCCAGGTGCTGCGCGACGCCGCGTCGTTCGACGGCGAGCGCAGCGTCGCGACGTGGCTCGCCGGCATTCTCCGTCACCGCGCGCTCGACCGTCGCCGCGCGCGCGAAGCGCCGGCCCGACATGGGTGCGCCGCACGCGTCGAGCCGGACGCGCCGTTCAAGCGGAGCGCGCGCCGGTCGACCTCGCCGCCGAGGCCGAGCTCTTCGACCGCGTCGCCGCCGAGGTCGAGCGCTTCGAGGATCCTTTCCGCCACGTGCTGTTGCTCCGACTCCTGCACGGCCTCACGCCGACGCAGATCGCGCACGCGACAGGCAGTGCGCCATGATGCGCATGCAGTTGAAAGCGCGGCCTCGAGAAGCCTGCGCGCGCGCATGCCGAGTCGAGCGTTCCTCGGTGCAGCGGTGGTCGCGGCGCTCGCCGCCGACGGCGCGCGCGGCATGGCCGAGCGTGCGCGAGGCGGTGCTGGCGGGCCGGGCACGTCGCACGCACGACGCTCGCGACGGCGACGGCCGACTCCGCGACCGCGCTCGCCGGGCGGGGCTCGGCAAGGTGCTCGCACTCGTCGTCGCGGCCTGCGCGGTGTTGTTCCTGTTCCTCCGCGCTCCAGGACGACGAACCGTCGCTCGCCCACACGAACGGCGCCGACTCCGAACTCGCCGATGCGCCCGAGTTCGCGCACGAAGCGCCGTCGGCCGAACTCGCGACGGCCGGCACCTCGATCCGCCAGACGGTCGAAGCCGCGAGACCCGTCGAGACGCCGGTCCGCGAGTCCGTCGCCGCCGCGGGCGACCCGACGAGCACACCTTCGTCGGCCGCGTCGTCGACGCGAGCGGCGCACCGGTCGTCGGAGCGAATCTCGTGCTCTGGGGCGCCAACGGCTCGGTCTCGCCGGAGGAAGCTCTCGGCGACCTCCTGTCGGCGCACGGCGCCACCGCGGACGACGGGACGTTCGAACTCGAGGTCGCGCGTTCGAGCGTGCACCGCTTCCAGATCGACGTCAGGCCGGGCGAGCGTCCCACGCGGATCTTCGTGCTCGGCGAGCAGAGCGACGGTGCGCGGACGGACGTGGGAACGCTCGCGTTCGAGCTCGGCGGACGGATCCACGGCACGTTGCTCGACGAGAACGGTGCGGCGCTCGGAATCCCGATCGCCCTGCTTCGACTCCCGCCGAGAACTCGGACGGGACGTACAACGCCCTGACGGGAACCGCGTCCACCGACCCGGACACCGGCGCGTTCGAGTTCGACGAAGCCTGGCCGACGACAGTGCTCGTGCGTTGCGAGGACACGCTGCTCGCCGTCGAGCCGGCGACGATCTCGATCAGGGCCGGCGACGACCACGAACTCCACCTCGTGCACCGCGGCGCGTCGCCGACGACGAAGCTCGGGTCGTGGCCCGGTCGCTCGAGTTCCCGACCTGCGGACTGTCCGATCGCGCCGTGGCCTGGGTCGTCGACCGTGACGGCCGACGCATCGATCCGACCCTCTTGCAGACCGGACTCCAGACCAAGATCCGATTCGAAGGTCTCGCTCGCGAACCGCACACGCACTCGTCATCGACGATCCCGCCTACGCGCTCTACGAGAGCAGGGCGTCGAGCCGGGTGCACCACGCACCGTGCGGCTCGCCGGTTCAGGGAGGCTCTCGATACAGGCGGTGGACGCGACGAGCGGCGATCGGATCGACCGGCTCCGGACCATGGGGACGTTCGGCGACCCGTACTTCGCCGTTCCGCCGACGACGATCCGGAACGAGGAGGATCCCGATCGCACAGGGCGCCGGCGGTCGGTCCCCTCCCCGGACTGTCCGGCCGCCTCACGATCTCCGCCCGCGGCTACGCCGTCACGGAGATCGGCTCGACCCGCCACTCGCGCGCGACGAGGTGCGCGAGATCGACATCGCGCTCGTTCAGCGCCGAAGCTCACCGGCCGCGTCGTCGGTACGGACGGCTCGCCGCGCGCCGACGTCGAGGTGTCGGTGACGCCGGTGGAGCGGACCTCTCCGATCTTCCTCCCGACGTCGCCGCGCAGGCGGTACCTCCGGAAGGCCCGAACCTGGAGCCGCTGCGCGCGCGCACGGATCCGACGGCGCGTTCTCTTCGACGGCCTGCCCTTCGAGCGGGCGGACGTGCGCGCCGACGACGGACCGTACGTGCGCGCCGTCCGGACCGATGTCTTCGTCGCGAGCGGTCCGGTGGAGCTCGTCCTCCCCGGCAGCGGCACGCTCACAGGTCGCGTCGTCGCACCGGACGGCGCCGTGATCGGTGACGTCGACCTCCGATTCGTCCCGCGCTGAACCGGACGTCGAGCACGACTTCGACGAGATGTTCACGTCCGACCTGGCATCTTCCAGTCCGAGACGGACGCTGCGCGCCGACAGGAGCTTCGAGGTGCACGGACTCCCCGAGGTCTCGTCGACGTCCGTCTCCTGACGCCGGCGCGAACGACCTTTCCAGAGCTCCTCGGGAATCTTCCTGTCGCCGGAGCCCTGGTTCGAGATCAGCACAGCTCGGATCGCGCAGGAGAGACGACCGAGCCAGGTTCGCGATCGGCGAGCTCACTCCCGGCCACGTCGCGGTGCACGTCACGCGCGACGGTGCGCCGATCCCGTCGCTGCTCGTCTCCGCGACGTGCACGAGCGTCGAGAGTTCGCCGTGGTCGCGCGACAACCGCACGAGCTCACTGACGGACCAGGACGGCGCCGCCGTGCTGACGCAGCTCACGACCGGCACGTGGCGGCTCCGCGTGCACGACGTCGCCGACACGTTCGGGCAGATCGTTCCCGGCGAGTTCACGTTCGGACCGGGCGAGCTCGTCGAGCTGTCGGTCGACGTGTCGACGGTGCGTGGGACGCTGGAGGTCAAGGAAGCGAACGGCGCTGCGGTCGCGGGCCGACGGCTGTTCCTGCTCGACGCGACGGGGTACTTCCGCGAGGTCGCCGTCGAGCCCGACGGAACGCTGGCACTCGAGCTCGGCATCGGGTCGTACGAACTCGCGCTCCTCGACGAGGCGGCGACGTTCGACCGAGCCGTGGGCGTGCCTCCGCTCGGGCCGCGCGCGCGTTTCGAGTGGACGGCGGCCGGTCCGAGCGTGGACATGCTGGTGCTCGAGGGGCCCTAGGTCTCCCTCTCACCTCCCGAGTTTCCGCCAGAATGGCGCCACGCTCGCGCTCCACCGTGCGCCCCGGGCGACATGCAAGGCGAATCCTCACGCTCCTCGGTCGACCAGGACTTCCGACGCTTCCGCGACACCGGCGATGCGGAGGCACTCGCGCGCGTCTTCGACGCGACGGCACCGCGTCTCCTGCTCGTCGCCGCGCACGTCGTGCGCGACCCGGGTGAAGCGGAGGACCTCGTGCAGACCACGTTCCTGCACGCCATGCGCGACGCGAAGTCGTGGCGCGGCGAGGAGCCGGTGCGCGCGTGGCTCGCGTCGATCCTGCGACACCGCGCGGTCGATCGACTGCGCAGGAGGGGCCGCGGTCCGCTCAGCGTCGCGGGCGAAGCGCTCGACGCGCACGAGAGTTCGGGGCGCGACCCGCTCGACGCCGCCGCGGACGAGGAGTTCTTCGCGCTGCTCGCGCGCGCCGTCGACGAACTGCCGGAGCCGTACCGCGCGGTGCTCGCGCTGCGCCTCGTTCACGATTTCGAACCGACGACGATCGCGCACACGCTCGGTCGTTCGCCGGGCACGGTGCGCTCGCAGCTCGCGCGCGGCATCGACGGCTGCGCGACGCACTCCCCGACCGGCGCGCGCTGCTCGGCGGCGCGTTCGCGGCGGCTGTCGTCGGCGAGCACGCAGGGCTTCGCGGCGGTGCGCGCCGCGGTGCTCGCCGAGGCGGGTCACGCCGCGCGCGCACGACGCTCGCGACGGCGACGAGCAAGGTGCCCGCCGCCGCGCTCGTCGGCGCGGGTCTCGGCAAGGTGTCGCACTCGTCGTCGCGGCGTGCGCCGCGCTCTTGCTGTTCCTCGCGTTCCAGGACGACGAGCCCTCCCTCGCGCACACGAACGGCACGGACTCCGAACTCGCCGCCGCGCCCTGCACATCGAGCGCGACGCTGTCGAGACCGGGCACCGCGCCGACGGCAACCGCGAGTCGCGAGGCCGTCGACACGGCCGTGCCGACGCTCGCACCCGATCCGAGCGCCGCGGCTCCGCCGAGCTCCGCCGTGCACACCTTCGTCGGTCGCGTCGTCGACGCGACGGGCGTACCCCTCGTCGACACGCCGATCTCCGTCTGGGGCGAGGTCCCGTCGAACTCGCCCTTCGGATCGGGCGAGGAGGTCGCGTGGGCGCAGGGCGAGACGGGAGCGAACGGCGCGTTCGCACTCGAGGTCGCGCCGACCGCGCACCACGTGTGGCAGCTCGTCGTCACGCCCGAGGGCATGCCGTCCAACGACTTCGAGCTCGGCGTGCAGACGGACGGACCCACGACCGACGTCGGCACGCTCGTGCTGCCGCGCGGCGGACGCATCGACGGCACGTTGCTCGACGAGAGCGGTGCAGCGCTCGGGATCGCCGTGCAGATCGCCTTCGAGAGTCCGAGCGACACCGGCGACGGACGCGACAGGTTCCGCACGGCGTACACCGAGACCGACCCCGACACGGGGCGCTTCGAGATGCGCGGGGTCTGGGCTTCGACGACGACGGTGCGCTGCGAGAGTTCGCTCGTCGACGTCGAACCCGTCACCGTCGACGTGACGGAGGGCGGCGCGCACGAAGTCCATCTCGTGCACCGCGGCCCGTCGCCCGCGCGGCGGCTCGACGTCGTCGCGCGCCCCGCGACGCTCTTCGCGTCGCCGTCGCTCGGCACGAAGGTGTGGCTCGACGCGGCGGACGGCAGCACGATCGAGCCCGACTGGGTCGGGATGACGCGGAGCGGCTCGACCTACCGCTTCGACGGACTCGCGATCGCGGAGTACACCGTGCACGTCGACGATCCGGCGTACGCGCCGTACGAAGCGCGCGGCGTCGAACCGGGGCGCGTGCACGTCGCCGAACTCCGTCCGTCGGGGCGTCTCTCGATCCTCGCGACCGACGCCGAGACCGGAGCCGTGATCGCGCCGCTGCGCGTCGCGGTGAACGCCGACCTCGGAGCGTTCGGTTCGCATCCCGAGACCGTGGGACTCGAGGCCGATCCCGCGCGCGACGGTCGCTTCGTCACGACACCTCTGCGCGGCAACCTCGTCGACCTCGTCGTGGGAGCCGAGGGCTACGGCTCCGCGACCGTCTCGGTCGCGCCCGCGCTCGCGCGCGGCGAGGTGCGCGACGTCGACGTCGTGCTGCAGCGCGCGAGCGTTCTGCGCGGCCGCGTCCTGTCGAAGAGCGGCGAACCGCGCGGCGGCCTCGAGGTGCACGCGCGCCCCATGCGACCCGACTTCGACGCGATGGCTCCGGAAGAGGGTTCGCTCGCTCGACTCACGTGGTTGTCGCGCACGCCGTCGATCACGGCGACGACGGGGAGGGACGGCGCGTTCGAGTTCGGCGTGATGCCGTTCGCGCGGGCGGAACTCGAGGTCGTGGACGGGCCGTACGTGCGCGCCGAGCGGCTCGACGTCGTGCCCTCGGACGGCCCCGTCGAGCTGCGCCTCCCCGGCGTCGGAGCGATCGAGGGTCGCCTGCTCGCACCGACGAGCGCGAGCCTCGCGGCGGTCGAACTCTGGATCCACCCCCTCCTGCCCGAGGGCACGCTCACCGATCCGCGCCGCTCGTTCGTGCCGCTCGTGACGCAGGGCGGAGCGCAGCGCGTGTTGCAGCAGGACGGCAGCTTCTCCGCGACGAAGCTCCCCGAGGGCGACGTCGAGCTGCGCCTCGTGCTCGGCAGCCGCACGCTCTTCCACGGCTCGTCGTCGGTCAGCCGCTCGCCCGGCGACTGGTTCCTCCTCGGCACCGTGACGGTGCGCGACGGCGAGACCGCGCGGGTCGAGCTCGACGCGTCGCCCTACCTCCCCGCTCGCGTCGAGGTGCACGTGACGCGCGACGGCGGACCGGCGTCCGGACTGATCGTGTCGGCGACGCGCACGGACGGCGACGGCGGTGCGTGGTTCGGCGACAACGTCTGGTCGCAGCTCGTCGGCGAGCACGGGAGCGCGGTATTCGACCAGCTCGGCGCCGGCACCTGGCGCTTCCGCGTGCACGACGCGAGCGACACGTTCAGCTGCGCGCTGCCCGGCGAGTACGTCCTCGCGCCGAGCGAGTCCGTCGAGCTCTCCGCCGACGTCGGGATCGCGAAAGGTGTGCTCACGATCCTCGACGCGGAAGGGAAGCGGCTCGCGCGCCGCCCGCTGTTCCTCGTCGACGCCGCGGGCCATCCGCGCGAGATCGACCCGGGCGCGGACGGTCGGATCGAGCTCGAGCTCGCCGTCGGCACGTACGAGATCGCGCTGCTCGACGAGGCCGCGATGGCGGCCGAGGGTTCGCCGTTCGCGCTGGGCCCGAGGTCGAGCGTCGAGTGGACGGTCGAAGGGCCGGAGGAGAGCGAGGTGCGCGTGACGCTGCCGAGGCGCTGACGCCGCCCGGACGGGCCTCGGGCCGCGGTCCCGCGAGAAGTCGCAGAATGTCGTCGCGCGCGGCGCCCTTCGATCGCCCTGCGCCCCATGCAGCGCACGATCGACGACGACTTCCGCCGCTTCCGCGAGACCTCGGACCCCGAGGCGCTCGCGCGCGTGTTCGACGAACTGGCGCCGCGGCTCCTGCTGCTGGCCGCTCATCTCACACGCGACGCGGGCGAGGCGGAGGACCTCGTGCAGACCACGTTCCTCCAGGCCTTGCGCGACGCGAAGCGTTGGCGCGGCGACGAACCGGTGCGCGCGTGGCTGACGTCGATCCTGCGCCACCGCGCGATCGATCGGCGTCGCGCGGCGAGCGGCCGCACCGCGACGGCCGGGACCGAGTTCTTCGACGAGCTCGGCGGCGGCGAGCGCGATCCCTTCGACGTCGTCGCCGACGAGGAGACGTTCGAGCTCCTCGCGGCCGCCGTGGATCGCCTGCCCGAGCCCTACCGCGCGGTGCTCGCGCTGCGCCTCGTGCACGGCTTCGATCCGAGGACGATTGCACACACGCTGGGCCGCACGCCGCAGACCGTGCGCACGCAACTCGCGCGCGGGGTCGAGAGGTTGCGCGCGGTGTTGCCCGATCGGAGCGCGCTGCTCGGCGGCGCCGTGGCCGCGTGGATCGTCGGCGAGAACGCGAAGGGTTCGCGGCGGTGCAGGAGGTGGTGGTCGGGGAGGCACGTCTCGACGCCGCTTCCCTGCGCCCCGGCCAGAGCATCGCTGCCTCGGCGACGGCGACGTTGGTCGGCGCATTCTCGGCGAAGAGCGTGGCGACGGTCGTCGTCGCGGCTCTGCTCCTCCTCGCCAGGACGCTCGCCTTCTTGTACGAGCCCTTGGTACCCAAGGGTGCGGGAGTCGTCGTCGCGGAGGTGCTTCCGGAGGGGAACTCGGGCTCGATCCCGCAGGCTCGACCCACGCCGAAGTTGCGTTCGCCGAAGAGCGCGTCGCCGAGGCCCGACGCGCGGTCGCGTCGAGCAAGCGGCCGTCGCTCGACGTCGGCGACGGAGCCTCGGCGACCGTTCGCGGAACGCTCCGCCACCACGACGGGAGCCCTGCGCGCGACGCCGACGTACGCCTGGACGGGTCCTTCCAGAACTCAGAGGTCGAAGCGCTCCATCCGAAGCCGGACTCGTGGACGGACCCGCGAGCAACGACCGATGCCGATGGCGCGTTCGTGCTCCACTTCGACCCGCCGCCGGGCTACCGCTACTTCCTCCACTGCGACGTGCCCGACGGTCCACGCGTCTCGTGGAACTTCGACTCGATCTCGCCCGGTTCCGACACGGACCTCGGGATCGTCGACCTCCCCCAGCCGGGCTCCGTCTCCGGTCGCATCGTTGATGAGAACGGAGACGTGATCAGGGTGTCGGTCTACGTGCGTGCGGAGACGGGTCGCGAATACGACGGACACGGGCCGACGATGAGGGGAGGCACTGTGAAGTCGGACCCGACGACTGGCGAGTACGTACTGCTCGGACTGCCTCCGGGTCCGATCACGCTGACGGTCGACACGCAGAACTCCGTCCTCGATCGACAACCCGAGCGGAGCTGCACCATCTTCGCCGGCGAGACGACCGAGTTCGACCTCGTCGTCGTCGGTCCGAGGCCGGAGACGCGTGTCCGTGCGGCGGTACGGGAGCGTCGCATGCGCTGGGCCGTCGGTCCCGGAGCTTCCTCGGTTCGATTGATCGATCGGATGGGCGCCCCCGTGACACCGACCGAGATCGCGGACTCCGGCCGGCTATGGACCTACGACGACGTCGGGCCCGGCCCGTACACCCTCGTCGTCGACGATCCGCGGTTCGAGCCGGCGAAGCTCGAGGACGTGCTCCCCGGAGTCCGGACGAATCTCCGACTCACCGGGAGCGCGCACGTCGAACTCGTTCTCGTCGACGCGTCGACCGGAGCTCGAATCGGATCGCCCGCGATCCTGGCAGGCCCCGCGGAGTCGCACTCGATGCGAACACTTCGGGACAGGATCGGAGTCGAGCACGACGAGGAGTCGGGGATCACGCGCTTCGACACGGTCCCGGATCCGCAGGTCTGGGTGATCTCGGTCGACGGCTATCGCGACGAAGAGCGGACCTTCGCCGACGGATTCGCGCCGCGTTCGGTCACCGAGCTCGAGATCCCGCTCGAGCGGAGCTCCACGATCTCGGGAGCCGTGCTCGACGCGGACGGGAGGCCGGTGTCGGGTTGGCTGGTCGGCGCACGTGAGGAGCGTGCGGAGCCCGAATCGCCGGTCGTTCCGGTCGACGGAGTCGTCATCGGACGCGGCGTGCTCGACTCGCTCGTCGCGACCGCGACGACGAGTCCGGATGGTTCGTTCACGCTCGAGAAGCTCGCTCCCGGCGACTACGACATCGCCGTGATCGGACCTCCGTACCTGACCTGCGCGGCACTCGGAGTCGCGTCCGGCACGAGGGACGTCGTGCTGCGGCTCCCGCCGACCGGCACGATCGAAGGCCGCATCACGCCGATGTTCGACGGGATCGAACGCTGCATCGTCCGCCTCCTTCCACCCGAACGGTGTGTCTTCACACCGTTCGGAGTCGTGCCTTGGTCGATCGGACTCATGCAGATCGACGACGACGCCGTCGCGGCGAAGGACGGAACGTTTCGGATCGAGAACGTACCAGCCGGTCCACGACGACTCGGGGTCTCCATCCCGCGCGTCGAAGTCCCGATGCCGAACAGCGGTACGTCTTCCTCGGGCGGGGCCGCCCTCGATCCGGTGGACTGCTTCGTCGAACCGGGCGAGACGACCGAGGTCGTCGTGGACGCGGGCGCATCGGCTCCGGCCACGGTGCGGATCACGGTGCGCGTCGACGGCCGACCCGCCGTCGGCCTCCTCGGATTCGGGGTACAGGAGTACGAATCGAATGGGAACGAGTTCATCCAGGCCTGCGCGTTGACCGACTCGAACGGCGTCGCTTCACCCGTCCCGGTCGTCCCTGGTCGATGGCGCTTCGGCGTGCGACCGCTCGACTGCCTCTGGACCGTCGCTCAGGAGGAGGAGCACGTTCTCGAAGCGGGCGACGTCCTCGAGCTCGAGATCGACGTGACCACGACGACCAAGAGGATCTTCTTCGTCGACGCCGGCGGAGCCCCGCTCGCCAGCAACAGCGTCGCCTTCCCTCGGTTCAACTCGACGTGCTACCGAAGGGTCGACGCGGACGGATCGATCGAGGTCGCCCTACCGATCGGGCGTCACACCGCCATGATGGGTTCGCCCCACGACGGGAGCGAGCTCACCGCGGAGTTCGACTGGCTCGACGACGGCACGGACGAGCTTCGAGTCGTGCTGCTGCCCGGGCAGATCGGCAAGTGACGGCGCTCACCACGCCCGCGCCGCCTCACCCCGCCGCACCGCCGCGAGCCTCCGCTCGAGCAACCTCCTCTCCGGATCGCTGCACGGCAGCGCCAGCGCCGCCTCGAGCGCACTCGCCGCTCGCGCGTGCTCGCCGAGGTCCCACTCGAGCTGCGCGCGCGTCGCCAGCCTCAGGAAGTAGCCCGACAACGGCCCGTCCTCCTCGAGTTCGTCGAGCGCGGCGAGTCCCGCTCGCGGCCCGTCGACCTTCGCGATCGCGACGGCGCGGTTGAGGCGCACGACGGGATCGTCGCGCAGCGCGAGCAGGCGCTCGTACTCCGCGCGAATCGCGCGCCAGTCGGTCGACGCGTAGTCGCGCGCGGTCGCGTGGAACGTCGCGATCGCCGCTTCGGCGTGGTACGCGGTCAGCGTTTCGCCCGCGATCGAGCGCGCGAAGTGCTCCATGCCGATCGCGATCCAGCGGCGGTCCCAACGCGAACGATCCTGCTCGGCGAGCGTGAGCAGCTCGCCCGACTCGTCGGAGCGTGCAGGCAGGCGCGCTCCCGTCAGCAACATCAGCGCGAGCAACGCGTGCACCTCCGGCCGGTCCGTCGACGCGTCGTCCGTGAGCAGCGTCGCGAGCCGCACCGCCTCGTGCACGAGATCGAGTCGCACGAGTTCCTCGCCGCGGTGCGCGCGGTAGCCCTCGTTGAAGAGGAGGTGCAGCACCTGGAGCACGTCCCCGAGCCGCGACTCGAGCTCGGCGCCGCGCGGCATCTCGAAACGCGCTCCCTCGCTCTCGAGGCGCGCCTTCGCGCGCGTCAGCCGCTGCGCGATCGTGCCCTCCTTCGCGAGCAGCGCGGCGGCGATCTCGGCGTTGCCGAAGCCGCACACCGTCTTGAGCACGAGCGGCACGCGCGCGTCCTCCGCGAGTGCTGGATGCGCGCAGAGGAACATCATGCGCAGCGTGTCGTCGAGCGCGCCGTCGTCGAGAGCACCGTCTTCGGGCTCGCGCGCGCGCTCCCACGCCGCCAGCTGCTCCGTCGCCCGCTCCCCCACCGCGCGCCGACGCAGACCGTCGACCGCGAGGTTCTTCGCGACGCGCAGCAGCCACGCCTCGGGATCGTCGGGCACGCCCTTCGCGGGCCACGCGCGCAGCGCTCGCACGAACGCTTCCTGCACGACGTCCTCGGCGAGTTGCAGCTTCGCCGGACCGAGCACGCGCACGAGACGCGCGACGAGTTCGGCGTAGCGCCGCCGCGCGACGTGCTCGACGACCTGTTCGCCGTCGAACCGTCGCGCAGCGGTGCCGGACTCCGTGGATCCGGAGCCGAGCGGAGGAATGTCTCCGCTCAAGCGCTCATTCCTCCGGTCCGCCCATGAAGTCGATCTGACGGATCTCGATCGAACCGAACAGGAAGTTCGGGTGGTCCTCGCACATCTTCGCGGCGTGGTCGTAGTCCTTCGCGTCGAGGATGTAGACGCCGCCGACGACTTCCTTCGTCTCGACGTACGGACCGTCCTTCGCGGTCGCCTTCGTCCCCTGGCCGGTCGGCGTGAGAACGCGACCGCCCTCGTCGGTGAGCTTGCGCCCCATCTGCAGGTTGCCCGACGCGCCGAGCTTCTCGCCCCACGCCTGGTACTTGGCGAGGATCTCGCCGAACTGGTCGGGCGTGAACGAGGAGTAGTCCTTCGTGATGTCGGAACGCAGGATGAGCATGAACTTGGCCATGGGTCGTCTCCGCCCCGCTCGGGGCGCTGTGGATCGGGGGATCCGGTCGTGTTCGCACCGGAGCCCGTGCCCCGGCGTGCGGGGCGAGGACGAGCGGCCGGACGGGTTTTCTACAGGGTCGCCGGTTTTCTTCTAAGCTCCTTCGCGGTTCCAAGAGCTCGCCCCATGGACCGACGCCTCGCCACAGCCCTCGCGCTCGTCCTCGCCGCGGTCGCGGTGCTCCTCCTCCTGTTCGCCCGCGACGAGGCATCGCCCGATCTCGGCGTTCCGCACGGCACCGGCCGGTCCCAGGAGGACGGCGCCGTCCGACTCGCGGCGGACGACCTAGGGGGTGCGAGCGACGGCGATGCCGCCCGATCCGCCCTCGCGTCCGAGGCCGCGGTTCCGAAGGGCGCCGCGGCGTCCGACCTCGCGACCCTGCGCGGCGCGGTCGTGCGGAGCGACGGGACGCCGGCGACCGATGCGCGCGTCACGCTCTTCGCGAACCTCCCCGACGAGGTTCGCCTCGCGCTGCGCGCCGCCGGAACGCCGTGGAAGGACCGCGAAACGAACACCGACGCGAACGGCGCGTTCGAGTTCCGATTCGATCCGCCGAACGGTTCGACGTTCGACATGTGGATCCAGGCGCCGATGGCGGTGCGCGGTGAAGCCGGGGAGTACGCGGTCGCGCGGGGCGACGTCGTCGACGTCGGCACGATCGAGCTGCAGTCGGGCGGCGCGATCGCGGGGCGCTTCGTGAAGCCGGACGGGAGCCCGGTGCGCGGGAAGTTCCGAGCCTCCGCATCGACGCGGATCGTGCGCCCCGACGGGAGTCGCGCACGCATCCAGGACCTCGTCGAGGTCGACCCGCTCGACGGGACGTTCCGGTTCGACGGTGTCGCGGCGGGTCGCGTCGAGCTGCGGATCACGACGGCGGGTTCGGTCCTGCAGGAGGAGCAGAAGGTCGACGTCGAGGTGGCGGCCGGCGAGACGACGCTGGTCGAGGTCGTGCTGCGCGGCGCCGATCCGGCGACGCTCATCCAGGTCGATGCATCGCCGCGCGACTGGTCGGAGGCGCCGCTCGAGGCCGCCCTCACGCTCACCGACGACCGCGGGCGCGTGCTGGCTCCCACGAAGTCCTCGACCTGGATGGAGTCGACGCGCTGGCAGTTCGGCGAGATCGAGCCCGGGCTGCACACCGTGCGGATCGACGACGATCGCTACGAGCTGTTCGAACGCTTCGACGTCGAGGCCGGCGACATGGTCGACGTGCGCCTGCGCGGGAGCGTCGTCGTCGAGCTCGTCGCCCTCGACGCCGCGACGGGCGAGCCCGTGGTCCCGGACGCCGTGCGCGTCGCGTCGCTCCCGATCGAGTCGGGTGCCGGACTCCGGTCGAAGCGCCCGCTCGCGCCGCTCGTGGAGGGTTCGAACGTCTACCGCACGGTCCCCATGCCGCAGGGCTGGTACGTCGAAGCGGCCGGCTACGCGCCCCTGGTCGTCGAGGTGCCCGAAGGCTTCGCGCCGCGGTCCGAAGGCCGACTCGTCGCGCGACTCGAGCGCGAACGCACGATCACGGGCCGCGTCGTGCGCGCGAACGGCGAGCCGCTCCAGGGCATCGAGGTGGCGGCGCGCGAGTCCGTCGGCCCGAAACCGCCACGCGGCGAGGTCGAAGCGCTCGCGGCGTGGATCGAACGGCGCAACGCACTGCCCGTCGTCGTCGCGACCACCGACGTCGACGGGCGGTTCGAACTCGGCCCGTTGTCGACGGCCGCGTACGACCTCGCGACGCGACTCCCCGTCGTCGTCGCGGCCTACGCCTTCGACGTCGTCGCCGAGGGTGAGGTCGAGTTGGTGGCGCCGCCCTTCGGGACGCTCGCGGGAAGGTTCGAGCCGCTCTTCCCCGCGGTGAAGAACTGCACGCTGCGGCTCGATCCGGACGAACTCGAGGTCGCGAGCGCGGACGACGACGCGGCGCGGCTCGAGGGGCTCGTCGACTCGCGGGCTTCTCTTGGGTCCGGATCGATGCGAGCGGGCGGTTCGAGGCCGATCACGTGCCGGCCGGCGAACGGTCGCTCGTCGTCGAGCCCCCGCGATCCACATGATCGAGGGCCGTCGTCACCGAAGTTCGGCGGACGCAGGCTCGACCCCATCCGCTTCGAGATCGTCGACGGCGAGACGACCGAGATCGCGATCGACGCCGGCGACGACCTCCCCGGCGTCGCGAACGTCACGGTGTGGAAGAGCGGGAAGCCGGCGCCCGGGCTGCTCGTCGTCGCGCTCGACCCCGATGCGCCCGAGGGCACGCGACCGTCCGGCGCCGGTCTCACCGACGGCGAGGGCGTCGCGCGCGTCACGCCGCTCCACGCCGGGACGTGGCGCTTCGAGGTGCGCGCGCAGGACGCGTCGTTCTCGGTCGACGTGCCGGGGACCTTCGAGGTCGGACCGGGCGCGACGCTCGAGCTCGACGCCTCGATCACGCCGACGCGCGGACGCGTCGTCTTCACCGACGCGCAGGGCGCGCCGCTCGCCGACGTGCTGATCGGCATCGCGCAGTTCGATCCGCTCGAGCGCTGGCGCGCGACGGACGCGGAGGGCGGGCTCGACCTCGAGTTGATGCCGGGGACGTACGAGGTGCTCGGAGCCCGCGCTCGCGGAGAAGGCGTGCAGCCCGGAGCACCGCTCTTCGCCGGAGGCACGTTCGAATGGAGCGCGTCCGGTCCGGTAGAAGGAACGCTGACACTCGGACCCTTGCCCGGTGACGACTCCATCGCTCGCTCGTTCCTCTTCGATCATGTCGAAACGCTTCGCCGCCTCCGTCCTCGCCGCGACCGGCATCGTCCTCTTCGCCCGCGACCGCGGCGCCGAGCCCGACCTCCCGTTCGAGCGATCGCGGGCCGCCTCGAACCGCTGCTCCTGCACGTCGAACTCGCGAGCGTCGAGGTCCGCATGCCCGCGTCGTGGATGCAGACCCAGGAGCTGCGGCGGCGCTGGGAGGACGATGCGTCGTCGACCTCGGCGCCGTGGACGCCCGAGGTCGTCGTCGACGGTGACGAAGCCGTCGCGCGCGAGCCTCGGCCGGGCGAGCTCGTGCGCACCGTCGCCGTCGCCCCGGACGGACGTTCCGACTCGATCCGTGCGCGGCGGGCGAGGTCGAGATCGTGGTGCGGCTCGCCGGTCCGACCGTCGCTCTCGACGAGGTCGACGCGCCGCGCCGCGGGACCCGAGCTCGCACCGATCCGGGTCGTCGTCGAACCGGAGCGCACGACCGACGTCGTCGTCGACGTCGCCGCGTTCGCACCGGCGTTCGTCGATGCGCGCGTGCGGCTCGACGACCGCGACGGAATCTGGATCCTCACCGCGCGCGGCTCTTCGACGACGGGCCACGGGGGTCCGATGGGAGCGAGTCGGATCCTCGACGCGGAGGGTCGCGCGACGATCGAAGAGCCCCGCCGGGGCGCTGGACCTTCGCGGCGTCGACACCTGACGGCACGGAGACCGTGCCCCTCGGCGAACCGCGCGACGTCGAGCCGGGTGCGCGCATCGTCGTCCGGAACTGAGTGCGGTAGCGCGCTCCGCTCCCGCCAGTTTCTCCGAGAATCCTGAGTCGCCGCGCCACCGCCGATCGCACGGCTCCCATGGACAGGCACTCGATCGACGCGGCGTTCGCACGCTTCCGGGAGCACGGGGATGGGCAGTCCCTGGCCCTCGTGTTCGACGCGACCGCACCCAGGTTGCTCCTGGTCGCGGCCCACGTCGCCCGCGACGCCGCCGAGGCCGAGGACCTGGTCCAGACGACGTTCCTCCAAGCGATCCGCGACGCGGAGAGCTGGGACGGAGTCCGGCCCGTCGGAGGGTGGCTCGCCGGCATCCTGAGGCACCGCGCACTCGAGCGTCGACGCGACGCGCGGGTGCGCGGTGCTGTTCCCGGGGAAGGACTGTTCGAGGGTGTCGAGGGTCGCGAGCGCGACCCCTTCGACATCGTCGCGGACGAGGAGGTGTTCGAGCTGCTCGTCGGTGCGGTGGATCGGTTGCCCGAGCCGTACCGCGCGGTGCTCGCGCTGCGGCTCGTGCACGGCTTCGACGTGGCGCACGTCGCGCACACGCTCGCGCGCCCGCCGAAGACGGTGCGCACGCAGCTCGCGCGCGGGCTCGAGAAGCTGCGCGAGGCGTTGCCCGACCGGAGCGCGCTGCTCGGCGGCGCTCTCGCCGCGACGATCGTCGGGGAGAGCGCGCGCGGCTTCACCGCGATCCGCGAGCGCGTCCTGGCCGAAGCCGCGGCCGGCGCAGCGACGGGCGCGACGGCCGTCGCACCCGCTGCTCTGCTCGGCGCCGTGTCGTCGAAGCTCGTCGTCGGCGGCGCAGCGCTCGTCGCCGCGCTGGTGCTGCTCTTCGCCTGGCGCTCGGACGACCGGCGCGCGCCGCGGTTCGATCCGAAGAACACACTCGGCGGAGCGAGCATCGCCGCATCCGAAGCACCGCCCGACGTCGCGTCGGCCTCGGACTCCCCGACCCGGACGACGATCGACGCCGCCGACTCCTCGGTGTCGGCGACGATCGGCTCGGGGACGACGGCCTTCGTGCGCGGTCGCTTCGTGCGCGAAGGAGGTGCACCGGTCGTCGGCGCGCGGGTCCGACTCCGCGGCGCGCAGCCCGCGACGGAGAGCGCGGCCGACACGAAGATCGAGTCGGTGACCGGCGAGACCGGCGCGTTCGCGTTCTGCGTCGTCCCGGACGACGGCGCCGCACTCGACCTCTCGGCCGAGGCGGAGGCCGCGCCGTCGTTCCGCCGGCAGCTGCACGCGGTCTCGGTCGGCGACGTGGTCGACCTCGGCGACATCGTCCTCCCGTCCTGCGGCTCGATCGAGGGTCGGTTCGTGCGACCCGACGGTCGACCGGCTCCCGCCGAGTGGTACGCGGACGTGTCGTGGCCGCGCGCGGGACACGACCTGTCGGACTACCGCGTGCGAACGACGACCGGCGCCGTCCCGGGCTTCCCGTCCTTCCGCATCGACGGAGCGCCGATCGGCAGGGTCACCGTCGCGTTCGAGAACTTCGATCCCGCACTCGACGCGATCGCCGACCAGGTCGTCGATGTCCGCGTCGACGACGTCACGCGGATCGACGTGGTCTACCGCGGTCCGGATCCGGAGCGCGTCGTCACGATCGCACTCGAGGCGGAGCGCCCTTGGTCGGCCTCGGCCGACCTCGACCCGAACGCGCTCACCGTGTCGACGAAGGACGGTCGGAGGCTCGGCGCGGACGACGGCGAATCGACGTACCAAGGCGTCGTCTTCTGCGACGTCGCGGGCGGCAGCGTCGACGTCGAGGTGGACGACCCGCGCTTCGAACACTTCAGTCACGCGGGAATCGCGACCGGTGACCGTTTCGTCGCCGAGCTGGTCGAGAGCGTCGACGTCGGGCTCGAAGTCGTCGACGCGACGACCGGCGCGCCGGTCGCCAGCCCCGTCGTCACGATGCGTGCCATGGTCGGCGCGACCGGCCGACCGAACAACCCGTCCCCCCGCCGAGGACGGACTCCACCGGCTCCGCACGGTGCCGGATCCGCAGGAGTGGACCGTCGGAGCCGACGGCTACGCGACGAAGGTCCTGCCGTTCACGTCGGGTTTCGCGCCGCGCTCGCAGCAGCGCGCGCGTCGCACTCGAGCGCCCCCGTCGATCCGCGGCACGCTGCGGCGCGACGACGGCACGCCGCTCGGAGGCGTCGAGGTCGACGCCGTGCCGATGCCGGGGCCGCGCGTCGACGAGGCGACGATCCGCGCGCGCGTGCTCGTGCCGTCGCCGTCGAACGCGGGCTCGAGCGCGAGCGCCACGACCAGCACGGACGGAGCGTTCGAGCTCACGGGGCTCGCCGCCGGTCGCTACGTCGTCGGCGCGCGGGTCCCCGTCGACTGACGGCGCGGCGGTCGACGTGGAAGCGGGCGCGACGGGTGTCGACCTCGTCGTCGCGTCGTCGACGACGCTCGTCGAACGCTTCGACCCGGTCCTCCCGGACATGGACGAAGCGCACGTCTCGCCCGCGATCCGCGCGAGACGTTCCCGCACGACGGCGCCGCGTACGCGCTCGACGCACTCCCCCGCGTTCCGGAGTTCGGGCGCGTCGAAGCTGACGGCACGTTCCGGATCGACGGGCTCCCCGGCGGCGACTGGATCCTCGCCGCGACGCCCTGCGCACGTTCGTGCCGATCGGAGACGGCGGCAACGGAGTTCGGGGCCGCCGATCACGCTCCCCTTCACGACGCAGCCCGGTGAACCGACCGAACTCGTCGTCGACGTGTCGGCGTACGTCCCCGCGGTCGCGCGCGTCCTCGTCCTCCACGACGGGCGCCGCGAGGCCGGGCTCGAGGTCGTCGCGGCGCGCGAGCTCCCGGACGGCAACACGATCCAATCCGGTGCGATCACGGACGACGAGGGCATCGCGACGATCCCGAAGCTCTACCCCGGCACCTGGCGCTTCGCCGTGAGTGACGCCGGCGGCGCGTGGGAGTCGCCGATCCCCGGAGAGCACCTGCTCGGTCCGGGGGACGACGTCGAACTCCGAGCCGACGTGCGCACCGCAGCGGGCCGCGTCGTCGTCGTCGACGAGAACGGTGAACCGGTGCGTCGACACCGCCTGGACATGCGGCTCTCGTACGTCATCCACGGAGTGACGACCGACTCGGAGGGAGGGCTCGATCTGACGCTGTGCACGGGAGAGCACACGCTCACCGACCGCGACGGGAGGTCGTGCACGCTCGAGTGGACGGAGTCGGGGCCGACCACGGAGAAGGTCGTGCTCGTCGAACGGTGAGCGCCGTGCGCTCGCACGCGGCGAACCCGCTCGACGCGGCTCACGCGTAGTCGAGCAGCCGGTGCTCCGGATTCCGCTTCTCGCAGCTCTTCTTGTCCCAGTCGTCGGCGAACAGCACGACCACGCGCTCGCGCGCGTCGCGCACGAGGATCGAGCGCGACGGGACCTCGAAGGTCTTCTCGTCGCCCTCGAGCCAGGCACTGCACTCGAAGGGCATCGGTTCGAGCTTGGTCTCGACCTGGTACTCGTCCTTCAATCGGTACTGGAGCACGTCGAACTGCAGCTTGCCGACGGCGGCGACGATCGGCTCGCTGCTCGACGCGACGGACATCGGCCACAGGCGCAGCACCGCACCCTCGGCAGTGAGGTGGTCGAGGCCCTTCTCGAAGCGCTTGCGCTGCGAGAGGTCCTTCGGGAGCACGCGCGCGAAGACCTCGGGCTGGAAGCGCGGCAGCGGTTTGTGCACGAAACCGCCGGTGACGGAGATCGTGTCGCCGATCTCGAACGTGCCGCGGTCGACGAGGCCGACGACGTCGCCGGGGTAGGCCTCGTCGAGCGTCGTGCGCTCGCGCGCGACGAGTGTGTGCGGGCGCGCCAGACGGATCTGCTTGCCGAGGCGCTCGTGCTTGACGGCGAGGTCGCGCTCGAACTTGCCGCTGCAGATCCGCGCGAACGCGAGGCTGTCGCGGTGGCGCTTGTCCATGTTCGACTGGATCTTGAACACGAACGCGCTGAAGGGCTCCCTCACCGGATCGAGCGTCTTCTCGCTGCCGTCCGGCAGGTCGACGGTGCGCGCGCTCGGCGGCGGAGCGAGCTCGACGAAGGCGTCGAAGAACGGCTCGACGCCGAAGTTCGTGAGGGCGGAGCCGAAGAAGACCGGCGTCACCTCGCCGGCGAGGAAGGCCTCGCGCGAGAACGGGTTGCCGGCGATCTCGAGCAGCTCGAGGTCCTCGTGCGCCTTCGCGACGAGCTCGGCGCCGTGGCGCGCGGCGAGCTTCGGGTCGTCGACGCGCAGGCGCTCGATCTTGGCGCGCGCGGCTCCCGCCGCCGCCGACTTGTCGAACATCAGGACCTCGCCGGTGCCGCGCTCGACGACGCCGACGAAGTCGCGTCCCGCGCCGACCGGCCAATTGAGCGGGCTCGCGTGGATGCCGAGCACACCTTCGACCTCGTGCAGCAGGTCGATCGGGTCGCGACCCGGCATGTCCATCTTGTTGACGAACGTCAGCACCGGGATCTTGCGCAGCTTGCAGACCTCGAACAGCTTGCGCGTCTGCGACTGCACGCCGCGCGCCGCGTCGAGCACCATGATCGCCGCGTCGGCCGCCGTGATCGTGCGGTACGTGTCCTCGCTGAAGTCCTGGTGACCCGGCGTGTCGAGGACGTTGACGACGACGTCCTTGTACGTGAACTGCATCGCCGAGCTGGTGACGGAGATGCCGCGCTCCTGCTCCATCCCCATCCAGTCGGAGGTCGCCATCTTGCCCTTGCGACCCTTGACCATCCCCGCGGTGCGGATGAGGCCGGAGTAGAGCAGGAGCTTCTCCGTCAGCGTCGTCTTGCCCGCGTCGGGGTGCGAGATGATCGCGAACGTGCGGCGGCGCGAGGCCTCGCGCGCGATCTCCTGGTAGTTGGTGACGGCGGTCATGGCGGCGGATGCGGCCGAACACGGTAACGGCCGGAGCCGGCGGTGTGGACCGCCGACCCCGGCCGATTCGCGGGACGGGACGAAGGAGGTCGGCCCACGGGGCCGAGGTCGCTCAGAACGCGGAGAAGAGGACGGATGTGAGTGACCCGATCGACTCGGCCCGTTGGACGTCGAGGGCGCCGGGTTCACGCGGCACGCTCGGCTCGGTGGATCCTGCGCCCTCGATGAGCCTGCGACGGAACTCGGCACCGAGGTCGTGCGGCCCGGGCGCGGGCTCGGGTCGATCGACGGCGTCCGGCGCGTGTTCGGCCGATTCACTCCGTGCGATGCGCTCGCGGATGAGCCGCAGTGTCTCCTCCTGAAGTCGTCCCGGATCGTCCTCGGCACGAACGCTGCCGTCGGCGTAGCGGTACACGAATCGACCACCCACGTTGCCGTCGATCCCGACCTGCTCCGTGCTCGAGCCGGACGAACTCGGCTTCGTCGCCGGCGGCAGCACGTGCGTGTCGATCGTCTCGTGGATCAGCTCCGGCCCCTCGATCATGATGAAGATCGGATCCTCGGTGGTCGTCGCGTCGGACTCGCGGATCTCCATGAAGACGTCGACGTCGTCGAGGCCGGTCGGCGGTTCGTCGCCGTGCAACTCGAAGAGCTCGATCGCGCCGTCCGCGTCGATGCCGTTCACGTCGGCGGGGCCGAAGTCGTCGAAGATCGGCTCGTCCGTCACCTCGATGTAGCCGAGGCCCTCGAGGAGGTCGAGCCCCGGGACGTCGTCGGTCACCTCGACGTAGCCGAGGTCGAGAAGCGCCTGGATCGGGTCCTGCGAGCGCGGTTCGACCTCGCGCAGCATCTCCTCGAAGCGCGCGCTCGCGAGCGCACCCATCATCGCCTTCGCCTGGTCGGCGGAGACTTCGCCCGCGCGCACCGCGGTGACGAGTCGGTTGCCGATCGCTTCGTAGTCCGGCTCCTGCGGCGCGGCGATGCCGAGCGGCACGAAGACGATCGAGAGGAGTGCTGCCGCTCCGAGCGCACGGTTGCGACCGAGAGCCGCGGCGGGATTCGCGAGGATCATGTTCATTCTCCGGGTGAGGGCACCGCCGGAATCCATGGCGCTGGCGACGGCCGGCGGGCGGAGCACCGGTCGAGCCAGGAGTTCGATCGCGTCGAGGAGCGAGGTCGCGTAGGCCTTCGGCTTCGCGCCGAGCGAAGCGATGACGAGCGCGTCGCAACACACCTCTTCCTCGATGCGCAGGTTCCGGCGCGCGATCCACGCGACGGGGTTCCACCAGAACGCGACGCACGCGAGCCACTCGATCCAGCGCACGACGTGGTCGCGGCGGCGCAGGTGCGCGAGTTCGTGGGCGAGGACGAGTTCGAGGCGTTCCTTCGGCAGGCCTTCGACGAGCGCGCGCGGCACGACGACGCGCGGCGCTCCGCCGAACCACCAGACGAGCGGCGCGACGTTGGCGTCGGTGGTGAGGAGCTTCGGCGCGCGCGCGAGGCCGAGGCGTCGTGCGAGACGCGCCGACGTCGCGACGAGCTCGGCGGGCGCGGGGCTCGACGCCGTGCGCAGCCTCCTGTCGAAGCGGAAGGCGCGCGCGAGCGAGACGACGAGCACGAGTGCGCTACCCGCGATCCACGCGAGGCGCGCGGCGTTCGCGAGGAAGGCGGTGAGGTCGAACGCGGGGGCGCTCGCGACGGCTTCGCTCGTCGTCACCGCCGAACCTGCGGCGAGCAGCGCCGCGACGCGCCCTTCGAGGTCGTCGCCGGGGAGTTCGAACAAGGGCAGCGAGAAGAGCGGCGGCGTCACGAGCTTGATCAGCACGAGCAGCCACAGGAAGTGCGCGACGCGCGGCTTCGTGCCGCGGCGCTGGACGAGTGCGGCGGCGAGCGCGAGCGCCGTCGAGACCGCGAGGTTGCTCGCGCAGGCCGAGAGGAGGTAGGCGTTCACGCGCGCTCCTCCCCTTCGCCGTTCAACTCGTCCTTCGAATCGTCGTCACTCGCGTCGAGCACGCCGCGCAAGCGCTCGATCTCCTCGCGCGAGATGCGGCGCGACTCGACGAGGTGCGTGAGCAGCGGCGCGAGCGAACCGCCCGAGAGTCGCTCGGCGAGCGCTTCGAGCTGACCGCTCGCGTACTGCTCCTTCGAGACGCGCGGCGAGAAGCGCCACACGCCGGCCTCGCGTTCGCGTTCGACGAAGGCCTTCTCCTCGAGGCGCGCGAGCAGACGCTGGACGGTGCCGTGCTGCGCCTTGCCGTCGTCGGGGTAGAGCCGTTCGCGCAGGTCGCGCGCGGTGAGGCGGCCGTGCTCCCAGAGGAGCTCCATCACGGCGAGTTCGGCGTTGGCGAGGGCGTGCTGGGACATGGCGGAACCGGTGCGCGAGGCGGGACGATCGCGGCGCCGTCGGAGGATCGGCGCGGCGGACGGGCCGAGAGTACGACAGATTGTCGTAGCTGTGCGACAAATTGTCGTAGGCGGCGCCGAATCGCCACAACCGACGGCGCAACAGCGCTTTGAGTGTCGCCGACCCGCCATCACCAGCGAGCGGGGACAGTGGGGCGAGGCCTCCCCCGAGCCCCCGCCGACCCTTCTGCCACGATGCGTCACGCCCGGGCTCCCCCGCGCGTCACGCCCCCATGCAGAAGAGCGACAGCCATCGCCGCCGGCCCGAGGGACGGGAGCTCGCCGCGCCCGACACGCGTGACTTCGAGGCCTTCCGCGACCGCGGCGACGTCGAGGCGCTCGTGCGCTTCTTCGACGCCGCGGCGCCTCGCCTCGCGCTGCTCGCCGCGCACCTCGTGCGCCACGCCGCCGACGCCGAGGACCTCGTGCAGGCGACGTTCCTGCGCGCGATCGAACGTGCGCGCGACTTCGACGGACGCGGGCCCGCTGCCGCGTGGCTCGCACAGATCCTGCGCCGACTCGCCGTCGATCGCGCGCGCCGACGCGGCGCGCGCCCGCGTGAGACGAACAGCGAGCCGGAGCACCTCGCCGCGCTCGCCGACCCCTCCCCCGCCGTCGACCCCGTCGCCCTCGCTACCGACGACGAGGTGTTCGAGCGCGTCGCGTCGGCCATCGACGGACTCGAACGCCCCTACCGACAGGTGCTCGCCCTGAGGCTCCTGCACGGCTTGCGACCGATCGAGATCGCGCGCGCGCTCGAACGCGAGCCCGCGACGGTGCGCAAACAGCTCGAGCGCGGACTCGAGCACCTGCGCGCCGCACTGCCCGACGCCGGCGCCCTGCTCGGCGTCAGCGTGCTCACCGTCGTCGTCGGAGAAGGAGCGCGCGGGCTCGGCGCGGTGCGCGAGGTGGTGCGTGCGGGTGCGGTCGACTCGCTCGCCGGTGCCGGTCGGTTCTTTGCGGCGAGTGGTCGTCGACGTACCCGGAGCGGCGGCCTCGCGGTCGGTGCGATCGTCGTGTCGCTCGTATCGGTGCTCGCCTACGCCTTTCTTCCGCAAGACGTTCGCGACGCATCGATCGTCTTCCCGGCGACGAGCGACCTCCAGCTCGCGTCCGCTCCGACGACCGGTCCAGGGAAAGTCGCCGACGTCGCACTCGCCGACGCGGACTCCTCGCCTCGGCGCGAGATCGCCACCGTTCGCAACGATCCCGTCCACGTCGCCGTCGGGATCGACTCGAACACCGCGACGATCGAGGGTCGCCTCCTGCGACCGGACGGCTCGCCGGCCGCGCACGTCGACCTGATCGTCGACGGGTGGCGCAACGAACTGGGCGAGCCACTGACGTCCCACGAGGAGCGCAGTGCGACGGGGGAGGACGGGACGTTCCACATCGTGTTCGCGCCGCGTCCGGGGCACCAGTACGCCCTCGAGGCGCAGGCGCACGAAGCGTGGCGCGCGAGGTGGCGCTGGCCCGAGATCGCGTCCGGTTCGCAGATCGATCTCGGGACGACACATCTCCCACGGCTCGTCACGCTTCGCGGATCCATCGTCGACGCGAGCGGCGCGGGGGTCTCGGGCTACGACAGCGTCACGGTCGACTCCGAGTGGAGACCGTCCGGCGAAGGTGGGGACCCCTCGTGGGAGTACGCCTCGCTCGACCGCGAGCAGGGGACGTTCGTCGCGGAAGCCTGTGCCGTCGGACTCGCGCGCGTCGTCGCGTCGACGAGATCGCGATCGACGACGACCGAGGCGACGATCGCCGTCGATCGCGACACGGCCGTGAAGCTCGTCCATCGCGGGCCTCCACCCGGTTCCCGGATCTCCGTCCGGTTCGAGATCCAGGGCTACTGGAACGCCTTCGAGCCCGATCCCGCACGCGTCCGACTCGTCGCTCCGGACGGGACGGAACGCTCGTCCGAGTCCAGCGGGGCGTTCGGGGCGTCCTACTGGTTCGAGGAGGTCGGTACCACCAGCTACGAACTCGTCGTCGACGACCCGCGCTACGTCGCACGGAGGGTGCCCGACGTCAGGGGCGGTTTCGACAGGTGGTTGAGGATCGAGGGCTCGGTCGCCCTGGACCTCGACGTTCGCGACGCCGCGACGGGAGTCTCCGTCGACGACTACGTCGTCGAGGGGAGTTGCCGCAAGGTGACGGCCGGGGGCACACAGGTCTGGTCCGGACGCATGCGCCTGCTCGAGAGCGAGCTTCGCCCCGACGGATCGAAGCGATTCCGCACCGTACCCGAGCCTCAGGTACTCACGATCACGTCGCCGGGACGCGCACCTTCGACCATCGACCTCACCGATCCGCCCTCGGCGGGGAGCGAGCTCCCGATACGCGTCGACCTCGGTCAGGGCCTCTCGATCTCGGGGCGGGTCGTCGGATCGAACGGCATCGGCGTGCCCAGTCTGACGGTCCGACTCCGCGAAGCGATTCCGTTTCCCGCACGGTCGGATCCGCTGGAGGTACGCAACGCCTACATGAACTCCGCCCTGCGGCGTCACTACACCGAACTCGCGACGGCTGACGACGGTTCGTTCCGGTTCGATCGCCTCGAGCCTGGTCGCTACGACCTTGCGGTGTGCGTCGGTCGGCAGCTCGTCGCGTCGAGCTTCGGCGTGGAGCCCGGCTCGGACAGCGTCGTGCTGGAACTCCCGCCACACGGAACCGTTCGGATCCGTGTCGACGGGACGGACGCGTTGGGCGAGAGCGCGCTCGAGGTTCGCATCGAGGAACCTCGGATCTCGGACGTGCTGGATCGCTGCGGTTTCGCGGAGTTCGCCGCTCCCGACCGCTTCCCCGTCGGATCCGACGGGCGCATCGACATCCCGTGGGTGCCGATCGGAACCTGCTCGCTCGAGTTGCGGCTCCCGACCGAGCGCGTGCCCGTCGGTGCCGGCGGATTCCAGTCGGTCCTCGGTCGATTACTGGTCGGTCGGACCGTCGAGGTCGACGAAGGTGACGCTGTCGAAGTCGTCTTCGAGGTGGACGCCGAGGATGCGCAACCGATCGAAGTACCCGTCCATGTGAGTGCAACGGGATGGCCCGCCGAGGGACTCGTCGTCCGAGCCTTCCAGTCGAAGGCCGACGACCTGGCCGAGGACCGATCGCTCCGCGTCGCCACGGGAGTCGTCGGTGCGGACGGTGTGGCGACGGTGACGCCGCTGCGCACGGGAACCTGGGACTTCGTCGTGACGCCTCGGTCGGCGACCTGGTTCGTCGAGGTCGCGAGCGATGTCGAGGTGACGCGGGGAGCCGCACTCTCGCTCACTGCCGACGTTCGGGTCGTCACCGGTCGCGTCGAGTTCGCGACGGAGGACGGTGAACCCGTGACGGACAGGATCGTCTCGTTGCCGACGTACGCCTTCTCGCGCACGGCCGGCGGCACGACCGGTCGCACGCCCGATCTCGAGGGAGGCTTGGAGTGGGCGCTCGTCCCGGGCACGTACGACGTGTCGATCGAGAGCGGCCGCGCCGGCGTACCGCCGTCCCACGTCGAACTCGTCTGGACCGAGGACGGTCCGGCGACGACGCGGTTCGTCGTCGAGTGACGCCGCGCTCCCCCGCTCGCGCTCAGCCCCGCACGCGCGCGCCGTTGCCCTCGCGGCGCGGCGCGCGCAGCTCGTAGGCGTGCTCGCCCGTGGTCGCGCCGTTCGACGCGCCGTGGCGCTCGACCGGCGCGACGCCGGCGAGGTCCATGACGCGTTCGATGCAGCGCACGCGCTCCTGCATCGAGAGCGACTCGAGCGGCAGGTAGGGCACCGCGAACATCTCGAGCAGCAGCTTGACCATGCCGTCGATGCGCAGCACCTCCTCCCACTCGACGCCGGCGCGCACGCCGTCCTCGCGCAGGAGCTCGCGGTGCGGGCGCACGAAGAAGACGAGCCCGCTGCGCACGCTCTCCATGTAGGAGGCGAGGCGCGCGTCCGTCGCGATCTCGCTGAGGATCGTCGAGTGGTGCGCCGCGTAGGCGAGGTTGCAGAACGCGCGGTCGGACACGAAGCCCGAGTCCATGCGCTGCTCCGCCTCGACCTGGCGCAGGAAGACCTCGCGCTGGTAGCGGTCGACGAGCGCGATGTCCGACCGCAGCGAGTCGAGCTTCGCCTCCATCTCCGCCAGCACGCCGCGCGCGACCTCGCTGATCATCGGCAGGCCGTAGCGGTCCCGGATCCAGCGCGCGAGGGTGGTCTTGCCGGTGGAGTGGGCGCCGACGAGGTAGATGCGGTGCTCGGGGGTCACGGGGGGAACTCTCGGGGGAGGCGGCGGCGCGGAGCGCGGCCGGGACGGGCGCGGGGAAGGGCCGCTCGGGGGGCCGCCGCGTGGGGTGGCGACGACCGGGGCGGGGGGAACCGAGACGCTAGATGTTGGGGCTCGCGGACGCACGCGCCCCAACGGATTGAGGAGAACGGGGCGCAGGGACGGGAATCGCCGTCCCCGTTCCGGGGAGTACTGGCCCCGCTCGCTGGTGATGGGCCTGGAAAGGCCGCGCGACCGGGGGGTCGCGGCGGCGGCGACCGGCCCCGGCGGGCCGGGGGGGCCGGTCCGTCCGCCCATCACCAGCGAACGGGCCCACTACCGGTCGGGTGCGGGGACGGACCGGCCCGCGAGCCGCGGCAGCGAGAGCACCGTCGCCGCCCCGAGCGCCACCGCCGCCCAGACGAACAGCTGCCGGATCCCCACCTGCGCCGCGAGCCACCCCCCCACCATCGAGCTCGTCGCGAGCGCGAGCGCGCGCGACGAGAAGACCGCGCCGTTCGCGGCGCCGCGCGCGTGCGGCGGGACGGTGACCGCGGCGAGGCCGAACGCCGTCGGTCCGAGGCCGCCGGCTCCGACGCCGAGGACGACGCGCGCGGCGAGCAGGAACGCGAAGACGGTCGCGGCGCCCGAGCCGATCAGGGCGACGCACGCGACGACGGCCGACGCGATCAGGGCGCGGCCGTGGCCGAAGCGGTCGCCGGCGCGGCCCCACATCGAGGCCGACACGACGAGCATGAGGCTCATCACGGAGAAGAGGTTGCCGGCGAGGTGGGCCGCGTGCTCGGGCGACGCGTCGGGGACGATCTCGCGCACGTAGAGCTCGAGCACGGGATTCGTCGCGCCGATGCCGAACTGCACGCAGAACAGGAGCACCATCGCGGCGCGCAGCCGCGGGATCGCGAAGAGCGACGCGATGTCGCGCGCGAGCGCCTGGAGGAGGCGGCCGCCCTCGGCGGACTGCTTGCGCTCGGAGTCGTCCTCGCGCGCGAAGAAGAGCACGAGCAGCGCACCGACCAGCGTCGCGACGCACACCCCGACGAAGAGGTAGCGCGGGTCCGACGCGCCGTGCACGAACGAACCGATCTGCGGGCCCCCGATCGCTCCGGCGGCCATGGCGGTCTGCATGCCGCCGGCGACACGGCCGCGACGGTCGGCGGGGACGCCGATCGAGACGAGCGTGATGGACGGCGGGAGGATGCCGCTGAACAGACCCTGTCCGACGCGCAGCAGGAGCAACTGCCACGGCGTCCGCGCGAACGCCATGAGTCCGACGAAGAACGACAGCGCGAACAGCGAGCGCAGCACCATCGCCTTGCGGCCGAAGCGGTCGCCGAGCGCTCCCCAGATCGGCCCCATGAGCGCCGCGGAGAGCGGTGCGGCGCCGAAGCACAGGCCGGCCCAGGTCGAGACGTCCGCCTTGTCCGTCACCCCGAGGCGCTCGAGGTAGGACGGGAAGTACGGCAGGAAGCTCATCATCCCCATCCCGGTGAGGAGGTTCGCGATCCAGACGACCGCGAAGGTGCGCTTCCACGTCGACATCCGCGAGGGATTGTGCCAACGGACGCTCGCCGGACCGCTCGAGCGTCGGCCGTTTCCTCCGCGCGGATAGGATCGCGGCGCGATGCGGAGCGAGGGAACCAGGGACTCGAGTGGGACGCCGGAGCGAGCGCGCACGAATCACGCGCGCACCGCCGACCGATTCCTCGTCTGCACGGTGCGCGGGTGCGACGCGCCGCTCGCCGCGACCGCGAGCGGCTTCGCGTGCGAGCGCGGTCACGCGTTCGACCTCGCGCGCTCCGGTCACCTCAACCTGTTGCAGCCGCAGGACAAGCGCTCGGCGTCGCCGGGCGACGCGAAGGCGTCGATCGAGGGGCGTGCGGCGCTGCACGAGGCCGGCGTTCTCGCGCACGTCACGGAGGCGATCGTCGCGGCCGTGGAGAGCGGAGCGAGCCCGTCCCGCGGCGCCGTCCTCGACATCGGTTGCGGATCCGGCCACGTCGCGCGCGCGCTCGAGCAGGCGGGCGACGTCGTCGCGCTCGACCTCTCGACGCACGCGGCCCAGCGCGCGGCGCGCACCGCTCCACGCGCGCGAGTCGTCGTCGCGAACGCCGATCGGAGGATCCCGCTCGCGACCCGTTCGTGCCGAGCCGCGGTGTGCGTCTACGGTCCGAAGCCCGCGGCCGAACTCGGCCGCGTGCTCGCGCCGGACGGCGTGCTCGTCCTCGCCGTGCCCTCGCCCGACGACCTCGTCGAACTGCGCTCGGCGATCACGGGCGAGGAGCTGCGCGAGGACCGGACCGCGTCGGCGCTCGCCGCGTTCGGGCAGCACTTCGAACTCGCGGAGCGCGCGCGCGTCGAGGCGCGACGCGAGCTCGACGCCGAACGGATCGCAGCGACGCTCGCCTCGTCCTACCGCGGCGCGCGCCACCGCGAGTCGGAGCGCGCGGCCGAGCTCACGCACCTCGCCGTGACGTTCGGCGCGGACGTCCTGGTGCTGCGTCCGCGCCGCTGACGATCACATCCCTTCGGTCGCCGCCGCCCCGCCCTCGACCGCCACGAAGAGCGCGTCGAACTCCTGGCGCTCGTCGGCCCAGGTCAGCGCGACGCCGAGGAGCTGGCGCGCCTCGTCGTCGAGCTGGAGCACGGCGAGCGAGGGGAACTCGAGGCGCACGCGGCGCGCGACGGGGTCGCGCTCGACCGACCTCGCGGGCAGGGAGATCTCGTCGCCGTCGACGAGGAGGATCAGCTCGCCGCCGACCTGGACCTCGTCGGCGAAGCTCGCGCCGGACAGCTCGACCACGGTCGACGTCCCGTCGTCGACCGCGACGGCGGTCTGCGAATGGAAGGTCTCGCCGAGGATCTCCCACTTCCCTTGACCGGGGAGCTCGATCCAGGTGCCGGCCCAGCGGCTGCCCGACATGAGGTTGACGGCTTCGAGCCAGAGCGTCTGCCCGAGCGACGCGTGGGCGCGGAGTCCGATCCTCGCGGCGAGGCGCTCCTCGAACGCGACGGGATCGTTGCGCTGCGCGAGGACGAGCAGCTCGTCGAAGAGCGCGCGATCGAGCCCCTTCACGCCGTAGCTGCGGCGCAGGTCCGCGACGGCCGCGTCGATCTCGGCGTCGCTCGTACCGGGCAGTTCGACGCCGGTCTCGGCGTCGACCAGTTCGGTGCGCGAGAGGACCTGCACGATCGGCGGCGCGCTCTCCGGCACGCTGAGGATCAGCGTCACGTAGTGGTTGCGCGGCACCATCGCGTAGCCCGCGGTCGGCTCGCGCATCGCGCCGATGCGGATGCGCAGCGTGTTCTCCGAGACGCGCGCGACGGTCAGCAGGCTGTTGAGGTCGCGACCGGCGACACTCGCGCTGAAGGACTTGCTCAGGAGATCCGCCGCCGCCTTCGCCGCGAAGTCGCCGGGGAAGCCGACGAGCGAGAGCGCGAGGCGCCGCACGTCCTCCTGCGAGCGGTTGACGTCGCTCGCCTCGAGGTTGTCGCTCACGAGCAGCGGCAGGACGCGCGGACCGCCCGCGGCGATCGCGTCCATGTCGCCGCGCAGCGAGGTCGCGGGCGCGGTCGCCGCGGCGCTGCCTCCGTCGTCGGTCGAGGACTCGCTCCCCGGGAAGAAGGACAGCGTCGTGTAGACGTCGTAGGGCTGGTGACGCCGCTTCGGCATCAGGCTGACCTGCAGGCGCACGAGGTAGGCGCGGTGTCCGCTCGGGACGGCGGCGTCGAGCAAGGTGCGTTGCAGGAGCTGGACCTCCTGGAACAGCGCCGTCGCGTTCCAGTACTCGAGCATCGCGTCGGGACGGTCGACCGGCGCGGAGATCGAGCGGAACGTCGACGAGTTGTCCGTGAGGTTCGGTGTGCTCGGCGCGGACTTCCCGTCCTCCTCGGCGCTGAGCGCGAGACCGGCGCGGTTGCTGCCGGACTCGAACTCGGTCAGCGCGGAGCGCACGACCTCGTGCCTCGCCTGCTCCGCGGTCAGGTCGTACTTCGGCAGCAGTGCCTGCTCGTAGTGGCTCCACGGCGCGACGGCGAGCACGGCGACGTGGACGGAACCGGCGTCGCGCACACTGCTCGCGTGGACCGGACGGCTACCGACCCCGCGCGACGAGCTGCACGCGCAGAGGAGGAGGACCGGGATCGCGGTGAGGAGGGAGGAGGGGCGGTTCATCGGGAGGGTTCGGCGAGGATCGCGAAGGACTCCGCCGTGCGGCGGCGCGTCGCGGTGTCGGGCAGTCGGCCGATCCAGACCTGGCTCAGCCACGGTACAGCGAGTCGACGGTCGCAACGCCAACCGTCGCCGTCGCGGGTGTAGCGCGTCTCCGCGAGTCCGTCGCCGTCCGCGTCCTCGAGGATCGTCGCGAAGGGTCGGTCCGGGGAGGCGCGGTAGTACGCGAGGCGGCGGTCGTCGTCGAGCCGCAGCACGGCGAGCGGGGCGAACGCACCGCTCGCGAGAGACTCCGCGGGGTCGCTGCCGACCGCCGCGCTCGAGAACGGGTCCACGGCGACCCACTCCACCTCGTCGCCGCCGCCGAGCACGGCGTCGGCGGGTCCCGAACGCGCACCGGGACGCCGCACGAGCGCGCGCCGCGCCGCCCCGAACGCGGGCGCGGGCACGCCGTCGGGCCAGGACTCGACCGCTGCTCCGCCGTCGCGACCGCTGCTCCCTGCGTCTCCGTCGACGACACCGGTGCGCGGCCACGCGGGTCGCGCGACCGCGGGCCAGCGCACGTCCAGCGACACGAGTTGGACGCCGATCGGTTCGGAGCCCGGCACGACGACCCAGTCGCCGCGCGTCGGCGTCGCTCTCGCGACGTCCGTGAGCAACGCCGCGACCGGGTCGTCGGCGCCGCGATGGACCGACACGCCGTCCTGCTCCAGTTCGGCGAGGTCGAGCACGCGCTCGCTCGGTCTTCGCGCCTGCGCGATCGCGAGGACGTGCTCGATCCCGAGCGACGTGTCGAGGACCGTCGTCCAGTCGAGCGCGGTGACGACACCTTCGACGTCGGCACCGAGCCTCGGGTTGCCGCCGGAGCGCGGGAACAGCCGCGTCATCCCGCCGTGCGAGTCCGCGTAGAAGAGGTTGAGGTCGATCACGTCGCCCGCGCGCTTCCGGCACTGCACGCGGACCTTCGCACCGGGCGGCACGGTCTCGCCGGCGACGAGTCGGCGCGGCGACGAGCGATCGTCGTCGCGCACCTCGACCCAGACCTCGAGTCCCTCGGGCAGCGGCGCGCCGATCGCGCTCGAACCCAGCCCGACGAGGTTGCGCGTGCGAGCGATGCGCGAGAGGTCGCGCACGAGGCCGTCGACGCCGTCGAGGAGGAGGTCCTGGCCGCCCTCGCTCGCGCGGGGTCGCAGGCGCCACTCGCCGCGGTCCGAGACGAGCAGCCACGCGGCTTCGTCCGGCGCGACGAGCGGCAACCTCGGCGCGTGCCACTCGTCGAGAAGCGTCTCGCGCACACGCTCGGGCAGCACGTCGACGTCGAGCGCGACGCCCTCCGCGTCGACGAGGCTCCAGGGCAGACGACAGCTCGGCAGCGGCGACGAGACGAGGCGCGCCGACCAGCTCGACGCTCCGGCGAGTCGATCGGGATCGCTCGCACGGCCGTGCGCGGAGAACGCGTCGACCGTCGTCACGACGAACTCCGTGAGGTCCGAGCCGTCGTCGGCGAGGAGCGCGAGTCGCGTCCCCGGCTCGACGCCGGCGAGCGTGCCGCGATCGAGTCCGAGTCGATCGCCGTCGAGGCGCTGCACCTGCCACGGCGCGACCTCTCCGCCGAGGCCGAGCACGGGCCTGTCGAGGTCGCCCCCGATCGCGCCTGGGACCGTGAGCGTGCACGGCCACGCCTGGTACGCGGCGACGACGCGCGCGACGAGTTGCGCGTACGTGACGCGCCCCTCCGTGCGCACGAGTTCCTGCGCGAGCAGCCACGTGAAAAGGCCGTGGGGACAGGTGCCGTCGCCGACGTCGACCTCGAACTCGGGTGCGCGTCCGTAGCTCTGGGCCGCGTAGAACGCGACGATGCCCGAGAAGTCGACGTCGTCGACGGGAGCGGGTGCGCCGATGCGCTCGCGGAAGCGCGAGGTGACGCGCGGGACCGACAGCACGTCGGGATCGAGACCGCGCAACCGCACGTCGTCCTCGCCGCGGAGGATCGAGCCGGAGTGGCAGGCGTCGACGACGAGCCACACCTCGGCGCCGGCGTCGCGGATCGCGCGCAGCCGTTCGCCGAGCTCGTCGTCGCGGATCGCGCCGGGGATCGAGCCGCTGCCGCGGTCGAACAGTCCGGCGTCGGCGGGCAGGAGGACCTCGTCGAGCAGGTCGGGCTCGCGCAGCGTGTCGCGCTCGCGCGCGGGCTGCTGACACCCGTGGCCCGCGAAGTAGACGACGACGCGATCGCCGTCGCGCGCAGCTCCCGCGAGCCGTTCGAGTCCCGCGAGGATCGACTCGCGCGTCGCGTCCTCGTCGACGAGCACCTCGACGTCGTTCGTCGCGAAGCCGAGCGTGCCGACGAGGACCGAGCGCATCAGCTCGACGTCGTGACGCGGACCGCGCAGCGCGATCTGCGCGTCGTAGCGGTCCGGCGCCTCCTCGGCCAGTCGGGGGTACTCGCCGCAGCCGACGAGGAGGGCGCGCATGCGCCTGTCGTGCGCCTTGGACGGCGCACCCTGCCCGTCGTCGGACCGGCTCGCGGCCGCGAAGGCCGGGAGGATGCACGCGACGAGGGCGACGACGACGAGTTCGTGGAGGGACCGACGGGCCCCCTCGAAGGTCGAGGGTCGGGTCATGGACGGAGCGATCGATGGAGCGAGGCGCGGACGACGGTCGCCGATGGGTGCGACCTCCCGAACGACCTGCGATGGAACGAGCCTACCGATCGCACCCCGTACCCGGTCGGAGCGCGTCGGCCGTCCGATACGCGGGCGCCGCGGAACATGTCGCGAAGTCGAGCCGATCCGCCCCGGACGCCGGCTCGAAGGAACTTGCGCCCATGCGCACCCGCCGGCTCAGTCCCGGAAGGCGTCCTCGTCGAGCGTGGGCTCCTGCTGGGCCGCGAGACCCAGCGCGAGGCCGAGCGCGGTCGCCGTCGCCAGCATCGAGCTGCCCCCGGTCGAGAGCAGCGGGAGCGTGAGTCCGGTCATCGGCACGAGGCCGAGGTTCACGCCGGCGTTGATGAAGAAGTGCGCGCCGAAGTAGATCGCGATGCCGCCGATCACGAAGCGCGTGAAGCGCTCGCGGACCTGTGCGGCGGTGCGCAGCAGGAGCAGCACGAGCACGACGTACGCCGTGACGAAAACGGTCGCACCGACGAACCCGCCCTCCTCGGCGACGACGCAGAAGATCGAGTCGGACTCGCGCTCGGGGAGGTAGCCCGCGCGGCTCGCGAGCCCGCCGCCGAGTCCGAGCCCGTCCATGCCGCCCCCTCCGATGCACACGCGCGCGTGGTAGACGTGGAACGACTGGCCGTCCTTGTCCGCGATCAGCGCCTCGGGCTCGAACGTGCGCGCCCACGTCTCGACGCGGCGCATCTGGTAGTCCTGCACGAGCCCCGACTGCCAACCGACGGTGCCGACGAGACCGCCCGCGACCACGAGCGCGGCGATGGCGCGCCCCGAGCCGCCCGCGAGGTAGGTCATGCCGAGCGCGACCGGCACGAGTGTGAGCGCCGTACCGAGGTCGGGCTGCGCCATCACCATCCCCATCGGCACCAGCGTGAGCACACCGACCGCGACCCAGTCGCGCAACCGGTCGAGCCGTCGCGTGTGCAGCACGCGCGCGAGCACGACGATCAACGCGATCTTCGCGAACTCGCTGGGCTGGACGTCGAAGTGGACGGGCGTCGGGATCCAGCGGCGCGCGTTGTTGCGCTCCTCGCCGATGATCGGGACGAGCGCGAGCAGTGCGATCGCTCCGCCGTACACGAGCCACGCGTACTTGCGCAGGAGTCGCGGCGTCACGAACAGCCCGAGCGCGACGAAGGGCGACGAGACGAGCACCTTCTTGATGTGCCCGTCGAAGCGCACGTCGTCGCGCTGGAACAGCGCGTCGACCTCCGACATCGTGTGGACGAGCACGAGCCCGACCGCGAGCAGCGCCGTCGCGAGGAGCAGGATGCCGAACGGGTACTGCCCCCAGCGCACGTGCCGGAGGAGCCGCCGCCGACGGGCCGCGCTCGCCTCCCAGCGCTTGCCGATCTGCGCCTTCACCGGAGCCGTCCTCCGCGCGCGATCGAGGGGGTGCCAACTTGCGACCTCATCGGAGCAGCCCCCCGCCGGTCCCGTCGTCGACGCGGGACAGGTCGACGGTGGCGATGCGCACGTGCTCGGGCGTCGGGTCGAACCGGCTGCCGTGAGCCTCGAGCCACGCCTGCACGGCGGGGTGCACCAGGATCTGCTCGGCGACGTACGTCGCGGAGTGGCTCGACGTCGCGACCGTGTCGTTCACGAACACGACGAAGACGAGTTGCGGGTCCTCGGCCGGCAGCCAACCGGCGACCCAGGTGTGCTTGTGCACGCGACCGCCGTCGTCGGGCCGGCCCTCGAGGTCGGCACTGCCCGTCTTCGCGACGACGAAGCGCCCCACGCGCTCCTTCGAGAGTTGGTCGAAGGCGGAGCCCTCCGTCGAGTTCGTGACGGCGCGCAGGAGGTCGCGGACACGCGCCACGTTCGCGGGGTCGTACTCGAGGGGTCGCGGCGCCGCCGGCGGCAGCACCTCGTCACCGATCGCCTCGACGAGCCGCAGCGGAGCGAGGTCGCCGCGCGCGAGTCCGAGGTACGCGCGCGCGACCTGCGCGGGCGAGCCCTGCACGACCTGCAGGCCGTTCGCGGCGCGACGCACCTGCAGTCCGAGGTCCATGCCGCTCTGCCAGCGGAACACGTCGCCCTTCCAGTCGACGAGTCCGCGGCGCACGTCGAGGTCCTCGCCGAGTTCGAGCACGCCGGTGGGCTGTCCGAGACCGAAGTCGTACCCGACCTGCGCGACGCCCATCGGACCGATCAGGTCGGCGAGGTGCGCGAAGTACGGGTTGCACGAGACGGCGAGCGCCTTCGGCAGGTTGACGGGTCCGTGTCCGACCTGCGAGTGGCAGCGCAGCCCCTCGTACTCCGCCCAGTGCTTGCCCGGCGGCGGCACGCACAGGTTGACGTAGCCCTCGTCGTAGCCCGCCAAGCGATCGAGCGCCCACAGCGCGACGAAGGGTTTGTAGACGGAGCCGATCGGCTGGAACCCGGAGGCGCCGAACACGCGGTCGACGACGCGCGCGCGTTCGCCCTCCTCGTCGCCGGTGAGCACGGCCTGCGAGTCGGGCGCCGAGCCCGCGGCGAGGACGCGACCGTCCATGTCGAGCAGCACGATCGCGCCGACGGGTTCGCGGAACCAGTCCTCGTCGATCTTGTCGTCGGGAGGCACCGTGGGGCGGTTGATGACGTCGCGCGCGGCGCGCTGGAGCTCGGGCACGATCGTGAGGCGCACGTCGGCGCCGTCCTGGACGCGCGTGAGCCAGACGGACTCCGCGCCGCGGCCGTAGACGTCCTCGAGCCCGAGCTGCTCGCGGTACCCGTTCGAACCGCGCAGCACCTGGTCGAACGACGACTCGAGACCGCTGACGCCGCGCAGCTCGTCGCGGCGCAGGAGTTCCTGCATCAGGCCGGCGAGCTCCGCCTCCTCGCCCTCCGTGCGGTCGACGTCGCGGCGCAGTTCGGCGAGCCGGTGCGACTTCTCGCGCTGGCGGATCTCGCCGTTGGCGTCGAGCAGCGCGACGGAGCCGACGATCTCGCGCAGCATCGACTCGCCGTCGACGCCGCGCGGGACGACGCGTCGCTCGCTGACCGGCACGACGCGGATGCCGGGGTAGTGCTGCGCGTCGCGGGTCAGGAGGTGGACGATCTCGTAGTCGGGGTCGTCGTGGAGCCGGACGGGCCGACTCGACCAGTCCTTGGCGAAGTGGCGCGCGCGTTCGCTCAGGCGGTCGCGCCGCTCCTCGGACGCCGTGATGCGTCCGCCGTTCGACGCGGCGGCGAAGGTCTCGAGTCGTTCGCGCAGCCCGACCTGGTACGTCCGCTCGAACGAGTCGAGCAGCGCGAGGGCGAGACGCCGCGTGCGGTCCGCGCGCTGCGCCTGGAGCCGGTGCCCGTCGAGCTGCCACACGCGCGCGAGTTCGCCGCGGTACTGCTCGCGCGCGTCCCAGCGCGGCCCGAGCTCCTCCGCGAACGCGGCGGTGAGTTCGGTCGCGCCGCGCGGCTCGAGCCAGTCGGTGAGCACGCTCCACGGCGCCGGCGTCGGGACGGCCGCGCGCGTCGACGCGGAGCGGGATCAGCGGCGGGCGCGCGAGCGGCGGCGCGTCGCCCTCGAGTTCGATCGAGTCGCGCAGCTCGTCGACGACGGCCACGCGCGAGACCTCGCGCCAGGGCACGGGCTCGCCGTCGAGCGCGCGCTCGAGGTCGCCCGACGGCTCGTACACGGCGAGCAGCGTCGAGAGCACGCGGTCCGCGTCCGCGCGCCCGCCCTCGAGCCGGACGCGCGCGAGCAGCCGCGGCACCGCCCACGTCGCGCGCCAACCGTCGAGGAAGTTCGTGCGCGCGCTCTCCGCCCACTGCAGCACGCGCGCGTCGTCCCAACCGAGCTGTCGCTCGAGCCACGACAGGTCGAAGGTGTCGACGATCGTGCGCGGCGCGGCGCGGCCCGGGTCGAAGTCGAACAGCTCGCGGAACAGCGCCGTCGCGACGGCGTCCTCGATCGAGCGCCGCCAGCCCTCGAGGTCGTCGACGATCCTCTCGAACGGGTCGTCGGCGCCCTCGCCGATGTCGAGCCTGCGCGCGAGCACCGCGAGCCGCGCCACCGAGTCGCGCCAGACCGCGACGCGCTCCGCGAGGAGTTCCTCGGGTGCGACGCGGCGCACGCGCGCGAGCTCGTCGAGGAAGGGCGTCGTCGCCTCCTCGCTGCGTTCGAAGCGGCGCCACGCGCTGCGTTCGTCGAGCGTGACGCCGAGCAGGCCCGCGACGTAGTAGCGCAGGTCCGAAGCGCGCGACTGGCGCAGCTCGCTCCACGGTTCGTCGGTCGCGGGGATCGAGTACGACGCGCCCTCGAGCGCGGCGCCGCGCGAGAACGCGACGACCTCGTCCGGCGCGAGGCGCACGACCTCGGCGCCGAAGGCCTCGAGGTTCGCGGCGGCGTCCTGCAGCGGGACGGGGCGCCCGAGCAGCGCCGACATGGCGTGCGCGACCTGACCGAGCGGGTGCCCGCGCCGGAACTCGCGGTACTCGAGTTCGAGCGCGTAGCCCGGCGCGTCGACGACGAGCGGCATCCCGCTCGCGTCGACGATCGAACCGCGGCGGTACGGCAGCACCGCGCCGCTGCGCTCGAGTCGGCGCGCCTCTTCGGCCCAGACCCGGTGCTCGACGATCTGGATCTGCCACAGCCGCGCGACGACGAACGCCGCGGCCACGAGCATCGCGAGGATCAGCGGACGGGTGCGACGCGATCCCACGCCTCCCTCCCGCTCCAGACGAAGTGACAACCCGGCAGTCGGCGCGCGTACGGACCCAGGACGTACGCGACGAGCGCGGTCGTCGCGGCGACGCCGAGGAACCAGTCGTAGGGCGCGTGCACGCCCGCCACGGGCAACGGCGAGCGCAGCGCGGCGGAGACGGCGAGCCACAGCGCGTTCGCGCCCGCCGCGGTCCCCGCGACGACGGCGCCGATCGCGCGCCCCTCGACGTCGAAGCGCCGCCGCGCGTAGCCGTGCAGCTCGACCGCGAGGAACGCACCCGCCGCGATCGCGAAGGGCGAGTCGGCGCTCGTCGCGCTGCGCGCGAGCGCGGCGAGGATCGCGGCGACGCGCGCCTCGCCCGCCGTCATCCGCGCGGCGCACGACAGGAGCAGCACGACCAGCAGGTCGGGCGACAGCGCACCGAGTCCGCGGCCCAGCACCCCGACCGGCAGCTCGTGCACGAGCAGCCCCTCGACCGCGGTGATCCAGACGCACCACACGAGGAAGCAGGTCCAGCCGACGATCTTCACGGCCGCGCCTCGCCGGTGCGCACCAGCAGCACGTTCGACGACGCGAAGGGGTCGGCCGCGTCGAGAAGCTCGAAGCGCTTGCCGCGCCCGCCGCTCGAACCCGTCGTGATCTCGGCCTCGCCGACGACCAGTCCGCCGGGCAGTCCGACCTCGCCCGATCCCGTCACGAGTCGCACGCGCACCGGTTCGCCCTCGGGCACGCCCTCGACCTCGAACGCGACGGCGTCGCGCAGGTGGAAGCGCGGGCGACCCGTGCGCGGATCGGTGCCGAGCGCGACGACGCGACCGAGCACGCGCGGCTCGTCGTCCTCGGTCCCGAGCGGCATGCCGGCGACGGGGAACGCGAGCCCGGGATCGTCGAGCAGCCGCACGTCGGCGCCGAAGCGCGTCGAACTCTGCACGCGGCCGAGCAGACGACCGTCGCGCACGACCGCCGCCCCGACCGGTACGAGCGTCGCGACGTCGAGCACGAGGCTCGAACGCCAGGGCGACGGGTCGCCCGCCGCGACGACGCGCGCGAACGCCCAGCGACCGTCGGCGAGCGGGTGGGCCGGCGGCTCGACCGGCGGTCCCGACAGCGGCGTCACGATCACGACGGTGTAGAGACCGTGGAGGAAGTCGACGAGCGGCTCGACGCGCCAGTCGCCCTCGGTCGACGACTCCGCGATGCGTCCGAGACGGAAGCCGCGCGACAGCTCGTGGTACGGATCGAGTTCCGGCAACAACTCGTCGACGACGAGTTCGCCGCGCGGGTTCGCTCCGGGTACCGAAGGGTTGTGGGCCGCGAGCAGGAGGTGCGCCTCCCCCACCTCGGGCCGCGGTCCGAGAGCGACGCCGCCGACGACGAAGCGCACGGGCGGCGCCGGCGTCGTCGCGCGTTCGTCGCGCTCGAGCAGTGCTCCGACCGCGCCGTCCTTCGACGTCACGAGGCGCACCGTCGCGGTGCGCGCGTCGCGATCGATCGAGACGACGCGACCGACGTAGGCGGCGCCCGTCGTGACCGGCATGCCGACCTCGATCCCGGCCAGCGCCCAGGGCTCGACCACGATCTCGTCGCGGTCGCCCGAGGGTCGACGCAGCACGCGCGCGGGCACGCGCCGGCGACCGCGCCACAGCGGACCGTCGGGGACCGGCAGGCTCGCGAGGACGAGCTCCTCGGCGATCTCCTCGCCCTGTTCCTCGGCGGCCTCCGCATCGGCCTCGCGTTCGGCGGCCGACACGCTGCGGGTCGCCGCGACGACGAACGGCCACGCGAGGTGCGCGGCGGTGCGCGTCGGCCCGAGCAGCTCCTCGACGAGACCGTCCGCCGCCCGCACGGGTCGCAGCGCCAGCACGGCGCACGTCAACCACAACGCGTGGAACGACCCCCGCGGTGCGCGCATCGCGGCGCTACGGCGCCTCGTCGGTGTAGAGGATCGACGAGTAGACGTCGAGGTTGTCGAGGAACACGCCGGTGCCGCGCGCGACGGCCGTCAGCGGTTCCGCACCGATCACGGCCTGGATGCCGAGCGTGTTCGTGATGGCGCGGTCGATGCCGGAGAGCAACGCACCGCCGCCGACGACGACCGCGCCGGCGTCGACGAGGTCCGCCGAGATCTCGGGCGGCGCCTCCTCGAGGACCTGACGGATGGCCTCGCAGATCTGGCCGACGGGCTCGCTGAGCGCCTCGCGGATCTCGATCGAGTTGATCGTCGTCTGGCGCGGCAGGCCGGAGATCGAGTCGCGGCCCTTCACCGCCATCTCGAGCTCCTGCTCGAGCTCCCAGGCCGAACCGATCTTGAGCTTGATGCGCTCCGCCGTCTGCTCGCCGATCAAGAGGTTGTGCTGGCGGCGCAGGTGGTTGGCGATGGCCTCGTCCATCTCGTCGCCGGCGATGCGGAGACTCGTGGCGACGACGGGCTCGCCCAGCGAGAGGACCGCGATCTCGGTCGTGCCGCCGCCGATGTCGACGATCAGGCAGCCGCGCGCCTCGGTCACGGGCAGGTCGACGCCGATGGCGGCCGCGATGGGCTCCTCCACGAGGTGGACCCGGCGCGCGCCGGCGCGCTCCGCCGACTGGATCACGGCGCGGCGCTCGACCGCGGTGATGCCGACGGGCACCGAGATGACGACGCGCGGCTTCACCCAGGTCCGGCCCCCGTGGACCTTCTGGATGAAGTACTTGAGCATCTTCTCGGTGATCTCGAAGTCCGCGATCACCCCGTCGCGCAGGGGCCGCTTGGCTTCGAACTTGCCCGGCGTCTTGCCGAGCATGGCCTTGGCGTCCGCGCCGACGGCCATGCCGTTGTTCAGGACCTCGTTGGTGCCCTTGCGGACGGCGACGACGCTCGGCTCGTTGAGCAGGATGCCGCGTCCGCGGACGCAGACGAGCGTGTTGGCGGTGCCGAGGTCGATGCCCATGTCGACGGAGAATCGACCGAGCACCCACTCCCACGGCTTGAACGGTTTGGCCATGCGATCGGGCCCTTCGCGGTCGGCGCGGCCGCGGCGGAGGGACGGTTGGTCAGCGGAGAGTCGGCTGCGCCAGGGGGCGGCGCAGGAACGGTGGCGCCTTCCGCCCGACGACGCGCGTCGGATTCGGTCACCGCCGCTCGGGCGGTCGCGGGCGTTCCGCTCTCCGCTCGGTCGCTGGCCGGAGTGGCGCGCACTCCTGGACGACGCGAGGAGGGGGACGGATGGGCGTCTCGCGATCGGCCGGAGGACACGCGGCCCGCAGGTCCGATCGCGGAGCGGAGTGTAGCGGTGCGCGCGTCCCCGGACCAAGCGGCGCGAGGCGCGCCGTGCCGTCGAGGCGCGCGTCCGAACCGCGCGCGGAACGCGCGTGCTCGGGGCGTCCGGCTCGCGCGGGCTCCGGCGAGCCCGGGTCGCGGTCCTGCGCGCTCCAGCGCGAGGTTCCCGCTCGCGCCGAGCGACCGACCGATCCGCACGGACCTTCGAAGTGCCGCGCGAACTAGGAAGCCGCAAATGGGAACGCGGCGCTCTCCCCTCTTCGGAGAGAGCGCCGCGTTCGGCGTCGGCGAGCCTCGAGGGCTCCGCCCGGCGCGCCTACGGGCTCAGTTGTTCTTCCAGAACATGCCTTCGCCGTAGTTCGTGCCCATGTGGTAGTCGATCATGAGGATCGCGGCGATCAGGACGAGGCAGGTGACGATGCCGATGCCTCCCTCCCAACCGATGCCGCCCTCCTCGGACGGCTCCTCGGCCTCCTTCTTCTTCGACGCGCGGGCCGCGGGCTTGCGGGACGTGGTCGAGCGCGAGCTGCGGGCGCCGCGGGCGGCCGGACGTGCGGGGCGTTGACGTGCCATGTGGTGTTCCTCCCTGTGTTCGGGGTTCCGGGTTCAGGAGGGGATCAGAGGCGCGTGGTCGCCGAGTCGCCCTGGGCGATGCCCTTGTCGCGGACGATCAGCGCCGAGCACATCGTCTCGTCGACGTTGTCGATGCGAACTTCACCCTTGTAGGTGCCGTTCTTGTAGATCTGCATGGTCATGCCGCGCTTGATCTGGCTGTTCTTGCTGCCGACGTTGAGGACCACGAGGCCCGGCTTGACGTCGTGGCTGACGTCCACGATCAGCGCGTTGATGAGCGGCTGGGCGAGGATGTCCTCGAGGTTGACGCCGGTCATCTCGACGAGCGTGTCGAACTTGACCTGGAGCTGGTCGAGGTTCGAACCCTTCTCGGCCAGGGCGAGCTCGGTGTCGGCGAGCTGCTGCTCCAGCTTGCGCTGGGCGTCCTCGGCGTCGCGCTGGGCGAGCTGGGCGGACGAAGCGGCGTCCTTGGCGTCGTCGCGCTCGCGCTCGGCGGCGACGCGGGCGTCCTCGGCCTCGTCCTTCGCGCGCTGGGCGGTCTCGATGTCGCGGCGGAAGTCGTCGAGGGTCGAGTTGATCCCGGCGACCTGCGAGTTGAGTTCGGTGTTCTCGCGGTTCGCGGCCTCGAGCAGACCCTGGAGGTTGTCGCGGTCCGACTGGAGGCGGTCGCGTTCCTCGCGGAGCGCGTCGCGGTTCGCGGTGACCTCGTTCTTGTCGGCGCGGAGCTTGGCGGCCTCGGCGGCGGCCTTCTCCATCTCGTCCTTCAGCTCCTGGTCCTTCTTCTCGAACTCCGTCTTCCAGTTCGTGTTCGTGTCCAGCGCGTGGGACATGTATCCGAGGAACGCGCCGGCCAGGAGGAGGTTGACGATGATGAAGACGATTCCGATGGGCTTCATTCCGGCTCTTTGGGGGACGCGGCGACGTTCGGGACGCGCAGCGGGATGAGGGTCGACGACGGTTCCGGTGGATGGTGCTGACGGCAGGGCGCGTCGGCACCGGGGACGGGACCGTCGTGGTGGATGGGGAGCCGCTCGAGCGGCGTGTGGGAAGACTCTCCGGGACGTGTCCGGCTCGGGCGAAGCATCGCGCGGCGCGGACGGCCCGACGGGACGGCCCCTTCGAGGGAGCCCGACGGGCGGGGACGGAAGCTCGTGCGACGGGTCCGGTGGTCTCCGGGCCCGCGGCGGGGCGACTCTAGCGGTGCCGGTGAGGGGGTCAAGCGACCCGCAGAGCCGCGTCACGGCCACTGTTACCGCCGGAGGTCGGTCCGGTCACCGGCGGAGTCGCGGCGACGGCCGAGGAGCGCGAGCGCCGGACCGGCGAGGAGCGCCGCGGCGAGGAGGAGAGGCGGTAGACCCCGCCCAGGCGCGTGTAGGGCGGGTTCGGGGCCGCCTCGCGCTCCACGGGCACCGGGACCGTGACCGCCAGGGTGCCGGCGACCTCGCGGTCGTCGCCGTCCACCTCGAGGCGTGCGAGTTCGCTCCCGTCGGGTCCGATCAGGCAGGTGACGCCCGAATCGTGCAGCGCACGACCGCGCGCCCCGTCTCGATCGCGGCGACCTTCGAGAAGGCCACCATCTGGTCGAGCTCGAAGGAGCGCTTGTACCAGGCCTCGTTCGAGAGCACGACGTGGGCGTCGACGGGCTCGCGCTGCGCGGTCTCGACGTAGACGTCCTCGAAGGCGTTGTCGAAGCAGACCGTCGCGGCGAGGTGGTAGTCGCCGCCCGCGGCGCGCAGCGCGAGCACCTCGGCCCGCTCCCCCGGCACGATGTCGGGCACGTAGCCCGCCATCTCGTAGGCGAGGTCGCGCACGAAGCCGACGTCCTCGAGGCCGAACGCGGTCTCGCCGCCGATGACGAGGTGCGACTTCAGACCGATCCGGCGCTCGACGTCACCGGACGGCCCGCGCTGCCACAGCGCGGCGGCGTTGGTGCGGCGCAGCTCGCGGACGTCGCCGCGCTCGTGGACGATCCACTGCTCGACGCCGGCGAGGAAGGCGATGCGACCGTCGAGCAGCCGCTCGAAGAGCTGGCCGCGGATCACCTCGGTCTCGTCGCGCTCGAAGCGGAGCGCGCTCGGCTCGCCGCCGTACCACGGCGCGAGCGTGACGCCGCCCGCGCGCACCGCCGCCGCGACCCGTCGCCGAGCACGTCGATCGGCAGCATCGTCTCCGCCCACACCACCGCGTCCGGCAGGTCAGGCCTCGGCGAGACGCGCCTCGATCGCGTCCGCGGTCAGCGCGACCTGCGCGTCGAGCATGGCGTCCGCGTCGCCCGCCATCTTGCGCGCCATGGGGATCGCGGGCTGGACGAGCAGGAGCTCGGGTCCGTCCGTCGTGTCCGGCACCGAGGTGAGCGCGCCGAGGAGGAACGCGCCGAGCGGCCAGGCCAGGAGGCCGATCGCGCCTCTGTTTCGGCGCGCCTCGCCGCGAGGTCGGCGAGCGCGCCGCCGACACCCGCGATCACCGCGCTGAGCCCGACCGCACCCGCGACGCGCGCCGAGCTCGCGAGCCACAGGTCGCCCGCGGCGACGTGACCCAGTCGCATCCAGCCCCAGGAGAACGGGATCTGCAGGCCGTGCTGCAAGCCCTCGGCGAAGAGCCACGCGAGCGGCGCGAGCAGCGTGAAGGGCAGCGCGCGGCGCGCGAGCAGTCGGCGCGCGAGCGGGCCGCCGAGCGAGGCCCAGAAGCCGCTGACGACGAGCTGCGCCGGCACGACGAACGCGACGACGTACGCGATCCACCAGACCTGGAACGCGACCGCGGCTCCGGCGGCGAGCCACTCGACGAGCCACGCGCGCCGCCCCGGTCGCGCGACGGTCGCGATCCACAGCGCGACGCCGATCGCCGCGATCCACCACGTGCCGTCGCGCGCGAGCACGCCGGGTCCGGCGACGGTGACGAGCGTCCACGCGAGCGCGAGGCGCGCGAGTCGCGCGAGCGGACGGAGCTCCGTGCTGCCCTCCCCTTCCGTCACGTCTCGCGCCTCAGTCCCTGCACCGCCAGGACGAGCAGCGCGATGACGAGCAGCGGCAGGAGGAAGCCGAGCGCGATCTGCTGGAACTCGGGCACGAGCTCGCTGCCCTTGGCGGAGAGCACGAGATAGCTCGTGTAGACCGCGTAGATCGCGAGGAAGAAGAGGCCCTCGCGCTTGGCGATGATCCCGCGCGACACCGCGACCGGCGCGAGGGTGAGCGCGACCGCCACCATGACCGGCAGGTCGAACGCGAGGATCGAGGGCTCGACCGTCATCCCGCCGCCCGGCGCCGCGAGCGTCGCGATGCCGAGGATGACGGTGATGTTGAAGATGTTCGAGCCGACGACGTTGCCGACGGCCATGTCGCGTTCACCGCGGATCGCGGCGACGATCGAGGTCGCGACCTCGGGCAGCGAGGTGCCGAGTGCGACGACCGTGAGACCGATGACGGTGTCGGAGAGCCCGAGGCGCTTCGCGACGTCGATCGCGCCCTCGACGAACCAGTCCGCGCCCTTCGCGAGGAGGACCGCGCCGAGAACGACGAATCCGATCTGGAGGCCCCAGTGCAGGCCCTTCCCGGGCGTCTCGTCCTCCCCCACCGTGACGTCGGCCAGGCGCGCGGCCTCGAGCCGCTTCGCGTGCCGCCGCCCCTCCATCACGGTGAAGGCGGTGTAGGCGATCGCGCAGCCGAGCAGGAGCGCGCCGTCGAGCTTCGACAGCTTCCCGTCCAGCGCCATCACGAACCCGAGCAGCGACACGCCGATGAGGATCGGGATGTCGACGCGCAGCAGTTGGCGCGACACCGTGAGCGACGCGATCACCGCCGACGCGCCCAGGATGACGAGCACGTTGATCGAGTTGCTGCCGACGACGTTGCCCAGCGCGATCGAGTCGCGGTGCTGGAACACCGCGTCGACGCTGACCGCGACCTCGGGAGCGCTCGTGCCGTAGGCCACGACGGTGAGCCCGATCACGAGGCTCGAGAGCCCGAAGCGCGCGGCCAGCCCCGCGGCGCCACGCACGAGCACCTCGGCGCCGCCGACGAGGGCGACGAGCCCGACGATGAGGAGCAGCCACCACGTCATGGACGCGCGGATGGTACCGACGGGCCCGATCGGGACGCGCGCGAAACGAGCGGTGGGACCCGTCGCGATCCCGCGGGTCCGCGGCGGAGCGCGCGGACGCTCCGCGACGTCAACGCCGCGCGAGCGCGCGCGCTGCGGCGTCGAGGCCCGCCGCAACGACGGTGCCCGCGGGATCGACGAGACGCACGACGTTGCCCCAGTGGACTAACACTCAGGCTGGTACAACCAAGCGGGGCAGGTCAGAGCGGCCTGATTGGCCCCATGCTAGCTCGCACGAACGGATCAGGCGTTCCTCCTCGAGCATGACGGCCGAGTCTCTAGTCTGGAGGATTCAGTCCTCCAGAAAGACACCTAGGACCTGCAGATCAGGCATCCCCTCCTTCCACTTCGAGAATGCTCTCCGGTCCATGGCGACGCCGTGTAGATCAAGCGTCCTCAAACGCTTCATTTCCGCGAGTATGGGGAGAACCCGTTCGTCGACGTTCGCCGAGATCAGGGCGAGGTGTCGAAGGCCCGTCAAGCGCCCTACTGACTCAAGTCGCTCGCAGGTGACTCCTCCACAATTCGCAATGCTCAGCGTCTCCAAGCTCCCAACATCACCAATACGCACGAGATCTTCGGCATCGAGATCGCCCGAGCTCACCGAAAGGAGTCGAATGCTCGGCATGCCCGAGAGACTCGAGAGCGCCCTGCGCCCCGCGGCGCCACTTACAGAGAGTGACTCGATTGCGCTGGCACCCGTCAACCAGTCGAGAGCAGCCTCCGGCCACGTGCACGACTCGACATAGAGTGCTGTCAGAGAGCGTCGTGCGCGCACGAGTTCAGCAAGTCGAGCACCAATGTCCGACTCTCCGAAGACCTCGACTCCAGATAGGACTTCGCTGTCGATGCTCCTAAGGAAACCCTCACCCACGATGCAGTTGATGAGCCTCACCCACTCGAGCGCAAGACCGCTCTCGCCAACCTCACTGATGTCGGCGTCGAGTGCCCAGCCAGACAACGTGAGCGCATTCGGACTCAGGAGTCGCACGAGTGGACCAACCGACTCTGGCGCAATCGGAGGGTCGAGACTCGGCTTCGCCATGCCGAACCCGATGTTCGACTGAATGGTCAAGCGGATCACACTCCATTCGGCGACTTCTACGTCGTCGAGGTCGTCGACGCGGTAGTCTGCCCCCTGAACCGTTAGTTGCTCGCAACCGAGAGTCCGGAACAACAAGAGCCAGTCCGGGTCCAGCAGGTCTGCTCGGAGCCTCCAGGAGAGCGGGCGCGACTCGAGTTCGAGATCGGATGCCACCAAGCGCGAGAGAGGCTCCCAGTTCTCGCTCGGTTCACCGACTTCGATCGACACGTCGCCAAGCGACTGGAGCGCCCATACGAGGTTCGCTGCCGTGGACTCGCTCACGGTTCCCCCTGCCTGTTCGTTCAGGCCGATATGCCAACCCGCCGTGCGCGCATCGTCCTCACCGACCCAGGCCGCCACCGCTTCCGGCAGTGTCCGATCTTCGAGATCGAACGGAGTCGGCCTCCCGCGCTGCCCTATGTGGGACAGGACTCGTGCTGGCGCAAGCTCAAGAACGCCACTGGCCGCCTGCCCTGACTCATAGCAAGACATGCAGAATCCGGCTACCGCCAGTGCACCGCCGAAGAGAAGCCTGGAAACGTCTGGCAAGTGGAACGTACTCATATACCTCATGACGGATTCTCCGGCCTCACCTACTTGCACCCCTCGCACGTGAAGCGAATGCCAAGCCCAACGCAGTAGTCATTCGCTTCGGCACACGCCCAGATCAAGGCGAAGTCCCGAGAACCCTCTGTCGTGCAGGGGAGCTCCTTCATGTAGCGCACGCCGACTTGCGACCATCGACCCTGAACCCCGAACGGGTCCGCCCGACGGCGGCCGGTGCTCTCGACGACCCAGTTAACGCCATCATTCAAGACGCCATCATCGGGGCTTGACCACCTGATAGTCTCTTCCGGATTCCCATTCTGGTCCTTGTCCTGCATACCGTCGCCATCAACATCGTGCCAGAACGAGTTAATCTGCTCGCTGTGATTCGCACCGGAGTACGCTGGGTCTAGAGTTTCGATATCCAAGTGAATCGAGATGTCGGCCCGACAGGGAGACTTCGACTTCCCACGCACACACGTCCCATTCTTGACGCCAGACTGTCCTCCCTTGTCCGGTTCGCTCTTGTGCTCCGTGATGCGCCAGCCCCCGACTTAGGTCCATTCGTAATGGGAGACTTCGGGGGTCACAGCGCTGCGTGAGCAGCGCGTCGAGTGGTTGAGGGTTGGGGTTTCGCAGAGACATCGCGGCCG